>DASRAJ010000151.1:0-66639 GCA_035638255.1 Chitinophagales bacterium
TCTTTCAAAAGATGCTCCAGCACTTTACGGGTAAAAACATAAATACCCATTGACGCAAGATATTTTCTTCCCTGCCTTTGCATCTCGTCACCTGTATCACTCTCCCACTCATGCAGAATATCTTTCTTCGGTTTTTCAACAAAACTGGTGATATAATTTTCCGCATCTTTTTTCATGATGCCAAACTCAGGCGCCTCCCTGCTTGCTACGGGAATGGTTGCAATAGAAATATCAGCCTCTTTTTCTTTATGTGCATCCAGCATCGCAGCAAAATCCATTTGATACAATTGATCACCGGAAAGAATGAGCATGTAATCGAAATCATAATTTCCGATGTGATGCAACGATCTCCTTACCGCATCAGCAGTTCCCTGGAACCATGTCCGGTTATCAGGAGTTTGTTCGGCAGCCAGAATATCCACGAATGCGGTACTGATGGGGCTGAAGTGATAGGTGTTTTTGATATGTTTATTGAGTGATGCTGAATTGAACTGAGTGAGCACAAACATCCGTTGCACATTTGAATTGATGCAGTTTGAAATGGGAATATCTACCAGGCGATATTTTCCTGCAATGGGTACTGCTGGCTTTGAGCGCACCGCAGTAAGCGGATACAAGCGCGAGCCGACGCCCCCGCCCATGATCACTGCAATGATGGAGCTGGAATAATTTGCCATAGTATTCTTACCTCAAACTCTCATATAAATCTAAATATTCTTTTGCGGATGTATCCCACGAATGATCGAACTCCATTATTTTTTTCCGGAGATCATTTAACTTTTCAGTGTCGTTAAATAATTCAAGGGCCCGGTCCACAGCAGCGCAAATATCATTTACTGTTGCGTGATCAAATCGAATCCCGAATCCTTTTTTCTTCGAAAAATCTTTTACAGTATCTCTCAATCCTCCTGTGCTTCTTACGATGGGAATGGTTCCGTAACGAAGTGCATACAACTGATTCAGGCCACAAGGCTCTACGCGCGAAGGCATGATGATGAGATCACTCCCTGCATAGATCAGGTGCGAAAGTTTTTCGTGGTAGCCGATGTAACAGTTGAAGCTGCCGCTCCACTGATGAATGATTTCTTTCAAAGAATTCTCAATGAAATCAGCACCACTTCCGAGAACTAAAAAATTCACTCTCCCCGGATGGTTAGCCAATGATTTACGAATGCTTTCTGCCAACAGATCAGCTCCTTTTTCCGGAACCAATCTTCCGACATAAGAAATAAGTGGCTGATCAGGATCGAGATGAAACGTTTCGCAAAGCGCGGCCTTGTTTTTTCTTTTTCCTTTATTCACACTTTCACGTGAGTACGTTGTTTCAATCATCGCATCTGCTTCCGGATTCCATACCTGCGAATCGATACCGTTGAGAATGCCCGTTGCTTTTTTCCGTTCGTAGCTGATAAGTTCTTCGAGTCCATTGGCATCGTAAAATAATTCCTTGAGATAACCGGGAGAAACGGTCGTGAATCGCCAGCAGCATTTTATTGCTGAAGCCATCGGGTTGATCACACCTTTCCACTCAAGCAAGTACCATTTGTAAACATCGTAGGAGGGGAGGAGATCAGCATGATCCCATCCAAGCCAGCCCTGGTATTGAGCACTGTGGATGGTGAAAACGGTTGGAATATTTTTCAGCGATTGAAATGCAGGACAACAGTTCATCATGAAAGGAATCAATCCGCTGTGATGATCATGGCAATGAATTACATCAGGACGATGATTCCACGCACTCACCCATGAAAGCACAGCCTGCTGAAACACAATGAATCGTTCTGCATCATTACCGTAGCCATACGGATTTGGTGTGTCGAGCATGTTGTAGACATCCACGAGGTAAAGATCAAATCCGAGCTTGTTGGTTTTCTCTTTTAGTATTTTAAAATGAATAGGAATATTGCGAAGACTCACATCACCTTCATGCTTTATTTCCCATTCATTTTCGCTGAAGAATTTTGTTCGGTAAGCCGGCATCACTACTTTGGAAATAGCTCCCAGCTGATTTTGATACTTCGGTAATGCGCCCACTACATCTCCAAGCCCACCCACTTTAGCCATTGGATAGCACTCGGCGCTTACGTGTAAAATTTCCATTCAGCAATATTGCGGCGGTAAAGTAAATTAAGTTCGGGAAAAGTCAGGGTAGTGAATACTGAATGGTGAATAGTGAAACGTGTATTGAAATCGAAACAAGGCCGATAGATATATCCTTGTAATGAAAAAAATCTGCCCGATCAGCGTAATCTGCGGGACAAATTTCTATGAAGATCTTTTCTTCAACGACAAATAATCCAGGTAGTAAATCACCTTCAAAGAAACGCCATTCGTTTGAGGCGAGGTAAAAGTCTTGGTGCAGTTAATGAAATAATTATCAACGCCAAGATCATCATACTGCAAAATATTATTCTTCCAGATGAGATTCAGAAAACTTCCCGGTGCAAATTCCCAGGCATAGACAGCATCAATGTTGAAGACGTTGAAGTTAATGTCGTTGTTACCGGTGTAATCAGTGTGACCAAGGTCTCCATTTTGCTGCAACTGTTGATACCTGGTATAATTCACCTTGCTCCAATAATACCGCGCGCGAAATGAGATGTTCATCTTCGGATTGAAAATAAATTTGGTGGTGATCACATTTGAAATCGTTGAAGTATTCCGCTGACCAAAAATGTCGTTTCCGAAATCGTCAAACGTTACGAAGCCCCACGTCCCAAAATCCTTGCTCAGGCTAATGCCATAGCTGATATTTAATTTGTCACTCAAAATAAAGTAAGGGCTCAAATCAATTTCATAGTACGGATTATGCGGACCCGGCGCATCTCCGTAAGTGAGATTAACAAACAAGTATGCCTTCTTGCGATAATCAGTTCCGAACCAGATACTGTTTACGTAGATCGGATAGTGATGATAACGCAGCGTATCAACACGAGGCTCGTAATAATCCCAGTAATAAAATGGTTTCGAATAGAAGTTCCATCCAACGTTCCAATAATTTTTCAGGTTACCATTAAAGCCACTGCTTACTTCCCATTCCTCATACTGTAGCGGCTGCAAACGGGTTTTGTAATTAAGATTTGTATAGGCATTGAAATTAAAGAAGGGTCCTTTCTTTGGCTCCTGGTTGCTGTAATTCCCACCGATCCCATTGGTCATTTGGTTGTTGAAATACAGAATACCGAAATCATTTTGATCGTAGTGCGGTGTGATCACTTCATGCCAGAACCATTCAGTCCACTTCCCTTTTATTTCATTGACGTTGATTTGATAGTAGCCACCATTCAAAGGATTGGGATTGTTATCCTGCGAATAGTGCATGCTGTAATTTCCAAAGCCAACAAGCTGCAGTGAATTTTCTTTGTTTCGAAAATCATAATGAAGGGAAGAAACATTTGCATCCGGATCTGTTCCGCTGCGCAGCACATTCGTGTTTTCAAAACTTATCTTGGAATTATTTTTCAGTGTTTGATCGAAAACAATCACATTGTAATTCGTGAGCGGATTCGTTTCAAATTTCCTTTCAGTGCCTGTCTCATCATTTTTTATTGTCGCAAATGTCGGTCGCGAAACTGCATTTAAAATTCCAATGCCGAGGCCGCTGTTTGAACGCCCTGAAAATTTAATCGCATTGTACAGGTTGGAAGATGAAGGATTTTTCTTCAGTGTTTCATCATTGCCAACCTCACTATAAACATCATAGTAATGAATTGGCAATCCGCCAATTCTCCGGGAGTAAAAAAGCTGCGGTGAATTACTTCCGTTGCTGGTGTTGTCTTGCTGGAAAAGTTCTGTGCCTTCTGTGAAGAATGGGCGCTTCTCATCAAACTTTGTTTCGAACGGGGAAATATTCAGCACAAGATTATCTGATTGTACTTGTCCGAAGTCAGGGATCAATGTTGCATCGAGCGTGAAACTTTCATTGATTCCGTATTTAATATCCGCACCGCCGCTGAGAATTTTGTCTGTTGAATATGCAACGGGGTCGGAGCTCGTCGGTGAGACCTGGAATCCTGCAGTGAAGTAGGGCGACAGCGACAAGCGTAAGGGTGGCTTAATGTTTTCAAGCCCCAATAACTTTCCCCATTGATTAATGATGCCGGAAACTTTCGGATCAACAGGGCTCCACAAATCCAGTTCACCGAGTCGTGTGATGTTTCTTCCAAACTGCAAACCCCAGTCTTGCGGTGATGAGGATGGAAATCGAATAGCAGAGTAAGGAATTTTTATCTCGCACACCCATCCATCACTCTTGATGGATGCGGCACTTTCCCACACAGCATCCCAGCTTGCATCGTGCTGATTTTGCGCCGACCCCTTTTCATCATACTGCACACCTGCTGCTGTAACCTGGAAGCGATAGCCATTGATTCCATCATCGTAAGTATCGAATCCTACAATGAAATTATCTGCGAGCGGACCGGGATCATCACGCTGCGAGAGCTGATGCTTGATTTGATCCGGATGATCATCGTACATATAAGCACCGATGTAAATCGCCGAGTTGTCGTACACTACCTTGATCTCACTTCTTTCACTCGGTGGTTTTCCGAATTCGGGAGCATAGGTGATGGTAGTAGGTACGAATGGAATATTTTGCCAGCAGGCATCACTCAGGTTACCATCAATTTTTGGAGAACCGGCGGCACGTATCGCCTGCAGCGTGGGTTTGTCAGTACAGAAAGCATCTGAAATAAAGAGAATCAGAAAAGACAAAATGCTGGCGAGCTTCATTTCCGGTAATTTTTTTTCAGAAGAACTTACTGATCAATCGCAGCACCTTTTGAAAGAACTTAAACTACCCGGCCGGCTCATTGAGGAATCGAGACAGGCCGAGTAGTTTACCAAACCAACCATAAGATTTTTATCAGATGAAAATTTTTTTGTTCCGCAGTACTGCGGGTTGAACCTGAATTGATTACTCAAATCAACAGCGAAGAAATCGTGCGCTGAAATCTTTTAGACGTAAGAGAAATTTGATTAGACGAAGTGATTTTGCTTTGATGTTGACCAAGCATTGGCTTTCAACACGGCAAGGAATTCCTCCAGCACTACTGCCGGGATAAAAAACTTTGTCGAGCAAGTGACATCATTCGTCTATAATTTTCAACGCTCTGCCTTAGCTGGAGTATTTTCGTCCATAGGACTCTTCGGAGAACGCCAATGAATTCATCATCCATTTTTATTCATCAGGTCAGAGAGAAATTGATGCATCCGCCCGTGAAGCGCGTACTCATGCATGTTGGCTTTTGGATCTTATGGTTGTCGCGGACATTTTATGATATCATTTCTCTTTATGGTATCGGCATCGGTGAATGTTTGTTCATGATGGTATATGCTGCCACGCAAATACCCATGATGTATTTTCATCTTTATGTGCTGGTGCCGAAGTTGCTGAACCGCAAGCATTATGCCCTGTACGGTGTTAGTACGGTTGCCCTGGTGTTTGCATACTCTTATGTGAACTATACGCTGCTCACGATGATTCCTGCCAATGTTTCTTCGGCGGGCTTGATGGATTACATCAGTCAGCTGAATCCGCCCTATGACATTCTCGAAGGGTTCTTCACACTCGTGATCACCTATTCGCTTAAGTATGCTGGGCAGGCGTTAAGCTCACAAAACAAGCTGCTTCAATTACAGAAAGACAATTTGATTTTGGAACTGAGTGCGCTCAAGTCGCAGATTAATCCGCATTTTTTGTTCAACACGCTCAACAATATTTACTCGCTCTCACTGCGCAAATCGGACAAAGCGCCGGAGATGATCTTAAAGCTCAGTGACATGATGCGCTATGTGTTGTATGAATGCAATGCCGGCGCCGTTCCGATTGAAAAAGAAATACAGTTTATAAAAAACTACATGGACCTTGAGCGTCTTCGTCATGGTGATGAAGTGAGAATTCAATTTACATTGAACGGAAATCCCGGTCAGAATAAAATCGAGCCGCTGCTGCTGATTCCAATTGTAGAGAATAGTTTCAAGCACGGCATCAACAACCAATTGGAGAAAGGATTTATTGAGATACTGATGGAAGTGAAAGACAAGAAACTTTCATTGCAGACATTGAACAGTGTACAAAACGGAAAGCCAACAGGATTGAAGCACGGTATTGGCATTGACAACGTGCGCAAACGCCTTGAGCTGTTGTATCCTCAAAATCACCGGTTGCAAATTTCTCCCAATGAAAAAACATGGAAAGTAAACCTTGAACTAAATCTTTCTTGATACGATACATGGAACACGATACACGATACACGTAACACGATTCACGATACACGATACACGTAACACGATGCACGATACACGTAATACGATTCAAACAAACGATTCATTTATTAATAAACAACTATTTCCCAATAACCCAATAACCTCATATCAAATAACCAAACAACCTTTCCTATGAAATGCTTAATTGTAGATGATGAGCCACTGGCCCAGGAAGTTCTGGAAAATTATGTGCAGCGCGTGGAAGAGTTGCACCTCGTGAAGAAATGCAGCAATGCCATGCAGGCCATGCAAGTGCTGCACAAGGATAAAGTGGATCTGATTTTCCTCGACATTCAAATGCCCGCCATGGACGGCTTGTCATTTTTGAAATCACTGAAGAACCCGCCCAGCGTGATTCTTACCACTGCTTATCCGAAGTACGCAGTTCAGGGTTATGATCTCGACGTGGTGGATTACCTGCTGAAGCCGATTTCATTCGAGCGGTTTCTCAAATCAGTTAATAAAGCGATAGATCTCCGAAAAGGTGCGCAGGAAGAATCCGCAAGCGCAGAATATCTGTTTCTGAAGGTGGATAATAAATTGGTGAAAGTGAATTTCGCTGACATTGTGTACATAGAAGGAATGAAAGACTATCTGAAAGTTTTTGTGAAAGAAAAATTATTAGTAGTGCATAAGACGATGAAGAGCATTGAAGACTTGCTTCCCAAAAATAAATTCATCCGCGTGCACAAATCCTACATTGTTTCACTCGGTATGGTGAATTCCATTGTAGGGAATATGGTAGAGATAAATGGAAAAGAAATCCCGATCGGCGCCAACTATAAGGAGCAACTGATCAAGATGGTTTTTAAGTTGAGTAACTAAAAATGGTTCGGATTTCAGGCTCCCTTATAGAGTCATTCTTTTGTTGAGCTTCCTCATACAATACTTTTTCCGGATTGCCTCCGCTACATTCGCTTGGATTGGCGATGGTGAATCGTGTTACGTGAATCGTGAATCGTATTTCAAACTCTCCCCAATTTCTTCAATTCATCCGACTCATAAATGTTTTTTGTTTTTTTTGAATTGGCTATTCGCAGCATCGCTTTCACTACCGTTTTCACATGAATCGGTTTGTATTTCTTCAGCGGACCGAGCATCAGCGGGCTGAGAATTCTTGCAAACAAAATTCCGATTCGCTCGCCCATTCGAAACTCTCTTCTTTTACCAACTAAAATTGAAGGCCGAACAATGGCGATCTGTTCAAATGAGAATTTTTGAATCGCTTCTTCCATTTCTCCCTTAGTGCGCAAATAAAAATTGGAGGAAGAAGCATCGGCGCCGGTAGAGGAGACAACAATGAATCGCTTGACTCCATTTTGCGAAGCGAGTTGTGCAATCTTCACCACAAGGTCAAAATCAACCTTCCTGAAATTTTCTCTTGATTGCGCCTTCCTCATGGTGGTTCCGATGCAACAAAAGCAGTCATCACCTGTCATCAGATCCGCGTGCTCATCCAGCTTTTCAAAATCAATTTGAAACACGTCAACATGCAGATTTTTCAGGCGAATGTTTCGGCGCACAAAAATTTTTAAATCCCTGTAGTGTGCATCATTTACAATTCTCCTCAGCATTTCATTTCCGATTAATCCCGTGACTCCAAAGATGAGAGCGGTTTTCATGGTGAATGGTGAATGGGTGAATGGTGAATAGGTGAGTGAGTAAATAACAAACCTGCAGGAAATTGTTTAGCCGGTTACAATTTGGAGTTTATCATCGAAATAATTTCTCCAGGCAGCAAGATTAGTAAATGAAAATGACTCTATAAGATTAGGTCGAAAGAAAGAAGCCCGCAAGGAGTGCGGGCTTCGTGAATCGTATTACGTGAATCGTGAATCGTCTTCCTCAACTCTTCCACTTAATGGTACAGCCAATCGCCTTCGTTTCAGTCACAGGAACGTCCTTGCCTTGCAGCAATGCATTCACGGCATCTTCAACATAATGATGCTGCGCCAGCGAGGCATCTTCGGTGTTGTCATCAATAGCACCAATGTATTTGACTTCATTTCCTTTAGGCATCTTGCTGAGGACAAAGACATGTGGTGTTTTCATTGCACCGAATTTGCGTGCCACCTGTTGTGTCTCATCGAACAAGTATGGAAAGGTGTATCCTTTTTCTTTCGCGCGTATTACCATGTTATTGTAAGAGTCGTCCTGTATTACTGTTGCATCATTGGAACTGATGGCAATCACCGGGAATCCCAGGGCTTTGTATTTCTTATCCAGATCCATAATGCGTTGCTCATACGCCTTGGCATACGGGCAATGATTGCACGTGAAGATGACGATGAATCCTTTCGCATCATTATAGTCAGCGAGCGAAACCATTTTGCCGTCAACGTTTTTTAATTTGAAATCATCGGCTTTGTCACCGACCCTATAACCGCTGGAGGCGAATGAAGAAAAAATAATCACTCCGGCAAGGAGCACCATTGCAGATTTAAAAACTGTTTTCATGTTGCTTAATTTGATTTTAGTTAGAAAGATTTTTATCGAGAAAGGTTTTTAACGCATCATAATTTTCAAACCAGTCGTAATGATAGACTCTTCTTACGGTGGGAAGAATAAGTATGGTAAAAGGGATGGCACCCGACCAATTCTTATCCAGTTTTCCAATCCACTCACCCCCCTGCTCATTCATTTGCACCAGAATTCCTTTCATTGAAAGCTCTTTGATCTTGTCTTTCACTTTTTGAGTTTGCGATTGAAAGTCTACAGAAACAAAAATAAACTCAACATTGGGGTATGATTCTGCTGCCTTAACAAAAGCGGGTAGCTCATCATTGCAGGGCTTGCACCACGTCGCCCAAAAGTTGATCACCTTGGCTTTGCCGTCATTGTTATTGATGACCTTATCGAGGTCATTGTAAGAAAGGGATTGCAATTCCTGCGCTGAAGAAATGGCAGGAATGAAAAATGAAAGCAGAAGGACTCTGAAGATTTTAATCATAAGAGCTGATAAGGGCGTAAAACTGAGGAAAGTTCCTTCCTGTAAGAAATAATCATTCCATAATTCGACCAAGGTTTTCCATTAACTACCAAACACGCCTCTGAAATAACTCAACGTAATCTTTTGCGCGTCACCGGCTGCTTCTTTATCATAGACCGGATTGGAAGGATTTGCGAATGCGTGATCAGCGTCGTATTCATGCACCGAAAGTTTTTTCCCGGCAGATTGCATATTACTCACGAAATCATTCTTCACTTTCTCATTGATCCATTGATCTTTCTTTGCCCAGAAAAAAAGCACATCGCTGTTGAGAGATTTCAATTTATTCATGTCGCTCTCCGGCAGGCCATAGTACATGACACATCCTATTGTTTGAGTTCCGCCGAGTAATGCTCCCTGCATTGACCACCCGCCGCCGAAGCACCATCCCACGGTAGCAATGCTTGCATCTTTTCCTGCAAAAGTCAATGCGCCTTTTATGATTGCCTTTGCTCTTGCTTCATCCATTGCCTGCATTACTTTGGTTGCATCATCTGCGTTGGTGGCAACTTTTCCATCGAATAAATCCACTGCAAGAATATTGGCATTGGGAATGGAATCAGCGTAAAGGTCTGACTGCTTCTTTATCCAGTCATTCAATCCCCACCATTCGTGAAAAACGAAAATGAAATTCCTTGTCTGCATTTTTGCGGGAACGTAATATGCACTTCCCGTTTTTCCATCAGGAGTCGGGAAGGTGATTATTCTTCCCATCGCAACATAATTTGAAGGGAGTGGTGATTCGTGTGCATTGAGAAATTGCTGATCATTGGCAAGCGATGCAAATGCTGATGGTGCAGATGAGCAACAATCTTTTGATTCCTGTTTCTGCGGGGAAGAAAAGACGATCGCAAAAAGGATTGTGAGAAGTGTGAGTTGATACATGGTGGAGATTTTTGATTTTCCGAAAATACGAATGAGGAGAATTGCCTGTGTAGATTGGCAAAAAAAAATTACAACCTTAGTGGAAAGATCCCGTCACGTTCTTATAAATTCAAGTACGTAAAATGGAATGTCATTCGTCCGCTCTGATTTTGTTACCTCCTTTTGAAAACTTTGCTTTCAAAGCACTCTCTTTAGCTTTCTGCAAAATGAATTCTGTAAATACAGTTGTTCCCTTTACTCCGGGTATGGCTTCTATAACGTCACCGTTGGGGTTTACAATAATCTTAACTACTACTATTCCTGTGTCAGCTCCAACGGAGTCCTTACTAAATGAGATTGTCTGAGTCGAGTTAAGTTGCTTTTGACCGAAAGAATTCAGTGTCCAAAAGAAGAGGAGTAGAAGTATGACTGCTCTCACGAATTTATTTTTTTGCTTCTCTCTTACTTATTCGATGTTCACTTATTCTGTCAGTTTGATTTGTTCTACAATTTTAGTCAAATCGTCAATTGATTTTTGTTGGTTGCTCAACATTGCTACATGGACAATTAAATTTTTCTCAATGTTGTTGCAAGGTATTTTCTGTTCCTTGTCTATGAAACCTTCTTTACTAATATCAAATACAAGCCAGCTAATATTTTTACCTAAAAATTTTCCTTCCACTTTCTTTCCGTCGCTTTCTGAAAGTGAATAATCTTTGTAAACAGGCGAAGGGTAAAACCCGGTGTAAATTATTAACTGTATCCAGTTTGTGTCAGAAAAATTTTGATACTTGTGAAATTTGTAAACCTGAAAATCATATTGCTGGTCAGTCGTAATGCAGTAGTCAGCCGGAATGTTGAAAGTAAAGCTTTTCTTACCACCCAAAATTGAAAGTGATTCTTGTCTTGCAGTTCGTTTGTTGGTTCTTGTTCCTTTTGTCAATGTGCTGAAAACATTTTCAGTCAGCTTTTGAAATTGGTCTTTGAGTTTGTAAGCACCTGGATTGATGTAAGCGTTAATTCTGAAAATGGAATTGTCCTGTGTCCGCACAAGCAAACTATTTACAAGAATTGCATTTTTAGTTGAGTCAAATTTTGTCGGTGTGGAAAGAATTGACTGAACAGAATCTTTGTCGGTGAGAATTTTTGTTTTCAGATTTCCTTTCTCGTTGTCTTTGGAAACGGAAGCAAATAAATTGTTGTCGCCTATTGAATAAAGTTCCTGAGCAAAAAACACCAATCGCATTTCTTCAATGTCCAAAACAATTCTTGTTTCTTCATTCGCATTTGGGTCCGCTGACATAATATCAACTCCTCTCTTAGCATTGATCGCATAAGTTGGGAATAAGAAGAATGCTCTGTCGTTGAGAATAGATTGTTTGTTGTCAATCTTAATTGTGTCCAGGTTTTGTCCCGATGAAGTGTGAAAACTCAATGCTGAAATTACAGTCAGTCCGATGAAAAGAATTTGTTTTATTGTCATTGTATTTTGCTTTTGTCTGTTCGCTTCCTGCAGTCAGTTTGAAGTTCCGATGTCACCCAAGCATGACACATCAGGGATTAAAGAAGTAAAAAAAAAGAAGGGGATAGAAGTCTCACACTCTATCCTCCGCTACACACTTTATTACTTGCGCACTCTTTCAACATTCTTTACCGGCCCTTTTTTTATTTTCAGAGGAATATATTTGTTAGCCATTGTTTCACTTCGCTGTCTTTCGTAAGTATCGCACATAGATACCAATCGTGTTTAGCCGTCCTTTAGTAAAGTTGTTCGGAGAGTAAACACACATTTGTCGTAAGGTCAAAAGTTTTTCTATGTCTGAATATTCAATGCTCAAAAACAGCTGCGCTTTTGCGGCCTCAAGTCCAAACCCCTTTGATTCAATAAGCAAGTCAATGAATTTGTTTTTGTTTTCCTTTGTGAATGCTGTCGGCTTGTTGGCATTTTTTTCGTCAAGCAGTCCTTCTTTATCGAGCCAAATGATTGCGGGAGATTTAATGTCTCCAAATCTTTCAATGAAACTAATGTCATTGGTTAATTCTGTTCCAAACTTATTTTTGGAGCTGGTTTCTTTTTTTAGCCAGTCTTCACTTGATTTCTTTTCTTCTTTGGAATTTGCACCAACTGTTTTAATACTTTCCAGGTATTGTATACCCTCGTAACCTGCAAGTTCAGCAAATGCAAAAATTGCTTTTGATTGAACTTCGTCACTTTTTGTTGTTTCAATAATCGGTTTTACAACCTCCAGCGATTTCGGATTGCTGATATACATTAATGCTCCAATAAGGTCTTGCTTGATTTCATTGTCATTCGTCCGCTGAAGCATTTTTTCAATTCTTGGGAGTGACGATTCATAAATGGCATGTTCACTCAAATAATTAGCCCAAGTTTTACTCCAGGTTAGGTCAGTAGATTCCAGGTTGTCTAAGGCAAGTTGTTCTCCAAACTCTCCTGTAAAAATCATTTCTGAATATAATAAGCCGATAATGTATTCATCAGTTGTCGGCTTATCTAAAAGTTTTAAAAACTCTTTTCCATCACTTGGAGAATGAATAATTATGTTGTGACATAATGCGAAAACATTTGGTGTTGGTTTGTTCAGGAGGTCGGACTTTTTTACCTCATTTAAAAGCTGTATCTCCTTTGATATTTGGTCTTGGGAAAAATTTATTCTTGCCTCACCGTAAAAAGTCAATCCGCTGTAGCGGAAAAGTTCAGGTGTGTATTCGTCAAAATATGCGGAAAGTTTTTTGTCTAAGGAATCTGCTGAAATTGCAGCTTGAGCAAAGCTGTTTGTCACTATTGCGACTGTAATTATGAATGTAGGTAGTTTCTTCATAAAATGTCTGCTAACAATTAATTGTCGGAACTTTCATTTTTAAACTACCGAATACCTACTTAAACACCTTGGTATTCGGAACTTGATACTCATTTCGGCACTTGGTATTCCTTTCGGCACTTTTCAAATTTTGTGGTTTTGATAGTTTATCCAGAGGTGATTGTATTTTACTTAGTTGTCTTTTACTCACATGAGTGTAAATCATGGTTGATGGGGTCATCGAAATCGCTCTTCAACCAAATTTCTTTACCGCTTCACAAACTTCTCCACCCATGCAGAAGAAGGAGTCTTCAATTCAAGAAGATAAATTCCGGCAGAGAAATTTGAAACATCAAGCGTCAGCGGGTCATAAAAACCAGAGTTTATCGCAAGCACATATTTCAACTCTTTCCCGCTTAAATCATAAATGAAAATTTCTGTAGCGGGATCAACACCATGATAAGAAATTTGAATCTTGTCACTCGTGGGATTCGGGAAAATAAAAAATGAATTTGCGAGCGATGCATCGTACGCAATCGTGTTGTGTGTCGAAGCAATCCACAAATCAGGATCGAACTTCAGTGTATCAGGAATAAAAGCAAAGGGGCCAACCACAAAACTTTGATCATTGTAAAGATTTTCTACTCTCACAATAGTATCGTGCTGGGCATCTTTCAATTCAATAGGCAACGGCATCCTGAAGAATGAAACTGACGGATTATTTTGTGTTTGATGAACAGCAATCGTTACTGTACCATTGCTGTTATTGCTCCACTTGATGTGATAAGAGGGATATCCTTTTCCGTAAAACCAATCGTCGAAAAATTCTGTGAGGTCTGATCCGCTCACTTCTTCAAGATGTTGTTTCAGGTTTTCAGTTCTTGCAAAACCATAGCATAGATCAGGATCGTTGATGTAATCATTGAGGGCTTGAAAAAAAATCGTATCCCCCAATTTCCAGCGCAACATGTGCAGGACATACATTCCTTTTGAGTAGGTGAGTGCTCCGCTGAAGATGCGTGACACACTGGTGGTGTCATCACAAAAAACGGATCCTGTCGAATCCTTCAGTGCGCGATTGAGCTGCGTGATTTTGTAAGGGAGCCAATATTGCCCGCCAAAATTTTCATAAGTGAGTCCTGCGAGGTATGTAGCGAACCCTTCATTGAGCCAAATGTCCTCCCATGAGCCGCATGTAATTTTATCACCGAACCATTGATGCGCCAGTTCATGCGCAATCAATTCGTAGATGTTCGGAAACCAAACGAAACTCATCGTTTGATGTTCTTCACCGCCTCCCCAGTTCCATTGTGCGTGTCCGTACTTTTCCTCCTTGAAGGGATAATCACCAAAGAGATCAGAGTACAATTGGATCATCGGGATTATTGTACCGGGGCTTGCAGCGTAGGCGGCAGAATCTTCTTTGTACACATACTCAATCACTTTCACGGTGTCACCGTCAGCCAGCGGCGCATTTTCATCAAACTCCATGTAGTTGGTAACAGCAATTCCTACCAGATAGGTTGCAATGGGGTAGCGGCTGCGCCAATGCATGATGCGCGTTGAATCATTGAGTAAATAATTTTCTACCACCACACCATTAGTTCCCACGCGGTCTCCGGCAGGCATCTGCACAATGATGTCAATCGAATCCATTTTATCAGTCAAAGAATTTTTGCAAGGAAACCAGTCGCTCGCACCATACGGTTCACTCAGGGTATAAATGATGCTGTCGCCGTTGTGTGATGATTGTGTGAAACTGCCGAAGCCGCTGCTCGGTGGTTTTCCCTCATAAGAAAGTGTGATGGAATCAATTGCTCCTATGCTGATTGCAGTTGCAAGATGTAATTCAATTGTATTATCACCGCTTCGTGTAAAATTGGCGGAAGTAATTCCGTGAAAAATGAAGGCATTGAATTGCAGCGAATCACTCAGATCAAAAAAGACGTCCTGCAGATCACCCAAGAGCGGCTTGATGCAGAATGTGATGTCACCTTTGATGTAATAGATGCGTGGATCAATTTGCCATTGAGCGCGCATGTAAATCAAATCGTAATTATCGGTAGCAATAGAACCGGCTGCAGAGGTTTTTAACGCTGCAGAATTTTTTTCTGATTGAATGATATCATCCAGTGTGGAAGGATTAAATGCTTGTTGCGAGAAACAAAACTTTACAGCAATGAAAAATAGTGCGGTTAAATAAAAACTGATTTTTCCACGAAGCATAGTGAGCAATACTTTCCTCGCAAATTACCAAGAAAAAATAAGGCAATAATTCCATGAGACTTTTGGAAATAAAACTCATTTCAAAATAACTTTTCACAACAGCCAAATTTCGCGTGCTGGGAGTTCCAAAAATATTCACAAGACATAATGGAGATTCACGCTATAACTTACATTTGCGCCCCGAAATCTTACGTCTTAATTCTTACATCTTAAATCTTACAAGTTGGCTGACAACAAAATTATTTTTTCCATGCAGGGCGTGGGGAAGCTGATTCCTCCCAATAACAAGCAAATTTTGAAGGACATCTACCTCTCATTTTTCTATGGAGCGAAGATTGGAATCATTGGTTTGAACGGAAGCGGCAAGAGCACCTTGTTGAATATTATTGCCGGAAAAGATACCGAGTACCAGGGCAAGATTCAGTTCGAAAAGGAATTCTCGATCGGTATGCTGGAGCAGGAGCCCCATCTCGACGAAACAAAGACAGTTTATGAAATCGTGAGTGAAGGAGTACAGCCGGTGATGAATCTGTTGAAGGAATTCGAAGTGATCAGCAACAAATTTTCAGAGCCGATGGACGAAGCGGCCATGGAGAAACTCACCAATCGCATGGGAGAAATCCAGGAGAAGATTGATGCCGTGGATGGATGGGAAATTGATTCGAAGCTCGAGCGTGCCCTTGATGCATTGAATTGTCCGGAAGGAAATTCACCAATAAAAAATTTGAGCGGCGGCGAACTTCGAAGGGTTGCCCTGTGTCGCTTGCTTCTTCAGCAACCTGATATTCTTTTACTTGATGAGCCCACCAATCACCTCGATGCCGAATCAGTGCTCTGGCTTGAGCAACACCTGCAACAATACAAAGGCACGGTGATCGCAGTCACACACGATCGTTATTTTCTTGACAATGTTGCAGGATGGATTTTGGAGCTTGATCGCGGTGAAGGAATTCCGTGGAAAGGAAATTATTCTTCATGGCTGGAACAAAAGCAAAAGCGATTGGCGACAGAAGAAAAGCAGGAATCGAAGCGGCAGAAAACATTGCAGCGCGAATTGGAATGGGTGCGCATGGGAGCAAAAGCGCGGCAGGCAAAATCAAAAGCACGATTGCAGAATTATGAGAAGATGGTGAGCGAGGAAACAAAACAGAAAGAGGAGAAGCTCGAACTTTTTATTCCGCCCGGACCGCGACTCGGCGCTAATGTGATTGAAGCCAAAGAGGTGATGAAAGCATTTGGTGAAAAAGAATTGTTCGAGCACTTAAATTTCAATTTGCCACAGGGGGGAATTGTCGGAGTGATTGGACCGAATGGAGCGGGAAAGACGACGTTGTTCAGAATGATTTTAGGAATGGAAAAACCCGACAGCGGCGAATTCAAAATTGGTGACACGGTGAAGATTGCTTACGTGGATCAGCATCATGCAAAAATTGATCAGGACAAAACAGTGTATGAAGTGATCAGCGGCGGGACGGATTGGATTGAGATCGGAAATTACAAAGTGCTTTCGCGCGCCTACGTTGGCAAATTCAATTTCAATGGTAATGATCAGCAGAAAAAAATTGCCGTGCTTTCCGGCGGAGAACGCAACCGCCTTCATCTTGCACTCACACTGCGCGAAGAAGCAAATGTGCTCATGCTCGATGAGCCGACAAATGATCTTGACGTAAACACCTTGCGTTCTCTCGAAGAAGCACTGGAGAATTTTGCGGGATGTGCTGTCATCATCACCCACGATCGCTGGTTTCTCGATCGCGTGGCTACTCACATTCTCGCATTCGAAGGCGATGGAAATGTGTATTGGTTTGAAGGAAGTTTTTCAGAATACGAAGAGAATAAAAAGAAGCGGTTGGGAGATGTTTCTCCACACCGATTCAGGTATAAAAAACTGGTGGCCGGATAGTTCTTTTAAAATGATTCCTTAGTTGGCAATGGTCTACCATTCCATCTCCAAATGCTCATAATATATTTATCATGACTGAGTAATTAAATTGTTACTCAATGTGCACACCATGAAAACTTCATGTGATGGAAAGAGATTCATTGATCTGCAACCATTACCACAATAAAGTGTCAGGTGCCTGGTGAGAGCTTACTATATAAAGTTGACAACCTTTATGGCTGATCTCCACCTTCGCTCTTCTTTGCCTGCACTTCTGCACGGATGTCATTGGCAAGTTTCTTCAAACCCTGCATGGCTTTCCGTACCCGTGTACCGGCGGCATGGTTTCCTTTGTCATAAAATTTGGTAAAATCTGTTTCCAATCCGGCAATGTAATTTTTGAGTTCTTCTAATCGGTTCATAGGACTGTGATTTTTGTTTTGTAAAAGTTTGTCAAGATAATGGCTTTCTTCTTACTTCACACGATTGAAGGAAAAAAATTTTTTTTCACGGCTGAGAGGCGAAACAGGACGTCCTCTATTTTTTCCATGATTTCTGGTTTCATTGTTTGGGTTTCCCGGACAAAACCTTATGCATAATCAGGAAAATTTTCAGAGTTACTAAACGCCATACCGGATATCTTCCCCGATAAACCATCGCTCGCCGATCTTCATGCACTTGGCGCTGGCCCGCAACGTGGTGTTGCCATCAGTTGCTTCGAGCACAATTTTTTTGCTGGGTAGTTTTTGGTTTTCAATTTCAATTATCATCACGCGGGTAAGTGTTGCATCCTTCCAATCAGTGTGCAATACGGCCGCTTTGCTTTGTGCGGCCAAGAATCCGGAATGCAAAATATGCTGCACGGAATCCTGATTCGCTTTTATCTCACCGCCTGATGGTGGGGGAGTTTGTGTAAGCATGTATATGTTTGCGATGTCCGCAGAATCGGGAGTGAACTGCCTTAGTTGCTCAAAGGTTATTTTTCCTTGCAGCGCAAGAAAAAGATCACATGAAAGATCCTGAATTGATTTTGCTCCCCGGAAGGAGTCATTCGCGTTTAGCGCAAATCCCTTCATTGGATTTTCAATGGTATCATACTGAGCTTTGGGCTGGCAGGAAGAAACAGCAAGGAGCAGTGAGCTGAATGCTATGAGCAACAAGGTTCGATAAGTGTGGTTCATGAGAGAATTGCTGCGAAGAAAATTAAACTTTACGACTTATCTTTTCTTTCGATGAATTCTCTTCGATGCACCTCTCTGAGGATGCAAAGTGCAAGCTGATCAAGCTTTATCCTTCGCCTGCTACTAATCCTCATGACTTTCTTCTATATCTGTTTCAGTTCACTGAACAGGTAATCTTGGAGAAGTATTGCGACGTTGCCGGGCTAACAACAATATTGCTGCACTCGGTACATTCATGTTTAACCATCCAGTTGGTTACCAGACGTTGAAACCATGTTTTAAAATTTGCATATTTGGGATCAGCCTGAAGCGCGCTGTCGGGGTATGCATACAGACTGCCTGCGTTAGCAATAACATCAGAGTAAGGATACTTGTATACAAGAGTTGTGTCACCCGTTTGAAGTCTGTGATGAAGATACCACAAGGCGTCGGTGAATACATCTGTGGCTTTGACGTTAGTTTGATAATCAAGGCCAAAAGTATATACAGAATCATGCTTTAAAGCACCGGAGTTAGTGTAGAGAAACACCTTGATTTTTTTTGTTGTATCCGTTAATTTTAATTCCGCGTAGGATGGAAGAAAATCCGGAGTCTTCGTTCCCGATTCTTTAGTGCATGACAGAATTGTTATCATACAAATTGTAATGAATAATTGTTTCATTTTTTGGTGTGTTTGTGCTAATGAATGTTATAAACTACTTTTTAATTTCAATCTACAATCAATGATGATATAATGTGAATTAAATGCAATACACGACAACAGGAATATAGATAATTGAAATTGCTGAGCAAAAATCAAGCTAACTTCATAATTTAACTTGTCCTGCTTGCCCCGATTCTATCGGGGATCTTTCCGGAAATCCAAAGCATTTATGCTTCATCCTTGGCATGCCTCTGATATTCTTCGGCGAGTTTTTTCTGAATTTCTCCCGGCACTAATTGATATTCTGCAAATCGCAATTTAAAACTCGCTTTGCCCTGTGTTATAGAACGAAGTGTGTTAGAATACTTATCCAATTCAGAAAGCGGCGCTCTTGCTTTAATCACCTGGTACACTCCCTGTGAATCCATGCCCATGATGATCGCACGCCTTGTATTCAGATCTCCCATTACATCACCCATCTGTTCTTCAGGTACAAGAATTTCCAAATCATAAATCGGCTCGAGCACTTTTGGATCGGCCTGCCTGAATGCCTCCTTAAACGCCATAGTCCCCGCGATCTTAAATGCAGTGTCATTCGAATCTACAGGATGCATTTTGCCATCGTATATGTACACGTTGATGTCTCGCACATAAGAACCCGTTGTTGGTCCTTCGGTCATTTTATCCATTACGCCTTTCAGAATGGATGGAAGAAAGCGAGTGTCAATTGCTCCGCCAACAATGCAGTTGTGATACATCAGCTTGCCACCCCAGTCCAAATCAATCTCTTCTTTTCCGCGCAACGTTAAATCACCGGGCACTTTATATCCTTCGCGGAAGGGCTCAATCATCATTGCCACTTCAGCAAATTGTCCCGCGCCTCCTGATTGTTTCTTGTGTCTATACGTCGTACGCGCTTCTTTCTTGATTGTTTCACGATATGGAATTTTCATTCTCTCAAATTCCACACTCATCTTGTAAATGTGTTCCAACCGCCATTTGGTCGCCTGTAGATGCAGCTCACCCTGACCGTGCAGCAACACCTGTTTCAACTCCCGGGAATATTCAATCAGCAGTGTTGGATCTTCACGATGAATGTCTGCAAGCACTGAACTGATTTTCTCATCATCATTTTTATTTTTCGCAACAATGGCGACACTGATGCGAGGTTGCGGAAATTCAATCGGAGCAATCTTCACTTCATTTCCCTTCCCATAAAGTGTTTGGTTCGTCTGCGTGTTTTTCAATTTTAATGTAGCACCCAAATCTCCGGCAACAAGCTTGTTGATGGGGTTCCTGTTTTTTCCATCCACAATAAAGAGCTGGTTGATGCGCTCCGAAGAATTGTGCTCAGCATTCGTAAGATCCATTCCTGCGGAAAGCTCACCCGACATCACTTTGAAAAGAGAAAGATTTCCAAGGTGCGGTTCAATGAGAGATTTGTAAATGAAAACTACCGTTTGCCCTTTAGGATCACAGGGAAATTCTTGTCCCTCTTCTGTTTTTTCTGCCGGCATTTCCGATGCTGAAGGTGCAACGTTGTCAATAAAACCCATCAACCTGCCGGTACCCATGTCTTTCTTTGCTGAGATACAAAATACAGGAAATACTGTGTGCTTCATCATACCGGTTTTCAAACCCAATCGCATTTCATCTTCATCCAGCGTGCCCTTTTCAAAATATAATTCCATCAGCTTCTCATCATTTTCGGCCGCAATTTCTACCAATTGATTGTGCAGCTCTTCTGCTCTTGCTTTTTCTGAATCCGGAATTGGGAGTTTTTCTGGCTTACCACCATTTGCGCCAAACTTATACATCGTCATCTTCAGCAAATCGATGATTGCATCGAAACCCGTTCCTTCATTCAGGGGATATTGCATCAGCGTGAATGCTTTGCCGAAACGCTTTTTCCCCTGGTCAACGGTTTCATCAAAATTTGATTTCTCGTGATCAAGATGATTAATGGCGAAGATGATTGGTTTGTTGTATTGATCCACATAGTTCCAGATCAATTCAGTACCAACTTCAACACCGTATTGCGCATTCAAAACCAGCACACCCGTATCGGCTACTCTCACGCCGGCAATTACCTCACCTATGAAATCATCAAGCCCCGGGGTGTCAATAATGTTGATCTTATAATCTTTCCATTCCGTGTGCATGAGCGTCGCGTACACGCTGGTGCCCCGCTGCTGTTCAATCTCGTGATAGTCGGAGACCGTATTGCCTTCCTCCACGCTTCCGCGGCGGTTTATCAACCCTGCTTCAAACATCATGGTTTCAGCCAGTGTGGTTTTACCTGATTTGGATGCACCGAGCAGCACAATGTTCTTAATATGTTTGTCATCGTAAACTTTCATGCGCGAGTGATTTTGGTGTCAATAAAATTTTGTTTCAGGGAGAGAAATTGGGTTCGGGTAAAAATAGAAAAGAAACAAAGAAAGCAAAACAAACTTTTCTGCAAATTCTCCGTACAAAACTTGTAATTGTGAAGTCTTACCTTTAAGGTTATTTGGAAACCAATTTACCTCGAAATAGATTTTATTCTGTAAAACCGGGCTTTTCAAATGTTTCTTCAGGAAAACTCTTCAGGAAATTTTTGTTTCACAGCGTTATGCTTAATGAAGTTGTGGGATGTCTTTATGCAGGATTGAATTAATAATTGAGATAGAATTCAATGCAGTTCTTAACAGGATAAAAAAAGTAAAATAATTTTAGTTCATTATGAATCTTGTAACTCCCGTTTTTCATTCAACGCTTCATCAACGTATTGTAGAGCTGTTGCATGAAGCGTTGCTGGTAGAAGACATTGATTCTAAAATTGTGGTAGTGAACAAAAGTTTTTGTGCGCTCACAGGTTATGATGAGGCTGAGTTTATAAATGAAGGGAATATTGAAATGCTGATTGCTGAAGAGTGCAGAGAAGAATTTATTGCAAAGAGAGAAGCGTGCAAACCGGAAGAGCCATTTGAATTTGAAACATTCGCACTCAGAAAAAATCAATCCCGCTTCCGTGGATTGTTCAAAGTCACACCCCTCACTGATGAACAGCAGCAAATCACCGGGCGGATCATTTTATTATATGACGTTACTGAAAGGCGAGAGCAGCGTGATGCGATCAAAGAAAGTGATGAGCGCTTGCGGTTCCTGCTCCAAAGCAGTTCAGAAGGCATTGCCATTCATGAAAACGGAATCATTCTCGACGCGAACGAGGCGGCGCTGAAAATTTTCGGGTGCAGTCATGATGAAGTAGTGGGGAAATCATTGTTCCTTTTCACATCACCCAAAGAACATGAGGGCCTGCGTGAGCTTTTCAGAAAGAAGATGCTCTTTCAGGGTGAGCGGGAGATGATTGATATGCAGGGCATGATTCGGCATGTTGAAGTGATCAGCAAGAGTGTGGTATTCCATGGCCGTGATCTTCGCATTCTCACCTTCAAAGATATTACCGAACTGCGTGAAAAAAAGATTGAAGAGCAGCGTCTCATCTCCATCATTGAGGCAAGCCCATTCTTAGTTGCCATGATGGATGCATCAGGTATTCGATACATGAACGTGCATGGAAAGACGATGCTGGGCTATGGCGCCGGTGACGATGTGAGCAAGCTGACTGTTAATGATTTGATGTCGAAAGAATGCGCTGAATTAATTCTCCGGGAAGCAATGCCTGCCGCTTCAAAGAATGGAGTTTGGGATGGGCAAACTACCTTCAGACGAAAAGATGGAAGTGAGTTTCACGCATCGCAAGTCATCATCGCTCACCGGAATCAGAGCGGACAAGTAGATTTCTTTTCTTCCCTTGCATCAGACATCACTGATCGCATCAAGGCAGAGCAGGTACTCAAGGATAGCCAGGAACGTCTGCGCTATTTCATGGAAGAAAGTTTGGAGGCGATCATCATTCACGAGCAAGGAATCATTATTGACTTCAACACCGCAGTCTCCAAAATGTTTGGATATGATTCGGATGAATTGAGCGGCAAGGAGATTCTTTCCCTCTATGATACTTCATTTCAACCCGAAATGAAAGAGAAGATTTCAAAGAAGCAAACCGTTTTCGATGAATGGACCGGAGTGAGAAAAGACGGAAGCCGTTTTGATATTGAAGTGTTTTCACGTCCGCACACATACCATGGAAAAGATGTTTATGTCGTCAGCATTCTTGATATCTCCCGGCGCAAGCAAACCGAGCGCGCGTTGCGCAGCAGTCAGTTGTTACTCAACGCGGCGGTGGAAGGAACCAATGTGGGGATTTGGGAGTGGAACCTTATTACCAATCAGGTCACCTTCAATGAAGCGTGGAGAAAATTGCGTGGCTTGAAAGAAAATACAGCGCCTATATTATTTGAGGATTGGAAAAAAACAATTTACAGAGAAGACTTGCCGGCGGTACTTGAGGAACTCAGAAATCATCTCTATGGCTTAACGCCAATGTATCAGCATAACTATCGAATCAAGATGCCTTCAGGTGAAATGCTCGTGTTTGAGACAAGAGGGAAATTGGTACACGATGAGAAAAACCTGCCGGTACGTATTGTTGGAACCATCATTGACATTACTGAGCGCCAGCAGATGGAAGATGCATTGAGGGAAAGAGAAGCGCAGCTCTCAACATTGATCGAGAATCGTGAAGAATCAATCTGGTCGGTTGATCGTGAGAAGCGCCTGATCCGGTTCAACACCACATTTGCAAACAATTTTAAAGAGTTTAACAATATCGAATTGCAGCAGGGCATGCAGATCACGGAATACCTTCCTGAAAAAGTTGCTCTGATGTGGAATGAATGGTATGATAAAGCATTAGATGGTGAATCGTTTCAGGAAGTAGACCGGTATGATAATAACGGACAAGAAATATTTGTGGAATACTCTCTCAACCCTATTAAAATCAATGAGGGAAAAATTTTGGGTGTCTCAGTCCTTGGCAGAGATATTACGCGACAGAAATATTATGAACAATCTCTGGAAGAAGCAAAGAATGCTGCTGAAGAAGCCAGCCGGACCAAGAGCCAGTTTCTGGCCAATATCAGTCATGAAATTCGCACTCCCATGAACGGGATCATTGGCTTCACTGATTTGCTGCTGCAATCAAAAGTGAATAGAAAGCAGAAGGAATACCTTGAAATCGTTCATCACTCCGCCGATTCATTGTTGCGATTGATCAATGACTTGCTTGATATTTCAAAGATCGAATCGGGAAAACTGTCGCTGATCAATCGCGAATTCGAGGTAAGAAAATTGCTTCATGAAATAATTCGCTCCTTTAAGGCAAAAGCAAACGAGCGAAGCCTGAAAATCTCAGCCCTCGTTGACAAGAGCGTTCCCAAAATACTTATTGGCGATGAAATGCGGTTACAACAAATTTTTGTGAACCTCATCGGCAATGCCGTGAAATTTTCCGAGCATGGAAAAATTGTTGCCCGGATAAAACGTGAAGGCAAAACCGGAAATGTCGTAAGGCTTATTATAGAAGTGGAAGATGAAGGCATCGGCATTTCAAAAGAAAAATATAGAACCATTTTCGAGCCGTTCACTCAGTTGGGTGATCCGTTCACTTCAAAATACGGCGGCACCGGTTTGGGACTTTCCATTGCAAGACGATTGGTAGAAATGATGCACGGTGAAATGGGAGTGGACAGCGAACCCGGCAAGGGAAGCAAGTTTTATTTCACGGTCGAGATGCAAGTGCCTGAATAAATTTTTCTTTCTCAGCAATTATATATTTTCGTGGCAGAAAACTTTAGGGGTGTCCCCCGATTATTCGGGGGGCTGAGATCAAAAACCCTCAAAACCTGATCAGGGTAATTCCTGCGAAGGGAAAAGTAAAATGATCCCGCCTCTTAAGTTTTCCAGGTTAAAACAGGATATTATTCCGGTGAAGCATGAATTCGTTTGAACTCACGGATATTGGTACCTCCGTCACGGGAATCACAACGCGAAATGAAAAATGAGAATCAAAGTCAACAGCAACATTATTGAATTGCATGAAGAGCGTCAATTGATTGCTCTTCTGAAAAAATTATCTCTCTTTGAAAAAAGCGGGATGGCCGTTGCCATAAATGCGGAAGTGATTCCAAAAAAAAGCTGGAGTCAATTTGAACTTCAGGAAAATGATGAAGTGATTATTATTGAAGCTGCCCAGGGAGGTTAAAAGAGACTTAAGATTTAAGACTGAAGATGTAAGACAGCGTTTTGGGTCATTGAAAAATTAACACTTAAACAAATAACTTTTTCATCCATGAAAGATCAATCGAAACTTCCATCACAGGTAACCATAACACGAACACCCTTTCCGAAATCAAAAAAGATTTATGTGAAAGGAAAGTTGCACAGCATTGAAGTTGCCATGCGTGAAATTGAAACCGGTGATGAGGTGGAGGTTAAGAACGGTAGCATCCGAAAAGAAAAGATGAAGATCACAGTGTATGACACGAGCGGTGCGTATACGGATCCGTTAGCAGGTATTAATGTGAGTGAAGGATTGAAGCGCCTCCGGGAAAATTGGATTATCGGGCGTAACGATGTGGAAGAGCTTTCCGGTTTCACTTCTCACTTTTCCAATGAAAGATTTAGTGATCCCGGTCAAAGCAATATTCATTTTAAAAATATCCGCAGGCCGTTACGTGCAAAATCCGGAGCCAATGTCTCGCAGATGCATTACGCACGCAAAGGAATCATTACGCAGGAAATGGAGTATGTGGCTGTAAGAGAAAGTCAAAGAGCGGATAAGTCGCCTGACTACTATGGAAATTTAATGAAGCAGCATCCTTCACAAAATTTTGGCGCAGCAATACCTGAAGTAGTTACTCCGGAGTTTGTGAGAGATGAAGTCGCACGCGGAAGAGCGATTATTCCTTCCAACATCAATCATCCCGAAAGTGAACCGATGATCATCGGCCGGAATTTTTTAGTGAAGATCAATGCGAACATCGGCAACAGTGCGGTCACATCTTCTATTGAGGAAGAAGTGGAGAAAGCAGTGTGGGCGTGCCGCTGGGGTGCTGACACCATCATGGATCTTTCGACAGGAAAAAATATTCATGAAACGCGGGAGTGGATCATCCGCAATTCCCCTGTACCGATTGGAACAGTTCCGATTTACCAGGCGCTCGAAAGAGTCGGCGGGGTAGCAGAGCATCTTACATGGGAAATTTATCGCGACACCTTGATCGAGCAGGCGGAGCAGGGCGTTGATTACTTCACTGTACATGCAGGAGTTCTTCTCAGGTACATACCGCTTACTGCGAGTCGTGTTACAGGCATCGTGAGTCGTGGCGGATCGATCATGGCGAAGTGGTGTCTTTCTCATCACAAGGAAAGTTTTCTCTATACTCACTTTGAGGATATCTGCGACATCATGAAAGCTTATGACGTTGCATTTTCTCTTGGCGATGGCCTGCGTCCCGGAAGTATTGCCGATGCAAATGATGAGGCACAGTTTGCAGAGCTCAAAACACTGGGTGAACTCACGAAGATTGCATGGAAGCACGATGTGCAAACGATGATTGAAGGCCCCGGTCACATTCCTATGCAGATGATCAAAGTGAATATGGAAAAAGAATTGGAGGAATGTCATGAAGCGCCATTCTATACCCTTGGTCCTTTGACGACTGATATAGCTCCCGGTTATGACCACATCACCTCAGCCATTGGCGCTGCGATGATTGGCTGGTACGGTTGTGCGATGTTGTGTTATGTAACTCCCAAAGAGCATCTCGGTCTTCCAAACAAAAAAGACGTAAAGGATGGAGTGATTGCGTACAAGATTGCGGCACATGCTGCTGACCTCGCCAAAGGTCATCCCGCGGCCCAACTGCGTGACAATGTTCTAAGCAAAGCGCGATTTGATTTCCGCTGGGAAGATCAATTCAATCTTTCGCTTGATCCTGATACTGCAAGAGAATTTCACGATGAAACTTTACCGGGTGAAAATGCAAAGCTGGCTCACTTCTGTTCCATGTGCGGACCAAAATTCTGCTCCATGAAAATCACCCAGGAAGTCCGGGACTATGCAGAGAAGATGCACATCGCTGTAAATGATTCATTGGAAGAAGGACTAAAAGAAAAATCAAAAGAGTTTGTTGAAACAGGAAGTGAAATTTATGTCAGGCAATAGTCATAACGGAGAGTTTAAGCTGATCGTGATCTCAAGCCCGGAAGGATTTGAGCACGAGATATATGATGTGCAGGCAATGTTCAAAGCAGGAATGCAACATTTTCATCTCCGCAAACCTAAATTCTCAACGAATACATTACGTCACTACATTGAGAGAATTGACAAGAAGTATCACAACCGGATTGTTCTTCACTCTCATCATGAGCTTTGTATTCCATTCCGGTTGCGGGGCATTCACCTCACACGACGGCACCTAAAGAAAAATTATATCAAGAACTGGTTGCAGATGAAGTATATCAAGATGCGAAGACCGAAAATTGAAATTACGGCGGGCTATCACACTATTACTTCGTTCAAGATTGAAAACCCCGGCTACAGTTACGTTTTTCTCAGTCCCATATTCGACAGCATTTCAAAAGTGGGTTACAAGAGTACGTTCAGCCAGGATTCACTGGAGCAGATGCTGCACAAAACTTCTTATAACGTAATTGCATTGGGCGGTGTGGATGAAGATAAGATTGAGCAGGCGAAGAAGTGGGGCTTCAGTGGAGTCGCTGTGCTGGGAAGCTTGTGGAAGTCGAAAGATCCCGTTGAAAAATTTAAACGAATTCAATCGCTGTGCGAACAGATATCAAACAAGTGATCAGCATTGCAGGATTTGATCCTACGGGCGGTGCAGGGATTCTCGCCGACATCAAAACCTTTGAGCAAACCGGTGTGTACGGATTCGGTGTCTGCAGTGCCATCACATTGCAAACGGAAGATGAGTTCAAAGGAGTAGCGTGGATTCCCTTGCATCAAATTGAATTGCAGCTTGACACACTGCTGAAGAAATACGAGGTAGAATTTCTCAAGATCGGTTTGATTCAAAGTTTCGAAGTACTCGATCAATTGGTTGAAGCGATCAGAAGAAAATATCCGCATGTAAAAATTATTTGGGATCCCATTCTTCGCGCTTCCGCAGGATTTCAATTTCATGAGGAAGCAGATGAAAATTTGGTACATGAAATTCTTTCACAATTATTTCTTGTGACTCCAAACAGCGATGAAGCAAAAAGACTGATGCACGCTGAAGAAGCGTTGCAGGGTGCAAAAGGAATGGGGCGTTTCACCAATGTGTTTTTGAAAAGCTATTCTCATCTGCAGCGTGATCACTGTGATGTTTTGATTGAACATGGAAGGGAACATTTTTTTAAAACAGAAATGCTAAGTGATTTAAGGAAACATGGAAGCGGTTGCGTTTTGTCCGCTGCAATTACTGCATCGCTTGCAAAAGGACTCAACTTGAAATCTTCCTGTGAAGCAGCGAAAGCATACACATTTGAATTTCTGAGAAGCTCAGAAGGATTACTTGGAAATCATTACCGCATAAAATTAATTTCAGAACATGCGTAAATCCATTGCCACACTTCATTATCTCACCCAGGATCTTCCTGACCGAACACATCAGGAGCAAGTGCGCATTGCATGTGAAGCAGGAGTAAAGTGGATTCAGTTGCGGGTGAAGAAACCCCGTCCCGATAAAATCGGGACGGCGGTTGGGAGAGAGCAAATCCTTTCATCAAATTATGAATGGTTGATGATTGCCGAAGCAGCAAAAAAAATTTGCGATCAATATCGCGCCACGCTTGTCATCAATGACAGTGTGTCAATCGCAAAAGCAGTGAATGCCGATGGTGTTCACCTTGGTCAGGAAGATGAATCAGTAGAAGAAGCAAGGAAGATTTTGGGTGAAGAAAAAATCATTGGCTGCTCAACTCACTCGCTGGAAGATTTACTCACTGCAAAAAATTTTGAAGTTGACTATTTCGGATTGGGTCCATTTCGTTTTACTTCAACAAAGGAAAATCTTGATGCTTTCTTAGGGCTTGAAGGAATAAAAAAAATAATTCAGCAAGCCCGAATAGCAGAAATCACAAAGCCTATTATCGCTATTGGAGGAATTCAGCTAAATGATGTGCATGCAATTTTAGAAGCAGGAGCTGACGGAGTAGCCGTTTCTTCTGCTATAAATCTTTCTCACGATCCGGTTAAAGCAGGAAAAGAATTCCTCAAACAACTTTCCCATCGGGATTCCTTCGGAACAAACAAACTCTCCGAAGGAGTCCTGCGGACAAACAATTTCAAACTTGAAACTGAAGCATGAAACCTCTTATCATCAACGGCAAACATTTTCAATCCCGTCTCTTCCTCGGCACGGGGAAATTTTCTTCGAAGAAAATCATGGCGCAAACCATTGAATCATCGGCAACGCAGATGGTGACAGTAGCTTTAAAGCGGATTGATGTTTCAAAGCATCAGGAAGATTTAGGATTGTTTCTCAAATCAATGCCGATTCAATTATTGCCAAACACCAGCGGCGCTCGCAACGCAAAGGAAGCCATCCTCGCTGCAGAGCTCGGGAGAGAAGCTTTAGAAACGGAGTGGTTGAAATTGGAAATTCATCCGGACCCGCGTTACCTGCTTCCTGATCCGATAGAAACACTAATGGCGGCGGAAGAATTAGTGAAGCGTGGTTTCATCGTGTTGCCTTATGTGCACGCTGATCCTGTCTTGTGCAAGAAGTTAGAAGATGTCGGTACGGCCGCTGTAATGCCACTCGGGGCGCCCATCGGCTCGAATAAAGGATTACAGACACGGGGAATGCTCGAGATCATCATTCGGGAGAGCAAAATTCCTGTTGTGGTGGATGCAGGCATCGGTGCGCCATCACATGCAGCCGAAGCCATGGAGATGGGTGCGGACGCCGTGTTGGTGAACACTGCAATCGCTGTTGCAAATGATCCAATTGAAATGGCACGGGCATTCAGGTTAGCAGTAGAAGCAGGAAGAATTGCTTATGAAGCAAGGCTTGGAATAGCTTCTGATTTTGCTGAAGCGAGCAGTCCGTTGACAGCATTTCTTGAACAATAAACAACTCTCCGTGTTTGCGCGACAAAAATTTTCTCGCAAAGACGAAAAGGCGCAAGGAAAAATAACAATGAGGTTTAGAGAAATATTTGATCAATACAATTGGAATGAAGTATCTGCTTCCATCTACTCAAAGACTGAGGCAGATGTGATTGCTGCGTTGGAGAAAAACGGGAGCGCAACTCCGAAAGATTTCATGGCGCTTGTTTCTCCGGCTGCGGGAAAATTTTTGGAACCGATGGCACAACTCAGCCATCAACTCACGCGCAAGCGTTTTGGCAATGTGATTCAGATGTACATACCAATGTATCTCTCCAATGAATGTCAAAACATTTGTACTTACTGCGGCTTCAGTTATGATAACAAAATTGACAGGCTGACTTTAAGTGAAGAGCAAATGCTTCGTGAAGCGGAAGTAATCAAGCAGATGGGTTACGATCACATTTTGCTGGTGAGTGGTGAAGCGACCAAAGCCGTTGGTGCAGATTATTTTGAAAAGATGATTAGGTTGTTGCGTGCACATTTCTCCAACATCATGATTGAAGTGCAGCCACTTGAGCAGGATGAATACGAGCGATTGATTGCAGCGGGCGTAAATTCAGTCCTGGTGTATCAGGAAACATATCATGAAGAGAATTACAAGCTCTATCACCCAAAGGGAAAGAAAAGTAATTTCAATTATCGTCTTGAAACACCCGATCGTTTGGGAAGAGCTGAGGTACACCGGATTGGTATCGGCGCCTTGCTGGGATTAGAAGATTGGCGTATAGATTCATTCTTTACGGCCTTGCATCTTGACTACCTCGAAAAAACTTTTTGGAAGACGAAGTACTCGATTTCATTTCCGCGATTGCGACCGGCAGTTGGATTCCGGGAGCCTAATCACCCAATGAGCGATAAAGAATTGGTGCAATTGATTTGTGCATGGAGAATCTTTAATGAGAATGTTGAACTCTCACTCTCCACCCGCGAGTCGCCTGGATTTCGTGATCATGTGATTAAGCTCGGGATCACTTCCATCAGCGCAGGATCGAAAACAGAACCGGGTGGATATGCCTGCCGGTTGAATGCGTTGGAGCAATTTGAAATTTCTGATGAACGTTCCCCACGCGAAGTTGCTTCGATGATTGAAGCCCGGGGATATGAACCTGTTTGGAAGGATTGGGATAAAGTTTTTTGAAATTGAATCCAAAAGTGCAAATCGAAATTTAAGACAGCTCCGTGGAGCGTAATGTTTATAGAGCAAAAAGAAAATTGAAAATACTGCAGCCCGATTAATCCGGGCGAAATGAGGGATGAATAATTTTACAAGCGAAGAAATCATACGTTACAGCCGTCAAATCGTGCTCAATGAGATCGGCGAGTCAGGTCAGCAAAAGCTGAAAGCAGCAAGCGTGTTGATGATCGGTGCGGGCGGGCTTGGAGTTCCTGTCCTTCAATACTTAGCCGCATCAGGAGTCGGTAAAATTGGCATTATAGATGGCGATAAAATAGAGCTTTCAAATCTGCATCGGCAGGTTTTGTATGAAGCTTCGGAGATCGGAAGTTGGAAGTCAGAAGTTGCAAGAGTAAAATTGTTGAGATTGAATTCTGAGGTCAAAATCATTTCTTACCCTGAATTTCTTACTTCTGAAAATGCGACGGAAATTATTTCAGGCTACAGCATTATTGTTGATGGGTCTGATAATTTTCCCACGCGCTACCTGGTAAATGATGTTTGCGTGAAACTCGGCAAGCCATTCGTCTCAGGAGCAATTTTTAAATTCAGCGGTCAAGTTGGTGTGTTCAACTACAATGGCAGCGGAACTTATCGCTGCTTATTTCCTAATCCTCCCAAACCGGAGGAGCAACCTGATTGTAATGAAGCAGGAGTGATGGGAGTTGTTCCGGGATTGATTGGAATGATGATGGCGAATGAAGCGATCAAAATGATTTGCGGAATCGGAGAGGTGCTTGCCGGAAAAATTCTGAACGTTGATTTACTCACCAATAATTTTCAAACATTTTCTTTCAGGCGCGATGACGAAGCTGTTGAAGAAATCAAATTATCACCGCTGCGCTCTTCTCATGACTTTGAAATGTTTTGTCACAGAACATCATCCCCGGAAGCGGTGAAAGAAATTTCAGCAGAAGAGCTGAAGAAAATTTTTACAAACGGAAATAACATTCAGCTCATTGATGTGCGTGAGCCATTGGAGCATGAAGAAGAAAACATTGGCGGCGAGTTAATTCCGTTTGAAGAAGTGATGAAACAAGCGGGAAGAATTTCAAGAGACAAACAAGTTGTTTTCTATTGCAAGGTTGGAATGCGAAGCCACATCGTTATTCAGCGGCTGCAGGAAAAATTCGGGATGAAGAATTTGTATAATCTCAGAGGAGGGATCAACCAATATTTTCAGCGATAATTTTCTTTACTTGGAAAAATGTTCGTAATGCAGGTCGCAATAAAATCAAATACTGATATTGCCAGACAGATTGCTGTGCGGGTAAGAAAACTTCGTGTATCAGATCAACGCATCTTATTAGAAGCATTGAAGAAGAAAGAATTGCTTGATGGGGCAAGAAGAATTAGCAGAGAAGGAAGGAAGAAAACCCGCCGCAAAATTCCTATGAGCGAGATTGTTGAAATAGTAAGGCAAGTTCGCCATGCAAAATGAGGATCACCTTGATCGTGTTATTATTGACACAAGCAGCATTGTTTCTCTTTGCATTAATAATCAGTTGGATGAATTGGTGAGATGGCATGTGGTATTAGATATCACAATCTTCAGTTGCAAAGAACATTGGGAGGAAATTTAAAGGGCGATGAATTATGAGCGTGTAAAGAATCCTCTGGCCTTCAATCCGAAAGTTTACCTTGACATTATAGAGAAAGTTCTGAAGATGATCGAAATTAATTTACGATTCGATCGTGTCCCTGATGTAAACGATAATTATCTAATTGATCTCGCCTTCGCAGCTAAGTCATATTTCATTGTTACCGGTGATAAGCAATTGCGGAATCTCAAGCAGGTAAATCAGATCAGAATTATCTCCATCGCTGAGTGGCGCCAGTTTCTGAAATCGGTAACAAGGAGTTTGTAAAAGAAAGTCTATACAATCCCAGAGGAGGCATTCGGGAATATCTGGCTAAGGATTCTGTTTCCTGAAATAATTTTCTACGCGCTCCTTGACATTATCTCTGATGTTCACATAGAACAAATTGTAATCAGCACGGTGATAAATTTTTGTTTTTATCATAAATGCTCCCGGGAAACTCGGCTTCTCAACCCACAACATGCCATCATGCACCTGCGCATCGCATAGTTGCGGCAATACATGATTGAAGCGAAAAAGTATGGCGCCTTCATTTAAAGTATCATCGCAAAAAGCAGTGTCGCTTCTCCATGAAAGCGGGTTAGTACATACAGCGCAGTTCAATCCATTTGTGTAGTACGGGGGATAATAATTTTTCTCAAAGGTGTTCCAGGTGCAGAAACAATTGGTTTGATCGGCAGAAGTGCATGGTGGCAAAATCATTTTCAATGAATCAGCATTGATCGGCATTCCCACTAAATAAGCAGCGATTAATTTTTTCTGCAGTGATGAATCGGAAAAGAAATCTTTCAGCAACCGGGAGGCATGTATCGTTCCCTGGCTGTGCGATGCAATGATGATCGGCCTTCCCTGATTGTAATGAACGAGATAAAATTGAAATGCTTTTTTCACATCAGCATAAGCAGTGTCGAGAGCGCGTTGAGCATCCCCTTTGTCTTTTGTTAAGAACGCAGAGAAATGCGCCTGCCGATACCGTGGTGCATATACTCTGCATGAGCCGTTGAAAACACTCGCCTGGTAGAGAATGGTCGTGTTATCTGTTTTCTTATTCAAGGCATCATCATTTACATCAGCGTTCCACTTGAATTTATTCTTGGGCTTGTCAGTAAATGTGGTAGGATGAATGAAAAAGACATCCGCGACGGCAGTCGCTTCGTTGTTCTTAAATTGATTGTTGGGGACACTGTCAGCCGGATCTTTTTTATCCGGAAGGGCAGCCCAATTTTTTTCATTCGCATAATCCGGTACGGGAGGAACAGCACTTTTATTAAACGATGTTTCCAGCAGGTAACTCGGCCCGCCGCAGGATGAAAGAATAAAAAGAGGGAGAAGAAAACAGAAACTCTTTCTTCGAAAAATCATATCAGGGTGTTGTTTGAGTTGAACGTCCCCTCCTTGATAAAATTATGCCGGCAATTCCAAGTATAACCATTATGACTGCAATGATTTGAGCCTGTGTTGCAGTCATGCCCAGGAAATGATATCGTATGTCAACACGAATATTTTCCATGAAGAATCTCTCTATGCCATTTAAGACAAGGTAAATTGAAAACAACATTCCCGGGGTTTGAATTTTTTTTCTGATGCTCCAGAGAAAGAGGAAAATGAGAATGGCAATCGTAGTTTCATAGAGTGGCGTTGGATAAACAGGTTCTGCAAGCTGGTAGCAAAATTTTCCGGTACATCCCGGAATCAACGTCCCTTCCTGAATAACATTGTGAGGATAGTTGAAAGCCCACGTCCAATCAGGAAGAAACCACCATGAAGGTTTTGGATGCATGTTCACGATTCCCCAGTCGCCATCTCCTGCAAGCTGACAACCGATTCGTCCAACACCATACGCGAGAATCAATCCGGGTGCCGCACTGTCCAGCATGTGCACCAGCGGGATTTTATTTCGACGGGCGTACCATAAAACTCCTGCGGCCCCCAAAATCAATCCGCCGTAAAAGGCAAGGCCACTGAAGGAAAAGATTGCTCCGAGCGGATCTTTGAAAAAATCGTCGAGGTGTTCAAGATTATCAAAAATCTTTGCGCCGAGCAGACCGAAAATGGCCGCAATGATGGTGATGTCGCCCACCATTTGATAAGGGGAAACGAGTATCGTTTTCTCTTCAGGATTGGGCAGCCGTTCTTTTTCTTTCTCACGATATTTCAAAAACATCATGAGGCCCGCGACCACAATTCCTCCGATGAGATTGCCACGCGTGGATAAAATAAAATCCTGCGGATCTTCCACCAGGTCGTGATAATGCAAAATCATTTCAATGATCTTGAAGCCGAGAATAAAGCCGATGATTCCATTCATCACCAGATCGCTGACACTTGCCGGCTTACCCACCAATATTTTTCTCGGAACAGCATGAAGCAATCCCTGTTTTTCCTTTCGCTTCAGTTCGAGAGCAAGCGTCCATGCAGCAAATAAGAATGCAACTGCCATCATAAAGCCGAAGCTCTGAATCGGCAACGGGATATATATTCCGGTAAGGTCCTTGATCAGATCAGATATGGTGGGATACATTGAGTCGTTTTCGGATTTCGGATTGTTGATGTCGGACTTGCGTTACCAGATTCTATTGACACCGTAAAGATCGAATGCAGAATCGGAACTAATGATCGAAATATTTTCTGAAAGACATTGAGCTGCCAACATCCTATCGAAAGGATCACGATGCTTATAGTAGGGAAGTTTATGAAGCAGGTTCAAGGCCGCATCACTGATTTGAATGTAGTTATAACCCTGGCGATGAAAGAGATTTTGAAATGGGACTTTTAAAGGTAATTTTCCTATGCTGTTCTTAATAGCAATTTCCCACATTGAAGCTACACTAATAAGACGATCAGTATCGTAACTCTCGAAGACAGACTTTGAAGCGCTCGTCAGTTTTTTTTCCCCGTTGATATACCACAGGTAAACTTGTGTATCTATGATCACTTTCATTCTGTGTACTCCTTGAAGTCATCGAGTGGCTCATTAAAATCGTCCGGTACGGTGATCATTCCTTTGAACTCTCCAAAGATTGGCAACTTAGATTGAACTGAGGCCGACTGAATCAATTTTTCAACTTCCTTCAATAATTCCTCATCGTTTGAGCGAAGAATCTTTTCAACTAATTCTTTTTTCTTTTCTTCCAAAAGCATGATTGAAATTTTTTCAAAGTTAAAAAACTGCAGCGACATGCGACAGCGATAATTCCTTAGTGCGGTGCAATTCACCGAGAATGAAATCACCGTTCAGCTGCCTCAACAAAACTTGTTTAATTTTTCCCCTTAAATGTTTTTGTGTAGAAATTTCCACTTTAATATAATTATCAGAAAGCCCTTCCTGCATTCCATCCTTGTTTGGTAATTCAAACAAAACTTTTCTTATTGTTCCAAGGTGCAGCTCATAAAAAGCTCTTTGTTTTTTTTCAGAAAGAATCCTCAACATCTTATTTCGCTCATGACGAATTTCTTTCTGAACAACGTTTCCTAAATGAATTGCTTCCGTGCTGTCGCGTTCTGAATATGTGAACACGTGCAGGTAACTGATATCAAGTTCATTGAGGAAATTGTAGGTTTCCAGAAATTCTTTTTCATCCTCTCCCGGAAAGCCAGCAATCACATCAGCACCAATACAACAATGCGGCATCACAGATTTTATTTTTTCTACACGATCAGTGTAAAGTTTCGAGAGGTATCTTCTCTTCATCAGCTTCAAAATTTTATCAGAACCGGATTGAAGAGGAATGTGGAAGTGCGGCATGAAGCGCTTTGACTGTGCCACAAATTCGATGATCTCATCTCTCAGGAGATTCGGCTCAATGGAGGAGATGCGAAAACGTTCGATGCCCTCCACCTCGTCGAGTGCTTGTATCAGATCGAAAAATGTTTCATCCCGGTTTCCATTCTGCCTGTCCCGGCTTTCCCGGGATAAACCAAAGTCGCCAATATTTACCCCCGTGAGAACAATTTCTTTGATTCCTGATTCCGAAAGAAGATTTGCCTGTTCAACAACATGAGCAATGGTATCGCTGCGGCTTCTTCCCCTGGCCAGAGGAATCGTGCAGTAGGTGCAGTTGTAGTCACACCCGTCCTGCACTTTCAAAAATGCGCGGGTTCTTTCTCCGAAGGAATAACTGCTCTCGAAGAAATTCACTTCGCTCACATCGCATGAGTAGACAGTGGCTTTTTCTGACAGAAGTTTTTTTTGAGGAAGAGTCTTCAGATGGTCAGCAATGCGGAATTTTTCTTTTGCGCCGAGCACCAAATCAACTCCTTCTATCGAAGCAATTTCTTCAGGCTTCAATTGCGCATAACATCCAACAACCACGACTTGAGCTATTGGTGAAAAGCGAAGCGCTTTGCGAATAATGCTTCTGCATTCCTTGTCTGCATTTTCAGTGACGGAACAAGTATTGATGACATATACATCAGCAGCATCTTCAAACTTCACTTTCCTGAAACCTTCTGCCTCCAGCATACGGCTGATGGAAGAACTTTCTGCAAAATTTAACTTGCAGCCAAGGGTGTGAAATGCAATAGTTTTTTCGGTGATCACTCTGTAAAAGTAGAAAAGAAAACCCCGCAAATTTTTGCTTGTGCGCTTTATTTAGAGTACGAACCATTTTTGAAATGAAAAAAAAAGAGATGACGTTACTAAAACGAGGCTGACACGAAGTGTATTAGCGTCATTGTAAAGAAAGCTCTTACTCGCTGAGTTCTGCCGGACAATTCGAGCGTATGGTTGGTATGATAGCGTATGGTTGGTATGATGAAGTTCCCTGTGAATGAAGCTCGGAAGGTATCTAAATTAAGTTTCAGAAAGATTTGAAAGTACGGAAATCTCACTTTATCTTTGCTGCATGAACCTCAAAGAAGCAAGAGCACGATTCATTCAGGCATGGGGAACGCTTGGTTCCAACTGGGGCATCAACCGCACGATGACGCAGGTACATGCGTTGCTCCTGATTTCGCCGGAGCCGCTTTCAGCAGAGGAAATTATGGAAGAGCTGAACATTTCAAGGGGGAATGCCAACATGAATTTGCGTGAGCTGATGAAGTGGGGACTCGTAAAGAAGGAATTGAAAACAGGAGAACGTAGAGAATATTTTTTTGCGGAGAAGGACATCTACAAGGCATTTCGCCTGATCGTGAAGGAAAGGAGAAGGCGTGAGCTGGAACCCATTTTTGAAGTGCTCGACGAGTTGAGTCGCTATGAAGGCGATTCGAAAAACAAGGATGTTAAAGCATTCACGAACATGCTTGATCAGATTCATGATTTTGCGCACAAAGCAGATCATGCCCTCGAAGTGGTGATCAAATCTGATGAGAACTGGTTTGCCAATACGTTGCTTAAGCTTTTGCGGTAAATTTTTTTTCAGCTTAAGTTTCAGAATATATTGAAAATACAGAAGGAATAAATTCAATGAACTCTAAAATCAAAACATCATGAACTACCACATTCTCACGTATATCACATACCTGGCTCTGAGTATTTTTCTCACCATCTGGGTTGGGAGAACTCTTTTTAAAAATGGCAGACCTTTTCTTCTCGACATCTTTCATGGTGATACGGTGCTCGCAGACTCGGTGAACAAGTTGCTTCTCGTTGGATTTTACCTCATCAACATTGGTTATGCGGTGATTACTCTGCAGATTCTTTCATCCATTAGTAATTCACAAGAGATGATTGAGATGCTTAGCAAAAAGGTGGGAGCAATCATTCTGATTCTTGGCGGGATGCACTTCTTCAATCTTTACATCCTCTACAAGCTTCGCAAAAGAGCGAAACGCCATTTTGTTCCTGCTACAAATGCTGAATAGAAATGAAAACGTCACATCAATTTGCAATCGTGTATGATGATCAATGCCCCTTGTGCGTGGCATATACTAATTTGTTTGTGAAATGGAAGTGGATTCAACCGGCAGACAGAATTTCATTTTCGGAATTCGAAAAAAAAAGCTGGACTGAAAACATTGATCTGAACCGGGCAAGGAATGAAATTCCGATCGTTGAACTGCAGAGCGGAAATATTTTTTATGGCGTGGAAGGGCTTACAAAAATTTTATCGCAGCGGTTTCCGGTCATAGAGAGAATCACGCATCTTTTATTTATTCGATGGTTTATTACCCGTCTCTACAAATTGATTTCTTTTAACAGAAGGATTGTAATTCCTGCAAAATCATGCCGCTCAAAATTTGATTGTGCACCGGATTTCAATTTGAAGTATCGTTTAGTATTCATGGTTCTTTCAGCCATCATTGCAACCGTCATCACTTTTCTGTTTGGCGTTTCTACTCATCAAGTGCTCTCAGATAGCATCCCGCAAAGCGGGTTTTATTTTCTGTTGATTGCCGGAAGCGGCTGGGTACTGCAATTTCTTTTTTCATTTCTTCTGAGAGAGAAACAATTTGATTACCTGAGTCATCTTTCTGCAGTCATGCTGATCGGGGTTTTGGTTTTGCTTCCTTCTATCACAATTAATTTTTTAACAGGAAGAATAATCACCGCAACTACGATCATCACACTTTGCATCAGCGGCGGGATTATGCTATGGCAACTTGTGTGGCGGGTTCGTTTACTTGGAATTTCGAAAGGATGGATTGTTGCATGGTTGATTAATCTCTACGGTGGCGCCATCTTCTGGATTTCCTTCCTTCAACTTTTTAAAAGATGAATTTCCTCAAACAACTTCCAATCAGTTTTAAAGGTGAATTGCATCACATTCAGCTCGTTAATTTCTCCGTGGATGCAGGGGAGATGGCAGCTTTTATTCCGAAGGAAATTAAAATACGACTAATCAATGACAGGGCAATGATCTCAATGGTAAATGTCGAATTGAAGAGGATGCATCCAACTTTTCTTCCTTCATGGATGCAATTCAATTATCGTCACGTGGCATTTCGGTTGTTGGTGGATGATTCAAACCTGAGCGATGGAAAATGCAAGGGCGTTTTCTTCTTTCGCTCCTTCACGAACATGCCATTAATAGTTTTTGGAGGCAAGGTGATTTCGGATTACAACTTAGAACATGCTTCCTTTCATCCGGAAGGAAATTGCTTCTCAATGAAGAAGAAAGAATCTTTTTTGTCCTATGAAGTCAACGATAAACTGCCACCACCTGAACTTCCAGGGTTGAAAGAAACCATCGGCACCATTGACAGAGCGTATTCTGTACTCAATGGAAAGTTGCGGATGATTCAGATTCAGCGGGAGAAATGGCCGATAGAAGCCGTGCATTGCTCAAAGTTTGAGGCAAATTTTTTCAGGTCAGCGCAATTGGAAGGAGTTTTCATTGTGAAGGAACCCATCTACTATCATTGGCTGCCGCCACAGTTTATCAATCAAAAAATGCAATGAGCAAGATTGAATTGATCACTCACATTCATGCCCCGATTCAGCGCTGCTTTGATCTTTCGAGAAGCATTGATCTGCATCTTCATTCCACCTCGCATACAGGTGAGCGGGTGATTGCCGGAAGAACTTCGGGACTGATCGGTATGAGTGAAACCGTCACATGGCGTGCAAAGCATTTCGGAAGTTACCGGCGTCTGACAGTGAAAATCATTGCATTCAACTCACCTTCTTATTTTGAAGACGTAATGATAAATGGCGATTTCAAATTCATGCAACACCGTCATTATTTTATTGAGCAGGGGGACGATACTATCATGAAAGACTTCTTCGAGTTTGAATCGCCATTCGGTTTCGTCGGAGAAATTGCTGAAAGGCTTTTCCTTAAAAATTATCTGATGAAGCTGCTGCGGGAAAGAAATGAGGTCATCAGGCAGGTTGCTGAATCAAATCAATGGCAGAAATTTCTTTGATATAATGTCCTCTGGGGGTTACTTTTGCGCCTCTTTTCTTCGAAGCAAAGCAGATGATACGAATTGGAGTATTAGGAACAGGTCATCTCGGCAAAATTCATCTCAAGCTAATTCGTGAAATCAGGGACTACGAACTTGTTGGATTTTATGATCCGAATGATGAGAATGCGCTGCATGCAGAACGCGAGTTTGGCGTGAAGCGCTTCACAGAAATTGAGAGCCTGATTGATGCGGTAGATGCCGTCGATATAGTGACGAATACACTTTCGCATTATGATTGTGCAGTTGCAGCCATTAAAAAATCGAAACACGTCTTTATTGAAAAGCCGCTTGCGAACTCTCTTGAGGAAGCAAAGGAATTGGTAAAGCTTGCAGGAGAAACAAAAGTTAAAGGCATGGTTGGTCACGTGGAACGATTCAATCCTGCATTCCTTGCGATTAAGCCTTACGTGATCAACCCGATGTTTATTGAAACGCATCGCCTCGCTCAATTTAATCCGCGGGGTACAGATGTTCCCGTAGTACTTGATTTGATGATTCATGACATTGATATCATCCTGAATGTTGTGAAATCACCCGTGAAGAAAATAAGTGCGAGTGGTGTGTCTGTGATTTCTTCTTCACCCGATATTGCAAATGCAAGAATCGAGTTTGATAATGGATGTGTTGCGAATATTACAGCAAGCAGGATTTCTTTGAAGCAAATGCGCAAGATGAGGTTGTTTCAGAAAGACGGATACATTAGCATTGATTTCCTGGATAAGAAAACCGAGATCATTCGCCTCTCTGACAAACGTGACTCTGCAAATCCTTTCGCATTGGAACTGAACACCGGTACCGAATCCCGATGGATCAATTTTGAGCGACCGGATGTGATGCCGGTCAACTCCATCAAAATGGAACTCGAATTATTTCATGATGCCATTGCAAAGAATGAAGAGCCGGCAGTGACCTTGAATGATGGATTCAACGCCATGAGCATCGCTCACCAGATTATGGAAAAAATAGAAAAACAAAATGCCCCATAAGCCCGCATTTCTCTTCTTGAAAATTCTCAGAAAATTTCTTTTTGGTTAACATAATAATAACAAAAGAAGTCCGTTGTCTCAGGTTCAGCATAAAAAGCGAGTATTGAAAATTTCTAATCTCATCTTGAAATTATTTATTGCGGGCTGTTTTATCTCCGTCATCTATTCCTGCGACGTTATCAATCCTTCAGAGGGAGTTCCCGCCTATCTTCAGATAGACACTTTTAGTTTCTCAGTATTGCCGGATGAGGGAACCGCTTCCACTAAAATTACTGACGTATGGGTGTACGATGAGAGCACGATTGTGGGAGCTTATGAAATGCCAAAGACCTTTCCGGTTCTTGACTCCGGTTCCACACAAATGATTTTCGCCGGTGGCATCTGGGACAACGGAATTTCGGAGACGCGCGTGCCGTATCCATTTTATTTTCCTGACACCGTTACGCTGAACCTTGAGTCCGGAAAAATTTTACCCTTCACGCCTCATTTCTCTTATCGTCCTTCAACCAAGTTTTATTTCATTGAAGATTTTGAAGCGGGAAACCTTTTCAACCAACTCGACGGAGACACCAACATGATTCGCACCACGGATGCTGCAGATGTTTTTGAAGGCGTTGGTGGGGGAGTTATTTATCTTGATCACAATCATTCCTTTTATCAGGGAAGAACGTCGGGAAGCTATGCCTTGCCGAAAGGACAACCGGTTTACTTGGAAATGAATTACAAATGTGATCAATCATTTCAGGTTGGGTTGTTTGGTATTCAAAATGCAATCAATGTTTTCTATTACAAATGGACAATTAACCCGAAAGATTTTTGGAACAAAATTTATCTCAACATGGGGAATGATGTGACTTCATTGCAAGCAGACACCTATCAGATTTTGATTAAGGCGGTTTTTGACAGCACACGCACAGACTCGCACATTTACCTCGACAATATCAAATTAGTGAGCTTTTGAAATTCATGAACGGCAAAAGAATACGCTCGGGCATTGCAGCATACGTGATCGCAGATTATGTGAGCGCGCTGTGCTCGTGGGCGATGTTCTTTACGCTTAGAAAACTTTTTATTGATAAAGTTCCTGTTGAAGCATTTCCCGCTTTTCTCAATGACGCACGTTTTGTCCAGGGATTAATAGTGATTCCCTATGGCTGGTTACTGATGTACTATTTGACCGGAACCTACACCAACATTTATTTGAAGTCGCGTGTAAATGAAATCAGCAGAACATTTTTCGTCACGCTAACAGGCGTACTCATTTTGTTCTTTACTGTACTGATTGATGATCGAATTCACGGGTATCAGGATTACTATGAAGCGATTTCGATTTTATTGGTCGTGCATTTTGGTTTCACAATAGCCGGAAGAATTTTAGTGCTGAATACGGCGAAGATCAGAATGAAACACGGGGTGGTTTTCTTCCCCACCATTTTCATTGGAGGGAATAAGCGCGCCGTGGAAGCTTTCAATGAAATTAATGGAAAAGGAAAGGCAGAAGGTTACAAGTTCATCGGGTTTATTGATACCAATGGTGAGAATAATAATGGACATGGACATCATCATGAAGTTGTTAACGGAAATGGAAATGGAAACGGCAATGGGAATGGGAATGGAAATAGCTTAAGCAAGCACATGCCGAAGCTGGGTTCGATGTTAGAACTTGAAAGTATCATCCGCGGCAATCACGTGAAGCAGGTGGTCGTTGCCATTGAATCATCAGAGCACCACCAGCTTCGCGAAATTCTCAATCAGATAGCTGACCGGAATGTGATCATCAAGATTGTTCCGGACATGTATGATATTCTCTCCGGTTCAGTGAAAATGAATCACCTGCTTGGCGCTTCCTTCATTGAAATTTACCCGGAGCTAATGGCAAAATGGCAATATATTATGAAACGCTCTATTGATATTCTTGTTTCTGCCCTGGTTCTTGTTCTTCTCTCACCGCTGTATCTGTTTGTTGCAATCAGGGTGAAACTCTCTTCGCCGGGCCCGATTTTTTATTCGCAGGACCGGGTGGGTTTGCACGGCAAGCTATTTAAGATTTACAAGTTCAGAAGCATGATCGTAAATGCTGAGACCAATGGTCCGCAACTTTCATCGCATGTTGATGCACGCATCACACAGTGGGGGAAGGTGATGCGCAAATGGCGGCTCGATGAGCTTCCTCAATTCATGAATGTTCTTCGCGGAGAAATGTCACTCGTAGGTCCGCGACCGGAGCGGAAATATTATATTGATCAGATCCTCAACGTCACTTCCGATTACAAGCATCTTCATCGTGTAAAGCCGGGTATCACTTCGCTGGGCATGGTGAAGTTCGGATATGCAGAAAATATTCAGCAGATGATTCAGCGAATGAAATATGATCTTCTTTACATCGAGAATATGTCACTGATGATGGATATAAAGATTCTGCTCTATACCTTTAGCACGATTGTGCAGGGAAGAGGAAAGTAAAATCCAATTAAAGACCTGGTATTTAGTGACGCTGAAAAATATTTCATGACGAAAAATTTTTTTCAGAATCCAAAGACGATGGCCATTGTTGCCATAGTTCTGTTAGCCATTCTCTGCTATTTCCCAATCTTTCTTCATCTTACTTCATTACCAATTCGCCTGTGGGATGAAGGGCATGTTGTCCTCACTTCTTACCAAATGTCGCACAACCGAAGTTGGCTCGTGGTGATGTATGACAACAAACCCGATTTATGGTACCTCAAACCTCCATTCTGGATTTGGATTCAGGCAATCTTCATCCGGTTATTTGGGTTAAGTGAACTTTCGGTTCGTCTTCCGGCGGCCTTAGCTGCTCTGTTTACGTGCGCAATAGTATTTGTTTTTTGCTGGAGATTTTTGAAAAGAATTCAGCTTGGGTTTATTTCTGTTCTGGTGTTGGTGACTTCAGGAGGTTATATTGCAGAACATGTGACCAGAACCGGTGACTATGATTCGCTCTTGACTTTCTTAACGACTGTTTACCTTTTTTGCTATTTCATTTATGTTGAAAGCAATGACGGAGCGCAGAAAAAATTTCTTCTGTTTTTTTTCATCGCTCTTACACTGGCTGTACTTACTAAGGGCGTTCAGGGCCTTTTGTTCACGCCCGCGCTTCCCATTTATATTATCGCAAGAAAAAAATTAATCATAACGCTGAAAGAAAAAAATTTCTACATCGGTTTTCTCTTCTTTTTAATTTTCGGCATTGGTTATTATTTCCTTCGTGAAGCTCTGAACCCCGGTTACGTGCAAGCGGTTTGGAACAGTGAAGTTGCAGGAAGATTTAACACCGTCATTGACGAGCACGTAGGTCCCTTCTCATATTATTGGGACCTAATGATCAACAGGCACTACACTTACTGGTATCTTTTTTTGCCTTGTGGTATTCTGATTGGAGTAGCGCAAACGGACCGGCGTCTTCGAAACTTTGCCTGGTTTCTGATTCTTTGTGCCGGCGTTTATCTCATCGTAGTGTCTTCAGCAAAAACAAAACTCGAATGGTACGATGGCCCTCTCTTTCCCCTGTTGGCAGTCATTGTCGGAATTTTTTTGAGCTGGCTTTATGATCTCATTCGCACTCAGGAAGTATTTAAGTTAGGACTCAAAAATTCAGTAGCTGCATTTGTGCCAATGTTTTTAATTTTTATCCATCCCTATTCACAAACTGTTAAAGACAACTATTACACTTCTGAGCCTTCGTGGACAGCCTGGTACTTTGAAATTCCCAGCTATCTCAAACAGACCATAAAAGATCATGTTAATATTGATGGCTATAAAATCATCTATTCGCAATGGCAGCAAAGCATTTTATTTTATGTAAAAATGCTCGGTGAGCAGGGTCAGAAGGTTTCATTCACCGGAGTGGAGCAGCTTCAAACGGGTGATCATGTAATTGTGGAAGAAGAAAATTTTATTAATGGCATCAAGGAGAAATTTAACGTTCAACTTGTGAGTACTTATGATAATGACGTAAAGATTTTTCAGATTATCTCTCCGAAGCAGTAATGGATTGTTGAATCCAAAATAAAAGTCCCTGAAGTTTTCTGCACCGCTAAGTTAAGACGGGTTCATGACCTTAAATGTCTGATCTGAAATGTTCTTTTCATTATTGAAATCTATTTTAGCTTTCTGTTGATCATAAGTTTGTTTGAATCTGTTTTGAGGTAGGTAGGAATTTCGTAGTCTTTGCGATCGGCGAACACTGCAATCCTGATTTTCTTTTCTTCCAGTGAATCTAATTGCCGCTTGTTGGGGCAAATTGAATAGACTGTGTGCCCGGAGAAAAACATGGCATCTATCTCCTCGTCCTGGTTGCAGTTAAAAACCAGATCGCCCTTCGGCACTAATTGATCGAGCTCCTTATAAATTTCAGTGTTATAAGTTTTTCTTTGGCGGTAATCCTTATCACCGCTCTTTTCCATCGTGAACAAGGAGCCGGTGAGAATTTCATTTAACCGGAGCAGGGTAAACACCAATATGCCCAGGAGCAACAGAGAGAGAAAATATTTTTTTGTGGAAATGAAATTGCTTCGGTTTGTGAACCGCACAATTTCTTCAATAGCAATACCCATCAATAATAAGATAGTCCCGCTCATCATAAATGGATAACCACGCATTTTTGTTTGCACGATGATTGAAAAGAAAAAATAAACTCCGAAGAGAGAACCCAAAATGGCATTTCTTAAAATAGGATTGTATGATTGCGATTTGAAGATTGAAAATAGCCCAATGGGAATGAGCAACAAGCTGATGTAACCGAATTGAAGCGGAATCAACTGAAGGTAATATGCGTAACCGCCACGATGTCCTTCGACCGCTGTAAAAATGTGTTTGCTGTTGTAGCTGGTTTCATAAGCACTTTCTAAGGGAAAACGGAGATGCGCATAAATCTGCCACGGAAGAAACACCAGCGCACAAACTGCTAAACTCAAAATCATCCGGAGAACTTCGTCCCGCTGCTTCCATAAGGCTTTGAGTACAAATTTATTCGCGATCAAAAAACTTAATACCCAACCAAAGTAAACGATGAGTCCGGTCAACCATTTGTTGAGTATGGCGCCTCCGGAAAACAATCCAATTAATACTGCCCAGTGTATTCTTCGGGTCCTGGTATATTCAGCGAAAGCCCAAAAAGAAGCCGTAACATAAAAACAGAAAGCAACATCATTGTGGTCCATGCCGGAACCGGCCGTAAGTTCAAGCTGATAATATGAAAGCGCAAAAAACAAAGCGCTGAAAAAAGCAACTGAGGAATTTTTTAAGACTTTCCCAATACGATAAATGAAGAATACCTGAATGGTTCCCATTAATGCGCTTGGTAACCTGAGAGCAAAAAGGTTCACACCAAATAATTTCATGCTTAAGGCCATCTGCCACAGGAAGAGTGGTTGCTTATGCAGCCAAATGTGATTGCTAGTCCAATCCTTGTAATTGTAGGGGAAAACGGGATTTGCCAGGAGCATGGGCATGAAAGGATGTGCGATCATATTCTTTGCGACAAGCGCGTGAAAGTGCTCATCCCAATCATGCAAAAAAGGATCACGTAAAATCAGGAAGAGCCTGAGCGCAAAGGCTCCCAGAAGCAATAAGGTGAGGGATACCGTTTCTTTCTTCTGAAAAAAAGAAACGGTGCTGAAATAAAACAGCAGCAATGAACAAACAAGAATGATAACCTGGTAAGGTTGAAAGACAATCATTTCGAAGCTGTATTGTAAAAAAAATCCCGCTCAGTTTGAACGGGATTTTTCCTGAGCAGAAATTTGAATCAGTCCTTCACTCCGCGCATCACGATCTTCCCATCCTGGTCAAAAATGAAAGTGTACATGGTACCATTAATTTTTGCATCCGCAGAATATTGTGTGCCTTTGGCTTTTGATTCAGAACGATAATAGCGGGTGACCTTATCTGCATAAGCAACTCCGATAAGATAGTCAGATGCGGCTTGTGGGAATTCTTCTTTCGTGATGGTAAAGTCAGTGCTAACCCAAGCGCCCGTTGTCACAAAAATGGCATTGCACTTTTGCTTGTTCAAACTGAAATTGGCTTCAACAAATCCGGGTGCAGATTCTCTCCAGTAAAGCCCCTTCGCTTCAGGATATTTAGTCTGCATTTTATTTTTCACGACTTCAGGAATAAGGTCGGCATTGATGGTTTGTGCGGAAATAATTCCGAAGAAAAAAACACTGGCCAACAGCATGATTATTTTTTTCATTGACTTTGGATTTTGATGCAAGTTAAAGTTTCAAAAATGAATAACAAATTTCTTTTTTGTGAATAGAAAATCTTTGCCCCGCTAAATTCATACTTGCCGTTAGAAGGGCAAAACAAAATCATCAATCTCTCGGACCCTTCATCAAATAGTGACCCTCTTTATCAAAAATAAACTGCAGCACTTCGCCGCCCACTTTCGCATCAGCAGAATATTGGATTCCTTTCGCTTTGGATTCACTGCGGTAGTAGCGCGAAACTTTATCAACGTGTTGTGTGAGATATTGAGAAGCTGTGTCAGGAAAATCAGCAGGATCAATTTCAAAATCTGTACTCACCCAGGCCCCTGTAACCTGGAAGGTAGCGTTGCACTTGTGTTTGTTAATTGAAAAGTAAGCGTCCATAAATCCCGGCATGGGTTGCTTCCAATAAATGCCTTTAGCATCAGGGTACATTGTCGCCATTTTATTTTTCAGAATGTCGGGAATGTATTGATCGCTGATTGCTTGCTGAGCCGAAGTCGATAACACTCCAAGGACTGAAAGAAAAATTAAAACATATTTTTTCATGGAATTTTTTAGGAGGTCATTAACTCAAAATCATGCCGAATGATTATGAGACAATTCGAAATCAGACATCCAGCTTCGCATACTTCGCATGCTTCTCAATAAAGTCACGGCGTGGCGGAACATCATCTCCCATTAACATTGAGAAAATGTGATCGGCCTCAGCAGCGCTGTCAATTGTTACCTGCCATAGGGTACGCGTTTCAGGATTCATCGTAGTCTCCCACAATTGCTCGGCATTCATTTCACCAAGACCTTTGTAGCGCTGAATTCCTACACTTTCATCTTTGCCACCGCCTAATTCCTTCACGGCAAGCTTGCGCTCATCATCATCCCAGCAATAGCGCTGCTCCTTGCCTTTCTTCACCAAATACAGTGGGGGAGCTGCAATGTACACGTGACCTTTCTCAATCAGTTCCTTCATGTAACGGTAGTAGAACGTGAGAATGAGGGTGGTAATATGACTTCCGTCAACGTCAGCATCCGTCATGATAATGATCTTGTGATATCTCATTTTGTCGAGCACCAATTCCTTCGCATCGTTGCGATGAACACCGAGCGCCGTGAACATGTTTCTGATTTCTTCATTATCGTAAATCTTGCTTTCCATTGCTTTCTCCACGTTCAGAATTTTCCCCCGAAGCGGTAGTATAGCCTGGAATTTTCTGTCTCTTCCCTGCTTGGCTGTGCCACCTGCTGAATCACCCTCAACCAAAAAGATTTCGCAATTCTCAGGATCAGTATCTGCGCAATCGGCAAGTTTGCCGGGCAGGCCTGTTCCCACCATTCCATTTTTCCTTTGAACCAACTCACGCGCTTTGCGTGCAGCATTTCTTGCAGTAGCCGAGAGCACTACTTTATTGATGATGATCTTTGCTTCCCGCGGATGCTCTTCGAGATAGTAAGTAAGAAATTCTCCGACCACCTGATCCACCACACCCACTACTTCAGAGTTTCCAAGCTTCGTTTTTGTTTGCCCTTCAAGTTGCGGATCAGGAACCTTCACCGATATGACGGCAGTCAATCCCTCTCTGAAATCATCACCGGTAATTTCAAAATCAATTTTGCCGAAGAGACTATTTTTTTCCGCATAAGATTTGAAAGCTCGTGTTAACGCTCTTCTGAAGCCCGCAACGTGTGAACCACCTTCAATAGTGTTGATGTTGTTCGCGTAAGAATGGGCGTTTTCGTTGAAGGTGTTGTTGTACTGAAGCGCCACTTCCACTTTTATCTGATCACGCTCGCCTTCCATGGTAATCGGCTCTTCAATCAGAGGCACTCTTGTGTTATCAAGAAACTGGACGAATTCTTTCAGACCACCCTCAGAGTAATACGTTTCAGTTGAGAAGTTTCCTTTCTCATCTTTCTCCCGCTTATCAGTGAGCGTGAGCCGAACCCCTTTATTGAGATATGATAGCTCACGGAGGCGTGCCGCAATCGTATCGTACTTGTATTCCGTGACTTTGAAAATCGTAGCATCGGGAAGGAACATTACTTCTGTTCCCGTCCTTGTGGTAGGTCCAATCTCCCTTACCTTCTCACGCGGCTTACCACGCTCATATTCCTGCATGTAGATCTTGCCATTGCGGTATACAGTCACGCGCAAATAAGTCGAGAGCGCATTCACGCACGACACCCCTACGCCGTGCAAACCGCCGGAGACTTTGTAAGTGTCCTTATCAAATTTACCGCCTGCATGAAGCACGGTCATGACCACTTCCAGCGCTGACCGTCCTTCTTTTTTGTGAATCTCGGTGGGAATTCCGCGGCCATCATCGGTTACACTAACGGAATTATCTTCATTGATAATCACATCAATATTTTTCGCGTAACCGCCCAATGCCTCGTCAACAGAATTGTCAACTACTTCGTTAACCAAGTGATGCAATCCACGGGAACTTACGTCGCCGATGTACATGGATGGTCGCTTGCGAACCGCTTCCAATCCTTCCAGCACCTGGATGTTATCTGCAGTATATTCAGTGTTCTTTTTCTTTGCAACTTTTACTTCTTCAACTACCATTTTTTACAGGGAAATTTGCTTGTGAAATGAAAGCGCAAAGTTACATTATTAAATGCTGAAAACGTAGGAATGTCAAGGGTTTCAGCGTGATTTTTATTAACAAAATTCTGTTCACTGTTCTCAATGGAAATCAGGGTTGCAAATTGTTGAAAAGCCACCTGATTCGTGGCAGTATTTTTGGATAACTTGCACCTTCCTTTCTCATAAAATAATTTCTTCAGCATGTCGAACTCAATAAGGTTATTTGGAAAATTTGCAGGATCCCGCCGATCCTTCCCGGGTACCCCGAATCGGAACTTTCTTCGAAAAGGATTTTTAATCACTACCCTGCTGATTACATGCTCCGTTTGGGCCCATGCTCAAAAGGATAAAGACAAGCTATTACCACCCGACATGCCACGAAGTGAAGAAAACAGTCAGGTATATTACATGGAAGTGGTGACCGAAGAAGGTGCTGACAAAATCGAATTGTTTAAGCGTGCAGGAAACTGGTTTCACAAGTTTTATAAAAATCCAACCGGCATTGTTGAGCAAATGGATTCAACAAATGGAAAATTGGTTCTGAAGCCCGCCTTCCCTGTCTACCGGATGAAGAACAATGTGAAAGTTCAGGCGGGGATCGTTAAGTACACGCTCGAGATCGGTTTCAAAGACGGGAAGTATCGCTATGAAATAAAGAACATCAACATTCAGGCTCCCAGTTATTTTCCAATTGAAAAGCTCTTCAACGCCAACGATCCAAACATTGCAGACAACTACAACACCCTGGATGAAGCGAACAAATATTTCAATGATCTCCTTGAAGATCTGATAGCCGGCATGCGATTACCAAGTAAGGCGGTGAAAAAGGATGAATGGTAAGGCAGTAGGCAGTAGGCAAGGAAAACAATACACGATCACTCCCGATGCGTCGGGAACGACTCAATAACTGTTCACGATTCATTAAAGTTGATAGTAGGCAATTGGCGATATGCAATAGGCAGTAGGCAAAAAATCAGATTGAAATTCTTCTCTCGTTGTTCTGAATTCGCAATTCACCATTCACGATTCACGGCGATATGCAGTAGGCAATAGGCAAAAAAAATAGGCGGTAGGCAATATGATGCAGGCAAAAAATCAGATTGAAATTCTTCTCTCGTTGCTCTGAATTCATGACTCACCATTCACCATTCACCCGTTCACGATTCACGATTTAGCTGTGGTTAAAATTCAAATAGCAGAAAGCGAGTGTCATGGCGAGAATGAAGAGGAATACTGCGGCGAATATGAAATACAGCTTTTTCATTACGGGGAAATTTGATGGGCAAAGATAAACATCCGGGGCATTGGCAGATAACTTTGCTCGTTATTTTGAGAAATTGATTTCGATACCTTTGCGCACTTCTTACCTCATGAGGTTTTCAGCCAAAATTATTTTTGCTCTGCTCATCTCCGTCGGATTAGTTTCTCTCACCGGCTGCTCTGATTTTGGATTGGATGTTCACAAAATTGACGATCACTTTTATGTGATCCTTGGCGACGGAGGCAACAGTGGTGTACTGATCGGTGACACCTCAGTGCTGGTGATTGACACCAAAATGAAACAAAGCGCCGAACGGTTGCACCAATGGGTGGACAACAAGGCGAAAGGAAAGAAGGTGTACATCATCAACACTCACATTCATAAAGATCATACGGGAGGAAATCATTTGTACGATCATCCCACCGTGATTGCCGGTGATTATGGGGTTCAGTTCTGGAATGCAGCGAATGCAAAAGAAGACATGCCCAACGTGTGGCTTTCTGATAGCCTGGTGATGAACTTCGGAGAGGAAACGGTGCTGATTAAAAACATCGGGCAGGCGCACACCTACGATGATGTGATCGTATATCTGGAAAAACACAAGACATTATTCACCGGCGATGTGGTGTTAAATAAGTATCATCCTTATCTCGATGAGCACGTGGGATCAAGCGTTGACAACTACATTTCTGCCCAAACCAAAATGCTTGACCTGTATGCTGATGTCACCGTGGTTCCGGGTCATGGCGATATTGGTGAGTCGCAACTGATCTTTGACTTCAGGCAATACATGCTTGACATGAAAGATGCGGCTTCAAATCCTGATGATGAAGAGAAAATGCGTGAAAAATATATTGAGTACTCAAGCATACCCATTAATAAAGCGGGCTTCGATCAAACACTGCAATACATTCGCAAGAGTGAAACGCTGAGGATGTAGGAGATCGCGAATCGCGATACACGTATCGCGATTCGCGATCTCTGTAGCCCCTACAGGGATCGAACCTGTATCTTGAGTTTCGGAAACTCACATTCTATCCGTTGAACTAAGGAGCCGGGTTGAAAAACGAGTCGCGATTTACGTATTACGATACACGATCTGAAAACTGTTACAAAGATAATTCGATTTACTACTGGCTCAGGATGATAGTGGAATAGGGGAGAAGCGTGAGTTCGTTTTTCTTCAGGTGAATTTTTTTGGGGGAAGAAAAAATTTGACGGGAATAAATTGCCAAGGCCTCTGGTAATATGAGTGTGATTTCTTGCCCTGAAAGATTATGAATGATGAGCAGCTCGCCTTCGCCGCGCGTGTATGACAGCAGTTGTGAATTTTTCAAATCAAGAGCGGCCAAATGACGGGAAGTAAGCGCATCATTTTCTTTTCGCAGCGCAATTAATTTCCTGTAATGATTGTAAAAAGAGGAATGATCATGCAACTGCGCACTGAGTGGCTTAACAGTTTTATCTGTTGAATTGATTCCAACTTCCCAATGTGTTTGCGTTTCTTTTTCATCATCACCCCAGAGAAAGGGTTCCCTGATGAGTGAGTCTGGCTTCTTGCCGCGCATTCCGATTTCTTCTCCGTAATAAATGAAAGGCGTTCCGGGAAACGTGAGGTAAATACATGCCGCCAGTTTTGCTTTTTCATTGCTTGTGTCAAGATCACTCAGGATTCTGTTGTTGTCATGATTGCTGAGGAAAATGGGATCAATGAAGTAGTCAGAATATTTCGCACACTCACTTCTGATTTTCGAAAGCAGTTCTGCAATGCTGTTATTCTTCTCCTTCTGCAAACTCTTAAGAATTGCCCGTGAAAGCTGAAAGTTGAATGCGCCCGAGAGCGCGGCTGTGTATTGAGCTACGCGCGCATAGGTATTCCAGCATTCGCCGATGCAGATCACATCAGGTTTCTCATGTTTCAATGAATCAGTAAACTCCTTCCACCACTGTACATTCTTCGCCGGATTGTTTGGATCGTAAATGTGCTGCGCTGCATCAAGCCGAAATCCATCTATGCCGGTTTCTTGCAGCCACCATTTTCCAATGGCAATAATTTCTTTTCTCACTTCCTGATTGTCAAAATTCAGATCGGGCATTCCTTTCCAGAAGTATGCATAATATTTTTCTTCACTAACCTCGACACCGGAAGGCGGCGTATACCATCCTCCTTCTTTGGTTGGCGTTGGATTCATGCTCCAAACATAATAGTCGCGATACCTCAAATCATTTTGTACTGCTGCCTTGAACCATGGATGCTGACTGCTTGTGTGATTCACGACCAAATCCATCAATACCAAAATATTTCTCTTGTGAGCCTCGCTCACCAACTTTTTGAAATCATCGAGGGTGCCATACTTCTCATCCGCATTAAAATAATCGGTGACGTCATATTTGTGATTGCTTGGTGAAGGATTGAATGGCGTGAGCCACAGTCCGCCGATTCCAAGCTGCTGCAGGTAATCGAGTTTTTGGGTAATGCCATTCAAGTCACCAATGCCATCACCATTTGAATCATAAAAAGAGCGGATAAAAATTTCATAGAAAACGCGCTGATCACAATCGTGCATTACTTCTTGTTCAGGGGAAATCTCATTTGCACCGGATTGAAGTTGACTCTGCGATTGAATAGTCATAATGAGAATGAATAGGAAAAATTAAAAACAATTTCATTGCCTCCAAACTTAGTTTGAATCCGGAAATTTTAATTGCGGGACTTGAATTTCATCATGACAAAGTTCTCACGTTGTTGATGATGCCCGCTTCGGTAAAAAAAATTGTTTGAAACAGGGACAAATTATTCTTAGTATTGTAATAACAAAACTTCCTTATTATGAAAACAAAAAATCTACTCGTTTGCATCATCCTTCTCATCACCACACAATTTGTTCATGCGCAAAACCCTGAGATATGGGGTACTACTCAATCCGGCGGCATTTTAAACGGCGGCACCATCTTTAACATGAAGACTGACGGATCGGACTTCACAACAGTTCATAACTTTAGTTATCCGAATGGCTGGATGCCCATGGGTAATTTACTCAGGGCAAGTGATGGAAATTTATACGGTACCTGCTTCGAGGGCGGTGATTATGCAAGTTGTACGCTTTATCGCTACGATCCGGATAATGGAGATTACCTGGATGTTTATGACTTCAACATCATCGATGGTGATTATCCTACAAGCGGAGTAGTTGAAAAGGATGGCATCCTATATGGCAATTCTTCTTCCGGCGGTGCCAATTTCGGCGGAGTAATTTATAGTTATGATATGGCTACCGGAATTTATACAGACATCTACGATATGTCAATGTCAACCGGGTCTTATCCATACAGCAGCCCTATAGTAGGAACCGATGGCAAACTTTATGGAGTTACTGAATCCGGGGGAGCAAATAACCTGGGAACAATTTACAGTTTTGACATTGACAATGGCGTGTATTCTGATCTCTATAATTTTGCGTTCACAAGCGGTTCAAATCCTTATGGCGGTCTCATACAGGCCAACGATGGAAAATTATACGGAATGACTTCCATGGGAGGTGCTAATGACGATGGCGTCATTTACAGCTTCGACCTTTCTAATAATACCTATGAGAACCTCTATGATTTTGACGGAACAAATGGCGGAGGTCCGAAAGGCACGTTGATGCAGGGAAATGGAAAACTCTATGGCCTTACAACCCAGGGCGGAGCCAACAATCATGGCGTTATTTTCAGTGTTGAATTTGATGGAAGCGACTTCACAAATTTGTTTGACTTCAGCACTGCTGACGGAACTGCTCCTCTTGGAAACCTGATGTTGGCCGGAACAATTCTCTGCGGAACAACATCATCCGGGGGCGACAATAACTATGGAACTGTTTTCAACTTCAGTCTTGAAACAGGCAATTACACGAAGCTGCTTGATTTCAATAATACGAACGGCTCAAATCCCAATTGCGGATTTATCACCCTGGGTGATGATGTTGCAAACGGAGTACAAGCACCGGTAAATGAGAAGTTCTCAGTTTATCCTAATCCTGTTACTCAGTATGCCATTTGCACTATACCTTCCACAATAGATGGAATGGCGGAGATAATCGTTACTGATGTTTGCGGAAAAGAAATTCTTACGCAGCAGGTTGTCGTCACAAATTCAAAGGTGAGAGTTGAACTTGGCAGTCTTGCTTCCGGAGTTTACAATTTGGAATTGAAAACCGGTGCTGAAAAGAAAACGGCGAAGCTGGTGAAGGAATAAAAAAATTACAGGCTTAAAATACTGCCTGAACTCTTTGGTCGCGCGCGTTTGTTGAGCAGGTTTCTGCGAAGCAAACGCGCGCTTCTTTTTCATTGCTTTATTCGGAATCCACAATAAGAGCAATTTATTCTCAATTTCCGATTCATGAGAAATGGAGGTCTTTTTTTTGGTGCTCTAAAAATGCGCAGCCACCGATTCTCCAATAACGTGATTTTCCACTCTCTGGAATACAAACCTGTTGTCATCAAACTTATAAACTATTCTGTAACTGCCGTAGTTGACATTATTTGTATCTCGCTGCTTTTTCTTGTGAGAAACAAAGGAAGGAGAAAATGAAACAGAGAATTCTCCATTCTCATACCTGAGAGGAAGCACTTTGTAAAGAATGATCCCCTGGTGAGTTTTTAAGTAAGTGGAAATATCCGCAGACTTAAATTTTATGAATACCGTGTGCGCGCTTTGTAACAGCAAGCTGTCTGTTAACCTGTTGTCATCTTCAATATAAAGAGTGTCAAGTATTACTCCATGATCTCTTTGTTCGAAGTTGACGTATTGCGTCAAAGCCTGGTAATAAATGTTCTTATCGTTGTTTGCCTCTGTTGTGCTTGCGATTTGGCTGTAAGAGTGGCTGATGAACAGAATAAGCATCAAAGTAAATAGTACTTTCATAATATATGTGGTGTGCCGTTAACATGAGGACCTTCGATGGTCATTTCATGGGTGCGGGAGTCATACGAACGCATGACGTTATTTGTTTCCCCGTTGGGAAAATTTTCCAAAATAAAAATGAGGGATAAGAAATAAAAGCTGCGTTACAAGAAAACAGGTGGAGTACACTTATTTCGCCTGCGTACACCTCTGACTCCTGAAGGAGAACTCCTTTCGCACTCGTTAGCGGTAGCTGCTTCCCGATGAATGAGCACCTTAAGGCCGCACTTTTTTTTCTCAGCTACTCTTTCACAATCAGTTTCGATTGGGCGATCATTCCGTTTTCAACTTTTACTGCATAAATACCGGCAGCAAGCTGGTTCACCGGCAACTGAACGGCCTTATTTTTTTGACCGAAAGAAAAATGAATCCGCTTTTCTTCCAGCACTTGCCCCTCCATATCAGTAATCGCGATCTTCACGCTGCCGGAAAATGATGCAGGAAGATTCACCGACAGAATTTCATTTACAGGATCAGGTGAAACTGTGAATGAAATATTTTCATCTGCAACGGGTGAAGAAAGGTAAGTTGTATCCACATTAAGAAGACTGCATGCTATCACGGTATCATTCGCCGGATCATCGCTGAGTATCATCCTTAGGCTATCAAGCTTGTGGCGATAGGTTTCAATTAGTGAAGCGTAAACCGGGTTGAAAATCTGATTGGTGTCCTCCTTCGGATCATTTATCAAATCATAAAACTCTTCTGTGGTTTGATCGCAGGATGACCTGATATACTTGTATTCCAAACTCCGCACTGCGCGGAAATCAGGAATGCCCGGCTGCAGGCTGTCATTGAAATATTCAAACAAAAATTCTTTGCGGTGCTGTTGTCCTGTTGCCAGATCACGCATAGAAATTCCATCGTCATTAAAAGTGTCAATAACCGAAGCTGCATCGAGTAGTGTAATGAACAAGTCAACATTGAGTGTAATCTCATCGCTCACCACGGTGTTCGGAGCAAACCATGCAGGATAGCGAACAAACAGCGGCACGTGCATGGATTCTTCATACGCCAAACGCTTCCTTTCCATGTGGTGATCACCGATAAACACTCCGTTATCACTCGTGAAAATGATCAGGGTGCTGTCAAGCAAGTTTTGATTTTCAAGAATTGTAAAAACTGAATCGAGACCGACTTCAACGGCAATCAAATCTTCATAATACGTTTGAATATCATCAACACAGGTTGCAGAATCTGACTGGTAAAGATTATCGAGGTAGATGTAGTTCGGATAGTTTTTCGTGTAACCATTGAAGTTGGAAGGGAAGGGGACGGTCTCGCTGTGATACGCATTTACATATCCCGGGTATGCCACATAAGCAGGATGCGGAGCTTTGGGAGTGAAGATCAGGAAAAACGGTTTATCCGGCGGAACTGATTCCAAAAAATGAATTGCAAAATCATTGATCGCCACCGAAACATTTTCATTGAGCAGCGTGTCAGTTCCGTTGAGGTCAAAAATTTTCGGACTATAATTTCCCTGGCCATTATACGCGCAATAGTAGTTGAAGTCAGAGGAAGGAAATGCGTTGAACGAGTTGATGAACTTCCCTACTAAACCGGTGTAATAACCATTCTCACGCAGGATGCGTGCAATGGTGAGCGTTGCGGTGTCATAAGTTTGCGTGTTAAAGATGAAGCCATTGTTATGAGGATATTTTCCGGTGAATATCGAAACTCTGCTCGGCTCACAGAGTGAGAGCACGACGTAATCATTTTTGAAGTTCGCTCCTTCATCTGCAATGCGATTGATGGTGGGAGTAAGAAACCAGGAAGGTCCTCCTGTGGCAGCGTAATCCTGGTAGCGGCCATCATCAACGATCACGAGCAGGATGTTGGGCTTCGAAGAATTTTGGGCGAAGGATTCTTCCTTCCATATCAATGAAATAAAAATTATGAGGAGAATTCGTGCCGAAAGATTTTTCATAAGGTGAGGAGACCGATAACTAAGTTTTTCATTCTCCTTTCACAAATTTACCAACTTCATTCTCACCAGTTTTTTTGTTGATGATTTGAAGAGTATAAAATCCATCAATCAATGCAGTGGTATTGAGTTGCGCTTGTGTGTTTATGAAAGTGGTTGGCAGCGCTATCATTCTTCCCTGCAAATCATACACACGAATGATGGCTTCATTGTTGGATGTTGCTAAGTTGATGATGAGTTGTGATTGTACTGGATTGGGGTGAAGGGAAATTGAATCGTTTGGTGGAGAAATAAACGCTGTTGGTATATCGCTCGATAATTTCACAATCCAATAATCAGAATAAAAGATTGTGTCAGCACCATAGTACATTACATAATAGCCCTCATGCCACCCGGTAACATCGCCATCATTGGAAATGGAATTTCCAGCAACAATAAAACCATTATCAGAGGTTTGTTGAACGGCAAAGGTTAAATCACCACGACTTCCCCCTAAGCATTTTTGCCAAATTAAATTTCCGTTGGTATCTAATCGTATGAGCCAGTAATCTAAGAAACCGTGATTTCCGGAAACATCACCGTTATTGGATACAGGTGATCCTGCAATAATAAATCCGCCGTCGGAAGTTAGTTGAATGGAATAAGCCCGATCATCAGAGGTTCCTCCTAAAGATTTTTGCCACACTATATTTCCATCCATATCTATTTTCACGATCCAATAATCACAACTACCATGATTTCCTGAAACATTCCCATCATTTGAAAAAGAGTGTCCTGCAACAATAAAACTGCCGTCAGTGGCTTGTTGAATGGAATACCCTTGCTCATTATCACTTCCTCCCAAAGACTTTTGCCATTCTAAATTTCCAATTGAACTTAACTTTACGATCCAATAATCGCTGCCTCCGTGATTACCTGATACATCAAAGTCATTTGAAAAAGAATATCCTGCAACAACGAAACCACCGTCTGTAGTTGTTGAAATGGAATGTGCCTGATCATTAGCACTCCCTCCCAAACATTTTTGCCATTCTAAATTTCCCTCCGTATCTAATTTAACAATCCAGTAATCTCCATAACCATGATTTCCTGAAACATCACCATCATTTGAAAAAGAAAAACCCGCAACAATAAATCCACTGTCGGTTGTTTGCTGAACGGATTGCGCTTGGTCATTCCCACTCCCCCCCAGGGATTTTTGCCAAACTAATGCACCAGACATATCTAATTTCACAATCCAGTAATCATCATTACCATGATTTCCCGTGACATCACCGTCAATAGAATTAGACCATCCCGCAATAATAAATCCACCTTCTAAGGTTTGTTGTATTGAGTATGCAAAATCACCCGCACTACCTCCAAAAGATTTTTGCCATATAATATTTCCGGCTGAATCTAATTTCACAATCCACACATCATGATAACCATGATTCCCTGAAACATCCCCATTATTTGACATAGATGATCCTGCAACAATAAATCCGCCGTCTATAGTTTGCTGAACAGAATATCCAAAGTCATCACTATTCCCTCCCAGACATTTCGCCCATTCAATCGAAGGCACCACTTGTGCATGAATCGAGGACGTTGCAGTGAATACTATAAGAAAAAGAAAACCCCGAAAGATATTTTTCATTTCATAAAATTTTGAAACTGCAAATTGAAAATTATTTCATTCTTGCTTCACAAATTTACCCACTTCATACTCACCGGTTTTCTTGTTGCTGATTTGAAGGGTGTAAAATCCATCGGGCAAAGAAGTAGTGTTGAGTTGCACTTGCGTGTTTGTGAAAGTTGTTGGCAGTGCAATCATTCTTCCCTGTAAATCATACACACGAATGATGGCTTTATTGGCGGGTGCTGATAAGTTAATGTAGAGTTGGATATGTACAGGGTTGGGGTAAAGAGAAACGAAATTCGTTGATAAAGAAGAAATTCCCGAGGGGGTATCAGGTGATAATTTCACAATCCAGTAATCATCATGACCATAATTTTCACTCACATCACCACTCGCAGACTCGGAAGCAGCGGCAATAATAAAACCGCTGTCGCTAGTTTGCTGGATTGAAAATGCACCCTGATTGAAAATTCCTCCCAAACATTTTTGCCATAGTAAATTTCCATTCACATCTACTTTTACGATCCAGGCATCAGCAGAACCATGATTTGCCGAAACATCATCATTATTAGAAAAAGAATATCCTGCAATAATAAATCCGTCATCGGTAGTTTGTTGAACTGAATACGCTACATCCTCATCGTATCCTCCTAAAGTTTTTTGCCAGAGCAAATTTCCGCCTGTATCTAATTTCACGATCCAGTAATCATTACAACCGTAGGAAAACATATCACAACCATGCCATCCTGAAACATCGCCATTATTTGATATAGATTGCCCTGCAATAATAAATTCACCATCAGTAGTTTGTTGAACAGAATGTGCATAATCGAAGTAACTACCTCCTAAAGATTTTTGCCATACTAAATTTCCAACGGTATCTAATTTCACAATCCAGTAATCCAACTCGCCATGATTTCCTGAAACTTCACCATCATTGGAAAGGGAGTAGCCTGCGACAATGTATCCGCCGTCAGTAGTTTGTTGAATATCATTCGCTTCTTCACCATCACTTCCGCCTAAGGATTTTTGCCAAACAATATTTCCACCAGTATCTAATTTCACAATCCAATAGTCATAACTGCCATGATTGCCTGAAACATCACCATCATCGGAAGAGGAATGTCCTGCAACAATAAATCCTCCATCGGTAGTTTGTTGAATCGCTTTAGCTACATCATCATTACTTCCGCCTAAACATTTTTGCCATATTAAATCTCCACTCGCATCTAATTTCAAGATCCAGTAATCACCAAAGTAATAGCCACCGTGATTTCCTGAAACATCACCATCATCGGAAAAAGAAGATCCTGCAACAATAAATCCGCCGTCTGAAGTTTGTTGAACGGAATTTGCTTGCTCATTATCACTCCCTCCCAGGGACTTTTGCCAAACTAAATTTCCAGCTGTATCTAATTTTACGATCCAGTAGTCACGACCTCCGTGATTTCCTGAAACATCAATATCATTTGACTCGGAAAATCCTGCCACAATAAATCCACCATCGGTGGTTTGGTGAATAGAAGAAGAAAAATCCTCTACACTTCCACCAAAAGATTTTTCCCATTCAATAGAAGGTGTTACCTGTGCATAAAGTGTGCACGCCGCATTTAGCGCAGCAACAAAAACAAAACCCGGTATAAGTTTTTTCATACCACGCATTTATAAAATTGTAAACTCGAAATTCTCTTAGTTCCCCTTCACAAATTTTCCCACCTTACTCTCACCTGTTTTGTTGTTGGTGATTTGAAGGGTGTAAAATCCTTCAGCTAAAGAAGTGGTGTTGAGTTGCGTTTGTGTGTTTGTAAAAGTTGTGGGTAATGCAATCAGTCTTCCCTGCAAATCATACACATCGATGCTTACATCTGCGGCTTGAGTTGCTAAACTAACTGTGAGAAGATTTTGTACGGGGTTAGGGTAGAGGAAACTGAAATAGGCTGGAGGACAAACAATGTATGTCAATGAATCACTTGATAACTTCACAATCCAATAATCCTCGGAAGTACCGAAGTTGTCATCATGATTTCCGGAAACATCATTATCATTTGAAAATGTTAATCCGGCGATGATAAACCCACCATCGGCGGATTGCTGGATGGAATTGGCCTGATCATAATCACTTCCACCAAGAGATTCCTTCCATACTAAATTTCCAGCGGTATCAAGCTTCACAATCCAGTAATCGTTGAGTCCGTGATTGACTGAAACATCGCCATCTGAGGAGTAAGAATATCCTGCGACAATAAATCCGCCGTCAATAGTTTGCTGAATGGAATTGGCCTGATCATAATCGCTTCCCCCGAGAGATTTCTGCCAGAGTAAATTTCCGCTGTCATCTAATTTCATGATCCAGTAATCGGTATGTCCGTGATTGCCTGAAACATCACCATCATTAGAAGGAGACGATCCGGCAACAATAAGGTTCCCGTCAGTAGTTTGCTGAATTGAATAGGCATAATCATCACCGCTGCCGCCGAGAGATTTTTGCCACAATAAATTTCCATTCAGATCGAGTTTCACAATCCAGGCATCACCATCACCATGATTTCCTGAAGCATCGCCGTCATTGGAATCAGAGCCGCCTGCAATTACAAATCCTCCATCAGCGGTTTGCACAACGGCATACGCTTCGTCTTCATCACTTCCTCCGAGAGATCTTTGCCACAGTAAATTTCCATTGACATCCAGGTTCACAACCCAGTAATCCCAATCGCCGTGATTTCCTGAAACATCACCATCGTTGGATTTAGAATGACCTGCAACTATGAATCCTCCTTCTGTTGTTTGCCTGATAGCATAAGCCCAATCATCATCGCTTCCACCAAGAGATTTCTGCCACTCTAAATTTCCCGCAGCATCCAATTTCATGATGCAGTAATCAGTAAGCCCGGCATTTGAAGTTATATCACCATCATTGGACCGGGAATACCCGGCGACAACAAAACCACCATCGGCAGTTTGATCCATCGCCCACGCAACATCGTTATTACTTCCTCCAAAAGATTTTTGCCAGACTAAATTTCCGGCTGTATCCAATTTCACAATCCAGTAATCACTGAGTCCATGATTTCCTGAAACATCTCCGTCAATAGACCATGAATACCCTGCAACAACAAATCCTCCATCGGCGGATTGTTGAATTGAATATGCGGGCTCACCAATACTTCCTCCCAGACATTTTTGCCATTCAATGTAAGGGGCTACTTGTGCGTGAAGCGTGAATGCTGAAGTGAGGGCTATAAGAAAAACTCGCAGAGTCCTGCGGAGAAAACTTCGAAATATATTTTTCATCTTATAAAATTTTCAAACTGTAAACTACAACATTCTTATTCCATTTTCACAAACCTGCCTCTCTTTCACCTGTTTTCAGCAGAACTCTAAACTTCCTCTTTTTAAATTGGACGGTTTTATTCTTTCAGGAAAATATTTTTAATGATCAGACTGGAAGCAGGCCCATTCATTCATATCCAAAAGCGCACTGTTAATAATCCGGTACGGTGAGAAAGGGGGAATGGAAACAAGAACGATGTTTGTGTCGAGTACCACTCTCATTTGCGGGGAGTTCTCATGTGTTCATTAAGCCAACCTTTAATGGTTTCTTCAGAATAACCTCGTTCCTTCCAAATCTTTTCCATTTCATTTGATGCTTTGGAAGCAAAATGTCTTGCGAGCAGATTTCGAACTTCACGCAGCTCTTCTTCGTTCAATTGCCTGCTAAAAATTTTCAGCAATTCATGTTGCAGGTTGGTGAGCTTTCCTTCAATTACTTCCATTTGTATGATTTGTAGGAGTAAAGTTAATAAGATTCTAAATCCGGGTTTCAAAGATTCGTTGCCTGATATTCCCGTTTTCCAAAAGGATACATAGCAGGAGTGTTCAAAATTCAGTTTATTGCTTCACAAACTTGCGCACTTCACTCGCACCTGTTTCGTGGTTGATGATTTGAAGCATATAAAATCCATCAGTCAAAGAAGTGGTGTTGAGTTGCGCCTGCCTATTTGCGAAAGTGACTGGGAGCGTAATTATTTTTCCGCGCAAATCGTATACACGAATAATTGCTTCATTGGCGAGTGACGTTAAGTTGATGAAGAGTTGTGTTTGAGCAGGATTGGGAAAGACTAACAATTGCTGCTGCGGTTCCACATTTTGAGCAGCGGTAGGAATTTCCGGGACTATATCAACATATACCATCGTATTCTCCACTTGCGCGGATGACATCTTTTGAAGTGAATAGTTATAACAACTGTTATCAATGCATCCCGTAGAATCCTCAATGGTTAGACAGATGTTGTAGGTGCCAGCCGATGCATAGATGTGACTTGGATATTGAATTGAATCGTAACTACCATCATCCCAGCTCCAATAATAACTCAATGGAGAATTGCCGGTTGACGTACTTACTCCCCAATAATGATGAGGGATTAGTGAATCAGCAACAAGATTAAAATTCGAAGCGCAACTTCCAGATTGCATGTACTTCATAATAAGACCAGTCGTACCAACGGCATATCCTACCTGCGGACTAGGAAAAAAAACTGCAAGCAATGAATCCGGTCCGGGTACTGTATCGCTTACGGTCCAGCTATAACCACCATCAAGCGAATTCACAATGTAGCCGGTGCCGACTGCCCATCCAATTGTGGGTGTAGAAAAGACAGCACCGTTTGTCGGGAACAACAGGTAATCCTGCGCAGGCACATTATCCATAAGCGAGTCAGTCCAGGTTAGTCCTAAATCATTGGTGATCTCAGCATGGAGCGTTACGTCATGTTTAATTGTAAACCATTTTTGACCTTCTATATGGTTGATGCAATCAAATTGACCTGTTGCACCTCCTGAAAGCACGGTACCCCACGTTAGTCCTCCATCAAAGGTGGTGCTTACCCCAAGACTATAGTAAGTTCCAGTGGTAGCCATTGCAGTATCTTCAGAAGAAAAATGAAAAGAGAACATTGAGGCAAATGGATAAGGAAGCGACGTCCAAGTCTGCCCACCGTCAATGGTTTTCTTCAATCGGGTATTGTCATAATCGTTTACGTACCCAACGGTATCATTTAGAAATTGAACCTGTGTGAAGAAACTATTTCCGCCTCCGCCGGAAGTCCAGGTGTTTCCCTGGTCGGTAGTTTTTCTAATAAATCCATCACCGCAGATATAGCCTACCTGGTCACTGGGGAAAGAAATACTGTACACATTTTTGGTGAAACCATAGTCCACACTGTTCCATGTTAAACCACCATCTGTGGTCTTAAGTACAATGCCGAAGTCAATACTGTGGCCATGTCCGACAGCAAATCCTGTGTCGCTGTTGACAAAGCTTACATCATAAAGGCCAAAATAAGTTCCGCTGTTAAGTTGCGTCCATTGAGCGGAGGCAAAAAATTGAGTGCAACAAAAGAAGAGAAGAATGGATAGTTTTTTCATATTGATATTTTTTTATGCGACAAAGATCGCCTATTGCATAAAGGATACGAGTATGATTTTAAGATTTCTTACGCTTTCAAAATATAAAAAAATTGCCTTACAAGCCGTAAGAGATTTTTTTCAGATTACTCCTCTGCTTATTGCTTTACAAACTTGCGTACCTCACACTCACCTGTTTTGATGTTGGAGATTCGAAGCATATAAAATCCATCAGCCAAAGAAGCGGTGTTGAGTTGCGCCTGCGTTTTTGTTCCTCCTGAGGCGGACACTGCGAGGAAAGTTGTTGGCAACTCAATTATTTTTCCCTGCAAATTATATACACGAATCGTTGATTCATTGACTGGCATTGCTGAGTTAAGTGTGAGTTGGGTTTGAACCGGATTGGGATAAACGGAAATAAAATTGTTTGATAGTGAAGAAATGACGGTCGGTATATCGCCTTCTAATTTCACCACCCAGCAATCACCATAAAAGGAACCACCATGATTTCCCGAAACGTCATCATTATTGGATAGCGATGCTCCTGCAATAATAAATCCCCCATCGTTAGTTTGCTGAACAGCATAAGGCCCATATTCATCATTGCTTCCTCCGAGAGATTTTTGCCAGATTAAATTCGCCGCCGTATCTAATTTTACCACCCAGAAATCATAGCCACCATGATTTCCTGACACATCACCGTTGACTGAATTTGATTGCCCGACCACAACAAATCCATCGTCTTTAGTTTGCTGAATGGAAAACGGCTGGTCAACAAATGTTCCTCCGAAGCAAAACTTCCATAGTGAATTTCCTCCTGTGTCTAATTTCACGATCCAGTAATCATAGACACCGTGATTTCCTGAAACATCACCATCGCTTGAACCGGCAAATCCTGCAACTATATATCCGCCGTCGCTTAGCTGTTGAACGGAACGCGCTTCATCATAACTGCTTCCTCCTAAAACTGCTTCCCATATTAAATTTCCACCTGTATCGGCTTTCACGATCCAGTAGTCACGAGCGCCATTATTTCCTGAAACATCACCATCACTTGATTCGGAATATCCTGCAATGATATAACCACCATCCTTAGTTTGCTGAACAG
>DASRAJ010000152.1:0-12415 GCA_035638255.1 Chitinophagales bacterium
AGATCGAATGCAACTCATTCAGTAGTATAAGGAAGATGGTACAGGTGAAATAATTCCTGTTTCGGTAAATTTTCTTTTTCGACTCATATCTTCTTAAAAACAATCAACTAATTTTCACCTCGTAAATCTTATAGGGTGAAAAAGATTTTAATTGTCGAAGACAATACCGAGATACGGGAAAACGCAACTGAAATTCTTGAGTTGGATGGATATGTTGTTGTTACAGCAGTTGATGGTGCTGAAGGGTTGAAGCTTGCAATTTCTGAGAATCCCCACTTGATTCTGTGTGATGTCAGGATGCCGCAAATGTCCGGCTCAGAACTGCTGGATGAATTGAAAAAGAATTTTGCGACGAAAGATATTCCCTTCCTGTTTTTTACCGCAAGCGCCGAAAAATCCGAGATCCAAAAAGGATTGGAGTCAGGTGCATTTGACTATATCGTAAAACCATTTGATCCTGATCATCTTGTGAATGTGATCAGGGGCAAAATCGGAGGCGCAGAAACGGGTTCATTCTCCACGAATTCCTGAATTCAGACCGGGATGTAATATCTCACTTGATTTTCTCTTTGTAATTTAACAGCTAATTAAATATGATCTTCATCATATTTCGTCCTGACTGTTTTCATCCTTGCTGATGACGTTGCTCATCAACTGACACACTCTGCACAAATATTTTTGCTCGCTGATAATGTTGCGTGATTACTATAAACATGGAACATTTCATTCCGAATATAATCTTAAACCCCTAAAAATTTCAAAATCATGAAAAGCTCAATCATCAAGACCACGCTGATTGCAACCGGAGTTATTGTGCTCGCCGCATTAATCTGGAACGGTTGCCAGAGCAGCAAGAAAACAGTAATGGGCGGCGGTGACGCTGCTCAAAAAATTTATGTTGCCCCCGGGCAGAAAGACGAATTCTATGAATTTCTCTCCGGTGGTTTCAGCGGACAAATGGATGTGTATGGTTTGCCATCGTGCCGTTTACTGAAAGTGATCCCTGTATTTTCTGTGAATGCTGAAAACGGTTATGGCTTCAATGAAGAAACGAAACCAATGCTGATGACTTCACATGGATTTATTCCCTGGGATGACTCGCATCATCCGGAATTATCCATGGCGAATGGTTCGCCGGATGGTCGCTGGCTCTTCATCAACTCGAACAATACGCCGCGCATCGCACGCCTCGATCTTACCACTTTCAGAACAGCCGAGATCATCGAGATTCCGAACACCGGAGGCAATCACGCTTCACCTTTCACTACTGAAAACTCAGAATATGTTGTTGGAGCCACACGCTTCAGTGTTCCGATGGGAGATAACGTGGATGTTCCCATTGCTTCTTACAAAGAAAATTTCAAAGGCACATTGAGTTTTGTGAAAATAGATCCGCAAACAGGTCACATGAATATCAACTTTCAAATTCTGATGCCGGGATTTGACTATGACCTGGCGCACGCCGGAAAAATTAAATCTCACGATTGGGTTTTCTTCACATGCTATAATTCAGAAGAGGCGAACACCCTCCTTGAAGTGAATGCAAGCCACAACGACAAAGACTTTATTGCTGCCGTGAACTGGAAAAAAGCAGAAGAATATTTAGCGCAGGGAAAAGCGAAAGACTGGAATTGCAACTACGCTCACAATCTTTGGGATGATAAGAAGCAAATGGCGACAACAGAGTTTATTAAAGCAGTGAAGATGCTTGATCCGAAAGATTGCCCGGGAATGGTTTACCTCATTCCATGTGCGAAGTCGCCGCACGGTTGCGACGTTGACCCCACGGGGGAATACATTGTTGGCGGAGGAAAACTTGCTGCGGTCATAACCGTTTATTCATACACAAAAATTCAGGATGCCATCAAGAACAATGCGTTTGATGGTGACTTCGATGGAATCCCGATCATCAAGTACGAGGCAGCTATGGCTGGTGAAGTGCAGAAACCGGGGCTTGGTGCACTGCACACGGAGTTTGATGGAAAAGGATATGGTTACACCTCATTCTTTGTTTCCTCTGAAGTTGTGAAATGGAAAATCGGAACATGGGAAGTTGTTGATCGCATTCCTACTTACTATTCACTAGGGCATCTTTCAATTCCGGGTGGTGATTCAAAGACTCCATGGGCAAAATATTTGGTCGCCATGAACAAGATCACGAAAGATCGTTATCTGCCGACAGGACCTGAACTCAATCAGTCAGCACAATTGATTGACATCAGTGGTGACAAAATGAAAATGCTTTATGATTTTCCAACAATCGGCGAGCCACACTACGCACAGGGACTTCCTGCGGATTTAATAACAAAGAACCAGGTAAGGATCTTCAACCTCAAAGACAATCAACATCCTTACAGGTGCATTCAGGACAAAGACACACGCGTTGAGCGAAAAGGCAATGAAGTTCACGTTTACATGACATGCACACGTTCACACTTTACCCCTGACAACATAGAAGGAATCAAGCTTGGTGATGTAGTTTATTTCCATGTCACCAACATCGAACAGGATTGGGACACGCCGCATGGCTTTGCAATCCGTGGAAGTCAAAATGCAGAGTTGCTGATTATGCCGGGTGAAACATGCACTTTGAAATGGGAAGCAAAAGAAATTGGTATCATTCCATTTTACTGCACTGATTTTTGTTCAGCACTTCACCAGGAAATGCAGGGTTATCTTAGAGTTTCTCCTGCTAATTCAAACGTTCCTTTGAAATGGGGAACGGGTGATACTGCTCCGGCGATTTGAAATAATGAATAGTGAACGCCGGTCAACGATCTATAAACGATGATGAGAAGTGAGCGAGAGCCAGCTTCGTAAGTCAAAAATTGTTGACCGGTGTTTCAATATTCAAAACAGAGTGAGTTTAGCTTGCAGCACGACTTGGCGAAAGTTGAGGCGTGTCATTGGGATTTTAAATTCATTTGTAAATTAATCCTCTGAAAATTGACGCCAAAAATTCTCATACTGCAATGCGCAATACAATCTTACTTCTTGCTTGCGTAATACTTTGCTCTTGCTCTAAGCCACGTGATCTAATAGGAACGTGGCATGTGAAAAATTATACTATATGGGATTTTGGTAACGCTTTTTTCCGTGGTGCAAGATTAACCGGAATTCCAAGTAATGAACTGGTTTTGAATCCAGATTCGACTTATAAGAAAACAACCTGTGGAAATATTTTTGACGGAACATGGACAGTAGCACATGATTCATTAATTCTTCATCGAAGAACCATGTGGTATCGCAATGCTAAATGGCAGATTGAGCATCAGGATCCAAATTATGATTCTATAGCCGGATATCATCGCCCCTTTAACGTTATATTCCTAATAAAGCATAATAAGCTTATTAATTATTCGCACGCGAAGACATTTACCATTCAGCCCGATGGCACTAAAAAGTACAAGAATTTTTATTCAGTAGAGATACTAAAATAAATCAATGCCCGCGGCTGGTGTTCCACCAACCACCATCAGTCACTTATCGAATTCTCGGTCTGGCGCAAGTCTGAAGTAAAGCAATAAGCGCAGAGGACTTGTGCCGTTTCTGCCTCCGCTTACCATCCCATCAACCCCAATTCACAATTTCTCAAAGCGGCGAACAAACAGTAAGCGGCTGGCATTCTGCCAGCCGCTTCTGTCTATAAGGCAACTCCACCTATCTTTGCATACCCACATGATTTTTATCACCCCCCTTCCTAACACTTATCATGCATTTTAGCGCACCCCAATAAGAAGTTTGCAGTATAATAATGAAGAAATACACTATGAACAAGCTATCAAGAATAATATTGGTTGTGATCTCACTTGCCATGATTCCCTCGTTTTGGCTGCCGCTCTGGAAAATTCACCTCGATGCACCACAATATCCTGAGGGGCTGGTGATGTTCATCGGGCAAAAGCATCTCACGGGCGACGTAGACATCATCAATGGATTAAATCACTACATCGGCATGAAGCATATCACCGAAGAGCAGTTTCCTGAATTGAAATACATCACCTGGTTAGTGCTTGGTGTAATCATCAGCGGTCTGTTGTTAGCAGCCATCGGCAGGCGCTGGCTCTTTGCAGGGTGGTATTTTATTTTTCTGTCTATTGCTGCATTTGGGATCTATCGCTTCTGGCACTGGGAATATATCTATGGTCACACCCTCGATCCCAATGCCGCTATCAAGATTGAAGGCATGAGCTATCAGCCGCCCCTCATCGGCTGCAAGCAACTGCTTAACTTCACTGCATGTTCATTTCCGTCATGGGGCGGAATTCTCATTATGAGCATGGGAACGATTTCATTCTTCATCCTCATTTATGAATTCTTTATCAACATGCAACAAAAAAAGAGATCAGCAGACGCCAACAAATTGTTGAGCGCGCTCGTCGCATTGCTGCTCTTTAGCGCATGCAGTTCACAACCGCAACCGATCAATTATGGAAGTGACGAGTGTGCGCTGTGCAAGATGGGAATCATTGATCAGAAATTCGGAGCGGAGATCGTGACCAAGAAAGGAAAGACTTTCAAGTTCGATTCAGGTGAATGCATGGTTAATTTTGTCCGGAATGGAAATGTGAAAGAGCCAGATGTTGCTTCATACTGGATCGCAGATGCGCTTCAGCCAGGAATATTGATTAATGCTTCAAAAGCCTTTTATCTCCATACTGAAAATTTCCCAAGCCCGATGGGTGGAAATATTTCTTCTTTCCTTACAAAAGAAGAATTGCAACAATTCAAACAGCAATATGTTGGAGATGAATGGAGTTGGGAAGATGTTAAAGCGAAAGTGAGATGAGTATGTTTAACTATAAAAGACTTAAAGATTATTACGGAGAAAAATCAATTTTCTTTCTGCGAAATTCTTTGCGGATTTCTTTGCGCTCTTTGGGGTTAAGTTTTTTCTTTCTTTTTCTTTCTTTCACCTTCACTTTTGCCAAAAACATTGATGTCGGAAATCATTTTCCGTTTCACACACTTAAAGATGCAATAGCTTTTGCCGATTCCGGTGATGTGATTTATGTGCATGGGGGAATTTACAAGGAAGGAAATATCATCATCAAGAAATCCATCACACTCTGCGGAATTCAACAACCAGTGATTGACGGTGGCTACAAAGATGAAGTGATTACCATTACGGCGAACAACGTCATCCTCGATGGATTTGTGATTCAGCATTCAGGCAGAAGCGATTTGAAAGAGATTGCCGGCATTCATCTTCTTCACGTTCATAATGTGCTTATAGCTGATAATGAATTGCTGTTTAATTTTTTCAGCCTGGTGCTGGATGAAAGTGTTTCGTGCATCATCATCAACAACAAAATCATGAGCAATGCTTCTACCGAAGCTTCTTCCGGAAATGGAATTCACTGCTGGAAATCCTCTAACCTCACTATCGAATCAAATACGATCAGCGGACAGCGTGACGGAATTTATTTTGAATTTGTCACCAACTCTTATGTGAAGAATAACCGGAGTGAGAAGAACCTTCGTTACGGAATTCACTTCATGTTTTCAAACTATGATACCTACATCAGGAATACCTTCCGCAACAATGGAAGTGGTGTCGCTGTAATGTACTCACATCACGTAAACATGTACCACAACACCTTTGAAAAAAATGGGGGTGGCGCTGCTTACGGCCTCCTGCTGAAAGAACTTACCGACAGTAAAATCATCGCAAACCAATTTTCGGAAAACACTACGGGAATTTTCCTGGAAGGAACTTCGCGCAGCCGTTTTGAGCGAAATCAAATTCACTCCAATGGATGGGCGCTGAAAATTTTAGGAGATTGTTACAGTGACACCATTGTTGAAAATAATTTTTCAGGAAATACTTTTGATGTCACCACCAATTCAAACGAAAATCAAAATCTCTTTTCAAAAAATTATTGGGATAAATACCGGGGCTATGACCTGAACCGCGATGGAATTGGCGATGTGCCTTTTCGCCCTGTGAGCCTTTATTCAAAATTGGTGGAAACGGTTCCAAATTCAGTGCTGCTGCTTCACAGCTTCTTTGTTAATGTGCTTGACCAAACAGAAAAAATATTGCCCTCGATCACGCCAGAACAATTTCGCGATGACTCGCCCAAAATGAAACCTTATGATCTCGCTGCGCATTAAAAATCTCTCGAAATCTTTTGGCAAACTGCGAGTCGTGAAAAATATTTCGGCAGACTTCGGGAGCGGCAGAATCGTTGCCCTCATTGGTCCAAATGGTTCCGGAAAAACCACACTCATCAAAAGCATTCTCGGGTTGGTGATTCCTGACGACGGAAAAATTTCAGTAAACAATCACATCGTTGATCACACCTGGCACTACCGGCGGTGGATTGGTTACATGCCGCAGATCAATCGCTTCCCTGAGAACCTGAAAGTGAAGCAGGTGTTTGAAATGATTAAAGACATCCGGCAACACAAGGGAAAGCTTGATGAAGAACTGTTTTCTTCATTCCGCCTCACAGAAATTGCAGAGAAAAAGATGAGCACACTGAGCGGAGGCATGCGACAAAAAGTAAATGCTGCACTCGCTTTTCTTTTCGATCCTGACATTCTGATTCTGGACGAACCTACTGCGGGCCTCGATCCTGCTGCAACGGAAATACTGAAAGAGAAAATTCACGGCTGTCGCACAAAAGGGAAGCTGATCATCATTACCACTCACAACATGACGGACGTTGACGAGCTGGCAGATATGGTGATGCTGATGACGGATGGTGAAATGAAATTCTTCGACTCCCTTGATGAGTTGAAATCAAGAACCGGCAGCGGGAAACTTTCGAAGGCATTGATAAAAGCGTATGCTGAATTTGCAAACAATGAAAACTGACTTCAATTTCTTCAGATTCTCAGATGCCACATTTAGGGTGACATTATTCTGTCAGAATTTTAATTACGGTGTAAGAGGAAATTCATGATTACCGCAAAGGTTCTGAAATATGTTATCTATGACGTGCTGCGCAGCCGCATGGTGATTGCGTATGCCATACTGCTTTTTCTTTTTTCCTATGGAATGTTTTATCTCGAAAGCGATCCCGCGAAATCAACAATAAGTTTGCTCAACATCGTTCTGCTGCTGGTTCCGCTTGTCAGCATCATCTTCGGTACCATTCACTTTTATAACTCCCGCGAGTTTATCGAAATGCTGCTCGCGCAACCCATGAGCCGGCGAAATATTTTCTTCTCTGAATATCTTGGATTGTCATCTTCGTTATCACTTGCTCTGTTGATGGGTGTAGGAATTCCTGCTCTTATTTTTGGTTTCAGTATAAAAATCGTTTTGCTGATTACAATCGGAATTCTTCTCACCTTCATCTTCGTCGCCATCGCCATCTGGTGCAGCGTTATCACGAACGATAAAGCAAAAGGAATCGGCATCTCACTGTTGCTCTGGTTTTACTTTTCAATTCTCTTCGACGGAATTATCCTTCTCGTCCTTTTTTATTTCAGCGATTACCCGATGGAAAAGGTGATGCTCGTTCTTTCTGCTCTCAATCCCATTGACCTCGGACGAATTCTTATGCTATTACAACTCGATGCTTCTGCGCTTATGGGATATACAGGCGCTGTGTTTCAAAAATTCCTCGGTTCGGCTTCGGGAATGATCACTGCTATTTTACTTCTGTTCACTTGGGCAATAGTGCCCTTATTCATAGGAACAAGATTATTCAGGCAAAAAGATTTGTAGCCTGATTTTGCCGCGCGTTGAAGGTGGTGTGTCAATCAAAATTCAGCAAGGGCTAATGATGGCTTACTCCCTACCTTATTCAAACTCCAGTCAATTGCTACCAGCAACTCCTCATCGTTAAAGGGGTTGTTCAGATATAAATCGCCTACGTGTTGCAAGTCATTGAGCAAAGCAGCGGGAACCGTCCCGGCAGAGAAGAATATCACAGGGATATCCCGGGTAGTTCTTTCCTCTTTGATTAAAAGGCGAAACATATTTCCGTTTGTTTCAGGCATCATCATGTCACATACTATGACATCGGGATGATGGAGGAAGGCTTGTTTAAAGCCTGCGGTATTGGTGTCCGCAGCTAAGACTTCGAAGCCTGCTAATTCAAGCAGCTCACAAAGGTTCTCCCGCAAGTGGGAGTTTTTGGTAATTATCAGAGTGGTTTTCATGCAGTAAAAATACCAGTAGCATTTGCCTGATAATAATGAGATAAATCATCTGTCATGATGATTTTCCACCGTGAAAAAAAATATTCTTAATTCCCGGTGTTCGCTTGGAGTTAGCAATTCTTCATAGAGAGCAGAACGTAATTAACGTGAGCTCGGGATTATTTTTTTAAACCTTAGTAGAAATGCCAATGCCAGTTCCACTCTCAACCTTATTACCTTATTTTGCTTTGACTGCTTATGATAAGGTAATAAGGTTTTGATTTATACTCCTTTGACTTTCTACTAAGGTTAATAAGGTTTCATTTGCGTGTAGCTGTTAGATTTTACCCTGATTTTAAGTTTGAATTATATAACGCAGTAGTGATTATTTTTTCTTCAACTTCTTTAAGAAAGGATGGTTGAGTTAACCTTTCTAATTCTGAACTCACGTTTATTAAATAGTCTTCCCGGCCCACTTCCAGGAATGGCTTCGCATTATTTTTTTACCCTTCGATAGCGAAATTGAATAATGATCTGAGCCCTTATGCTCTTCGCTTTTTCACGCGGCTAATCCTCAGAGAGCTATTCATCTTTTTCTTAACAGTTGATACAAGCTTCTCATTTGGTTTGCCAACTTCATACCATTGCGGATCAATAGAAAGAATAATGGATGGTGAAGAGTCTTCAGGAATATTTACAACCGGCTTTTCTTTCGGTGACATAATGATTCGTTTTTAGGAAGACATGAAAATTTCAAATTAATGCAATCAATTTCCCGGTAACGTAACCAAAGGTATTGCTGAGTTTATGTATAAAATATGATAAGCGTCACAATAGGTTTTGATGGTTATCAATAATGAAAAAGCGAACGGTGTATCGTTAGTGCTCTCGCATTTTCTTCGTTATTAAAAGAAAATTGTTTTAAAATTTACGAGCATCTTTTTTTTCCGCTGTCTCCCCGGGATGAGGTGATGAATACAGTTAATACGCTCCATGTGCATAATCATGATGAATATCATTGGTCACAATAAGTTCCCGGGATAAGTTTGTTGAATCTTCCCGTACAATTAAACTAATAAATGATGGGTTCCAAATCCACGATTACCCTGCTTCAAATTATTGCGCTCATAATTCTTCTTCTCAGCAACATACAATCGCAGGCACAGAATCCGCAAAAGCCCTCCACAAATGTTCAGCAACAAATAACAGAAATGAAACGCAGGTGGGATACTCCGGCATGGACTGATACTTTGAAAAATCCATACGCTCATAACAAAGCAGCAACTGACAGCGGAAAAATTATTTATCAGAGGATATGCGTGGTTTGCCACGGAAGCGGTGGTAAGGGTGATGGAATTGCTGCAGCAGGATTGAGCATGAAGCCCGCCGATCACACTTCACCCAATGTGCAACTGCAAACGGATGGCTCGTTGTGGTATGAGCTTTCAAATGGTCATGCACCCATGCCCGCGTATAAAAATGTGCTCACTGCAAAACAGCGGTGGGAGTTGATCAATTACATCAGGACATTGGATAAGTCAAAAGCTAAAACTTCTTCTCATTAAATTCTTCACCTATAAAACTTTTCTACATGAAAAAATTTCTGCTGCTGTTACTGCTCATCACAGCGTGGGCATCGAATGCATTCAGCCAGAATGATGAAAAGGAAGGTCCCCGAATTTTTGGCGCCAGCAAAATGCTACTCACCGGAAATGCACAGGCATCTTTCGTCATGGATTCGGCTAATGTGAATTTCGGTGAGCTTGCTTTCAAACCAATTTTTCTCTGGTCGCTTTCCGACAAACTTTTCATCGAATCGGAAGTTGAAATTGAGACGAGTGAAGAAGGTCCTGAACTGGTGCTTGAATTTGTAAACATGTGTTACAAAATCACACCTTATACTACTCTTCATTTCGGAAGATTTCTCCCGAAGTTTGGCATGTATCGCGGTCGCTTGGGCGAAGCGTTCGTCAACCGGTTCGGTACGGACCCTGTTGGATTTGGTGATGGCGGAATTGGACCGATGGTAGAAGAAGGCATAGGCGTTGAGGGTGGAATTCCACTGGGTTCTGCAAAAATGAATTATGATATATGGGTTTCAGATGGTCCGCAGTTGATCGAGGGTGGTGATGATGCAGGTCAGTTTGAATACGAAGCGTACACTGATAACAACAAAAACAAAGCGATCGGTGGAAGGATTGGAGTTCTCCCATTTTCAAACTCATCCTTGGAACTTGGGTTCTCCTATGAGATGGCTGATAAAACAGGCGGAACAAGTTCCGATGTTGAAAGTGTTGGTGTTCAAATGATGGCGGTGGATGCCAATTTCTTTCACACAATTTCTCCATTGAAAAGCACCGTCAGAATTTTGGGTGAATGGAAAAATCAAATGGTGGATGATGCCTTTTATCCTGACATCGAAGACTCGATTAATGACAATAACAGCTCAGCGCTATACGGGGTAGTCGCACTTCGACCTTCATTAGTTGACAGTAAAGTCCTGAGAAATCTTGAAGTTGCCTTTCGCTATTCGAGCTTTATGCGACCAGAAGGAGGCTGGGGCGGGAAAGATCTCACTCAAACCGCAGTAGCTCTTGACTATTGGCTGAAGTGGAATTGTGTCGCTAAGCTCATGTGGCAGCATCAAACAGATGAGCTCGATCAATTCATCTTTCAATTAGTCTATGGATTTTAAATCATCAAAAACATTCCGGAGAAACAAATCATGAAAAAGCTCATAATAGTACTCGCCTGTTCAGTCGCCTTCTCAGTAATTCTGTTCAGTAGTTGTGCACCAACTCAAAAGATAAAAGACAAAACAGGTGCTCAGCTATGGGGTGAAAACTGTAACCGTTGCCATAATGCACCCTCGATGGAACAGTATGGCAAAGATCAATGGGTGGTTATCGGTGATCACATGCGTGTGCGCGCAAACGTTACCGATGAGGAAGCAAGTAAGATCGTTGCCTTTTTACAGGGCAGCGGCCAATAAAATTTTTCAAGTGAATTATTTGAAAGCGCTCATCTGAAAACATTTCTATCTTTGGTTTTCATTCACCAAAAACCAAAACATGAATCGAAAATTCATATTAGTCCTTGCAGCCCTCATGGTCTTTTTATACATCCGCTGCGGGTCGAACACAGAACCAGGTAATGAAAACACTTCTGCATCGGAGTATCAACCTGCTAAATCAACCACAGATACGGTGGTTCTTTCTATGGGAGAAAATTCCAAAGGCATCGGAAGGTTCAAAGATATTCAGCTCACTCATCCTCTTGATGAAAGCATGGTGACTAAGGGAGAGGCTATTTACCAGGCAAAATGCTATTCATGTCACAAGCTTACCGATGAAAAATTAGTAGGACCCGGATGGAAAGGTGTGACTGACAGAAGAACACCAGAATGGATCCTGAATTTCATCACCAACACCAGTGTGATGCTCGATAGCGATCTGGTTGCTCAAGCGATGATGGCTACCTGCCTCGTGCGTATGCCGAATCAAAGTCTCTCTGATGATGAGGCACGCGAGGCTCTTGAGTTCCAGCGCAAGAACGACGGGAAGAATTAACCGGATTTTTTTCTGTTGAAAAAAACAATGGCACGCAAAATTTTTCCGATGTAATTGTAGAGAGCAAAGAAGAAATCTACTCAGCCACAATTTGTCCTACAGCTCCTTTGGTTGCCTTTGCAAATGAGTGGTCAACAAATGTGTAAATTCCTTTTTCAGGAAGTATGAATTCTACAATAGCGCCGCTGCTTGGTGCCAGCGAAACGGTCTGCATACCATGCAGCACGTTTTGAGGATTGCCATCCATCCACACCAGATCGAAGAGAGTACCAATCACGTGAAATGCTGAAAAAAGATTTGGGCCAGCATTTAGCACATACATGCGCACACGCTCACCTGCCTTTGCATTGAGCGGACTGTTTACATATTGCTGATATTTTCCGTTAAAAGTTACGTATGCTGGTTGCATGTTCAAAGCAGCATTGAGATCGGGTACATACACACTGTCCTTGTTTTTCTTCAGGTAGAATTCGCTTTCAACAATGGCAAATTCGCGGTCTGCTTTTCCGGGAAAACCATCATTGGGTTCCACTATTACCATCCCGATCATGCCATAAATCATGTGCTGCAATACCATAGGTGTTCCGCAATGGTACATGAGCACACCGGGATAATTGGCAGTCCAGGTAAAATGAATTGTTGCGCCGGGATCCACGCTGCGGTATTTGTCAAGAGGATTAACCATAGCAGGATGAAAATCAATTGAGTGCGGCATCTTCATGGAAATACCTGTGCCCTTATCAGCCCGG
>DASRAJ010000153.1:0-14476 GCA_035638255.1 Chitinophagales bacterium
CCACCTGACCAGGTAACGACTATTCTTTGTCCCGCATTTGCGTTGATAGTTTCTGTAATGTCCAGATTGTTTGCGTAGTTTCCTGAAACAGCGCTTGGGCAAGATCCACCTCCTACTCCACCCGGATCATACCATGTAACAGAACCTGTAAGGTTGTAAGTTCCGGCAACCATGGGTCCAGCAGGTTGAGCCATTGCTGATGAAACTGCGATCATCATCAGAGCACAAACAATAATCGTAAGGCGTTTCAGCTTCGATTGGCGGTGAGTAATTGTTGATGCATTGAAATCAGGCGGAAAGTTCTGATTTATTTGTCCCTGGTCATGCTTTTCAGCAGGTGGGATTGCGAGAGAAAAATTTGTAAATGTCGTTCTCATCGGAAAAAAATTTTGGGTGTGATTGGTAATCTATCTTCTATTTAGTAACAAGGAAACAAAGCTAAGTAAAACTAATGCAAGTTGCTAACAAAGTTTATGCACAATTCTTACGCCGTTTTTAGAGATTGTTTTGCATTATTGAGACAATTTACACAGGCGAATTTCATCTTTAGCGGGCGAGCAAAGACCATCACACTCGTATCTGTCATTATTATTTATTCGATTCGAAAGCTGGTCGTCATTTCTCAATCACTGCTATTATATTTCCTTCCTCATGATTCTAAGTCTGCTCACTGCTTTATTATTTTTATGCTCACTTGCTTTCTTCCATTTGAAAGTACGAGCATGTAATTTCCTGAAGGCAGCATTGAATCAAGATTCAGAACTTCATGGTGCAACCCAACGGCTCTCTTTTCATGAGTGAAGAAGGATTGAACTTTTCTTCCTCCTGCATCATATAATTCCAGCGAAAGCTTTTCATTGCTCGTGAGCGTATACTCTAATTGCACTCCGTTCTCAATGGGATTGGGATAAATTAAAACAGAATTTTCATTCCATGAAAAATCAATTACGCCGACATTCAAACCTGAAAGATACCGGACAATTGAAAAGTTGAACGTGTTATTGTCTGTGGAAAATCCTGCAACCACAATTTTGCCGTCTGGCTGCATAGCTATCGAGTTGGCAACATCTTCTCCGTTTCCGATGTCGGTAGTAGTTTTTCCATCAGTGCTGAATGAATTATCGATCGAGCCATCGGCATTCAGGCGCGCGACTGCAAACACTTGATTTGGATTGTCGCCTGATGATCCTGTCTCCAAAATTTTTCCATCCGGCTGCAGCGCTACTCCGTATCCAACTCCTGATCCTCCCCAGGCTACGGTCGCCAGTCCATCGCTGCTAAATGTATTGTCGGAACTGCCATTGGTATCGAATCTCGCCAAAGCAAATTGCCCGTTTCCGCCACCGGTTATTGAAGTCCCCGCAAGCACTGCCTTACCATCACTTTGCAGCACCATGCCATAAGCTACATCATCACCACCGAAGGATGCGGTAACTGAGCCATTTGTGTTGAAAGTATTGTCGAGCGTGCCATTAGTATTATAGCGAAGCAGCGCAAAACTATTTGCGCCGCCAATCTTAGTACTGCCGGCCACCAAAATTTTTCCATCACTTGCAACTGCCACTGCATACCCTGCATCATCAGTGCCTGAAAAATCAGTGGTTACAATTCCATTGGTGCCGAAGGTATTGTCCAGTGAGCCATCTGCCTGATAGCGAACCACTGCAATGTCAGTGGATGTTCCATTTGAGGTTGATCCTGCAACTAAAATACTTCCGTCTGCCTGTATGGCTATTGCATTTGCTATGTCATCATAAGCTCCAATAGCGGTTGTGACTATTCCATCAGTCCCAAGAGTTAAATCGAGTGAGCCATCACTATTATACCTGGCAAGCGAAATATCAAACCCAAAGTTGATTAAAGAAAAACCGGCTACAAGAATTTTTCCATTGGCATCAACGATTATTGCTTTACTGTTGTCATCAGACCCGGAAGATAAATCGGTGATTACTTTTCCATTTCCATCAAATGTATTATCGGGTGATCCATCAACATTATATCGGGCAATAGCAAAATCGAAGGTAAAATCGGTTTGCTTCGTGTAACCGGCAACTAAAATTTTCCCATCCGGCTGCACGGTAATAGATTTTCCATAGCAATTAAGAGTGTTGAATGAGGTGAGGGTTTTTCCATCTCCATCAAAAGTATTATCAAGATTTCCGGCTTGTGAGAAAACGCGTGTGGTGATGAGCAGGAAGGAACCAAGAAATGCGATGGAGATTTTTTTCATTGTGTGAAAGTTAGAGTGTGTGTTTTATCCGGAACAAAAATGGGAAACTGTTTTGATTCACCCGGATATTTCTTTTATCTTCTTATGGTATATTTCTATCTTGATTTTGCATGCAACCATGATAAACGGTGTTAAAAAAAAATCCTCCGAAATTTTCGAAGGATTTTTTTTGAGAGATAATTATTTCTTACATCTTCACGATTTTATTTGTGTAAACAGAACCCGAACGGCTATCCCTGATGACCAATGTATAAATTCCCTGATTAAACGATGAAAGATCAAGGGTAAAATTATTCTGCCCGCTTTGTACGTGCTCGTTAGTGGCAGTTACAAGTTGTCCAATAGCGTTAAACACCTGCAGTGTAACATCACCGCTGCTTGCCGCCATCAAGCCAATGTTAAACGCGCCGTTGCTTGGGTTAGGATATACGAAAGGCACCACGGGAGTGATGGAGCCGTTATCAATGGCGATAATGTTTGAGTAGGTATATGTGCCGTCAAAGTCTGTTTGCCTGAGGCGATAATAATTGATACCGCTTAACGGGGACCTGTCAGGGAAATCATATTTCATTTCCGTCATGCTCGTGCCTGCAGCTTTCATTGTGCCCAATTCCGTAAAGTGTTCTCCATCCGGAGACCTTTCAATAGCGAAATAATCATTATCAGTTTCTGATGCAGTGGTCCAGTTCAGGATATTTGCTAACCCCACGTTTTCCCCGGTGAACGAAAGAAGTTCGATTGGGAGAATGCAAGTAGAAAAAGTTGCCTGCTGATTTGAAGGTATGTTATCCATCCAACTGATGTTATACTGATTCGGGCCTGCATAAATATTTACTACCAGAACATACCATTGACCTGCAGTAGCATTTACAGTTTCAACAAAGGCGTCACCTCCTGCACTTTCTGAGTTATCTCCTGCACCTGTTTGCAAGCCGGTAGAGTAATGTGGTAACCCGTAAGAATTGTTGTAATAAGGAATTGCCCAGGAACAACGCAATGGTGAAGTACTCATCGGGCAATTGAGGCCGGTTAAGGGACCCCACAATGCGAAATCATCATCCTCAGACGCGCCACTGGTACTGTAGATATTGAAGCCAAATTTTCCTGACGTTGCAATTTGCCAGTAATACCATCCGGATCGAAACTCACCGGATACTTCACATCCCCAATAGGAGCCATTATATTCCTGAATACCAAAATCAGGATAATTATTATTGGTGTGTGTAAATGGAGTGAGACTGCAAGCCTGTTGTGCGGCCAAACAATCGGTATTGGCGGCGCCGACTACACAAATATTGAAAGTGTGATTAGCGTTGGCAGATACAAAATCATAAACTCTCACGTAGTACGTGTTGCCAATCGTTAAGCCTATCGCATTAAGTGTTTCAGCTCCTCCGGCTCCCGAGGAATTCTGGCAATACAAAGAAGTAAATGAACCACACGTCCCGCTAAGCAATTGCACCACCGGATCCATAGAACCATCGGTAGGCGTAACAATAATTTGTGTGGAAGAATTATTGGCGACGAACCTGTACCACACATCATCGGTAGCAGTGCCGACACACGGCGCTAAGAAGGGATTATTACTATTACTGACGCTAACGGAACTTGCAATAGCATTACAAGAAGCTCCGGGAGTTAATACAATTGCATTCGCGCAATCATTATTGATCGAAGCAGCAGGGCAATTTACACAACTCATACTTATTTGCCAACCCCGTTCGTGATCGTTGATCGCGGCAATGAACTGAAAGGTGGCAGAGCTGCCGAGTGTTGAGAATACAGCAGGGTTAGTTAAAGTATTGGTATAAACAGCAGCACCCCCATTAGCGACCGGCGAAAGGATTGAAGGTCCGTCAAATACTTTCAACGTATCGAGGGCGCAAATACCAAAGTTGTTTGGGAATGTTCCATCAACCTGAATGCATTGACCGTTGCTGGTAGAAAAAGTTTCTATCATACTTGCATCCTGGTAATCTTTTGTATTACCTCCACTGAATTGACATGTAGCATCTCCCCCAGGAAGACCTGAACCTGCATTTTGCGGATCCAGAAATGTATAAGTTCCCGGACACGAAAAACTAAAACTTCCGGGTTGCATGTAGTAATAAGCGGCAACCGTCGCCTGCCATCCTTTACAAGTATTGGTTGCATCGGAGGTGAAGAGAAATGTTATGCTATTGGTACTGGTCTGACCAATTATCGCAGGTATTGGGTTTATTGTATTTGTATAGGAAGCCAAAACCGGAGATGCTGTTGTTGGTCCGTCATATACTGTTAAGACGTCGCCTGTAGAAAGTCCAAATAGCCCGCCTGCCCAAGAAACAACTATTTTTTGTCCCGGATTTGCGGTCATTGTTTCTGTAATATTCAGATTATTTGTATAGTTCCCGGCTACAGCGCTCGGGCAAGCTCCTCCTCCTGCTCCACCCGGATCATACCATGTAACAGATCCTGTAAGCGGGTAACTTCCTGCTACCATAGCTCCTGCTGGTTGAGCTTTTGCAGTGGAAACCACAAGAATCATCAGAGCACAAACAATAACCGTTAGCATCTTCAGCTTCGTTTGGCGATGTGCAGGTGTTGATGTGTTGAAACCAGGCGCGAAACTCTGATTAGTTTGTCCCTTGTTTCGCTTTTCAGCACAGGGGAATGCGAGAGAAAAATTTGTAAATGTTATTCTCATCGGGAAAAATTTTGGTGTGATTTCTAATCTATCTCACTATTTATCAACGAGGAAACAAAGCTATGTAAAATTAATGTAACTTTTTCACAATTTTATAGGGTATTCTTACGCTGTTATTAACAGAGTGAGTAAAAATTTAATGAGGTTTTCTTCGTAAAATGCGCCAATTTCTCTTTACCACGAACACTGTCATCAATCCTTCTTCTCCTGAGATCCGGAAATCGAATCACGCATGGAAGTATCTGCCTGAATGTTTTTCATCTTGTAGTAATCCATCACACCCAGGTTGCCGCTCTTAAATGCCTCGGCCATTGCTAATGGAATCTGTGCTTCTGCTTCAATTACTTTCGCGCGCATCTCGGCGCCACGGGCTTTCATTTCCTGCTCCAAAGCTACAGCCATTGCTCTGCGCTCTTCCGCTCTTGCCTGTGCAATATTTTTATCTGCGTTCGCCTGATCCATCTGCAACTGCGCTCCGATATTTTTTCCAACATCAATGTCTGCGATATCAATCGAAAGAATTTCAAAGGCAGTACCAGCATCGAGACCCTTGGCCAAAACAACTTTTGAAATGGAGTCAGGATTCTCCAGAACGTGCTTATGATCTGCCGCAGCTCCAATGCAACTCACAATGCCTTCACCCACGCGGGCGAGAACGGTTTCTTCACCGGCACCTCCTACGATCTTATTGATGTTTGTTCGCAACGTTACGCGCGCCCGCGTGATGAGTTGGATGCCGTTTTTTGCCACGGCAGTAACAGGAGGCGTGTCAATCACTTTGGGATTTACCGTCATCTGCACAGCTTCAAGCACTTCTCTTCCTGCGAGGTTGATAGCAGTCGCCATTCTCCAATCGAGAGGAATGTTTGCCTTGTCGGCAGAGATCATCGCGCGAATTACCTGGTTCACATTTCCGCCGGCGAGGTAGTGCGTTTCAATATCATTCGAAGTCACTTTCAATCCTGCCTTGGTAGAATTGATCAGCGCATTCACCACGAGGGCGGGTGGTACTTTTCTTATTCGCATTGCCACCAATTGACCGATACCTATGGGAGCGCCTGCAACCCATGCCGTGATCCATAAATTCAATGGCACGATGTAGAGGAATAGAAAAATTACAATGATGCAAACGATAGCGATGATGGCAAGAAATACTGTATTATCCATGGTTAAAGATTTAAGACTTGAGATTTGTAATTTGAAATTTGTAATTTGTAATTTGATGTCGTTTCACCATTCACCATTCACCATTCACGACCCAATCGCTTTTACAAAAATTTTATTCAACGAAATCTTAATTACTTCAATCGGGGTTCCTTCAATTACCCATTCTCCCAGTGTTTGCACTTCGTAAGTCACATCATTGAATAATCCTTTTCCGATAGGAGCAATCTTGGACAAGGCAACACCGACATCGCCTGCTTTTATTTTTGATTCATCAATCTCATTTGTCTTGCCTTTATTCGTCGTTCGTAACGTTAGTCCTCTCAGCAATCCGCTCTTAAATCCGAACATGATGGAGACCAACGAAAAGACTGCAGTGCCGATAAGGGTGAGCGTTCCATAGATTACCCCGAAATTAGAATATGCGATCACCACGCCAACAATCATCGTCATTGTTCCGATCAATGCAAACAGCGCCGTTCCCGGAATAAAAAACACTTCGAGAAATACCAGCAGCCATCCAATGAACAGAATAATGATGACTCCCCACCAACTCATGATTCTTTATTTTTCGACAAAGGTAATTTTCCAAATCAAAGTTATTTTGAAAAGAAGAGATTCGAAGCGAAAGGCGGAAATTAGGGTATTAGGGAATTGGGAAATTGGGGTATTGGGAAATTAGTGGATGTGATTACCCCCCAATAACCCAATACCCTAATTTCCTAATATCCCAATACCCCGATCTTTGTTCAGAATGAAAATCAGGATCATCACCATTTCTCAAAGTAAAGAACCTGCAGCAACAGATTTATTTAGCAACTACATCAAACGCTTAAAGCATTATTGCATCCTCGAAACCATCGCATTAAAATCTTCCAATCAAAAAGAAGAGGCAGCTGCCGTGCTGAAAAAAATTTCTACTGATGAAGAATTAATTCTTCTTGATGAAACGGGAAAAGAATTTTCATCACGGGAATTTTCATCGTGGTTGCAGAAGAAATTAAATGGTTCAAAAAATCTTTGCTTTGTGATCGGGAGTGCTTATGGCTTTGATGAGTCGCTGAAAAAAAAATGTTCGATGATGATGACACTCTCGCAGATGACACTTCCGCATCAGTTAGCGAAAGTGCTTTTTGCAGAACAGCTTTACCGGGCTTTTACGATTTTACGAAATGAAAAATACCATCACTGAAATTCGCGAATCGCGATACGCGTATCGCGATTCGCAATTAAAAACATTTAGCAATTCTATATAGAAAAATGTTTCTCATCTACATCATCATCGGCATCACAGTCCTCATGTCCATCTCGGCATTTCAATCTCCGGAATTGATGGACCGCTGGATCATGCGACCGTATGCTGTTCGGCATGGCAGGCAGTGGTATCGCTTCATCACGTCAGGGTTTATTCACGCTAACTGGCCACATCTGCTTATCAACATGTATGTCCTGTATTCTTTTGGTCAGATCGCTTTCACTTACTATGCTCACTTTTTCGAGAACAAGACAATTCTCTATTTCTCCTTGTTGTATTTGGGCGGTATTATTTTCTCTGATCTTCCTACGTATGTGAAACATCAGAATGATTCATTGTATATGAGCCTGGGAGCTTCCGGCGGTGTTTCCTCGCTCTTATTTGCCTCGATTTTGCTGGCGCCTACCTTAGGAATCGGTCCCTTATTTATTCCCATCCGGATACCTGCGTATATCTTTGGAGCGCTCTATTTAGCATACTCTCATTACATGTCAGAAAAAGGAGGAGATAACATCAACCACAGCGCTCACTTTGCCGGTGCTATATTCGGTATCGTTTACACGCTGCTGCTTCGGCCAAATTTCGCAGTTGAATTCATTGACAAGATTCGCGGATAAAAGTGTATAGAAAATTCAACAGCAGGATGGAATTTCGGAAGAGAAGAATGCAACCAACAATTAAATTTCAGTCCCTATGATTGACTTAAGAAGCGACACCGTCACTCGCCCGACAAAACCAATGTTGGATGCCATGATGAATGCGAAATTGGGTGACGATGTTTTTGGTGACGATCCTACAGTGAATGAACTCGAAACAAAAGCTGCTGCACTATTTGGAATGGAAGCGGCGCTCTATTGTCCTTCAGGAACGATGACGAATCAAATCGCGGTGAAGACTCACACACAGCCCGGCGATGAAGTAATTGTAGAAAAAACAAATCACGTGTACTTTTATGAAGCGGGTGGCATTGCATTTCATTCAGGTTGCTCGCTCCGGTTAATTAATGGGGAGCGGGGAAGAATCACACCTCAGGATATTCGCGACAATGTGAATCCTGAAAACATACATCATGCGCGATCAAGATTAGTTTCGATCGAGAATACCGCAAACCGCGGGGGCGGCGGTTATTATACTCTTGAAGAAATGGCAGAACTAAGCACGACCGCTCATGATTGTGGTTTGAAAATTCATCTTGATGGTGCCAGGATTTTCAATGCTCTCGTTGAATTAAATGTCAAGCCCATTGAAGCCGGAAAGCTTTTCGACTCGGTTTCATTTTGCTTGTCGAAAGGATTGGGGTGTCCGGTTGGGTCGCTATTGGTTTCCAATAAAGAATTCATCAGGCGTGCAAGAAAGTACCGGAAAATTTTCGGAGGAGGAATGAGGCAGGCAGGCATTCTCGCTGCTGCCGGAATTTATGCGCTCGATCACCACGTCACCCGCTTGAAAGAAGACCATCGCCGCGCAAAAGCAATCGGTGAAGTGCTGTCTCAATCTGATTGTATGGAGTGGCTGATGCCGGTGGAAACAAACATTATCATCTTCAAATTGAAAGAGCAATTCTCCGCGGAAAAATTTGCAGAGCAACTGAAGGAGCAAAATATTCTCTGTATTGCAATTGGTAAAAACCAAATCCGTATGGTGACACACCTTGACTTTGATGATGTGATGTTGCAGCAGGTGATTGATGCTTTGAAGAAGATATCGATTTGAAATAACTGCTTCCGCGCAAACTCCGACGGAGTAAAAAAAACTCCGCCGGAGTTCCACGCTTTTTCTCTCTAACTTTTCGCCGTGAAAAACCGGAGCAAAACAATTGCAGCATGTTCCATTCTTTTTTTGCTCCTCCTTCATCTCCCTTTTCTTCATTCCGATCCTGATTACTATCTCTCTATTGGAAGAGATGCATTTACTGATGAAGGTCTTAACACAAGCCAGCTTCGCAATTACATCAACCATGATTACCTCGATTTGAATGAGTGCGACAACCTGATCAAGTCGCCGCTGTTCAATTTGATTTTATTTCTACCGCTGAAATTTTCCGGAACACATTTGATGGTTGCCCGGCTGACAGTCCTTCTTCTTCTTATCGTCGCACTCTTGTTTCTACTGAAAGAAAACTATTTTTCCCAACTGATGCCGTTTCTTGTTATAGGTACACTCACGCAGTTTTATGTTTTCCAATACAGTCATTTTTCGCTGAGCGAGATGGTTTCGGTCGTTTGCATTTTGCTCGGAATATTTTTTACGTTCAGAATGCTTGGCCGCCCGCAACCACCGTCCCGATCAAATCGGGGCGGGGTTTGGCTTCCGGCACTCTTCTTCAGTCTTGCTTATTATGCTAAAATTCAATTTGCTTATATCATCGTTTTTCTTCCGGCTGCTATTTTCATTTTGAGTTTTTTTCCGGCTCCGTCCGGGCCGGAACCGAAATCACTTTTGCTGCGGAGTATGTTATGGCTCGCAGCTTTCGCTGTCATTTACCTGCTCGCATGGTATCTCCCCTTCCGCAGTACGTTTGATTTTGTAATGAAGGATCAATCTTCAAACAAGTTTGGAGCACTCTCGGGCATCCCAAAAACAATTGCCTTCAACATCATCCACATTCTTTTCAGCGAACAAACCTGGTGGTTCAATTCATTAGCGCTGATTTGTTTTTTGTCAGGAATATCTCTCTTCAGAAAAGGTGTTGACTACAAATTCAAAATCATGTTTGTGCTGAGTTCACTTTGGATGTTGATTGAGTTGCACAAACTTTCAATGATCTATCTTCCCTCCCGCTACCTCGTCGGTTACTATTTCGCTGCGGGATTGATGTGCACTGTTGTTCTTCATCAGCTCATTTTTTTGCGCACACAAGAAACTTCGCTGTCAAATTTTTTTTTCAGAATAGGATTTGCGATCACCGCCTTATTTTTTATCGCCAATTCAATTCACTATAGTTTTCTCCTGCAGCGAAGAACATATAACATCGAAGCGATCAACAGTTATTTTTCCTCCTTGCTGAGAAATTCTGAGCAACCCGTAATGGGACCCTGGGCGCCAACAGCAACATGGGATTGTAAAGCGAGATGTATTCCCGTGTGGAAAGATTTTATGAATGACAAAGACGTCATCAATCGCTTTCATCCGCAGGCAATTCTTTCAGAACCCAATGAAGATGAATCAAACCAGGCGTATTCATCACGAGGAATCAGTTTGAAACAACTTTCAGATTCTACCCGTGAATTTCCGTTAGGAAGATGGAGGGTAATCGTGTATTGGATGAAGTGATAGTTTGAAAAGCTTAAGATCGTTTTACTTCACGAATTCTTTTTTAACATAAAATCCTGTATTCTGACTGGAATTTTTTTAAGTTTCTACTTTCAAAAAAGAAAATACTCAAACTTTATTTGCAGTGATTTCCATACTAAAATATTTATCAGGGGCTTCATACGGCTGCAAATGTTTTGAAGCAATTGCTTGCGTAGTATAAATTACGCAGAGTGTATTCGAAACATGGTAGAGGTCATGCTGTTTCTCCGCCGGCGTTCCATCCAAAATCCCACGAAGAACATCCCAACGTATATCGGCAGCGGGTGTCTTCTGATAATCATGCCACACGATGATAGAGCTTTCATCTTTGAGCAAAGGAAAAGCATGTTGCGTGTCAAGTTTCACACTTTCATAATGATGATCGCCATCAATAAAAATGAGGTCAAATTTTTTGTTGAGCGATGAAAAATCAAACGTGCGCGAATCATGTTGCAGGTGCGTAACGTTAATTATATTTTTCGAAAAAAAACGATGCGAATCAACGTACGCTTTACTCATTCCTGTTTTCAGCATCTCATCATCCGGTAAGTTTAAAGTGATGCAATGCTTTGCAACTACGGCAACATTTGCAACGCTCTCGCCGCGCCACGTTCCGATTTCAAAATATTCACAGTCCTTTTTCCGTCGTGCTAAACCTTTCAACAATGCAATATCCAATGGTGGCGAGCCACCATCTAAAGAACAAAACGGATCAATGGTTTCATGAAGGTTGGGAAGCAAATCAAGAATATCAACCGCGAGAAGCCCATCAGCAAGATTATATTTTGCAATCACCTGCTGCCTATTCACATCTTCATCGTTCAACACTAAGTTGAGTAATGCCGGCTTTCGCACAATCAATTTTATCGCGCTGAAAAACTTTTTTAATTTTTTCATCCAAAAACAATTTTAATTCAGCTCCATACTGTCAGGAGCAAAGATTGATATCATAAATCCCAAATCATCTCACTTCTTCTTTCTTCACATAAAATCTATCGCTGTTCACATCAAAATCATTTGCATTGAAGTTTGGAATCGTAACTATCTGCCAGTCTTCCGTTGCGTTGACGCGCATAAATTGTTTCGTCGCTTTTCCGAATTCATACCTGTAATAACTCGTGACTTCAACCGGCATAGCAAATGAAGCTACACCGGTTCTCCACCGAAATGTGAGTTGGGTATTCTGACCCTTCTGTTTCGTTTTGTATTCGAAAACGGGTGGCGATGGATGATAAAGATACTGATGGAAGAATGTACTGTAATCCTCTCCGCTCATACGATTGACGTAAGCAATCACATCATCAGTTGAAATTGTTTTCAATGCAAACTCACTCTGCAATCCCCTGATGATTTTGAAAAACAATGTATCATCATGGAGCACACTGCGAAAAGTATGCAGCATCCAGGCTCCTTTAAAGTAGAGGTCATTATCAATCTTGCTTCCATCATAATTCACTCCGCGAATGCCGACAATGGGAAATGAGTCCCGGATTTCCCAGCGCAAATTTTTCAGGTATGCAATTGCGTCATCGTACGACTTCGTGCATTCGACATAAAGCGCTTCTGCGTATGTAGCGAATGATTCGTGAATCCACAAGTCGGCGTAATCGTTTGCAGACACGTTGTTGCCCCACCATTCGTGCGCACTCTCGTGAATGATGATAAAATCAAAGCCATCCTTGTTGTTGACATAATCATTGCCATATGCAATGGCACTTTGATGCTCCATTCCCCAATAAGGGGCTTCAACAAGTTTGTAACCATCGCGCCAAAACGGATAGTTACCGAAATATTTTTCATAGCACGCCATCATGGTCTGTACCTGCTGAAATTGCAAGCGCGCCTGCAGTACATTGTAGTCAAGCACATAATATTCCAGGGATAATTTTTTATTTCCGCTGATGAAAAAATCGGTGAAATGTGCATAGTACGCAAGATTGAATGTAACGTTGTAAAGATTGATCGGGTAGCTCACAAACCAATTCCAGGTAGTGGTGCCATTCATGTTGTTGATGGTGTCACGAAGTTGTCCGTTTGCAACACAAGCCAATCCGGTTGGAGCCGTGTAGTGCATGCTCATGCTATCGGGCTCATCGGCGAGTTGATCTTTGCAGGGCCACCAGGTTGAGGCGCCGAGTCCTTCGCAGGCCACCCCGATCCAGTCCCTTCCTTTGATATCTTTCTTCCATACAAACCCACCATCCCACGGAGGGTTTTTCGCAAAAAGGGGAATGCCTGAATACGAAACGGAAATTTCTTCGTTCGTCCCTGCACGTTGGGTTTGCGGGAAGCGAACAAAAACAGAATTCAATTCGCGGCGGTATTTCAATTCTGTTCCATTGAAAACAATTTTTTCAATCTTCATTCTTGAAAACAAATCAATCTGCATCGAATCGAAATCATTCGACACACGAAAGCGAATCAGGTTATTACCGCTGATGAATCTCTTGTTCACATCCACAGCGAGGTGCAAATCGTACGATGAAACATCGTAGCATGTACGCACGGGAGTTTGCGCACCACGGAGTGTATCATCACGTGTGAATTTGATAGGGAGATTTTGAGCAGGAGATTTTGGGGAATGAAAAACGAACAGGGGAAAACATAATAATACAACCCGGCGGCCGCGCGATTGAAAAATAATTTCACGCAATGACGCAAAGACGCAAAGCAGGATTCGGCTAAGCACAAACAGAGTTTTGATTTTTTTGTTTCCGGTTCTTAAAATACAGGATGGTTTCCATCGTCTGCAGAGAAATCCTTTAGACAATAATAAAGACATTTGCCGCCACTTCCAATTTGATTATGTCACGATTTATTCCCTTGCTTATTGCAACTGCTATCCTGGTGTCTATTGACATTTATGCTTTCCAGGCCATCAGGACGGTTATGCAGAACTCCGGCCTCACCGCGAAACGGGTTGTTACCATTACTTATTGGCTCATCTCACTGATCACCCTCGGCTTCATTTGGTACATCATGTTCTTCGATTATTATGAATTGCCGAAAATCATACGCGTGTATTTGATCAGTGCCATTTTTATTTTTTACATCCCAAAAATCCTTGTGGTTGCATTCATGCTTATTGATGACATCCTTAGGCTGGGGAGATGGATTGCTTCTTTAATGATGAAATCTTCTTCTGCAAGTGCCACTCCAAAATCAATTTCACGCTCCCTGTTTCTTTCGCAAGCGGCTCTGCTCGTTTCCGGTTTCGTGCTCTTCCAATTTATTTATGGCATCATTCGAACGGCATACAACTACCAGGTGATAAACCTGAAGCTGCCTCTCAGGAATTTGCCGGAAGAATTCAACGGACTGAAAATTGTACAGGTGAGCGATTTTCATTCCGGGAGTTTTACGAGAACAGAACCTCTTGAAAAAGCCATGCAATTGGTGAACGATCAAAACGCCGACATCATTTTCTTCACCGGAGATTTGGTGAACAACAAAAGTGATGAAGCGCTCGAGTACATGGATGTGTATTCGAAAATGAAAGCGAAGTACGGAGTGTTTTCCATTTTCGGAAATCATGACTATGGCGATTATTATCACTGGGACAATGATGTCCTGAAAGCAATCAACCTGCAAAAGCTGGAAGATATTCATGCCCGCCTTGGATGGAAATTGTTGCGAAACCAAAATGTTTTATTAGGTGAAGAAGGAAATCAGCTCGCCATCATTGGCGTTGACAACTGGAGCAACGTGGGACATTTTCAACGATATGGTGATTTGAAAAAAGCTTATGAAGGAACGGAGAATGCAAAAGTGAAATTGCTTTTGTCTCATGATCCTTCCCACTGGCATGGAGAAGTGACGAAAGAAGACAAAGACCTTCATGGAAAAG
>DASRAJ010000154.1:0-44451 GCA_035638255.1 Chitinophagales bacterium
TGCCCGTTCATACCTTTCCTTATGGTGGTATAGGACCAGGATCGTATGCAGACACTCTTGTTGAAGCATACGGACTAAAATTTTTCCTGTATGTTCAATTTCCTTACTGGGGAGATCTGTCTTCCATTTGGGTGACAGACGGGAGTGATTCAGGAACACATGAAGTATATGCTGACCCCGATATTTCGTCAACGCCCATCAGTCAACTCACCAGCGTCTGCGGCCAGGTATTTTGTGAAGTGCGTACTGGTTACGATGGCGAGGACAGAAATCTCTGGACAGTAAACCAGGATACCGCTTACGATATGAATCTTTTTGCAAACATGTACGAGGAACCAACTATTTTTTTTGCGGATGACAGCGTAATTTTTCTAACAATAAGTGGTGATTCGAATAGGGAACTTTACAAACTTCAGGTCTGCGGTGTATTTACACCAACTCAAAATATTTCGACGATCAATTCACTCTTGCTCTTTCCAAATCCGAATGATGGATTATTCAATCTTGTATTGCCCGATGATTTAAGTAGTGCTGAAGTTCGCGTGAGCGACATGATGGGAAAGTGCAGATATACAAATAAGATTTCAGCATCGCAGGACAGAAAACTAAATCTCCAGCTTGAAAACATTCCTCCCGGAGTATACTCCCTGCAAATTATTTCCAGTGAGCAGCGATGGCAGCAAATTTTTATTAAACAGTAGTTGGATTCCACCTTTGATTTTATGTAGTAATTTAACATCACCGGATGACTAAAATCATTTGCTGGTTACTTAACCCGAAACTTTTTCGACATGAAGAAATATTTACCGGCTCTACTTCTCTTAACGGTTACTTCTCAATTTTACTTACAAGCACAAACATTGTATCCGATCAGTGAAGGAATAAATCCTACAATATGGAATGTGTCGTCTGTTTCTAAACTTCGGGAACATTTTTACTTTTTTAAGGGGTACAATCCAAACACGGGTTATGAACCTTACGTTACGGATGGGACTCAGATTGGAACACATTTATTGCAAGACATAAATCCGGGAACTGAGTCCTCACTCGCTACTGGGTTTTTTCGGATTAATGATACCGTGTGCATTTTTCCGGCAAATGATGGTAACAACAATTACGGGACAGAATTGTGGAGATCGAATGGCACCTCAAGTGGAACGTACATGGTTGCTGATTTAAACCCGGGTTCTGCTTCATCTATTTATTTATATTTTTCGCGGGTTCAACTTAACGGACAAAATTTCTTTTCAAATATTTATGATTCAATTCTCACATTGTACATTACTGATGGAAGTCCGGTTGGTACCATTCCGCTGCTTACAGGAACGGAGCCATTTGATCCGGTCCAAATAGATTTCCTGGCTTCCGTCAATGACATCATGTATTTCTATACACATGGTATAAACACAGGGACAAGTTTATGGCGAACGAATGGAACTCCTAATGGCACCTTTGAACTAATTGATGTAAATACATTTGCAAATTATAACAAGAGTGCAGTGCTCGGAAACAGTTTTATTTTCTCCGCTTCAGACAGCATTCATGGTGAAGAGCTTTGGATTACTGATGGAACAGTTGTTGGCACCACTCTTCTGAAAGATATAGTTCCAGGGCCAATCGGCAGTTCACCTCAATATTTTACCTCAGTGAGCGGCAAAATTCTTTTTGACGCTGACGATAGTAGCATGACATCAAAGTTATGGGTAACAGATGGTACCGATACAGGAACATATCAGTTGCCCTCTTCAGGAGCTGTTCAATTGTATCAGACCCCTGATAGTAATGTTTACTTTGCCCAAACTGATTCAGTAGAAAATCTTAGTTTGTGGAAAAGCGACGGTACTATTGCAGGAACATCGATGGTTCATAGCTTCTCCTGCTCTGATTGTTCATTTAACTTCGCCCACCTTAATCCTATTGTGGAAGTTTCCGGTTTGAGTTATTTCGCTCTGCTTCGTAACGCGGATCTAAATGACTATTGGTCAATTTGGGTAACTGATGGAACAGACTCAGGAACGGTTGAAGTTTATGCATATCCCGATAGTACGCTTTATCCGATTTATCAATTTACTGATGCCTGTGCAGAAGTATTCTTCAGTGTTAACTTATCAACTTGGCATCACGAATATCACTTATGGAAAGTTGAACTCGATACTGCTTTTGACTTAAATCTATTCCCAATCTATTACGCCAATGACATTAAGTTTTATTTTGAAGATGATGGTGAAATTTACTTTACCAGTCGTGATTCAATGTGGAGTCTTCAATTATACAAGTTGCAGGTTTGTCCTGCTACTACGATTCAAAATATCTCAGTGATCAATTCTCCCTCACTCTTCCCAAATCCCAATAATGGATTATTCACGCTTGAGTTGCCTGATAATTTAAGCCATGCTGAAGTTCGTGTGACCGACATGATGGGAAAGTGCAGATATGCAAATAAGATTTCAGCATCGAATGACAGCAAACTAAATCTTCAACTTGAAAATATTCCTCCGGGAATTTATTCTTTGCAAATCAGTTCGAGTGAACACCGATGGCAGCAATTTTTTATTAAGCAGTAGTAGTATTCTACCTTTGATTTTGTGAAGAGAAAAATTGCTGTCGCCATTTTATTTTCTGCTCTTGTTTTTTTTCTAAGCTACTGCCATCAATCTTCTCAAAAGAAAACAGTTCCGGAAACTCACGAATACAAAAACCTCAGCGATACAGCGCGCTACGTAGGCATGCAAACCTGCCGCACGTGTCATGCAAATGTGTATGCAACATTCATACATACAGGCATGGGCGAGTCATGGGATCATGCGAGGAAAGAAAAATCCTCTGCGAAGTTTGATACACATGCGTATGTGTATGACACGTTCAAGAACTTCTGGTACCATCCATTCTGGAAAGATGATTCCTTGTACATCAAAGAATTTCGTCTCGAAGGAACTGACACCGTTTACCGGCGTACCGAAAAAATTTCTTACATCGTCGGCAGCGGTCAGCACACCAACTCTCACATCTGGATGGAGAATGGATTTCTCTACCAGGCGCCATTAACCTTCTACACACAAAAACAAATTTGGGATTTGCCCCCGGGCTTTGATGATGGCATGAATACGCGCTGGAATCGTACCGTGAGTGCTGAATGTATGAACTGTCACAACATGTATCCACAGTTCGATGCTGCTTCAGAAAATAAATTTCTCTCCGTAAAAACAGGGATTGAGTGCGAACGCTGTCATGGGCCGGGTAGCATTCACGTACAGGAGAAGATGGCGGGAATCATCGTTGAGACTTCGAAGGAAATTGATTACTCAATTGTGAATCCAAAAAAACTTCCGCGCGAGTTGCAAGTCGAGTTATGTCAGCGCTGCCATCTGCAGGGCATTTCTGTTTTGAATGAAGGGAAAACTTTTTTCGACTTCAAGCCGGGAATGAAACTGAGTGAGGTTGAAAATGTTTTCATGCCGCGCTATGAAGGCAATCCGAACAGGTTTATTATGGCATCGCATGCTGATCGCATGAAGCAGAGCAAGTGTTATCAAAATTCTGACATGACGTGCCTTACTTGTCACAACCCGCATGTCAGTGTTACCGTGACACCACCTTCAACATTTAACAATGCATGCAAATCATGTCATGGAGGTGAACATGAAAATGATTCGCTGACGAAGAGGACAACCTTTTCCAAAGTTGAGAACTTTGGAAAAGGTGCTTCAACAGATTGCAAACTTCCAATGGCTGAAAGAATGAAGGAAGATGATAACTGCTACAAATGCCACATGCCTGTTTCAGAAACGCTCGATATTCCGCATGTGACAGTTCATGATCATCGAATTCATATCCCACGCGAACCACCGTCAGGGTTTGCAACCGCTGACGGGGTTTCAACCGCTGACAGGGTTTTATTGGATCCGGATAAACAAAATGCGATTATGAAGTTTGTGAAGCTTGAATGCATGACAACAAAGACACCGGGTGATCTGTTGATGGCGCAGGGATACTTGCAGACTTATGAAGCATACTCACAAAAGTCATTTCTTCTCGACTCGGCGAAAAAATATCTTTCCCGAATTCCTGATCAAAATGATCATGATGTTATGAAGGCGCGCATTCGTTTTTTCTTTTTGCAAAATAATTATGCTGCAGTAACTCAACTCGCGGTCAACATCAAGCCATCTATGGAAACCGATGGTTGGACATTGTACAGGGTGGGAGAGTCTTACTATCAATCAGGTGACTTTGCTAATGCTTACAACTATTTTGCAGGAGCAAGTGCAATTGACAGTTTGAATCTTGAATTTCTGAATAAGAAGGGTAGCGCTGCCATGGCGCTCGGCGACATGAATGTCGCGCTACAATGCTTTCGCAGGTGTGTTGATGAAAATCCAAAGTTTGCTCCGGCGGTGAATAATCTTGGGTATGTTTATTTTCTCAGGAAAGATTCTGCGTATGCAAATTCGCTCTTTAACAAAGCACTTGCGCTCGATCCTGACTATGAGCAAGCACTGATGAATAAAGCAGCGCTGTTTCTTTCGCAGCAAAATATTGAGGGAGCGCGAAAATATTTGCAGCGTGTTCTCAGCATCAACCCGCAAAATGAAAAAGCGAAGATTGCTATTCAGCATTTCCCGGTGGACGATCATCAATAGGAATGGCAGCCATTTGCTCTTTACCTCTGTATCACAACCTTCTCCTTGCTTATGTTACATTCCGTTTTTACCAGCACCCAATAAAACCCCGCAGGCAAATGGGAAACATCAATTACCTCATGTGACTGATTTCCTTTTAACTCACTTGGAAAAACAATTTGACCGAAAGCATTCATCATCTGCAATGAAGTTGTTTCTGAAAGAGAATTTATTTCGACATTGACTACATCACTTGCTGGATTTGGAAATAATTTCAAGTCGGTAGCAACATCTGTCAATTCATCAACATTCACATGATCCGGACAAGAAGCATAACTGAACTTTCTTGTTTGCATCAAAGTCAATCCATTCATCATGCAGAAATAAATATTGGAACTGTCGTCAACTGACGTGCCATTAAAAACTGCCGGTTGATTTTGAATTGAATCAAGCACTACTGTGCTTTTATACAATTCATTTCCCAGTGTGTCAAGAGCAAGCAGAAAAATTTGAGAAACATCAGGCCGAATGTATCAGGATATTCATACCCTTCCAGAATCAAATTGCTATTGCACGTCTGAAATAAATTTCTCCCGAAACTCACCTCGATCGCAGGGTTCTCATAATCGTATTGCCAAAGAATGTTGCCGTTGAAGCCAATTTTAAAAAGATGAATCTTGATGAACTCAGAGTTTCCGGAATTGAATCTGTATTGGTCCACAACAAGATAAAGTGCAGATTTTGTAACCAGTTTTCCGGCAGTATAATAAGAATACTCCTTGTTGATTCCATAGTAATCATGATAGAAATAAACGTCGTCGAACAAAACTTTCTTCCAAAGCTGATGCCCTGCTAAATCATACTTAAGAAGATAAAACTCTGAATCATTATAAGCTGATTCATAACTATTTTGAAATTGATCAACCAACACATCCGAAGTCGCTTGCCATAGGGAATCAACTTGCCATTCTGTTTGTCCTGAAGAATTAACTTTATAGAGATGCGAGTCTGGAACCAAGCCGCCGGTGGTATCTCTCCATGAATAGTATTGGTTGATTATGCTGTGGTCAGGAAGAATTTCAAAATTTCTGTTCCACCAAAGCTTATCGTGTGGATTGAGATTTTCCCACAGAAGATTTCTATCGGAGTCCAATTTTAATAGCCCTGCTCCAATACTAACTTGATTAGTTTCTGCTTTAAAATAGCTGACATAAATATTATTATGATCATCAATTTTTAATCCTGAAACAACATCCTGACCTATGTGGGGATAGATGTAAGACCAAAGCAAAGTGCCACCGGGCGAGAATTTCTGAACTTTAACATAGAAGTATCCATTGCTCGATCTGCTATCTACGGTAATACAATTCTGCTGATGATCTATCGCTACAAAAAACTTTGGATGATTTATCGAATCAATAAATACCCACGCTAAGCTTCCAGTGCTATCTACTTTAATGAGTTTACCAACAGAGAAGCTATCATTTCCAACGATATATGTGTTTCCATAGGAGTCAACATCCATGCACGACAATTGAAATTGCAGCCCGATGCCCTGATAATTATTTGTCCATTCAAGATTAAATTGAGAAAACGTTGCAGTAGTAAAAAGACAAATGATAAGAGTAAGGAACAGATGTTTTGACTTCATTTCAAAAATTGCCTTATACGAAGATAACTATAAGAGGAAGGCACGAATTTTTTTCCGCGTGAGAGAAATGACATTTCTTGGAGAAATGTCATTTCTGCACCAAGGGATTTTACCTCTGTATCACTACTTTCTTAGTGATCATACTGCTTTCTGTTTTCATCACCACCCAGTAAATTCCCGCAGGCAATTTTGAAACATTGATCACTTCTTTCGACTGATTTCCTTTCCAATCAGCTTCATAAATTTTTTGCCCGAAAGCACTTATCAATTGAAGTGTGGCATTTGCGGAAGGAGATTTTGTTGCCACATACAAAATATCATTCGCAGGATTTGGAAATGCTGATAAGGAATTTTCAGGACTCAATTCAGAAGCTGAGAGCGGCTCATCAACGAGGTTGATGTTGTCAATGTACAGATTGTTGCCGTAGCCATTGCGGCATTGGAAGCTGATCAGAATTTTTTGTCCGAGATAATTTGTGAGATCAACTATTTCATTGCGCCACTGAGTTGGGTCGGGAACAAACCATCCGGTGTAAGGCGGGGCAGTTGCGAGGGTATCATCACCTTTTACATATACCCGGGTCCACGTGCTGCCGCAATCAGCAGATGCAAGGACAAATAGTGAATCATGGTAGTCGTTGCTATAGCGACAGTAGGCAACGTCGAAGCTGACCTTCGCAAAGTTCACGAAGTAAGAGAGATCAAATTCCGGCGAAACAAAATTGTCGAGTTGACCGGCGGCGCCGTAATCAAAAAGGTCTTCGTAGAGAGAGCTATCACTTTGGCCGTAGGCTCCCACATTTATTTTTCTCCACGTGATGCTGTTGTCAAAATTCTGAGTTTCCCAATCTGCGGGCTCTCCTGCATATTCAAATCCTTCGCTCACAGGAACAATTCCTGCCGGAACATATTTGAATGTGGAAGAGTCTTTATCATTCTGCGGAAAATTATCAATGAGATTGTTTGGAGAATTTGTTGAAGCCCTGAACGTATGATAGCCGGTAATAACTGCTTGCGTTGGCAGCGTGACGTCAACACTTTGCAATGATGGAATGGTCCCAATGAAATTGTAAACGTTATTCGCCCCGTTGTCAATCGAGTAATTGATTTGAACGGTGTGCAGCGTATCCAACCCGTAATTCTTAATCGTGATGACAGGATCAATGGTGGTGGCGCAAATAAGACCTTGCGGCGCAATGATGGATTCTACTGTTGCATCTTCATTGAAGAAAACAGGATTTACCAGCGGCGTTTCCCAAATTCCTCTTCCATACGTTGCTGCGCGAAGATTCGCAGCGCCATACTGAATTTCTAATTCATCCACAATCACATTCGGTAAACCATTATCCACTGCAATCCAATCGCTGAGGTAATCTTCTTTGTAATAAACACCAATGTCGGTTCCGACGTACAGCTCATTGTAATTGCTTCCATTTCTGTACACAATGCAATCAATCGGGAGGTTGGGAAGACCATCAGAAATATTTTGCCACGTATAACCGCCATCATGCGAGACAAAAACTTTTTGCGATGCAGAAAATCCGGAGCAGGTGATCCACAACGTATTTTCGTCAGTGTTCTTAACAGCGATGTAGGTAATTGCCGGCAACATCGGTGGAAGATATCCATTCATGCTCGTCCATGTTGCGCCGCCATCTGTGGTTTTAATGAGCTGGCCATAAGTAGCAGCGTAAATCACATCAGAGTTCGACGGTGCAATAGCAAGCGATTGAAAATAATCTCCGTTGGTGATTCCATTGGTGTTTTGTGTCCATGAGTCGCCATAGTTATTGGTACGCCACACTTCATTGCTGCCGTAGAAGAGATGCTTGTGATTGTTGGGATCAATGATATAGGGTGTCACCCATGCTCCGTTGGCTGGCCAAATTCCTGTAAAACTTTGTCCGCCATCGAAGGAGCGCCCGATGTATCCGCCCTGGGATTCAGCATACATGGTTTCAGGATCGGTAAAATCAATCAGCGCTTCCATGCCATCGCCACCATAAACTTCCTTCCAGGCCCCGCCGGAAAGCAATGAAGTTCCATTGTCCTGCGTGCCTCCGATAATTTCTGTTGAATCAGTTTGTGAATTGCCGAAGCGATAATATTGTGAGATCGCCATGTTGCCGCTGAGATCCTGCCAACTGCTTCCTCCATCGTGAGTGACAAAAACTCCTCCATCACATGTGGTGTAAACAGTATTGTCATAAGTAGCGTACAGGTAATGAATGTCAGCATGCACATAAGGAACACCATTGGCACCATACCAGTGTGCCACGCAAGTCCAGCTCACACCCCCGTCTGATGATTTCCAAATGTCGACACCGCCTACATAAACTGTATTCGGATCATGTGGATCAACAGCAATTGAAAGTGTGTACCATCCCTGTCCTCCGCCGTCAGCACCGTTCACATCCCAACCCATCACGTTCGGCGTGTCCGACATCATAGTCCAGTTTGCTCCACCATCGGTGGAACGATAAACACCATTGTAGGCCCAATTAGACCAACCGGTGGAAAGAATGTAAACGTAATCAGGTGCAGCAGGCGTAAGTGCAATTTTCATTCTTCCGGAAGTACTGAGAGGCAAACCACTATCAGATTCTGTCCATGTATCTCCAAGGTCGTTCGAAATAAAAAATTGATTCCCATTGCATGCATAAATCACAGAGTCATTTCCCGGTTTGTACTGGATGTCGCGCATGTAGGCATTGTACGTTTGAGTCCAGGTTAGACCACCGTCAGCAGTTTTATAAACACCGTAGTTGGTTGCCGCGATGATAATATTTGTTTGAGCCGGATAAATAAGAATGCGATACACTGCAGCATATTGGTAGGTAGTGAAACTCAACCCTGTTATGTTCCAGGTTACACCGCCATCAGTTGATTTGAGGATGCCGAGACTTCGCGTGTCACCCGCATCCCGATCCCCGGTGCCCATGTACATTGTGGTTGTATTTGATGGATCTATAGCGATGTCGCTGATTCCTAGTACGGGGAGAAGATCAGTGTTTGTTGTCCATGTCTGACCTGAATCTGTTGATTGCCATAATCCACCCGATGCGGTGCCCACCCAAATGTGACTGCTGTCATCAGGAGTGAAAGCAATTGAGTTGATTCTTCCAATGCCTCCATATTGCGGAACATAAGTTGGCCCGATGATGCTCCAGTTTTCATCAGTACCAAAATCACGCAGCGTAGAATTTTTTTTCTTCTCCTGTTCTTTGTAAAATGAAAACACTCTTTGTTCATAATCCATTAAGCCGCCCGGATACACCCGCGGCTCGTAGAAATTTTCCCAGCGCTTGAATATCATCCATTCGTTGTCCTGCGATGTTTCTTCAGTTTCCCCATCATGATTTTCGAGAACTTGTTTCTTCCCCTCAAAATTTTTGAATAGCGAGTCGTAGTATGCTTTGATGTCGTAGAAGTTTTGTGATTGCTGCATGCGGGAGAGTGGTTGCTGGGCGCGACCCGTATTGATGCAGAAAAGAAAACTGAGAAGGAGAGGAGCGGTAAAGATTTTTTTCATGGCAAAGAGTATTATGAAAATTTGGTTTGGAAGAATGGGAATCTGAAATCAAATATCTGTAAAATTAAGTTGCGGTTATTTTAGTGATGGTTAAAGTGAGACATCCCGAAGCGTCATTCACGGTTATTCAATTTGCACAGGGAGAAAGAATAGCCCATGAATTTATTTCCTGCGCGAATTGAATGAGACAACCTTTTTACAAACAGGAATTTATTATTGCAAAATAACTCATGGTGCAACCATCATTTTATCATACACCATTTTTGAAATGTTCGCGATGATTGCCTTGAGATCAGCGTCACTTTTGCCCTGGGTAAAGATCGTAAGAACATAAGGATCATCATCAGCGTAAACTATTCCTGATTCGCGAACATCATATTCATTGTTTAAGAACCTGTCACTAAACCTATGGGCCACTTTTACATCGGGCGGAAGCGGTGATAACATTCCCTCTGCAGACGGATTTTTTGAAAGAAGCCGCAACGCGAATTCTGAATTGGATGTATTGAGATAGCGCGCATCATAAAGCACACGCAAAAATTTCGAATAGTCGGAAACGTTGATCAAAAATTCTCTCTCACGTAAGTTCGGAGTCGCCATCCCCAAATCTGTAAATACTTTTTCAAACTGAGTAGTGTCAATATTTCTTGTTAAAATAGATTTTGCATCGCTGTCAGAATTTACAATGAGGTGTGTTAGCAATTCCCTGATGCTGTATTCCTTACCGGCTTCAAGTTCATGCTTTGAATTGCCGGCTGAAGCGTATGCTTTTGGCGGATTGAAAGAAATTTTTTTATCCAGCACGGAAGGATTCTCCTCTGATTTTTTTAAATACCAAATCAATATCGCAAGCCGGATGTACCCTGTGCTCGTGTACATTTTCTCATTGTTGATGCCGATCCACATACCATTATCCAGCTTTTGCAGATATACTGAAGCGGTTTTTAATTGATCTGAATCTTTTTGCTTACTGAGGTATTTCTCAATTTGGTTCTTTATAGGGAACAGCTCCGCTGATTGGTCTGAAACGTCAGCCATTAACAAGGGACGGGCAAGGGCGCCGTTGAGCTGTGTAAAATGTAAAGGTGTAGTACACGACGCTGGTTCAGTATTGGCAACTGCTTGCTTTGGTTTTTGAAATCTGGTCATACTCAGAGCAATAACTACAACGGCGGTTAACAAGAGAAAAATAACATAGACCGGAATTTTTTTTGTCAGGAAAGAAGGAGCGGCGGGGCGAATATTTTTCTTCATACAAAATAATTTACTCGTTAAAACTATTTCATTTTTAAATACTTAACGAATCAAAAGTGATATGAAAATTTTTTTGGTGGTGTAGTTAATGAGGGTTTTCAAAATCCTTATTAGATGAATCACCTTTTCTTTGCATTGTTCAAAATCATTTAGCAATGCATACAAATGGAAACACCATTTTAATTACAGGAGCAACGTCAGGCATTGGCTTAGCATTCGCCGGAGCATTTTACAAGGAGAAGAATACCGTGATCATTTGCGGAAGAAGAATTGACCGCTTGAATGCCCTTGCCCAAAAATATCCGGGAATGATTACACGAGCATGTGATGTAAGCAACGATGACGAAAGGAAATCGCTTGCTGAATGGGTGATTCGTGAACATCCGGAAGTGAATGTACTATTCAACAATGCCGGTGTGCAGTATGCTTTCGACCTGAAACACGAAACGGACTTGAAAAAACTTAAGGAAGAAATCGGAGCCAATTTAACAGCGCCCATTCATCTCTCATCATTGTTTGCAAATCATTTTATGAAGAAGGATCATGCTGCTATCTGCAACATCTCATCAGGTCTTGCTTTTGTGCCTTTGAGTTTTATGCCCGTGTATTGTGCAACCAAGGCGGCGATTCATTCCTTCACCATGTCACTGCGGTTTCAATTAAAAGATACGACAGTAAGTGTGTTTGAAATTATTCCGCCACCGGTAGATACAGAATTGGGCCATGACCGGCGAGCCGATAAATCTCAAACACACGGTGGCATTCCTGCGGAAGAATTTATTACGGAGGCCATGGAAGCGATCAGGAATGACATCTACGAATATGCCGTGGGGGTGGCAAAAAATCTTCGCGAGAAAAATGAGCAGATGTTTTACGTGCTGAATAAGTAGACGCTTGTGACTCCAAACAAATTTTATCTTTGGTTTCATCCTAAAAAAATTCCCATGAACCGTTTCACTTTGCTCCTTGCCGCTGCCCTTTTCTTTTCCTGCAAGCATAATAGCAGCAACAACAATGTTCCGCAGGGCGACACATTGCGTCAGCAGGATACGTCCTTGCATATGAACAAAGATTCTTCTGCAATGGGTCAGAGTAACAGTAGCGAATCTTCGGCGACGCAACCTGCTCACACTACTTCGGAAAAAAGCACTTCATCTTCCGGAGAACAAGCTAACGATGTGCATGATCAAAATGGGAATGCTTCTGCAACAGGCAGTGGTGGCGCGGAAAATTCGAATAGCGGAAGCAATGATGGTTCAGCCAATGCATCCACCACCACAACCACAGGCAGCACGTCACAAAGCACCGGTACACTGAATAAGAGCAAGGGCGTTTCAACAACAGGTATAAATAAAATTAAGGTGTACCCCACAAATAAAGCAGGAGTGAATGATTCAGCGATGGAAAATCCTGTTCCCCATTGAAGTTATTGATCAGTACAAAGCACGGTATCTAAATTGTATTTCACCTGGTCATCTTTCGTTAGCCAGGTATTGATTGTATACACTCTACATTGATGCGCAAGACGAAGCGATGCCATCTTCAATGAAACCTGGTCAACAGTGTCGAACACACAGGTGTCTTTCATGCACGGATCGGGAAAGTAAACGGGAGAGAAATCTTCCCGTTCAAACTTTATCAGCAGCTCTCTGAACTCAACCATTTTCGCTTCAACGCATTTGTCTTCGAACATACTCATCCTTCCCCAGAAAAGCTCAAGAAATTTTTGGCGCGCTTCCCGGTAGGCCGGTGAATCCGGAGAAGCTGTAGAAATAACGGATGCCTGGTTAACCGCTTCGGCATATACCTTCATTTGCTCCTGGTAAAATGATTTCTGGTAATCACGTGCAGCTTCCTCGCGCGCTTTTATGCTGTTAGTATGGTATTGCCATAATGATGCGAAAATGGCGAGAGCGATTGTAATGCCCTGCAATACTTTAATGGGTCCGTCGAGCTTATCAAACAATGACTTCGGTTTCCCCGAGTCCTTCTTGAGCTGTCCGCGGTATTCATCTTCCTGTTTTATTTTTTCTTTTTCATCATCGGTGAGCAAGGTCATGAGCAGAGAAATTTAAGAGGTGGAAAAGAAATCTTATGTTGTGAAAGATATGCAGGAAATTTTCTCACACATTCACAAAAAACTTTGATATGCCAATTCGTTCAGACAAAGTCAGAAATGCGTTTATCAAACTCGGCATCCCGGAAGATAACCGGGTTATTCTTTGCCTTGATGGCGGAGGTATTCGCGGAATACTCACGCTTCAGCTTTTAAAAAAAATTGAAGAGATAGCCGGCGTTCCTTGTTATGAATTATTCGACATGGTGAGTGGCACGTCTACCGGCGGAATCATGGCCGGGTTGATAGCTTTTGGAAAAGAAGCAAGTGCAATTGAAGAACTGTATAAGAAACTCGTCACAAAAGTTTTTACAGCAAAAGGATTGTTCGCCAATCGTTTCCTGAATCCTCCGGGATACAGCAAAAAAAATTATCGTTCCGCATTAAAGGATATTGTTGGAAATATAACGCTTCAGCAAACGTGTAATGTAACCGAAACGGATTTGCTGATAACCTCAAAAGACGTCGCCGCCGGTGAAGAAACATTTTTTTCGTGTTTCGAAAACGAAGATAACCCGAAGAGAATTTACAAAGATGTGTTGTTACGCGCGGCGATTGAGGCCACCATGTCAGCTCCTACTTACTTCACCTCATTAGAGCGATTTGTTGACGGGGGAACCACTACTTTCAACAACCCGGGATTAGCAACAATTATGGAGGCCGTGCAATATGGCCCGAAAAAAAAATATGATCTTCAGAAATTGACAGTGTTCAGCTTAGGCACCGCCACTACCGTGCAGTTTGTGAATCCTGATTTGGTAACAAACCCCGAAGGAACAGATCTGAAATTCTGGCTCAACTGGATCATGGATGAAGCAAGCCAGGATTCGAGTGACATGCAGATGGATATCATGCGAAACCTGCTTGTACCGTTGGCTGTTGATTTCAGAAGGTTTCAAATTTCTCTCGACAGGGACTCAATCGGCAAGTTGCCGAACAGAAACATTAAAGACCTGCATTACACTGAGGGCGACTGGCTGCATGATTTAACCGAGGCGGATTTGAAAGGCGTGAAACTCGATGACGTTGGAAAATTTGCGCTTATGGAACAGATCGGTCTTGCCATGGTGGATTATATCTGCTCTGATAAATCAGGAAACAATTTTTTTAAAACAGATTTGGTGAATGAAAGGAAACGGGATCAGTTAATTTCTGTTAGGGGAGATGTAGACCGTATTCAAAAACAGATGAGCGATCCCGCATGGCTTGATGCGTTACCTGACTAACGCTAAGCTTTGTTATCATTCGCCGGGTTGAAGAGCATCTCAGAATCTTCGTTCTTTGCATAAAAATTTCAGTGGCGAAGAAGAAAAAGAAAAGCATTTCAGGCAGGAAAAAATTCCTGATTGCTTTTGGCGGCATTATTTTTCTTTCCATTCTCATCATCGCATTTAATTTCTTCCTGAAAATTTGTGCGCCGAGTGTTTCAGTAAATCCCAAAGAACCATTTCTCTACATTCCCACAGGCAGCAACTATGATCAGCTTCTTGCCATCATTGAGAAAAATCATCTTGTGCATTCGATTGAAAATTTTGATTGGGTGGCGCGGCAGATGAATCTGCAAAACAATGTTCACGCCGGGAAGTATAGAATAGAAAACAGGATGAGCAACTATGCTCTTGCCAAATTGCTTCGGAGCGGAATACAGGAGCCGGTGAAGTTGGTGCTGAACAAATTCAGGTTGAAAGAGCAATTGGTGAGTTACGTCTCGCATAAATTAGAAACGGATTCACTCACACTCATCACTGCACTCAATGATTCAATTTACCTCCGGCGTTTTGATATCACTCCGGATGAAGCCATGGCGCTTTTCATTCCCAACACCTATCAATTCTCCTGGAACACGCCAGCAGAGAAATTCCTGGAACGGATGAAGAGGGAGTATGATACTTTCTGGAATGAGGCAAGAAAGCAGGAGGCGCTTTTGCAAAAGCTCAAACCTGTTGAGGTAATTATTCTCGCCTCGATTGTTGAAGAGGAAACAAATTACAATCCGGAGAAGCCAGTTATTGCAGGTGTGTATTTGAACAGGTTGGGGCGAGGAATGAATTTACAGGCCGATCCCACCGTGAAGTTTGCGATGCGAAATTTTGCGCTACGCAGAATTTTGGAAGCTTATCTCAATTATAATTCTGACTATAACACCTATCAGCACAAGGGCTTACCGCCCGGCCCCATTTGCACTCCGTCAATTGCCTCCATAGATGCTGTGCTTCACGCGGAGCACCATGATTATTTCTATTTCTGCGCCGACCCTGACAAGCCGGGCACTCACGCATTTGCCGAAACTTTAAGAGAGCATCAACTCAATGCGAAACGCTATCAGCATTGGCTGGATCAGCAGCCCGGTAGGCAGTAGGCATTACACAAGGCAGAGTAAGAGATAAGACGTAAGACGTAAGACGTAAGATGTAAGACAAAAATAAGTTGGCAGTTGGCAATATGCAGTTGGCAAAAAATAAAGCAACGGCGAGATCTGACTCTAATCTTCAACCATTTGTGATTCGCAGTCGCATTTGACAAAGGAATGACCAATCACCAAAGACTATTCACTATTGACTAAGACGTAAGACAAGAATCAGTTGGCAGCAGGCAATAGGCAGTTGGCAAAAAATAACGCAACGGCGAGATCTAACTCTAATCTTCAAAACATTTGCGGTTGGCAGTTGCAGTTGACAAATGAAATGGTAAACAGAAATGACCAATGACCAAATGACGAATCACTATTTACTATTCACCATTCACCATTCACCATTCACCTCTCCTACTTCGATTTTACGAAGATGATGTGATTGAGAGAATCGAAAGTAACAGTGAGCGTATCGCTTTTCACATCTATTTTCAGTGAGTCGGCCGGAAGAAAGCGGGTAAGCATTTTTGACTTGGGATTATATTCCCAATAGCCCTTGTAATTTTTGTTCGAGCTTTCCTGATCTTCAAACTTGCTGTCGCTTTTAAAAATCCACCGGGTATTTTTCAGGCTTGAATCTTTTCTTGCCTTCATGTTAGTAAGATATTGCTGATACTGGTTTAGTTCGGTTTGAAATTTTTGCTGTGATGCAGAGTCTGTTGCAGCGGCTAAAGAATCGGAAAGTGATTTTACTTCACCACTAAGCTGGGCAACCTGATCATCGAACTCCTTGAGCTTGAGCATGTGCATTTTCCAGGTACCAACCAATGCAGGATTAGTAGATTTGGTTTGATTGCAGGCGTTAGTGAGTACCATCAACATGGTTGATGCTACAATTAATTGCAGTGTTTTCTTCATGAAGTTTTATTGAACGTTTTTTAAAGACCGGCAAAGTTAATCTTCGTTCGCTGACTTGTAAAGGAGAAATTTTTCAAGGGAAAGTGCATAGTTTACCCAGGCATGTTTGAGCGGCCGCCTAATGATTCAAACGGGGTTAATCAGTCCACGTGCTTTTGATGTGAAACCGGAGCATGTAAATAGCGTCGCCTGAAGTTCCAACAATTCTGACCTCAGAATAAACAGTATCAATTATGAAAGTGTATTTATTACCAACATCACTGGTGACGTCATAAACTTCCACATTATTCACTGCATCATGCTCATGCTTTGAAACATAGTATGCAGACTTTAAGTCTGCGGTGGTGTGTTCAAAAAGAGTTTGATCGGCGTTTAGCTTAAAGAGAGAGCTTTCATCTTTCGGCACGCAATCCACAAATTTTTCCGTTGTATTGTCCCAATCACAATATTCACGGGTGCTACAACTGTAATAGCTGGATTGAGCAAAAGCAGGCATACAGCCCAAGCCGAACATCAGACAGAAGAAAATTTTCTTCCATGCAGAATTAGAGAGTATTAAGTTCAAAGTTTTATTTTTAGGACTGGTAAAGGTATGCAATTACCTTCTTCCGTGCTCTAACCAAATAACATGAACACAAAAAAATAATCCATGAGTCTGATTGACATTCACTGCCATCCCTCGCTGAAAATTTTTCTTTTCCATCAGCACCTCTCAAAAAAAGCTGACCCGATGAATCTCAACATCACCACCAAAATGCTTGTGAACCTGCCTGATATGCAGCAGGGCGGAGTAAATGCAGCCATTTCCGTTCATTATTTGCCGGAGCACAATTTGATTGTTGATGTGAAGAAGAGAAAAATCTTCAAGATCATTGTAGATATAGCAGAAGAAGCATTTGGCGGATTCATTGAAGGTAAGTTTGAAGACATGTCAAGTCCAACTGCTCCTTATGAGCAGATAAAAAAAATGATGTCAATGCTTGAAAAAGATGTTGAAGAGGCTAACAATGATGCATCGGGTAAGTTTAAAACGAGGGTTGCAAAAAGTTATTCGGAGTTCATAAATGCAATTGACAACGGTGAAACTGTTTTTATCCATAGCCTTGAAGGCGCTCATTGCCTCGGTCATCACATTGATTATGCAACATGTGAAAAGGAAATCATTGAATTATTTGATGCCGGTGTTTGTCAATTTACGCTTGCACATTTTTTTGAAAACATCTTAGTATCATCTCAAGGCGGCATTCCGCCAAAGATCACTAAGACCATTGCGTATGATCCGGCAAATACTTACCCCAATGGGTATAATGAAGAAGATAATCTCACCGAGCGATTGGTGTCAAAAATGCTGGACCTTGGGATTATCATTGACCTCGTGCACTGCACCCCGGGCGCGAAAAAAATGGTCTATCGTGTGAATGACAGCAGGGGTAATAAAAAACGCCCTCTCGTGTTCTCGCACACCGGACTACGGGAAGTGGCACAGAAGTATAAACCCGATATGCCTCAGAGTGATTTGGATTACTTGCCAAATAGAGATGACGTGCTGCGGATAAAAGATTGTGACGGTGTTCTCGGAATTATATTCATGGATTACTGGCTTAACGGAGATGAAGACAACGGCAACGGGATTGACGTAGTGATTGAAACCATCAAGGAAATAAAAAATATTTGTGGTGACTACAACCACATCGCTATAGGTTCTGATCTCGACGGATTCACAGAAGTGCCGAAGGATTTGAAAGGGATTGAATATATGCCCAGGCTGATTGACGAAATGGAACGACAGGGAATTTCGAAGGAGGATTATCTAAAAATATGTTTTAATAATTACAAGCGGGTGTTACAAAATGGCTGGGGAAAACAATAACCTAACCTCTCTTTGCTTATGGCTAAAATGAGATCACACAAAGAATTATTTCGCCTCAGCCGCAATCCTATTGCAAACAGATACTTTTCTGCGCAGGAAGAACAGGTTTCTGATTATACAAGGGCAGCCCCGCCTGCCCACGAGAGTGAAAACTTTTTGACGAGAGAAAAAATAATATGGGCGTTGAAAAATATCCCACATCTCGGCAACTCGCGGCACAAATACAGTGCGTACAGTGACAGCACAGATAAAGGGGTTTACCACTTGAAAAATCACCGTGGTTTTGATGAAGTACGAATTGCATTGCTGAGCGATTGGGCAACCAACACGCGTGAATCCGATGACATTGCAAAAGCAGCTGATTCGTGCATTCCGGATTATACCATCCATCTCGGTGATACATACTATACCGGAACAGAAAAAGAAGTGGAAGAAAATTTTGGCCCCCAGGGCTGGTGGCGCAATGGAAGAGTGGGTGCATTTGCATTGCCGGGCAATCATGAAATGTATTCGAACGGGAAGGCATACTTCCAAAACCTGTTACCTAAGATGGGTATTGATGATGGCGTTGAACGCATTCCGCAGAAGGCAGCATTTTTTTGTTTAGAAAGCGATTATTGGAGAGTGATAGGCTTGGATACAGGCTACTATTCTCTTAAAGGATTATTTGGATTGACACCCAACACTGAGTTGCAATTGCACAATGACCAAATTGACTGGCTGAAGAATGTAGTTCATTTGGAAAAAGATATGAGGGGGATTATTCTTCTCTCACATCACCAATACTGCTCTGCGTTTACGAAGCGTGACATGAAAGACAAAGTATTCAGTGATGATGAGTTTCAAAATCCCGCCGTCCAGTTAGCGAAGCTGATTGGACCGGAGCGACCGGTGTTATGGTTTTGGGGTCATGAGCACCGCATGTCAGTATATGGATGCTACCAGGGAAAAGATGGGATCAAAGCATTTGGCAGGTGCATCGGTCACAGCGGAATGCCAACGGAAATTTTATCGGACGCAAATATGTTCAGGACCGATGCCTACAGAAAACAAGCGGGTGAATCACGCAAGCTGGTTTTGTTTGATAACCGTTATCGTGAAACAATTGATAACACACCCCTTGGGCACAATGGATACGTGATGCTGCGGTTGAACAAAGAAAATTTAATAGCAGAGTATTATGATGAGAAGGATAAAATTCTTTCGGAAAAATGGAGCATAGACATCATTACCGGGAAGCTGAATGGAATTTCAATCACTGATTTTACAATGGGTACATATCCTTCAACACCTGAAGACAACAAGACAAAGCTTTTTCACTTCACGCAGAATATTAAAGATGCTATCAGTTCGCCGGTGAATGTTCCTATTTGAGATACTCTAAATCCCTTCAAGCCAAGTTGGCGGCGTGGGCATTAGCTTACTCCTTCACAAACTTACCCACTTCACTCACCCCTGTAATGTTGTTGATGATTTGCAGCAGGTAAATTCCATTGGGCAAGGTGGTGGTGGTTAGTTCTGCTTTGTTGTTTGAGTAAGTTGTTGGCAAAACTATTTTTCTCCCCGCCACATCATACACAGCAATGGTGGCAGCAGCAGATGGAGAAGGGAAATTTATGGTGAGAAGATTTTGAACGGGGTTGGGGGAAAGGGAAAACAAATTTCCGTTTTGAATTTCTTGAATCCCTTCTACCCAATCTTCAAAATGCAAATTGTCGAATATCAATCCGTCTTTGTTTGTTTGAATGCTGTCACTGATGAATGTAAAACGGTAGCGAATTGTGTCACCGAGTTGCACGCCATACATAGGGCCTAACCCAGCCAAATTTACTTGGAATCCTTTCCAACCATTTGAATTACCTGATAGAATCGGTATGGGTGAATCCCATCCTAAATAAACACCGTAGTTTGGAACATCATTAATATTAATCCAGGTGTATCCATTATCAAGGGTAAATTCAATTTTTCCATAGTCACTCAAGGTATCCGAATTAACTTCGTAGTCTCCCCCAAAAATTGCTACGTAAGGTGTTAACCATCCTCCGCCGTTTACCACATTAATGATTTCAAAACTTGAAGTATCATTTATAGGATATGGATTAGCAGTATCCGTAACAATTGCATTAAGTGAAAAGTAGGCACTCGTGAAAATTGGTTTGTTAGGCGAACCAACTTGCCAGAGATTATTGTGATTGAAAGTTGAGTCAATAATAAGATGATGCAGAGTGGCGGTATCTTCAAAGTTCAAGGTGTACATGTAGTCACCTAAATTCTGTCCCCAACTTCTTCCCCCAATAAAAACCATCATCACAAAAACAACCACTGCTGTAAATCTTTTCATAACCAAATTTCTATTCAGTGAAACTACTATAAGATTTCTTCCTTTCCCACAAAAAAAAACCGGCTCATCACCAGGGTTTTTCAATTCTTACATCTTATATCTCACCTCTTAATTCTTATTCCCAATCAGCTCTTCACCAACTGCACCGTCAACTTAGTAGTAGCCCCGCTCACCACATTGAACGGAATGGTTTGGGACACATACCCGGGAATGGATGCCACCATAGAGTGAGCGCCTTCGGTAAGGTTCTGCATCACAATGTTTCCTAATGCTGTGCTGCGGCGGCTGACGGCTCCGCTATCAATGTCAACGCTCACGAACTGGATGGCGAGGCCGGTTACGCTGTCAACAAACTTCGCCGTGAGGGCTCGCGCGAGGGTAGGACTGTTCACGATGGTGCGCCCGTTAAAATAGGCCGCATATGAGGACAGAGGGTTATTGCTTCAGATATTCCTTCATGAAATCGTCAGCATGATGCACTTTAATTTCAAGAGTGGAAGCATTTTTTTCAAGTGCTCCTTTTAATTTGTTATCCGTTGTAATGAAAATTTTGTCGGATGTAGCCATGCAAAGCTTTATCAGATAAATATCCTTTCGTGGAAGATCAGTTACCACTTCTGGAATTTCAATTTCTTCATTTATCCATTCCATTTTTTCAAGATTGGAAATGAAACCTTTCACTACTGTTTTTGCAACAAGGCGACCTGCAGGTGATTTAGCACTTAATTCTTTGTCGAGTGAAAAGAATTTTTCTCTTAGTGGAGTTCCATCCTTCATACAAACACGATCACAGATTTCTAAAACTTTAACAAAGAATTTTGCGGTGATCTGAAATTTTGTTTCGTCGAGGAGATAATGATAAAACCACTCGTCAATTGTAAATTGCTTAGATGCCATGAGAGCAATTTATATCTTGAGCATCTTCTTTAAATTCTCCAGCTCTGATTCCATAAAGGGCATCAATCCTCCTTCAATTTGGCCATGCTCATTGATTTGCTGCGGCTCTATTTTGGTTTCTCCTTTTTCAGAAGTGCAGAGGAAAAACTGAACATCATCTTTACTCAGTGTGCCTTCTGATATTTTTGCGAGAATGGTGGAGACGATGTTTTCGCTATGGGTGGAAAGAAGGATTTGCTTGTTGTCTTTTTCAATGGCTTCAATAAAGACTTCCATCAAGGCAGATTGTGCTGTGGGGTGAAGATGGATCTCTGGTTCTTCAATTAATGCTAATGTGGTTTCAGGTTTTAGAAGTTGGATAAGGATAGCGATTGTTTGATTTAATCCGAAGCCTTCGTTGACTATTTCCGTGATGAATTCTCCCTTAACAGTTCGCATTCTAAATTGCTGTGTTCCTCGTATGTTATGAACACGAAATTCTTTTTCGAAAATTTTTTTAATGCCTGAATTTACTTTTTCTACAAGAATTCCTTTCTCATCTTTAGCAATAATATCTGCAATTCGATTTTCAGGATTAGATTCTTCGATGGGATAAATAGGATTGAAAAAACCTCTCTTGACCGGTATACACTCTATATTTTGAATTATTTTCAAAGCGGAATTGATCTGAACAGTGAGAAGAAATCCCGCCTTCTCAATGGAGTCAACTGAAAAACCGTTAAATTCATAGCCGACGTTATTAACTGTAAATGTTTTCTCTTTAATTTCATAGGGGAACTCAGATGCGATTTCTGTTTTGAATTTATCATTCCAAATCTGAAAAACACAATCTCGAGTATGGTCAAATTGTATTAGATAACTCAAGGGAAATGCGAAGTCTCTGACTTTAAACCATAATTCAGTTTCACTCAATTGATCATGTCTAAAAGTGATATCCTCAAACTTCCCCAGATTAATAAACCCCAAATTAAAAAAGCTATCGAGCGAGCGATTGGGATTGGTCATTATATTCTTCACCACCTGGCAAGCATACGCCACGCTCGATTTGCCCGAGCCATTTTTCCCGTAAATCACATTCAGCTTTTTGAGCGGAAGTGTGACTTCGCGAAGCGAACGAAATCCTGCTATGTGAATTTCTTCAATCATCCTTCAAAGGTAGAAATTCAATTTGTACTCCCTGCCTAATTCATCACCACCACTTTCTGCCCAGCCATTTGCTCCCAACTCACGGCAAGTCTTAGTGCAGCAACAAGCGCAGACAGGGCTTATGCGTTTTTTGCAAACTGTAAACTGCCAACTGCAAACTATAAACTTCAAATTCTAAACCTCAACCTTCTCCGTCTTAAACTCACTCGTAGTGTGAAACGTGATAGCAGGATTGGCTTCCTTCGTCACCTTCAATAACCATTCGCTGGGAGCGAGGAACACAAGGTGCTCATCCTTATCCTGAAAAACATTTTGTGATTTGAAGCGCGTGAACACTAAGACATGAGATAGATCGAATAAAGCCAATACCTTTACGCTATGATAAGAAGAGTTGCTGTGTCCATTTCTTTACTATCTATTGGACTTGCACTGATTCTTTTAGTCGGTCGCTGCAAGAAGTGCGCGATTTTCAACGACAACCTTTATCCCAGCAGTTGGTCATGGATTTCTTACAACAATAGTCAGGTAATTTTTGAGAATCAAGATGGTGATACTGCCTTCTTTACCTACTCACTAGCAGACGATCAGGTAATTGATGAAGGAACCTACAGCTCTTCTGAAAGATGTGAGCATGATTACAGCGAACAATCATTTTGCGATTTGACAAGCTCCTCAATCGCTGTGAAATTCTATTTCAGTTTGGTTGGATATCGTGAATACAATTATTTCGGAATTACTGATCATGGACACACATTCATTTCTTTTGACCAGAGTGCACTATCCTTTGATCTTGGAAAGAGTGGTGGGTTTTCTTCAACAGAAACAAATCACTTTGATCAGATTATCTTAGACAGTATTCAATACCAGGATGTGTATCATAAGGATTTCGGTGATAGCAGTAACTATACAGTTTACGATTTCTATTTCACGAAGCAGTCAGGCATTATCGCATTCACATCTAAAGATTCAGATTTGTGGGTGCTACATTAAGTGTCCAGCTTAATCACACTTCAACTTTCTCCGTTTTGAATTCCGAGGTTGTATGAAACGTAATATCAGGATTAGCTTCCTTCGTCACCTTCAATAGCCATTCGCTGGGAGCGAGAAATACGAGATGCTCATCCTTATCCTGAAAAACATTTTGTGATTTGAAGCGCGTGAACTCATCGAGTTTCTTTTTGTCATTGGCTGTTATCCAAAGAGCTTTGTGAATATCACGTGGCACGAATTCAGCAGCAGCACCGTACTCATTCAGCAGGCGATGCTGAATCACATCAAACTGCAAGTCGCCAACAACGCCCACAACTTTTTTATTTCCCGGTTGCTGAAAGAATAATTGCGCAACACCTTCATCGGTAAGTTGTTGAATGCCTTTATCGAGTTGCTTCGTCTTCATCGGGTCTTTATTGATCAGCTCCTTGAAAATTTCAGGAGAGAAACTCGGGATGCCGCGGAACTGAAGCATCTCACCTTCAGAGAGTGAGTCGCCGATTTTGAAAATGCCGGTGTCATACAATCCAATCACATCGCCGGGATACGCTTCGTCAATCACATTCTTAGAAGAGCCGAGAAAAGAAAACGGTGCGCTGAATTTTATTTCCTTCTGCAGACGGCAATGATACACGTACTTGTTCCGCTCAAATTTTCCCGAGACAATTCTCACAAACGCAATGCGGTTGCGGTGCTTCGGGTCAATGTTAGCAAACACTTTGAAGACGAAGCCTGTAAAAGCTTCTTCCTCAGGAAAAACAAATCGCTTGTCGGTTTCTCGTCCGCGTGGAGTGGGAGCGATACGAATGAAGGTGTCGAGCAATTCCTTCACTCCAAAATTATTTCTCGCGCTGCCGAAGAAAACAGGAGCGAGTTCTCCTTCTAAATATTCCTCCACATCAAACTCAGGATAAACACCATGAAGCAGGTCAGCATCTTCACGAAGCTTTGGCGCATCGCGGCCAATCAATTCATCAACGAGCGGATCCTGGAGATCAGAAATTTCTATGCGGTCTTTTTCAATCGTTTGCTTTTCGGGAGAGAAAAGTTGGAGTGTTTTATCATAGAGATTGTAGACTCCTTTAAACTCACTTCCTTTATTAATCGGAAATGAAAGTGGCTGTACTTTGATGTCGAGTTTCTTTTCGCACTCATCGAGGAGGTCAAATGCATCTCTCCCTTCCAAATCCATTTTATTGATGAAGATGATCACCGGTGTGCTGCGCATGCGGCATACCTTCATCAGTTTCTCGGTTTGAATTTCCACACCTTTCACCGAATCAATCACGAGGATCACACTGTCAACTGCAGTGAGTGTTCTGTAAGTGTCTTCCGCAAAATCTTTGTGACCGGGAGTGTCGAGCAGGTTGATGAGTGTGTCGCTGTATTCAAATGTCATCACAGCCGTGGTTACAGAAATGCCGCGCTGCCGTTCTATCTCCATGAAATCACTGGTGGCGCTCTTACGAATCTTATTGCTCTTCACTGCGCCTGCAACTTGAATGGCTCCGCCGTAGAGCAAAAGTTTCTCCGTGAGCGTAGTTTTTCCCGCATCAGGGTGGCTGATGATGGCGAAGGTTCTGCGGTGGGCGATTTCTTCCTGCAGTTTTGTCTTGAGTCCCGCGTTGCGCGGGATGTACTCCGTAGAAGGGTTCATGAAGAACGCAAAGGTAAACAACAACCACCTTCGCATTTAAGATGAAGTCTCTAAGGTGATGACTTAACAAATGAAGCATCTATATTTTGATTGCCTGAAAATTATTAACAGTCCGAACAAATTTTTTTAACCTTTAGCAAATGAAAAAAACTTTACCTAACGATGGGGCGCAACTATTTCTTTCTTTAGTCAATCAGTACGGATATTATTGAGGAGGAAGCTCAAAATCCTTAAAACAGAGTAAGCAACCGGAAGCCGAAAAGGGAATGAGTAGGCAAAAATTAAAAACCTAAACAACAATGAACACACTTAAAAAAGTCAACCCTGTCATCGGTGTGGTGATCATGGGTGCTGCACTTATGATTACAATGTCGTGTCAAAAAGAAAATTCAATGAACCCGGGCACTCATGATAATGTGGTTGCAAAGAATTCCAATTCGTTTGTATTTCAGCCAGGCGCGCACATGTATGGCGCTTCCTATTCTGTTTGGAGCGCCAGATGGTGGAAATGGGACCTCGAGCTGCCGCTGGCATGTCATCCCTCTCTTGATGAGCCGTGCTTTGATGTTACGGCAGGTCAATCCGGTGATGTTTGGTTTCTGGGCACGCCAATCACCGGCGCTCCCGTTGAGCGCACCATATCTATTCCGGCAGACCAAGCACTGTATATAGGGACAATAAATGTGGAAGCTTCTGACCTGGAAGCAGCACCTTTTTACGGGGCTACAGAAGATGAGCGCCGCGCAATTGCACAATCCTTTGCTGACCTTATTATAGATGTCTCCTTCTCCGTTGATGGGGTGTCAATTAATAATCCTAACAGCTATCGTATTCTTTCACCACAGATAGATTTCACAGCGCCCACTCCATGGATTTTTGGCGAGGTCGGCGGCAATGGTAAATCGGTCGGCGATGGTTACTTTTTCATGGTGAAGCCACTATCAATAGGAAGTCATACCATTCATTACAGCGGTGCATTTCATTTCGGGGAAGGAGATGATTTGCCGGTGGATATGACGTATCATGTGACAGTTCAATAATGTGAGATTCAGACCGCCGTTGGTAGCCTCTTCAATTGCTTCCTATCGGAAGAATATAAGATCTGTGAGGGCCATTTACCGAAGGGCAAAACTCAGTTTGTTATTGCAACCACCATCGTAATGAAAGTTAAAATAGTTGTTGAATAAAACTCTTTCGATACTTCTTTTTAAACATGCCGCTTCAAAAGGACTTTGAGGCGGCATGTTTTCGAGTAAACTATTCTTTAGTCCATTACAAGTCGTCCCCTCGGGTACATTATTCTTCCTCGTCTCAACTTATTTTATGAGTTAAAACCTTTTGGAAATTATTCCCACACAACTCAACAATAGACTAAGAGCCATTCAGAATTTATTTACAAAGGCGTATTTTTGATTTCAGAAGATTTATTGAGTTTATAAAAGTATCATATATGAAAAAATCGTTGAAAAAACCTTCTAAACCGAGGGTTAATTTTTTTCAATGGCGCGTCCCAATATGGATATTCATTGTGTTGTCAGGCGCAGTTTTTATCACCTTGCTTTCCTTCAATATTTACATAAGGAAATCCACACCCTCTCAGGTTGCCTCCGCAGTGGAACCGGATAACTGCGATGGAGCGTTTCACCGGCTGCGATTGAAAGATTACCCTTTTATCAGCCCGCTTTTATTTGTTGACATGAACGGACAATCGGAATCATTCAATGATTTGAAATCGTCTGTCGCGACCATGATTGGACAGAAGAAGATAGAAGGGCAAATAAATTCGGCATCAGTTTACATGAAAAAGCTGAAGAACGGAGAATGGTTTGCAGTAAACTCCGGTGAGAGTTTCTATACAGCAAGCCTGATGAAAGTTGCTGTCCTTATAACTATTCTTAAAATGTCAGAAAGTAATCAGGGTTATCTTGATACCCTCTATCCCTTCAGGTATGCCGACCCGCGAATTCCAAAACAAACCTTTGGTGAGAAAACAATTGTACCGGGGCACGACTATAAAATCCGCGACCTGCTGTATTATATGATCGTGTATTCAGATAATTACGCAAGCAATATTCTGAACAACCTGATGGATCAAAATGTTTACACAAAACTATTTTCAGATATAGGCATACAGGGATATGACCCGACTGATCAATTCAGAAAGCTCAGTGCATCTGAAGTCGGAAGGCTTTTCAGCCTGCTATATAATTCTTCTTACCTTTCAAGTGAGAACTCGGAATATGCGCTTTCACTATTGTCTCAGAGCAGTTTCAAAGACGGGCTTGTAAAAGAGCTTCCGCATGATGTAGTGGTAGCGCACAAGTTCGCTGAAGCAGGCGGGCTTGAAGAAAATGAGCTCCACGATGCCGGTATTGTCTATACAGGCAAAACTCCATATCTGCTCATTGTTATGACCCGTGGAAAAAAACTCTCTGATCTTTCAAAGTCAATAGGTGACATATCGAAAGAGGTTTATGATCACATGAACCCGGGAGTCGCCAACTGATTTCATTTTCCATTTCCCTTGTATCGGCGCGCGCTTGCCGGGTTTGCCTGGTGTTATTGCTCTGTCGCGCACCAGAATTCGCAAAGACCAGAAACCAGCCGGAGAGTGTCCTTCCGGATTTTATTTTTACGAAATAAAGAATACAGGTGCCTGGCAAGGCTTTGCCGTTAAGAAGGGGAAATTGCTGAAACAATAAATATTGTACCCAATCCCTATCTCCTTTTTTCAGGGACTTGGATTGAGCAGAGGAGCATTTTTTAATGTTCCAAAAGCTGCTTCACTAACCATCTTTCTTTACTTTTTACTAACGAAATAAATTCCTGCCAGTAAGCGACTGACCTTCTCAGTATTTTGCCCTACCTTCACATTTAACCCTGATTATTCAATTCAAAAAAATAAACCGCAAAGGACACAAAGGTTTTCGCAGAGGAAAATCGCAAAGAATCAGATTTGATAATGTGTGAGTGTTGCTTTAATGTGAGAGAGTTGCTTTGCGCTAATCTTTGCGTTTTGCTTTTCTTCGCGGTAAAGAATTTCAATTTAAAAATTTGAGACAGTAGTAATACAATTGTGTACCATGAAAAACAAAACACAACTCCTGCTTGCAGTGTGCTTAACACTTTTAAGCCCTTTATTTTCTATTAGTCAGAGTAAAGATTTACTGCTCCATAAAAACAATGCGCTGATGCCCGAAAGGGTAGGTGACCCTTATCTTCCGAATGCGGATAACAACGAGAAAACTTCTCCTGTATATATATCCGGAAGCGGCTCACTACGGAACACCAGCATATTTACAATGCAGGCAAACGTGAATGCAAGCGGGCAAAATATTTTAGGTGATGCAGCCAACGAACCGAATATTGCAGTGAACCCATTGAATGAAGATCAAATTGTAATTGGCTGGAGGCAATTCGACAATGTGAGCAGTAATTTCAGGCAAGCCGGATGGAGTTATACTTCTGATGGAGGACAAACCTGGACGTTCCCCGGTGTGATTGATCCGGGAATGTTTCATTCTGATCCTGTTTTGGATTACGACACGGCCGGTAATTTTTATTATAATAGTCTATCGGGAAATTTTGTTTGCCAGGTGTATAAAAGCACAGACGGTGGTGCCTCATGGGATGCAGGCACAGATGCGTATGGAGGCGATAAACAATGGATGACCATTGACCGCACGACAGGAGTGGGTAGCGGAAATATTTATGCATTCTGGACATTTGTCTATAGTACCTGCATTCCCGGTTTCTTTACCCGCTCAACGGATGAAGGCAGCAGCTATGAATATTGTACCGAAGTAGAAGGTTATCCTTTTTGGGGAACCATGGCTGTAGGCAATGAGGGAGAATTATACATTGCCGGAAGCGATACCGATGGTAACGTGATCGTTGCAAAATCACTAAATGCCCAGTCACCCGATTCATTAGTCAGTTGGAATCTTCCTGCATTCGTTTTTATGGATGGATATCCCGGTGCTGGTGCCAGTGTTAACCCAGAGGGTCTTCTTGGCCAGATAAATATAGATGTGGATCGTTCCGGGGGTGCGGGTCAGGGGAACGTTTATGTGCTTGCTACATTGGTACGATCATCCATTGGCGACCAGGGAGATGTAATGTTTGCAAAGAGTACGGATGGAGGCGCTACCTGGAGTTCACCTATTCAGATCAATGATGATCTATCGGTAACGCATACGCAGTGGCTTGCAACCATGTCTGTAGCACCCAATGGCAGGATTGACGCCGCCTGGCTTGATACCCGTGATACGCAACCATTCACGGATTCATCCGCGCTCTATTATTCCTATTCCATTGACCAGGGAAGCACATGGTCAGTAAATGAAAAATTATCTGACTCCTTTGATCCACACGTTGGATATCCTAACCAGAATAAAATGGGTGACTATATTGACATGGTGTCGGGTAATACCAGTGCCCATCTTGCATGGGCCAATACCTTAAACGGAGAGGAAGACGTTTATTATAGTCGTATTACTCCCGACGTTGTAAGTTCAGTGAATGAAAATCCTGTTATAAATTTTTCAGTCTTTCCAAACCCATCGAATGGAGTATTTATTTTAACGAGCCCCGGTTTCAGTGGTATAAATTCAGAAAAGCAATCCACTGTTGAAATCTGCAATGAACTGGGAGAAAAGGTATATTCAGAACTGAACTTCTCCATAAAAGGTCCTTCGGACAAGACGAGAAACGAAATAGATATTTCGTCTCAGCCCGCCGGAATTTATTTCCTGAAAATGATTGATCAGGAGGGGTATCTTGTCATAAAGAAAATAATTATAGAATAATTTTTTTATCTTTGGTGCATTACTTCCATGCCGAGATCCTTGTCAGGGAACATGATTAAGCGAAAAGAATTCTTCACAATTTCAAAAATTGATTCATTCCGGCAGGAGATCAGAAATTCATACCCACCACAAGGCTATTCTGCATATATAAGTCATTGGATCCTTCAGTGCGATAGTCGAGGTTATCAGAAGTGAAATAGCCAAAACCCAGATTATACGTCAGGTTAAACTTCGTGCAAAAATTATAGAGTATTCCTGCTCCTCCGTTCAGCGAGGCATAGTTGCCGGCATTCACCCGCTGCTTATTTGACCACCAATAATCCGTAACATTATTGATGGCCGCTCCGAGATAAATATAGGGAGCTACCCGTGCATCGTCACGCAGCAAATGTCCATTAGCAAATTTGTATTTGGCTGTAAGACTTAGTGATGTTAGACGGCACAACATATTCAATACTTCCGTTCCGTCGGGACGGTACCGGCTTTCATCTGCATCCCTGCAATGCCCATAATCGCCAAAGGTGACTCCTGTATTTACATCGAAGGAAGGAGTCAGGTATTGGCCATAATTGAAACAAACAAAACCATATACTTCTTCATGTGGCTTGAACCATGCGTTGCCCAGATCGCCGCGATAGCGTTCGGTGCCGCCACCTATGGAAATGTTACTTTTTCGTTCGAACGATTGCGCATGGCTGCGGTACGAAATAGTGATAAGGGCAATAAAGAGCAGGTAGTGCATTTGCTTCATAGAGATAAGAATTGAAAATATTAAACGAAGTATTTGGGACGAATGTACGAAAGTTAAAGTGATTACAAAACACAATGCTGATCTAATCTGTACGCGCGTTTGCCGTTAAGCATTTAGTGCGGAGCGAATGCGAATGCGTGTGCGCTGCTTGTGTGTTCTTCTGCACATGCACTTGGGGGGAGATTCATTACTACCTTTGTACAAAGGCCGGGCGGACATTTTTCAAATCTACCTTCTCATTAATATACTGGAATAAAAAAAATGAAAGCAGCTATCAATAACCCCTTCTTCGTTATGTTGAATTTAAAAAGAGCTCCATTTTATTTTCTGCCAGTTATGATATTGGTTTCATGTCATAACGGGAATAAGCATGATGACAAGTCAACTGTTACTGCAGACAGTTCTTTTAATAATCAAGTACCACAAGTGACAATGGCGAAGACCGACTCAATAAAGAAAAATGATTATAGCTTAATAAATGACATTTGGATTTATGACTACGACAGGGATATGCCGGTGAAAAATAAGGAAGTTAATGCAGATACACTTAGCCCGATTAAGCTCGTCAATTTCATAAACGCCATTGAAGGTCATGATAAAATTCATCTTGAGTTTATTAAAACACATCTTGATACAATCTTTGTTAAAATAAAGGAAAGCACCTATCTCACTCAAAGAATGGGTTCTTCAGGGGCAAAGGATTATATGAGCACTACAACATTTACGCTGACAGAATTAAAAGGAATCAAGAAGGTAAATTTTAATTTTGAAGAAGGTGACCATGCCACACCGGGAACTTACAGCAGGGAATATTATATAAACAAAAACAAGCAGAATTATCAATGAAAAAAGGAAACCGTTCATGCTAAACAAATTTTCCTGAGCGGGGGCATGCGAATAGAAAAATTACCCATACAGCATCTCTATGTTATATTTTGTTTTGTGAAATAAAAGCGTAGGTTTGGTAGGGTGCAGTCGCTCCTTGAAAATACTTGATATTAGCCAAAGAGAAGATTTATTCTTTATTAAATTTTCCGATAAAAACTCCTTTTACGGTCTCAGCCTTCATAATGTAGATTCCGGGACTTATTAGCCCAATATCAAACGTCCACTTATTTTGTTGAACTGCTATTGGTGAGAGAGGGATTGATTGCCCGCATATATTATATAGCGTCCACTTAGTTTTTGAATTGTCAGAGGAGGGTGCTGTAACAACAATTTCATTTATCGCGGGATTCGGAAAGACGTTAAGCGGGATTACATGATTTGCTGTTTCATTTTCAATTCCACTGCAATTTTCATAGCGTACGATAATCTCTTCAGTGGCAGCACTGGCATACCAACAAAGTTTACATGCCATCCAATACCGTCCTGTGTCATTCACGAAGTATGAAGCTGCCGTGGCGCCCGGAATAGCTTGCCCATTTCTAAACCATTGGAAGTTTGAAGCTTCATCCTGAGTGCACATGCAACCGATCTCTGTGCCGCCAACTGAAAATGTAAGAGAGACACCTATAGGATCATTCAGACAGTAAATCGTGTCACCGGCAACAACAAGATGTAGTTTACAGCCGCCTGCATCCACGAATTGAGGCGCAAGAAGAAAGATTAAAAGCAATGCACTTAACACATTTTTCATAAGAGATATAATTGTGTAGAGTAAAACTAACCAATTTTGATTGCATCGTGAAATCTTTATCCCTAAAGTCTCGCGTTTCATAAAAGCGATTTCACTTTTTCCGAAGACTTGACACACTGCTAAGCCAGGTCATAAGCACTTCTAAAGACAACCAGCGAAATTAATTAAACCGCTTCACAAACTGCTTCACGATTATTTCTTCTTTACTTCTTATTGAAACAAAATAGATCCCTGATGGCAAGGGACTGATATCAACAACAGCCTTTTTCGCTTTGACAGGTTGCTGATATACACTGCGACCTGCTAAATCTTTTATTTCTATTTCGTCCGCAGTCTCTTGTCCGTTATCTATAGTCAATTTATCTAACGCGGGATTAGGATATATAATCACATCGGCTATCTCCTTTGATAGGTCTGTAGCGCCGGTAGCTGTGGCAAACTTCATGACGGTAGCTTTGTCTGAATTTCCTTCGTCGTAATAGGCAACATAAAGAGTTCCCGCGGCATCAATCACTAAACGAGGATTCCATGTTTCACCTATGGAAAAACCCGGATTGCCAACTATCACCCACGAACTGCCATTATACTCCATCACGGTTGCCTTGTTGGCATTTGTCCAATCAAGAAATGCGATGTAAGGGATGTTAGCGGCATCAATCGCTAACGACTCGAAAGTAGCTCCACCCGCTGAGAAATTCGGAACACCTACAAATTCCCAGTCTGTTCCGTTGAACTTCTCCACGTTGGATGCAAATGGATTGAATCCTTGGCCGTAAGCCAAATAAGGAATGGTGCCGCTGCTGTCAAAAGCAATGGAAGTAAACTGGCATATATCCGTAAAGGCAGGTGCCCCCACAGCCACCCAATTGGCTCCGTCAAACTTCATAACAGTTGCCATAAATCCGTTGCCCTGATCCTGGTATCCCACATAAGGAACATTGTCGCTGCTTAATGCCATGCTCATTTGACCTGCTCCGCCTGATGAAAAGCCGGGGGCGCCTACATTTACCCAACTTGCTCCATCAAATTTCATGACTGTTGCTTTCCCTGAATAGCCGGCGTCATCAAAAGCAGCACAGGGTACATCGTTACTATCAATTCTAATGGTGCAGGCATTCACCACTCCAACGGAAAATCCGGCAGTGCCAACATTTACCCAGTTAGCTCCATCAAATTTCATGGCGGAGGCGAAACTTCCATTTCCATTATCGCCATACAATACATAAGGGGAGTTACTGCTGTTAATGGCGATTGAAATATCATACGCGGCACCGGCAGAAAATCCGGCATTGCCTATAGTCACCCAGTCAGCACCGTCGAATTTCATGACGGTCACTTTCTCTGAATAGGCAGAATCCGCAAAGGCAACATAAGGAGTGCCATTGATGTCTAATGCTATGGCAACACTATTGGTGCCCTGTGAAGAAAAGCCCTCCGTTCCTACACTTTGCCAGGTTTGTGCGATAGAGGTAAATGTGTTTAGCAACAGTGCGGCTGCAACTAATGTAAATATAGGCTTCATGTTTTAGTTGTTTGGATTTAATCAGGATGCAAGGTATATTTTTTTGTGGTTGAGCTTTCACAACATGGACTTGAAATTTCACATATCCAGCACGTCAGGATATTGACCTTTGTTTTTTTGTCTGTTCAATTCATTGATAGCGGCGATACTGTCAACTAAGAAAGTAAAAATGTAAGCACGAAATAAAAGCCCCCAGATGTTTGTATATCCGGTGTAGAATAGCACGAAGAGTATGAGCAAAAAATCAAGTACATAAAAAATGAGAAGCAGGTAAGTGGCTATTAGCGAATTCGCATATCGCATGAGCAATCCCAGGGCAATATATATTCCACCGACAATGGCTGATTCCCAACCGAAGCCCAGCGTTTGAAGATAACCGACTGAAGAAAAAAAAGCCGTAACGCCTGATACCACGTTTACTCCACCGACAATCGCGATAAGTAAGAAGTTTCTCTCCAGTATCTGAATAGGATCTGTGGCACTCTTGCGAACAGGTATATTATTCAAACGCACTTCATAAGCAGAAGAAAGTCCAAGCCGTTGCCTGATCAGTTTAATACTCAGCATTCCAAATGGCGGCAGCTCAAATACTTTTCCTTCCTTCATTTCATCTTTGCTTGTGATTTTGGCAATTTCCTTTTTATCCATTTGGATTGAAAGCCAGCTGAAGTCTTTTGTCCAGTCAAGGACAAGGAATGATTTTTTAGGTGGTTGGCCAAGAATTAAAACCTTACGTGGCATCAAAAAAATTTAATGCGAAAATGAGAAAAATTTTATGCTTCATCTGTTGTTCTATGAGATTACAGGCATGCCTGATGCCATGTCTTTAAAAAATGAGACGGGGTGCGAATGAAATGACGTGATGTCATGCTTCGCAATAGTTCAAAAATCATTTCAGGTTACAAGGCGTTTTTCGGGAAAGATAAAGTTTTCCATAGCAAGGACTGCCTGCGTATTAGCACTTGCAAAGATCAGAATCCACACCGGTGCAAATTGCGATAATCCGCCTCCATTGTTTTGACTTGTGAAATAGTAGAGTAGATTTGTTTCGGTAATCCGGAAATTCGGGTACATTTAAAATGAAGAGGAACCTTAAAATACTAACATCTTTTTGGTTCATTACCGGGCTGACGATTCTTCTGTTGAACGACTTTATTTTCAAAGGACTTTATGGAAACTGGCTAACCGGTAAGATATCTGACTTCTCCGGACTTTTCATCTTTCCTATATTTTGGACAGCACTTTTACCCGGGCATAAAAACAAAATATTTTTCCTGACAGCACTTTTATTTATCTTCTGGAAGTCACCCTGTAGTCAGGCCCTAATAGACACCTGGAACAATTTTGAGCTGATGAATATTAACAGAACAGTTGACTATACAGACCTTTTTGCATTACTTATTCTTCCTGTCTCCTATGGTTTTGACCGGGGAAGGGAAAACATTATAGCAATTAGAATTAGCCCGCTTCTTCCTTTAATGATTTCAGCATTTTCATTCATCGCTACCAGCCAATCCAATCCCAATGATCAACAATACAAACCAACTTTTCAGGATTCTCCTTTGGAATATGGAACTGAATTTAAAATCAGGGAAAAGAAAATATCTTTTCAATTATCAAAGAAAGAATTCATTCACCTAATAGATTTTTATGAAATTACCTATCCGTTCAAAATCACCAACGATAGTATGTTCTTTGCCTATGTTTGGAGTTATGATAACTTTGATACAATAGCACCCGTAATTAAAGTCGCTATTGGCAGTGAAAGTAATAACGTTGTTTTAAAGTTACAATCTATAATTTATGATACTTCCATCACAAATACGAATTCCGGTTTTAAGGGCTTTAAAGAACATTACAAACCGGAGAACCGGGATCTGCATGCTCTCAGATTTAAGTCCTGGTTTATTCCTCAATTTTTACTTATAAAGAAAATCGATTCTCTGAATACTGCCGGATTAAGTGACTTTGAAAATCAGGAATACGAAAAATCAATAACGACATTTAATCAAGCCATTCAAATATCACCTCAATGGGCGATAACCAAATTAATGTTTTATAAAAGTATCGGCGATTGCTATTTGAAAATGCAAAATCATACGGAGGCTCTTAAAAATTATTACAGGGCGGACTCTTTGAATCAGCTATACTCCGGCTATGCCTTCAGACCAGAACCGTATGTTGGTTTAACCACAGTCTACGAACAATTAAACCGGAAAGACAGCGCCGCAAAATACAGGAAAATGGCAAGTGAAGCAACAGAGTGGACCAACAAACACAGGTAAACGTGCCATCATACGGACAAATTATGAGGGTATCGCTCGTGTTAATGATATTTTATGCTTTCAATAATTACGGTTGTTACACAGGCAAACGTATCAATAGAGATAAATTGTCGTGCATTTCTTTTTTTCATTTCTTCTCTCCATCTTTATTGCATGAAAAAACTCATCATCACAATCCTGCTGCTTACTTGTGTTTCGGTTTTAAGCCATGCACAAGCCAAACAAAAACCAATTGCCACTTACAAGATCGGTGCCGCTAAAGTGACCGTTTGGGAAGATACGGTGAGAGGAAAAAATGGAACGTTCACTGTAAAGAATTTCAAAGTAGAAAAGGTTTATAAGAAAGATAGTAAATGGCAAACCACTAATAACTTTAGCGAGAAAGAACTTCTCGAACTAAAGGCTGCTATTGATAAAGCGATAGTTGAACAAGGGGTGAAAGAGGAAAAATAAATTTTAAGGAAAGGTCATAGTTAAAATATTATCAAATGAACATCGCAATTATTATTGGAGTAAGCAAATACTCGGATACAAAAAATAATTTGCCAGGCTGCAAGAACGATGCTGAAGCAATTTATAAAATTCTGCAAAAGACGGAAAAATTTACTCCTATTCTTTATATTAATGAGGAGGAAACAAGCGCCAAAACTAAAGAGCTCGTTAGAAATTTTATTGCGGAACATAAGGGCAAGCAAATTGAAGAACTCTTTTTTTATTATTCAGGCCACGGAGAATTTACAAACGATGAATTCTATTATATTCTATCAGACTTTGATTCCAAGAAGAAAAACCAAACTTCACTGAGTAACAATGAGATTGATGATTTAATAAGAACTCTCTCGCCAATTCTTGTGGTGAAAGTACTCGATGCCTGTCAATCTGGTAGCACTTATATTAAAGAAAGTAATGTTGTATCAAAATACTTTAATGAAACTAAGAAAGGATTTAATAAATGTTATTTTCTTAACTCATCATTAAACAATCAATCATCCTATCAGGATAAAACAATTAGTTATTTTACTTTTAGTTTTGTTAATGCATTAAAAGAGCACAAAACTGATGAAATATGTTACAAAGATATCATTGATGTCATATCTGATGAATTTGCAACTAATCAAGAACAGACACCATTCTTTGTCGTTCAGGCTGATTACACAGAAAAATTTTGCTTATTAACAAAAGGACTCAGAGAATTCTTAAGCTCGTTTGATAAAATCAAATTAAATATCACTGAGTCTAAAACCCAGCCAATAACTATTTCTCAGCTTGTAAAGAACGAGGCTAAAGAATATATAGATAAGGAGGGAACAATCCAAGTTCTTGAATTTATCCGTAAAGAATATTCTTCTTTTAAATTTGATAATGAGATCAGTGATCTCTACAAAATTGATGTTGAATTCTTAGAGGATTATCAAAATGTTCCTAAAAGGAAAGTAATTGAGAATTGGCTTGATCAAAACCCCAAAGAATATTTTGCAACAATTATATTTGGAGAGGGCTATGATGAATTTGGCCAAGAGTATTTTACAAAAGAATTTGCATTAAAAATTGATGTCCCTTTTAAAGTAATTTCAATTAATTTTCAAAATAATTTTCCGAATATTCCAAGTTATAATGCCCAAATCATTTTTTTCACTTCCCGAAAATCCCTACGCTTCTTTTTTTTTATAACCGATTACTTTGAAGAAAGTTGGGATCATAAGGTTTTAAATACGGCTGAGATTCAATGGATAACTAATGAGGTAAAAATTACGGATCGATTAGCAGTTGTTGAACAATTGCAAAAGATTAATAAAGATTTCGAGAAACGAATAAAAAAGGACCTTGAAGCAAAATTTAATATTTCGAATTCGATAGAAACTACCACCAATGATTCAAATCCTCAAATCCCAGATCCTAATTTACACTCCACTGCATCAGAGCGTTAAAGTTATAGGAATTCCAACTCTCAAATCGCGCAACTCTTAGCGCAGCAACAAGCGCAAGGCAGACTTTTGCATGAATGGTTGATACAAGAAGAAAGCTGAGCGATAAAATGCGTAGTAAGTCAGGAGACAAGCAACGACAAAAAAAAATAAATCATCGTAAAATTTCTTTCTCTCAATTCTTCTTCCCATCTTTGATTACGCAAAACAAAAACGAATTGCTACATACTAGGTAGGCGCGGTTAAGGTGACTGTTTGAGAAGATACCTAGAAAGGCAAAAATTGGAACCTACACCATAAGAAATTTCAAAGTAGAAATTGTAAGAAAGATAATAAATGGCAAACCACTAATAACTTTACCGAGAAAGAGCTTCTCCAATTAGAGGTGGCAATTGATAAGGTGATAAATGAACAAGGAGTGAAAGAGGGGGAAATAAATTTAGAATTGAATGGCGGTCATAGTAAGCGACAAAATCAATATTAAATTATGCAGTATCTACAGGAAATATTAATAGTGACGAAGGAAATAGCTGAAGTCCTAAGAACACCTAATATAGCAGATAATTTAACAAAAGAGATTCAAAATTTAGCAAAGGCGCGAACATCTACGAAAACTAATCCCCCAGGGATTAACTTGGAAGAAGCCATTCAATCATTGGACCGAATAATAGGTATAATAGCACAAATAAAAATAGGTCAGGTTACTCCCAATAAAGATGAAATAATTGAAAAACTTAGAATTGGGAATTTAGTAGACAAAAGAGGAGTAGAGCATTTCACTGCAATTAAATCCGAACTTGAAAATGCTCCAGTTGCTCAAAAAGCAATTATAATTAATAATACCATTGCAGAATTAAATGATTTAAGAAATATACCAAAGCAGTTATTGAATTTACTTCAGCCTTTTATTACCTCGGAGAAGGTTAAATTTTTAAATGAGAATGAAGGAATAATTGAAATTGTATTTGATGGAAAAGTAAGGATTGAAGATTTTGGAGAAGCAAAAGAGCAGATGAATGAATGGTTCATAATCATTGATGGTTATGCAAAGTTATTGGGAGTAAGAAGAGAAGATTTTGAAATAATTAGCATTTCAAAGAATTCACCTGCTTCATTTAAAATCAAAACTGCGCTCACGAATGCAATGCTTGTCTTAACTATAGTTTCCTCCCTTGTTGCCATAGAGAAAACTGTTTTAGAAGATAAACTGTTAATTGAAAAACTAAAGCAAAATTCTCTTATTCCTGATACCGAACTTCAAAGTAAGTTTATTGATACAGCTATGTTGCATATTGACAACAAAGTAAAGGCAGGAATTGAGGAAATAGCGAATCAAAAAATAATAGAGCATAAAATTGACGAAGGAAATGGAGACATCAAAGTGAATCTCTCCAAAGGGATTCAATATCAATATAATTTTATTGTTAATGGTGGCACTGTTAATTTTCAAATAACCAACGGGCAAGTTCAACAACAAGTAGATTCGCTGGAAAAAACAAAAGTGGCATTGAAACAAATCCGGGAAAATTACGAGAATCAAAAGGCAATCAATGAAAAAACAGACAGTACTGCTGAACAATAAACGTATCAATGACTGGGTTGACCGCATTATTAACAAGGAAGTGCGATCGATAAGATGAATTGTTGATTAGCACCCTGTAAATTGAAAATTTAAAATCGAATAATATGAAAAAATTACTTGCTTTAATTTTCATTGCAACTGTGACTAAAGTTGGTTATTCCCAAGAAGCAATAAAGAATGATACTATATTTCAATTAAACAATGAAGTCATTATCTGTAAGGTAAGTAATATTTCTGAGTTTGAAATAGTTTATTCTTATATTGGTGAATCACTGACGAATTCTATTTCAAAAAAACAAGTTAAAGAAATTCATTTTGGAAGTGGAAGAATTCAAAAATTCTCTCAATTAATTGCTATTAATGGAGAAGAAGACTGGGAAAAGGTTCAACTAACTACATTGCCCAGTGATGTAGTTGGTCTTGTAAAAAAAGGTGAGGTCAAAGGAAAGGCGTGGGGATCAACGGTAGAAGACATGACAGACCTAAAAAATAGAGCTGAAGAGAAAATTAAGAGGGAAGCTGCTAAATTAGGATGCCATATCGTTTTGATTCAAATGTACAATACTGTAGATGGACAGGCTTTCGTTACAAATGCTAAGGCAAATATAAATGGAGTTGCATATAGTTATAAATAGACAGAGATACCCCCTAACTCGCGCAAGTCATAACTTAGCAACAAGCAAACGGACTTGTGCGGGAATAGTTGAACTAACAAGGTAACGTGAGGAGTAAAATGGTTAGGAAAAGAATTAAGTGAAATAGCATCTATGAAGAAGATACTTTACGGTTTTACTTTCTTACTCTTTATAGGAAGTTGCAAATACAAAGATGGTCCACTCTTTAGTTTAACTTCTCCCGAAAAGCGAATTGGCGGTACCTACAAAATTGAATATGCATCAGAAGATGGAGTAGATAAGACGGGTGATGTTGCCAATATTAGTTCTCTCTTTTGGAGACGAGGATGAAGGTCCATTGTTTCCATTTTCTTATTCGTTCATAGCAAAAGTTCTTGATGACCCTGATCCATATTATTCCTTATGGTATTTTACAGGTGATGACAAAACGCAGATTACTCCCGGTACTTTTGGATGTGGCTTTTATCCAGACTCGATAGTGGATTCGGCGCCTGTACCTGGCTTTTTATCAAATGGTTTTTGTCCCGGTGCGTTTGATGAGCATGCGAGATGGAATATCACAAAACTTACAGCCCACAAGATGTGGTTGAAAACAACTTTCAACAATAAGAATTATGAAGTTCATTTGAGGGAGTTGTGAGTAGGGCATACCAAACAGGCTTCTGCGTTTTTTGCCCACTGCCCACTGCCAACTGCCCACTGCAAACTGATCTTATCCACACTCCCTTCCTCACAAATTCCTTACACTTTCCTGACATTATCCTCCGACAAACCCGTATCTTTGCATCACTCGAAAAGTCATTCGAAAACCCAGTTTTTACGTCTTAATTCATACATCTTAAATCCAATTTCCAACAGTGGCAAACGGCAGTAGAATCATCCCGGTCAATATAGAAGAAGAAATGAAAACCGCCTACATTGATTACTCAATGTCGGTCATCGTAAGTCGCGCCATCCCCGATGCGCGCGACGGATTAAAGCCCGTTCACCGCCGCATTCTTCACGGCATGAACGAACTTGGCGTGCAATTTAACCGCCCGTACAAGAAATCAGCGAGAATAGTAGGAGAGGTGCTCGGCAAATATCACCCGCATGGTGATCAATCCGTATATGACGCTCTCGTTCGCATGGCTCAACCCTGGAGCATGCGATACCCGATGGTAGATGGTCAGGGAAACTTCGGAAGCATCGATGACGATCCGCCTGCAGCCATGCGATACACCGAAGTGCGCATGACACGGGTGGCAGATGAGGTGATGCGCGACATTGATAAGGACACGGTTGACTTTCAACTCAACTTTGACGATACCCTCAAAGAGCCCATCGTGATGCCCAGCCGAATCCCCAACCTTTTGGTAAACGGCTCCAACGGAATTGCGGTAGGAATGGCCACCACCATCCTCCCTCACAACCTTTCCGAAGTCATTGACGGCATCTGCGCATACATTGATAATAAGGACATTGCCATAGAAGACCTCCTCAAGTACGTGAAGGGTCCTGACTTCCCAACAGGGGGAACAATTTACGGTTATGATGGGGTAAAAAGTGGTTTCCTAACCGGAAGAGGGAAGGTAGTGCTTCGCGCAAAAAGCACCATCGAGACGTTGAAGACTGGGAAGGAAAGAATTATCTTTTCTGAAATGTGCTACCAGGTAAACAAGGCAGCCATTCATGCCAAGATTGTTGACCTCGTGGGTGAAAAAATTATTGATGGAATTTCAGATTGCCGCGATGAAAGTGACCGTGATGGTATTCGCTTGGTTGTAGAACTGAAACGCGATGCAATTCCCAACGTAGTCCTCAACCAGCTTTACAACTATACACAACTGCAAAACAGCTACGGCATCAACAACATTGCTTTGGTAGGTGGAAGACCGAAGCAGATGAACCTCAAAGACATGATCAGCGTGTTTGTTGATTTCCGTCATGAAGTTTTAGTGAGGAAGACAAAGTTTGAACTTGCCGAAGCAGAAAGACGCGCCCACGTTCTCGAAGGATTGTTGATTGCGCTCGATCATCTTGATGCAGTAATAAAACTCATTCGCGCATCGAAAACTCCGGATGAAGCCCAGATCGGGTTGATGGACAAGTTTGAGCTTTCCGAAATCCAGGCCAAGGCCATCCTCGACATGCGCCTCCAACGTTTAACCGGTTTAGAGCGCGATAAAATAAAAGCCGAATACAAAGAGGTAAAAGAAAAGATTGACTACTACCACGATGTTTTGGGAAATGAAAAGCTGCGATTCGAAATCATAAAAGATGAGATGCTGGAAGTGAAAGAAAAGTACGGAGACGAGCGCCGCACCGAAATCATTCACTCCGCAGAAGACCTGAACATCGAAGATCTCATTGCCGATGAGGACATGGTAATCACCATCAGCCACATGGGTTATATAAAGAGGACAGAGCTTTCTTCTTACCGCAGGCAGAACCGCGGCGGCAAAGGATCTGTTGGCAGCGGCTCACGTGAAGAGGACTTCATCGAGCATCTTTTTATTGCTTCCAATCACAATAATCTTTTGTTTTTTACTGAGAAAGGAAAGTGCTATTGGATGAAGGTGTATGAAATTCCGGAAGGAGGGAAGACCGTGAAAGGAAGGGCCGTGCAGAATCTGTTCAACCTTCCCAGTGATGATAAGATTCGCGCCGTCATCAATGTGAAGAAGCTCGATGATCCTGAGTTCCTTAAAAACAACTACTTAATCTTCTGCACCAAAAACGGAATCATTAAGAAGACAACGCTCGAAGAATTCAGCCGCCCGCGCAGCAATGGTATTATTGCACTCACGGTAAAAGATGGAGATCATTTGCTCGAAGTGAAAATGACCAATGGCACAAATGAAGTATTGATCGCTTCAAAGGCCGGAAAAGCAAATCGCTTCAACGAAGAAAAGGTTCGCGCCATGGGAAGAAACGCTGCCGGTGTGCACGGTATGAAGATAGACGTGAAGAAAGATGAGGTTGTTGGAATGGTGTGCGTTGACAAAGCGGATAAAGAACAAACCATTCTTGTAGTAAGCCAAAAAGGTTATGGAAAGAGAACCGACGTTGACGAATACAGAATCACCAACCGGGGAGGAAAGGGAGTGAAGACTCTTAACGTTACTCCAAAAACAGGAGCCCTGGTGGCCATTAAGAGTGTGACGAACAAAGATGATCTTATGATCATAAACAAATCAGGTGTAGCCATCCGGATGGCAGTGGCCGACATCAAAGTGATCGGTCGTGCAACACAGGGAGTACGATTGATCAAACTTGCTGCAGATGATGAGATTGCCGGTGTAGCGAAGATCGAAATGGAAGATGAGCAAATCGAGGAGAATAAAACCGGAAAACCTGGTGATGGAACACCACAAGGTGACCTCTTCAGTAAGAACTGAGTGAAAGAAAGTGAGGTTGGAATTTAATTTGCCTGTAATACTTCTTTAAAGAAAATAAGAATTTGCTTTACGGAATGTTTCAAGAAGCTATTTCCTAAACACTCAAATCACAATCTTCTTATGAGGAAGCGCACAGTAGTAACAGGCATCATGCTGTTGATTTTACTTTCAGCAAATGCCCAAAATGCCAAAGTGGTCACTGCATTCAACTATATGCAATCCATGGATTATGAATCTGCGATAGCGCCCATTAATGAGGCCATCACGGATGCAAAAACGGGCGGGCAGGCAAAGACGTGGTTCTACCGCGGCGCCATCTATGAGCAATTGTATAATGATACGCTTCTGAGAAAGAAGTACCCCGAAGCACTGACCGAAGCCATTCGCAGCTTTAAAATGGCATTAAAGATTGATCCGAAAAACCAATGGAAAGAGCAACTTCAGCAAGGACTTATTGAATGTGCTAACTTTTCTTACAATGAAGGTGTAGCGCCTTATAACCGGAAGGATTTCCAATCAGCCTATAACAACTTCAGGGCTGCCGCCGATGTGTATGCATTTCTTAAGGACACGTTGGGTGTGA
>DASRAJ010000155.1:0-113438 GCA_035638255.1 Chitinophagales bacterium
ACGGCATACGAGATGAATTTGAACCCTCGTGTTTCATCAAAGCGTTGCGCTGCTTTAATGAGACCGAGATTTCCTTCGTTGATCAGGTCACTGAGTGAGAGACCCTGGTTCTGGTACTGCTTGGCAACAGAGACTACGAACCGCAGGTTGGCCTTGGTGAGCCGCTCGAGAGCATTCTGATCGCCTTGCTTAATTTTTTTTGCTAACTCTACTTCTTCTTCGGGAGTGAGCAGGTCTACTTTTCCAATTTCCTGCAGGTACTTTTCGAGTGATTGAGATTCACGGTTGGTGATTGACTTGGTAATTTTTAGCTGGCGCATGAAGGTGGGATTTTGGTGGTGTGGGCAAATATATGCCATGAAGGGCATTCACCTGTTCAACAATTTTTGCCATTTTCTTTCTTCCTCCCAATTGCAATGCCAACATACTTAAAAGTTTGTTTTGCCGGTAATCACTATTTCCCCTGTAAGAATCTGTTTTGAAATGATTAAGAAAATTTACTTGTGCGCCTGTCATCCTAAGTCCCGCGCATCGGGATGGAAGGATGTGCGAAAGGCCTCTTGTAATGCAGTTCGATTCTATTCCTAATGACATATTTCCCCAGCCCCTAAGGCAAGTACCTACGCATCATCGAGTGTGAGAGGATTCTCCCTTCATGGAGTTAGAGGGTGAAGTGTCATTGCCAATGAACTCGATTTGAAAAAACACTTTGCGCTCACTATGACAGCCAATTGAACCATTTCAAAACAGCCTCTAATTTCTTATTGCCTGACCTCTGCGCAATTAGTTTTTTTTATTTAGATCATATTTCTACTTTGCGTCGCTTCGCATCGGTGAAGAAAAAAATCCCTGAATGAAATCAACACAACAAAAAAATATAAAGTACACGCTGGAGATTGTAATCAGGTCTTCACCCACAATCTTGTTTGACTTTCTCTCTACCCCATCCGGTTTGGCGCAGTGGTTTGCAGATCGCGTAAATGTTCGGCAGGATAACTTTATTTTTTACTGGGAAGGAAATTCACAGAAAGCAAAAATTATGGATCAGAAGGAAAATGAATTGATACGTTTTCGCTGGGAAGACAGTCCGCCTGACGAATATTTTGAGTTCAGAATTACTGCCACAGAAATTACAGGCGATACTGTCCTTCTGATTACTGATTTTGCTCACCCGAATGAGTTGGAAGAAGATCAAATGCTCTGGAATAGCGAGGTGCATGAATTGACAGCACGGCTTGGTGGATTGTGAGGAGGACGTGTGACTCGTGGATGTGAGACTTGCGGATGTGAGACTTATGGATGTGAGATTGGTGGAGTTAAGATTTAAGACGAAAGAATCGTATTTTGAGAGTCGTATTATGTATATCGTATATTGTGAATGCTAACCCTCTGTGACAAGGCGTGCAAACAATTCGAATGATTCGGCAGAAAACACTGGCAGCCGGTTAATTTGACTCACCGGAATTTTTCTCGCCACCTTCAGAAATTCCTGCCTCGCTAAAATGGATGCCGTTTCTTTTTTGCTCAACAAGTGCAGAGACAGAAAATTTTCATTTTCAAAATGATGAAGCCACGGGGATGCATTTACGCACACGGAAACTTCTTGCCTTTTCAACACCGATAAATGATGGAGCAAATTTTCTTTTGCAGAAGAAAGCTGTTCTCCCGAAATCAGCAACGTACAGCTCGCGAAATTTCCCCACCAGACCATCGTTCTGAACGCAAACATTCTTTCTGAAGAAAACAAGCGCGGGAAATCAAGTATGATAAAGGGAAGCCCGAGATAGTTCTCTCCCTTTGTAATCTTTCCCGTGCTAATGTCTGTTCCTTTCGGAAAAGGAATTTTTTTGAATGATGATGTAGATTGAATTGCCTTTACCGTTTCTGAAAGCTGATGAAAAATTTTTTCGGTAATGATTCTCTTTGTACGAAAGAAGGATTCTTCCTTCAGCAACTGTATCTCTTTTTTAGAAAATAGGATTGATTGCATAAAGGTGAGAATCGTGAATCGTGTTATGTGAATCGTGAATCGTAAATTGAGTTTACCACAAGCAGTATCTTTAAGCCCTCTTACATGACTGTGGAATCTCCGGCTGCTAAAAGTATTGAAAGTAATTTTTCACCAGGATTGATTCCCGGGAATAAAAAATCGTCCCGAAAAAATTTCTTTGGTGTTCGCACACTCGATTTTTACCTGCTGAAGACTTTTATCCCTCCATTCATTGTCATCTTCTTCATCACCCTCTTCGTACTGATCATGCAATTCCTGTGGGTGTATGTAGATGATTTGGTGGGCAAAGGACTTTCATTTTTCGTGATTGCGCAGTTGCTGTTTTTTGCTTCAGCGAGTCTGGTTCCTCTTGCCCTGCCACTTGCTGTGCTGCTTGCTTCCATGATGACGATGGGGAATCTTGCCGAGCACTATGAACTCACATCACTAAAATCATCCGGACTGTCTCTTTTAAGGGTGGTGCGTTCGCTATTGTTGCTTTCGATACTGCTATGCGGTGCAGCGCTTGCTTTTGCGAACTATGCACTGCCGGTGGCAAACCTCAAATTCGGATCACTGCTTTATGATATCCGGCAGCAGCGTCCCGCTCTCAATATCAAGCAGGGAGTTTTCTACAATGAAATTGATGGCTACAGCATTCTGGTGGGAAAGAAAGATGCTGACAACAGGACATTGCACAACGTAATGATTTACGATCACACCCGCGGCAAGGGAGATGATTACGTGATCACGGCAGAAACCGGTAAAATGTACCTGACTCAAGACAAGCGCTACATGGTTCTTCAATTGTACAGAGGACATCAATACCAGGAACTAAACCCCACGGCACGACCCGGAAAAAAATATGAGCAGACGAGAACATCATTCAGGGAGTGGCGCAAAACATTTGACCTGTCGGCATTTGCATTGAGCCGAACGGATGAGCGATTGTTTAAGGAAGATTACAAAATGCAAAACCTGCGGCAACTGAAATTTTCTATTGACACGGTGAAAATGGAAATAGCATCGAACAGCAGGCAGGCGAAGATTTTCACTCGGCCTTTCTACACATTTATCCGCACCAATCTTGACAGCATCAATAAGCATTCTAATCCTTCGGATTCGGTTGTGCAGCGTTCCGCTGTTGATTCATTCACCATCATCAACAAGGCGCTCAATAGCGCGCGCAACGTAAAAGGATATGTTGAATACACAGCTAAAACCCAGGAAAGCAAAATTGGAGTGCTGCGCCGTTTTGAAATTGAGTGGGAAAGAAAATTTGTATTGTCATTTGCCTGCTTTGTTTTGTTCCTGATAGGAGTGTCATTGGGCGCCATCATTCGTATCGGGGGATTCGGGTTGCCATTTGTGATCTCCGTTTTCTTCTTTATCATCTTTTATGTGCTCTCGATAGCAGGAGAGAAGATGGCGAAGGAAGGAGCGCTCTCTCCGTTTTGGGGCATGTGGTTTTCTACTGTTATTCTTTTTCCGCTTGCTATATATCTTATGTACAAGGCCAACCGGGATTCGGCATTGTTGAATTCAGAGGCATACATTATCTTCTTCAAAAAATTATTCAGAAGGAAGGAAATTATTGAAAGGGAAGTATTGTAGATCACGACTCATTCAATAGGACTACCTTACAAGAAATTCTGTAGTGAAAAAGAGAAACTTACAGTCATATTCTATTGGGTTACATCAACAACTCTCAAGTGAAATTTGTCGTGGCGCCATTTACGGGCATGCCAAATAAAATGATTTAAGAAAGGGGAATTTTGATTCACCAGATAGTCACAAATAATAAAATGAAACAATTAACTATTTTATTTACGCTATCATTCTTGTTCGTTTATCAAATGTCGTTTTCACAAAATTGGGGTGGTCAGGGAAAATTCAATGTGGGATTTGCCATGCAGTATCCCTCAGTCACTGGCAGCATTACCTATCCTTTCCAGGACGGATCATTACCCGAGGATATAACCATCACTGATCCTGTGAGTGAAGGAGCACTGACGTTTGGGGCGTCATTCTGGTATAATCAACCTATCTATCGCCTGACCGATAATTTTTCGATTGGGAATACTACTGATGCAATTCCGAGTGTTGGGGCAACAGGTTTCGCCGGTTCACTTTCCAGCTTTATAACGATTCGATTTGGAAATGGAGATCGCGATGAAAGCGAAAGTAAGTTTGGTGCCGGCTTGGGCTTTGGGGTTCAATTAATGGGAGCATACCTTGAGGGAGAAAATTTTTCATATCCTTCCACCAATCAGTTCGGAAAATATGGTTCTGAGAGTGGCGGATTTCCAACTTACATTGGTGCTTATGCGCGGCCTGCTTTCATTGCAGATATTTATTTTGGACGCCTCAAACTAAAATTGAATTACCAACTCGGCAAATACAAAGACCCGCTTGGTAATGGTGAAGTTCCGGATGAAAATTGGACCAACGTTGCAGTGACAATAGGATTTCAATTTGGGAATAAATAAGAATGAGTAGGCTGCCCCACGATATTTCCCATTCCTCTAAATCGCCTCGGGAGATAGTATCGTTTGCGCCATTGAAGTAGAAAAACTTTTACTTTTCCACATATCCACACCACCCAATTTTCCCTATGACTAAGCACTAACTTCGCACAAAACAATTTTCGATGCGCTTAGTAAGCTTAGAGATAAAAGGATTCAAAAGTTTCCCGGAAAAAACAACGATCAACTTCAATGACTCCATCACAGGCGTTGTTGGTCCTAATGGTTGCGGCAAATCGAATATTGTAGATGCCATTCGCTGGGTATTAGGTGAACAGAAAACCACCATGCTTCGATCCGAAAAAATGGAGAACATCATCTTCAATGGAACCAAGCAGCGCAAAGCATCATCACTCGCCGAGGTAGCCCTCACGTTTGAAAATGATCGCAATCTTCTTCCCACCGAATATCATAAAATCACCATCTCGCGACACTACTTCCGAAATGGTGACAGTGAATACAAGCTCAACGGAATTTCCTGCCGTCTCAAAGACATCACTTCACTTTTTCTCGACACCGGCATCAGTAGTGATTCGTATGCCATTATTGAATTGGGAATGGTGGAAGAAATTCTTCATGACAAAGATCACTCCCGCAGGAAATTATTTGAGCAGGCGGCCGGTATTTCTAAATACAAAGCGAGAAAGAAAGAAACCCTCAGCAAACTCGAAGCAACGCAACTGGATTTGAATAGGGTGGATGACCTGCTTTTTGAAATTGAAAATAATTTGAAGGCACTCGAAAGCCAGGCGCGAAAAACAGAACGCTACTATAAACTGAAAGAAGAATACCGGGCGCTCAGCATTGAGCTTGCCTTGTTCACCCTCGAAGGATTTAAAAAATCATTTGCGCAATTGCAGCAGCAGCAACAACAGGAAGAGGATAAAAAACTAAAGATTGAAACGGAAGTATCATCACTCGAAGCAACTCTGGAGAAAGAAAAGGTTGACAACATAGCGAAGGAAAAGCGAATGATTGCGGCACAAAAAGAATTAAATGATTTTGTTACTGCAATCAAGCAGAAAGAAAATGAGAAAAATATTTTTTCCGAGAACCTGAAGTTCCAAAAAGATAAACAACTAAATCTCTCCTCTCAAATACACAAAGCGAATGATGATCTGAAGCAGATCACTTCGGGTATTAATTCACTCGCATCGGAGAAAAACCAGGAGTCACATACGCTGACTTCGATGATGCAGGAACTGGAAATTGCGAAACAAGTGCTGAGCAATGTGAAAGAGGATCATGCGGGAATTAAGTCAAGGCTGGAAGAACAAACTGCATTAATGCGCGGGGTGGAAAAAGAAATTGCAGAGGTGGAAAAGAACATTACGATCAGGGATGTACAGAAACAAAATCTTCAGCAGGAAAAAGAGCGCAGTACCTCTGAATTTACAAATCGCCAGCAGGAACATGAACGGTTGCAAAATGAGATGAATGATTTGCGCAGTGAAGAGCAGCACAAAAAACAAATCGTGCTTGAACTGACACAAGCCGGTGATGAGCTACAGCAGAAAATTAACGGCGCAGAAGAAGAACTCGAAGTGGTGCGTGAAGAGTTGCGCTCCATCCATCGCCATCTCGATGCGCGTCAGAATGAATTCAACCTCACCCGCAGTTTCATTGATAACATGGAAGGATTTCCGGAATCCATAAAGTTCCTGAAACAGCATCCGGAGTGGGCTACAAATGCCCCGTTGTTGTCTGATATCATTTCATGCCCGGCAGAGTACCGTGTTGCCGTCGAAAATTTCCTCGATCCGTATCTCAACTATTATGTGGTAGCGGATATGAATGAGGCCATGAATGCCGTGAATCTTCTCAGCAACGCTTCAAAGGGCAGAGCTAATTTTTTTGTGCTGAATGATTTTGAAGAAACACAACAAAAAGAAATTTCTGCACCGGCAAATTCAATTGCTGCTTTGGAAATTGTGGAGGTGGATACGAAGTTTCGAAAGCTGGTGAACTATCTTCTCGGCGGAGTTTTCATTTTAAAGGAGGATCCCGATGGATCGGGAGGTGTTGACTTCGGAAGTGTTTCAAAGGATGCTGCGTTGATTTCACGAAGCGGGAAATTCATTCGCTCGAAGTACAGCGTTTCTGGCGGGCAAGTAGGATCATTCGCTGGCAAGCGTCTCGGAAGAATCAAGAATCTCGAATCGCTGGAATCAGAAATAAAGCAGCAGCAAGAGAAAGCAACACGCCTGCAAAACCGGATTCAAAATCTTCAGCAGGAATTGTTGGAGTTGAAGAATTCTTCGAAGGATTCAGAACTGGATAATGCGCGTGAACAACACAACGAGGTGAAGAATCAGTTTACAACCGTCATCACCAAAATTGAAAATCTCGAAAACTTTTTTAGCATGCATCATGATCGCATGCAGCAAATTGATTTGACTATTGAAACCCTGCTTGGTGAGCAGTCACAATTTCAAAGTCATCACGCTATTCATTCGGATAAGAAAAAAGGATTGCAGCAGTTTCTGAACGAACTCACCATTTCTTTCAATGAGGCTGAGAAGAAACTGAATGAATCATCTTCTTCCTTCAATGAAAAAAACATTCAGTTCGTACAACAGCAGAATAAACATGCCGCCATCGAGCGCGAATTAGAATTTAAAAATCAACAGCAGGTCACAACACAAGAGTTGATCGAATCGAATCAGAATGAGCTAAACAATACCATCCAGCTCATTTCAGATTTGGAGCAGAAACTATCCGTTGCTGAAGCAAACATCATCGGGGATTATTCATTGAAAGAACAGAAGGAAAAAACTGCAGCGGAAGTAGAGCAGGTTTATTATGAAAGCCGCGGAAAGATTCATGAAGTGGAAGAACATATTCGCGCCCATGCAAAGAACCGGGAGCAGTTGGAGCATTTGCTGAACGAGATTCGCGACAAAGTGACTGAGTTGAAAATTCAACTGAACTCCTTGAAGGATCGCCTAAACATCGAATTCAAAGTGGAGATTGAAGGGCTGATGGAGCGTGAGCCGGATCCTGATTTGAATCCTGAAGAGCTGCAGCAAAAAGCAGAGCGAATAAAAAACAGGATTGAAACGTATGGCGAAATCAACCCGATGGCGATGGAGGCATACAATGAAATGAAGGAGCGACATGACTTCATCGTGAATCAGAAAAACGATTTGATGAATGCGAAGGCATCACTGCTGCAAACGATTGATGAAATTGAAAATACTGCCAAAGAGAAATTCATGGAAGCATTCAACGCGGTGAAGGAAAATTTCCGGGGCGTCTTCAAGAGTTTGTTTACCCAGGATGATGAATGTGATCTCGTTCTTGAAAGTGCGAATGACATTCTCGAATCAAAAATTCAGATCATCGCCAAGCCGAAAGGCAAACGCCCACAGATCATTGATCAGCTTTCAGGCGGAGAAAAAACGCTGACTGCCATTTCACTTCTCTTTGCACTATACATGTACAAGCCCGCCCCGTTCTGCATACTCGATGAGGTGGATGCGCCTCTCGATGATGCGAACATTGACAAGTTCAACACCATCATCCGGGACTTCTCTCAGAAATCACAATTCATTCTTGTGACACACAACAAGCAAACGATGAGTGCGGTGGATGTAATCTATGGAATTACGATGCAGGAGGAAGGAGTGAGTAAAGTGGTGCCGGTGGATTTCAGGAGCTTGAATTGAATTATCTTTTCTTTTTCTTTTTTTCTTCAAGAAGCTTTTCTGCTCTTGAAATTCTATTTTCTATTTCAATTTGCTTTTTCTTCTTTAAGTCTGATTTGTAATCGTCAAAAGTTTTCTGAATAATTCCTTTCACTTGCTGCCAGTTCCATGTTCTTAGTGTATTCGGATCAGGACTTGGATCAGCCTGATCAAAGTTGCAGAGCAAACGCAAGACAGTTTGGGCATCATTGAATGGAAATCTTTTCTTATAGAAAATCAATGCTTGCTTCATAGAGTAATTCTGGAACAATTCTGCGAGATCATAGTAATCTTTTTTTGTGGCGCGGTCACTCACTGCTTCAAGCTTCATTGCGAAAATGTCTTCGATATGCGCCATGCGAATTCCCTCTTCTACAACAGGCGGATGAATAAATGGTATGTTCCACTGTACAACATCCAGCTTGATTCCATGAATCAAACACTTAAAACCAAGTGAAGTGGAAGAAAAATTTGTTGCGTGAGAAATACCGAATTGATTGATGAGCGCTCGCTCAATTTTCTTTCTGTCAAATTCATGCTCGGTAAAAAGATCAATGTCCTCAGAAATGCGATGACCAAGAAGCAAACCAAGAGCAGTTCCTCCCACTAATCTGAAATTTGCTAACTCCGGAATCTGCATGAGTTGCTTTACAACGTCCATGCACTCGGGTGTAACTGTTTCCGTGTGTAGCATGCAAAACTTTCTTTCGGAATTTTATAGAATGCAGAAGCAAAAGAAATAGTATCGCCGGAAAGATAGCGGGCTGTTGTCAAAATGTCCTTGACAAATTCTTCGCTATAGCAGGCATCCACTTCAAGAATTTCATCCAACTTTCCCCTTTCAAAAATCCTTTCAATGATGAACCGCGCATTCTCTTCATAATCCAGCTTCTCAAAATCCACATCCCAGAATGCCTGCTTACTTAGTTGTGGTTTAGTCTTCATCATCCTCAAAGTTACCACTTGTTGAAATTCCAATATCCAAATCTCAAATAATTCAGAATAGAAGTGAAAAACAAAAAATGACTCCCGCAACCCAATAACCCAATACCCTACTACCCAAATAACCCTCACGCCTTGCCCAATTGGCAATTTCTTTTACCTTTGTTGCCCCTTAAAAAAATACAGGGAAATCTCACTCAAAAGGAGGACACAACAATTGGAAGAAAACAAAACAGAAAACCAAATCATCGAGGAATCCAATCCGCAGCCACAAGACGAATCTAAACAACCACCCACCGAGGAATCCACGCAACAACCAAAAGAGGAATCCACTCAGCCACCGCAAGAGGAATCCATTCAACACCCACAAGAGGAAGCTATTCAGCAACCCGAAGTATCTGACATTAAGGAAACTGAAGCCCCCCAACCTCCACCGGAGGTTCAATCCCCCCATGACGATTTTGATTGGGATGTTTCGAAGAGAAACGTTCGCAAGTATACCAGCGAAGAACGCTCGCAGCTGGAGGAGTTGTACAGTAAAACTTTTGTTACCGTAAATAACCAGGAGATCATCAAAGGCACCGTGGTTTCCCTGACAAACACCGACGTGGTACTGAATGTCGGTTTCAAATCTGATGGACTCGTTCCATTATCGGAATTCCGTGACATGCCTGATTTGAAAGTGGGCGAGGAAGTGGAAGTGATGGTGATGGACAAAGAAAATCCCAAAGGGCAACTTATTCTCTCGCGCAAAAGCGCCAAGATGGAGCGCGCCTGGGAGCGCATTGTGGCTGCGAATCAGAGCGGTGAAGTTGTTACAGGTCTCGTAACAAACAAAACCAAGGGCGGTTTGATCGTTGATCTCTTTGGCCTGGAAACATTCTTGCCCGGATCTCAAATTGATGTTAAGCCCATCACTGACTATGATCAGTATGTTGGAAAGATGATGGAGTTCAAAGTGGTGAAAATAAATCCCGCCATTAAGAATGCTGTGGTCTCTCACAAAGCTCTCATCGAAGGTGATCTTGAAGAGCAGCGCATGCAGATTATTTCGAAGCTTGAAAAAGGCCAGGTACTCGAAGGGACTATTAAGAACATCACTGACTTCGGCGCCTTCATTGACCTTGGCGGCGTTGACGGATTGCTTTACATCACTGATATTTCATGGGGAAGAATCAGTCATCCGACCGATGTACTGAAGCTGAATCAGAAACTCAATGTAGTGGTATTGGATTTTGATGATGAGAAGAGAAGAATTTCCCTCGGTCTGAAACAGTTGACTCCGCATCCATGGGATGTGCTGGATGAAACACTGGCAGCCGGATCGAAGGTGAAAGGAAAAGTGGTGAACATTGAAGACTATGGCGCATTCCTCGAAATTCAGCCGGGTGTGGAAGGATTGATTCACGTCTCTGAAATTTCATGGAGCAATGCCCCCATCAATGCTAAGGAATATTTCAAGCTCGGCGATGAATATGAAGCGATGGTGGTTACCATTGATCGCGCCGAAAGAAAGATGTCACTGTCATTGAAGCAGCTCACAAAAGATCCGTGGAGTGATATTGAAACAAAATATCCTGTTGGTTCCAAGCACAAAGGCACCGTTCGCAACATCAATAATTACGGTGTAGTCGTGGAACTCGAAGACGGCATCACCGGCTTCGCGCACATCAGTGATCTCTCGTGGGTAAAAAGAATTCATCACCCGAATGAAATCACCAAGATTGGCAATGACCTCGATATTGTGATTCTCGACATCAACAAGGAAGAACGCAAACTATCTCTTGGACATAAGCAGGTGGAAGAAGATCCGTGGGATACTTTTGAAACTGTTTTCCCTGTAGGATCAGAACACCAGGCTACCATCAGCAAGAAAGATGACAAGGGCGCCATTGTGCTACTTCCTTATGGTCTTGAAGCGTATGCACCCGGCAAGCATTTGCGAAAAGAAAATGGCAAGAATGCTGAAGCCGATGAAACACTCAGCTTTAAAGTGATCGAGTTTGACAGGAACACGAAGAAGATCGTGGTCTCACATACGCGCACATGGGAAGAAAAAGTTGAGAAAGAGAAGGAAGTGGTGAAAGATAAGAAGCGCGATGAGCGTAAAGGTCAACGCGAAGAGTTGCAGAAAATCAGTCGCAAGATTGAGAAGAGCACGCTTGGTGATCTCGGAGTTCTGTCAGAATTAAAATCGAAGTTTGAAAAAGGTTCTGAAGAAGCACAGGATGAAACTGTCAGTGAGGATTCCTCGGCAGGAGACTCCCCGATAGAAGATAAAAAACCGGAGCAGGAAGAAATGAAAGCGGAAACGCCGGAGGTGAAAGCAGAGGCAGAAACTCCTGTTGATACTGCTGATGAAACCACAGGAGCGGAAACAAAGGGAGAATCAGGGGCAGAAGAAAAAAACGAGGAGACTGCGACTGAAGAAACGAAAGAGGAAACTACAACTGAAGAAACAAAACCTGTCCGTGAGGACTCCTCTGGAGAAGACGCCTCAAAGGAAGATGAAGCGCCGAAGGAGGATTGAAATCCGAAGTAGTTATTCCTTAGACGGAAGTAAAAATTCGCCCGCATCGAAATTTGATGCGGGCTTTTTATTGCCTGAAATCGCGCAAGAATTATCTTCGGCTCTTCAATTCATAAATCGCAAATCCAAAATCGCAAATCATGAACTACTGGCTCGTAAAAAGTGATCCTGAAGACTACGGATGGAAAGAAATCTCGAAAGACAAAAAAACTAACTGGACAGGAGTACGCAGTTACGCTGCACGCAATCATTTGCGCGCGATGAAGAAAGATGATTTCGTACTCTTCTATCACAGCGGAGATGTTTCAGGAGTTGTTGGCATTGTGAAAGTGTCGAAGGAAACATTTCAGGATCCGACTACCGATGAAGACGCATGGGTTGCAGTTGAACTTACAGCGGTAAAACCGTTGAGTGAAGAAGTTCCGCTCAGTGTCATCAAGCAGAAAAAGGAATTGAAGAATATGGTGTTACTGAAAATTTCGCGCTTGTCAGTTCAGCCGGTGACGGAAGCAGAATTTCAAACAGTCCTTGCAATGGGAAAAACAAAATTGTGAGAGGTGAGAAGTGAAAGGTGAAAGGGGGGAACTGCAATCGTCAATCGCCAATTCGCTTGTGCTTCCACCTCCGGTGACTCCACAACCACTGTGACGGATCTTCCAAAATGTCCCGCTCCAATCGCTGCGCAAATAACATCGTCAATTCACTTTCATTCATTGATGAAGAATTTTCACTCAGCACTTCAATAAAAATTTCATAGTGTCCACGCGTTCTTTTCTTCAGTACAGCATACACAGCAGGATGCTGAAGTTTACGCGCTAATTTATCTGCGCCTTGAAAGAATGGCGTTTCCTGATTCAAAAAGTTAATCCAATACGCTGTATCGGGAGGAGGAGTTTGATCAGCGATGAATACGGTGCACGTGAGCGATTCATTTTCCCTTAGCATCTCCCTCGCAACATTTTCCATTGGTAACGGAATAGCAGTGAAGCGACTTCTGAGACGATTCATCATTCCATCAAAAAATTGATTCGCAAGAGGGCGATAGATCACTTGCAGCAAAAACGGGGATTGACTGCTCATACTCAAACCCGCCCATTCCCAATTCCCATAATGTCCCATGAGTGCAATACAATTTTTTCCCTCATTAAAATAATGATTGAAAATTTCCATGGAGCCGGGAGCGAAATAGCAGCGCTTTACAATCGAGCGTTTTGAAATCGTCAATGCCTTCACCGATTCAACAATAAGATCGCACAGGTGGCGATAATATTTTTTTGAAATAATGTGAAGCTCTTCTTCTTTTTTTCCAGGAAAGGAATTTCGGAGATTCTGCATAACCACTTTCCTCCGATAACCGATGAGGTAATAGATGAAAACAAAAAGCAAATCAGAAAAAAGATAGAGCAGGAAAAAAGGAAGCAGCGAGATCAAATACAAAATGGGCAGCAGCAAATAAAATCCTATGGCTTGCATGGGGGTGAAGATAGAGGGTGAATGGGAATGTTTGACAGGTTTGTCCGAAGGACTTCATCGGGGAAATAACCGGATCCAAGAGCAGCAGGAAGGTTAAATACTTTCCTTTAGTTTTGAACGCTCAATCACCCCTATGAAAAAATTTCTTCTACTTATCTTCATTCTTGTCCCGGTAACTTCTTTCGCGCAAACCCTTGTCTCCTACAATCTCATCAAATCTTATACAGCAAGTCAAATAGACAGTATCCTTGCCTCAAACGGAATTCCTGTAGTTGCATTTGCAATTACCTCCGACATCAACATTTATCATGTCGTGTACAATACGCTGGATCCGGATAGCTTGCCCATCATTGCATCGGGCGCTTTCATGGTTCCCATCAATCCGCCGTGCAAGGTTCCGATGGTTAGTTACCAGCACGGAACGATTGCAGTAAAAACAGAAGTGCCATCTACACTTAACGATCTTGAAGTACTCATTGGTGAAACGCTTGCATCGGATGGCTGCGCCGTTTGCATGCCGGATGGTCTTGGTCTGGGCGATTCTCCCGGCTTACATCCTTACGTGCATGCGCAAACAGAAGGACGCGCAACGGCGGACATGCTCGTAGTAGCACTTCAGATTCTCGATGAACTTGCCATCGCCCGGAATGGTCAATTATTTCTTACCGGTTATTCACAGGGTGGACATTCGACTATGGCAGCACATCAACTCATTCAGGAGTCATACGGTAGTTATTTCACGGTCACGGCATCAACGCCTATGAGCGGACCTTATGATCTTTCCGGAGTGCAGGCAGATTTAATTTCTTCCAACGCTCCGTATCCAACTCCTGGATACCTTCCATACCTTCTCCTTGCTTACAACAGCGTGTATCACATCTACGCGAATAATTCTGATTTTCTCGCTGCCCCTTATGACAGCATTTTGCCGCCGTTGTTTGACGGGACACATGAGCTTTCAGAGGTGGATGATGTAATGCCTTCCATTCCCAACCAAATCATCGTTCCCGCTGTGCTCGATTCTTTCATCAACGATTCAACTTATCGCCTTCGCGATTATCTCAAATTAAATGACACTTACAACTGGATACCCGTAAATCCGATGCGTATGTTTTATTGTGAAGCGGATATGGATGTGAATTATCAAAACGCTTTTGTTGCATATAATCATTTCATCGCGAACGGAAGCACCGTGATTTCAAAAATGAGCAGCGGCGCAAACCTTGATCACAGCGGCTGCGTGTTTCCTTCACTGCTCAATTCAAAATATTTTTTCGACTCACTCCGGCTTGATAAAATCAAACTCGATTTTGAATTGCATCTCGCATCATCTGCCACTGCATCTGACGGATCAATCATCGTACACGCCCACAGTGGATTTCCGCCGTACACTTATTTGTGGAATAACGGTATCACTGATTCAGTGAATGCGAATCTTCCGACGGGATTATATTCCGTGACTGTAACAGATGCTACAGGATGCGGAAATACTACCACTACTTATCTAAGTGTTCAGGTTGGAATTGATGAAGTCTTCGCTCAGCAAACAACCATTTCACCCAATCCAATGCATACGATGACTTCCATTCAATTTCCATTGGAAGGAAAATACGCACTCGATATTTCTGATGCTTCAGGGAAGAAAATTCTTCATGATGAATTCTTTGGCGGCAAGTATGTATTACTCAGGAGAAATCTTCCGGCCGGAATTTACTTATTCAGAATAAAGAAAGATGATGGACTTCCGTTTATAAAGATGGTAGTGATGGAATAAAAGTTTGGTGTATTGAAATTGCAAAGGTGAATGAGAGACAAATATTGTTAAGCGATAGGTGATGATAATGATAAAAACCGCTTTGCTCTTATCTCTTCCTTTTTTCTCACAATTGTTTTTGTGGACCGGAATATATATTCCTGAAACGAAACCCTGGGAGTTACGTGAGGGCTCCCAACTTGAATTAAGGAATGACCATTCTTTCACTTATAATTATAGGACATCATTTAGTTGCTGGGCGTGGTACGATGTGCATGGAAATTGGGAAGCGAAACATGATACATTAATATTAGAAAATAAAGTAAGAGTCTGCTATGACATTTCGTGTGATTCATTAGCAGTCGTAAAAAGATTTTATCTGGTTAAATCGTTACCGATCACGATACAGGGGGAACTTCAATCCAGGCTGATTTTTTTACCCATTTATGATCGTGATTATAACGATGCATTGTCAGGTGAGTCATGGGGAAACTTTAAACTCCTTAACTGACAATTGTAACCAATTTGCTTCCGTATTTTTGTGGCTCACTCATCTGTTCTGAAACCCGAAATTCAAAATCCGAAACCCGAAATCCGACGCATTGCCATTCTCGGTTCCACAGGCTCTATTGGCACCCAGGCGCTTGAAGTGATTGAACAGCAAAAAGAATTTCTTGCCGCTGAAGTTCTTGTTGCAAACACAAATGCTGAGTTACTCATCGAACAAGCAAAAAAGTTTTTACCGAATTGTATTGTGATTGGCGATGAGTCTAAATGCGAGTTTGTAAAATCCGGGCTTCAGCATACTGATGTAAAAGTTTACTGCGGGCAAGAAGCCATTTGCCAGGTTGTGGAAATGGATACTATTGACATCGTACTCACCGCCATGGTCGGGTTCGCAGGATTGAAGCCTACCATCTCCGCGATTCAATCCGGAAAAACAATTGCACTTGCAAACAAGGAAACGCTCGTTGTTGCCGGCGAATTGATCACGCAACTCGCCAAAGAAAATGGTGTGAACATTTATCCTGTTGACAGCGAGCATTCCGCCATCTTTCAATGCATGGCAGGGGAGTGGCAAAACCCGATTGAAAAAATTTATCTCACCGCTTCCGGCGGCCCCTTCAGGGACAAAAGTTTTGATGAACTAAAGCATGTTACAAAGGAACAAGCTCTCAAGCATCCGAACTGGAACATGGGCGCCAAAGTCACGATTGATTCCGCCACGCTGATGAACAAGGGACTCGAAGTGATTGAGGCCAAGTGGCTTTTCCATTTGAAGCCGGAACAAGTGGAAGTGATCATTCATCCGCAATCCATCATTCATTCCATTGTTCAGTTTGAGGATGGGAGCATGAAAGCTCAAATGAGTTTACCGGATATGCGGATGCCGATTCAATTTGCACTGAGTTATCCATTGCGATTGAAATCAGATTTTCCGCGTTTCAAATTTCCCGATCATTCGCAACTCACCTTCGAGCGACCCGATACCAAAACTTTTCGTAACCTTGCCCTCGCATACATGGCGTTGGACAAAGGTGGTAATTTGCCTTGCATCATCAATGCTGCAAATGAAATTGCAGTAGATGCTTTTCTGAAAGACAAAATTTCATTTACGGGAATGACGGACGTGATCGAGCGGTGCATGGAGAAAATTCCCTTCATCGAAAAACCCGGTTATGATAGTTACGTGACGACGGATCAGGCGACCCGCGTATTCGCAACCTCACTATTAAAACTTTAAACAACGCTCACCAACACTTCGATAAATCAAGATGATCCGGCAGGTCTTTATGATTTGTCATGATGTTCACGGAAATTATTGAAGCAAGCGTGAGATAATTCAAAAGATAATTTATTATGAATGAAGTATTGATCAAAGGCGGACAATTAATATTGGCGCTCTCGATTCTGATTTTGCTCCACGAGCTGGGGCATTTTATGGCGGCAAAGCTTTTCAAAGTCCGTGTTGAAAAATTTTATCTCTTCTTCAATCCCGGCTTTTCCATTTTCAAATTCACCGTAGGAGAAACAGAATATGGACTGGGTTGGTTGCCCCTCGGCGGCTATGTTAAAATTTCAGGAATGATTGATGAATCCATGGACAAAGAGCAAATGAAACTTCCGCCGCAGCCGTGGGAATTTCGATCGAAGCCTGCATGGCAGCGACTCATCATCATGCTCGGCGGCATTATTATGAATGTGGTGCTTGGAATTTTTATTTACTGGATGATCTTGTTTTTTGACGGTGAACTGTATGTTCCGAATGCAAATCTCACCTATGGAATTGCTGTGGATTCTACCGGAGCATCTCTCGGTTTTCAAAATGGCGACAGGATTGTTGGTATTGACGGGAAACTAATAGAGAACTTTAACAAGGTTCCCGGCATCATCATCCTCAACATGGATCAGGTAGTGAAGGTGGAGCGAAACGGGCAGCAAGTTGATATCCCGATTACGGGAGATCAAATCAAAGAAATATTGGACAGTAAATCGGGAACTGATTTCATTTCCATACGATTTCCGTTTGTTATTAATGATGTGTCGTCCGGCACCCCTGCAAAAAAAATAAATCTGCAGCCGGGGGATGTTATAGTAGCCATCAACAACCAGCCGGCAATTTTTTACGATGAAGCGCGAAAGCTTCAGGATGGAAATAAGGATAAGGAAATTTCTCTCACCTTTTTTCGAAAGGGGCATCTGATCACCGAAAAAGTAAAGTTACCTTCTGACGGATTACTTGGGGTGCATCCGGTTCCTCTTGATAAGTTCTTTACTACAAATCATATTCACTATGGTTTTTTTGCAGCACTGCCTGCAGGTATAAACCGCGCCTATGAAACACTCTCTAAATACATAAAGTCTTTTGCCCTCATTTTCTCTCCAAAAGTTCAGGGGTATAAGCACCTTGGCGGATTTATCGCCATTGCCAATGCGTTCCCCGGTGAATGGGATTGGATAACATTCTGGGAACTCACCGCATGGCTTTCTATTGCTCTTGCCTTTATGAACCTGCTTCCGATTCCCGCACTGGATGGCGGACATGTTTTGTTCACGCTGGTTGAGATGGTCACCCGCAGAAAGCCAAGTGATAAGTTTCTCGAATATGCACAAATCGCGGGCATGATCATTTTATTTGCGCTTCTCATTTTTGCCAATGGAAATGATATAATGCGTCTTTTCTGATAAATCTTATTCCTGTATCAATTTAAGGCATGAACTACTTTGAGTTCTACGACATTCCTGTCTCATTCAGAGTTAATGAAGAGGTAGTTAAGAAAAAATATCATGAATTAAGCAGGAAATTTCATCCTGATTTCTTCATAAGCCACCCTTCTGAAAAGCAACAGGAAGTTTTGGAAATGTCAATGCTGAACACGCGGGCATTTCAAACACTTTCCGATTTTGACAAGAGAATGAAATACATCCTCGAGTTGAAGAACATGATTCACGAAGGAGAACGGTACGAATTGCCACCCGAATTTCTCATGGAGATGATGGACATCAATGAAACACTCATCGAATTGAAGATAAAACCCGATAAAAAAAAAGTTGAGGGTTTCACATTGCAGGTTTCAGCGTTGACTGATGAGTTATATGATCAGGTGAAGCCGGTGATCGAAAATTACGACGATGCAACAGCAGGAGAGAGCGAGCTAAAAAAAATCAAAGACTATTATTACAAGAAGAAATACCTATTGCGGCTCAAGGAAAGTTTGGATACTTTTGGCGGCACCTGAAAAAAAATGACAAAAGATTTAAGACTAGGACATAAGATTATGAGGCATCAAAGACTTTTTTTGTCTTACATCTTAAGTCTTATTTCCTAAGTCCAGATCAAAGGCCCGGGTGACGGAACTGGTAGACGTACTGGACTCAAAATCCAGCGGTAGCAATACTGTGGGGGTTCGATTCCCTTCCCGGGCACTTTTACAACTTTCCCATAGCAGAAGGACAAAACTTGGACAAGAACTTGGACAAAGTTTGGATCGCTTATTGACTACATTGCTTACACTCAAAAAGAGATTATGAAACTTTACAAAAATGTTTTAATCGCTGATCGAGGAGGCGACTTGAATCAGATATGGTACATACATTACCACTTTCAAATTCCGGGTACGCTACGTTACAAGAGATTCCGAGTCACTGGAAACATTAACCGGCTTAAAACAAAAAGAGAAAGGCAAGAGGGCGCACGACTTGTCCGTGCAGAAATGGAACAGATGCTTCGGGAAGGTTACAACCCCTTCTCTGATAAAGCAGTTACGATTGTCAATTCAGATATGTCGTTCGGAGATGCAATTAAATATTATGACGAAAATCATATCGCACATACCGGTGACCGAAGCAAGCAGAATTATAAATGGACAATGCGCAAGATGAAAGATGTGATCGGTATCAATACTCCGCTTTCATCAATCAAAAGTAGCATGATTCGTGAAGCGCTCAATAAGTTGCAGAATGATAACAAACATGCAAACAGAACGCGCAATAATATTTTGCAAAGTATGTCGGCACTATTTACATTTTTGTGTAATGATGAAGAAATAGCATTGAAAGAAAATCCGTGTAAGTTTATTAAAGACTTACCAGTGGGTGCTTCAACACAAAACACACCAGCGACAGATGAAGAATTTGAGCGAATCGTAAGCCACCTGTATAAAACGAATAAACGCTTGTTGCTCGCTTTTTCATTTGTTCTTTACTTGTCAGTGCGTACTACGGAGTTAGGGAAAATTCAGCGCAAGCAAATTGTGCAGTACAAAGATAATCTTGCGATCACATTGCATGGTGCCAATGTGAAAAATAAGAAATCACGGCTGCAACTTATTCCACCGGACTTAGCGCGACTCATGCTCGAATTAGAGATCGCAAAATTGCCACCTGACCATTTCCTTCTTTCATACGGTATGAAACCCAACGCCGTTGCTATGCCCTCATTCCGCAACCGGGCTGGAGAAATTTGGAAAGAGGAAGTGAAAGATGTTTTGCATGTTGACGTGAATCTTTACTCAGCAAAACACTATCAAGCAAGTGCGCTGGCAAGTAAGGGTATGGATGAAAGGGATATTCAAAAGTGGGCTGATCATCAAGATGTGAAAGTTACACGCAACTATATTCGAGGTAATGTGCCTCTTGTTCCGATTAAGATGATGAATGATTTAGTGAAACTGCCTGTTTACAAATCATTTGAGACTTTAGATGAGCCAATTTTTGAAGAGAATAAAAAACTCATAGTTATCTTAAAAGAAAATGGTTATTCAGATGAACAGATTAAAATTATTTTGGAAAGTAAAAGGGAAAAGCATAACGATCAATTTGTGAAGGCCTAATTGGATATATCCAAAGTGTATAATTTATTAGAGATTTGAACAACAGTCAAATATTTTCACCTGCAGAGGTAAAGACATCACCAAATCCCGATTCTCCGTAATTGCATTTACTGAGTTACTAAGAAATCAATATTTATAATTATAAAAAGCTGACCGGTAAATTGTGATGCTTGCGCCCGCTTGCAATTGCGAATGAGATTTTTTTCTTGCGAGGTTGATGTGTCATAATTTTTTTTCAGCTTTTTCAAATGCGTGAGGACGGCCGTCAAGGGTCCCGATTTTTATCGTGAGTCGTCTTGCCCTTGACAGACGCATGGAGTAAGCCCAACTTTGCCGAATAAAAAATTATGGCATTGTGCAATGAAGGTTAAGGATAAGTGCGGCCGATGAAAGCCGTGAATGAAGGAATTGGACCGCAAACTCCCGGCGACTTTTCCGGTCCCCGGCGTTGAGAATTGTTTTCTCGACAAAAATGATTTTTTACGGGAAAATCCCATGCGTTTAGCGTGTTTTTTGTACTGCAGGCAAAACTATTCTTACGGAAGAAGACAAACGTCTTTTGATTTTTTTCCAACATAAAAGAATAGTTCAGTCTTTCATTCGGAGAGTCGCAATTTATTCCCATTTTCTCCATCATCTGCGAAAAGTGTATCCTCATTAAAAACTAAAATATCCCCCTATACCAGTATTTTGAAAAATACCCTTTAGAGGGGATACTAAAGTTAGAAAAGAACTTCATATTTACCCGATTCTTTTTATAACTCTAAAACTTCTCCCCAATGAAAATCCTATTTACTCTTATCTCGGCATTTATTTTCTTCACTGCAAATGCCCAAACAAAAATCCTTGACTCGAAATTGACCACCAATAAGATAATTCTATATTGCTCAGATTCATTGGCAGTTCAAGTCGGGATAACGATCGGTACAACAGGCTACCAATCAAATAATGTGCTGAACACATCTTACACTATTGGTACTGACTTGACCTTTGTTGACAATGACCTCACCATCCCACTAAGCAACCTTGCATCCGGCGATTACTTCGTGAGCATCGTCATAACAAGAGCTGACAGTTCCACTCAGGAAATGGAGTTTGAAACTTCTTTGTAGAAGTTTCAGTCGCGATTACCATTTGTAATATCATTTTCTTTCATAGTAAAATCTACTCTCCATGAAAAAATTTATTTCTCTCTCCATTTTTTTCCTTATTATTTTTTCCTGCCAGATTCACGCAGCTACTTATTGGTGGAAACCACAACTCGCTTCAACAAGTTTCACTACTGCAAGTAATTGGGTTACCGGACTCGGTTGCGGAACCACTATAGCTACTTCTGCACCCGGAAGTAATGATGATGTAAATTTTACTAGTTGTGGTACTGGTAATTGTCACATTGATGGAAACGTTACTGTCAACTCCATTACTATTGCAAGTTCATACACAGGAACCGTCTCAATTAATACAGGTAAAACTTTTACTTTCAAATCAGGAAGTTTTAAAGGAGGAACATTTACAGCGAGTGATGGAGCAGTTACATGCAACAAAGATATTACCATCGACGGTACAAGTTTTACTTCTACCTCTGGGAACTTTACTGTGAATGGAGATTTTACATACAAGACTGGAGGTTTCACACATAATAGCGGTAAAGTAATTTTTCAGCATGGCACACAAGCGGGAAGACGTACAATTAGCAGTACTGCAAATCTTGTGACAGTTTCATTTTACAAAGTAGAATTTGCAGCACCCGATAGTAACACGCAATTCGACGTTGCAAACGTTACCATCGAGGTTAACAATCAGTTGAAAATTTCTGGCAGCCATCAGGTATTCCTCAACACTTCTACCAGCTCTGTAATCAAAGCCAAGGGCGATATTTTAAGCATCAACTCTTCCTCAGTAGGTGGGGGCACCGCCACTATTGAAGTAACCGGAACAGCAAACCAAGCTCTCAATGATAATAGCGGAAGTAATCCAAGCGGAAAGTTGCCGAACATGAAGATCAACAAATCTGGCGGAACTCTTACACTGCAAGGAAATATTGGAATGGGAGGGAGCACAAAATGGGAGTACACAGCGGGAACAGTAGATGCTGGCACTTCAAAAGTGATGTGCTATTATAGCAACACGTTAAAAAATTCTTCTGCTGCAACTATGTCATTTTATGATCTTGAAATAATGGGACTGGGCGATCAGGATATTATTGATGGAACAGTGCAGGTTACTCATATTTTCACCACATCTTATAAAGGGCTTTGTGTAATCAATGCGGCTTCAGGAGGCGGAAGACTTGAATTACAGGGTGACGTGCATTGGTATAATCAGAATGCGACTTCATTTGGAAATGCAACCTTTAAGTTTACGGGTAGCAATTCGCAAGCGATAAGTGATTCGATAGAAGCGGTATTTTACAACATGGAGATTAATAAATCCGGTGGTTCGGTAACACTACAAGGACCACTATCTGTTTCAAACAACTTAAATTTGGTAGGCAAAAATCTTGTGACTGACACAACAAATATTCTCACGCTTAAAAACGGAGCTACTATATCCAATGGCTCCAGCAGCAGCTTTGTAAGTGGACCAATGAAGAAGATCGGAAACAGCGCCTTTACTTTTCCTGTTGGAAAAAGTACTTACTACAAGCCAGTCAATATTTCGGCTCCTTCTTCAACTACTGATGCTTTCAGAGCAGAGTATTTCAATGCACAACAATTACTCGGCAGTAGCAAAGACTCGCTGACTTACATAAGTACCTGTGAGTACTGGTATTTAAAACGCACTACAGGCAGCAGTAGTGTGAAAGTGAAATTATATTGGGATAACAATACTTGTGATATCTATACTTTGCAAACTCTTCGCGTAGGGAGATGGGATGGTTCGAAGTGGAATAATGCCGGAATGGTAACAACTTCAGGAACTACTTCCAGCGGCAACGAGCAAACAAATTCCTCGCTTAGTTCCTTTGGATATTTTTTGATTGCCAAGAGATCACCAGTCGTGTATGCGCATGCGGGAATTGACAAGACTGTATGTAATGGCTCAGGAACTTCAATTGGTGGCAGCCCAACAGCAAGTGGTGGTGTGTCTCCATATACTTATTTATGGTCACCCGCAAATGGTTTAAGTTCTAGCACTACTTCCAATCCCACCGCTACTGTCACTGAAAATACAGTATACATTGTTACAGTGAAAGACGTAGATCTTACTTCCAGTAAAGATACTATGGTAGTTATTATGGATAAAATCCCAATTGAATATTTAGGTAGTGATCGTATAATACAATATGGAAAGGCGACTACCCTAGGCGGCTCTCCCACCGCATGGAGAGGTGTTTCACCTTATTCATATTCTTGGAGTCCTTCAACTTCGCTAAATTCTTCATCTACCTCTAATCCTGTTGCAACTCCAATATCTTCTACAACGTATTCCCTGACAGTTACAGATAATTTGGGTTGCCAAGCTCAAGCATTAAATGTTAAAGTATCTGTAATTCCCTTTACTCTTGGGGTTGCTGAAAACTTCGCATTATTAGCAACAGATAGCATAATAAGTCAGAATAGTTTTCAAGTGAAGGGGAAGATAGGAACAGACATCTATGTTAGTGGCAATATAACTGCGACAGATTCAATTTTACATCATAGTGGGAGTGAACCGCGTGCACTATCAGATTTAGCAGCAGCAATGCAATCTGTAGATCAGTTGACGGCAACAACAATTAACAATCAACTTGGGGGGATTACATTGACCTCAGGAAATTATAGAATCAGTGGGGATGCTTATTTAGATGGAATATTAAAAATTTCCGGAGGTTTATCTTCCGTTTTTATAATAGACATTGATGATTCACTCTTTATTACAAAAGACTCCAGAATAGACTTAGAAGGAGTAATGCCGGATCAAATATTTATTAGAGTTGGAAGTTCTGTAATAGGAGAGGATTCTATTGACTTGAAGGGAACTTTCTTAGTGAGTGGAGATTTCATTGCGCAGAAAATTCTTTGTCCAGTTTGCATTTTATGTCAAAGCAATATTAAGGTTTATAGTATTAGTGCTGCAGGCCAGTTACGGGATTTGAGAACGATTATTACAATAGATTTTGATAATTCTGTTTCTGATTATAACAGAACTATTCCAATTGATTTCTTGGGTTATAACGGGCAGGATATAGATCATAAGCTTACCTGGTCTCCAGTTTCAGATCCTTTAAGTGTTAGAAATGCACTTCCAAAACTTCAAGCATCTTTGTTTCGTTATCCCGGTGGAGGTATTTCTAATGCTTGGGATTGGAAGCAGGGTTGGTATTTGCCACAAGACCAGGTTCCTGATTTTTGTGCACAGTGTAATAATTGTCCATTTTGTGGATATTATGAAAGTTATTGGGGTTTGCCCATACTATCAGGCGATAAACTAATTTCCGATGCGAAAAATGCGATTAATTATGCTAATGCCGGGACATTAATGAATTTGAATATGGTAACTTCAAATTTAGGTTACCAATTAGAATGGTTATATGATTCAAAATGTAAGGGGTCTCAGATAAAATATATTGAATTAGGCAATGAACTTTATGATGATAGTCCCAAAAACAATATTGCATTTCCTACTGCACATTCTTACGCTCTTGCAGCAAATACTTGGATAAATGCTATAAGACTAACATTTGGCGACAATGTTAAAATAGCTATTACTGGGGCATCTTTAAAAGAAAACGCTTATGATGCAAGAAGGAACACTTGGTGCAGCGGGCTCGGGCTTCCCGGACTTGCCCAGTTTCCTTATGTTGATGCAATTACTTTTCATCATTATATTGACTGTGGCGTTCCTATTCCTGATAATAATGATTTCTCCAATTCTGACCTATCAGTTTTCTTTGTTTCACCATTTCATTCGATGGATTATTTAAAATCGAATACTCTGAATGTTTATATGCCTTCTAACCAAAATTCAAGTGGTGAAGATGTTGAGGCTTGGATTACTGAATATAATCTTTCCGCTGGTCCCGAAAATAACTTCACATTCAATACGTGGGCACAAGGATTATTTACTGCGGCGATGACGCTGGCATATCTGGAAGATAAAAGAATAACACATGCTATTTGTCACGCAATGTTAAGTACAGATCGCACTGGCTTGTTTGATGATGCCGACGACGACATTAATCATGTTGGCGGAGGAGATCCTGTTTATCCTAACTTGCTTGAATTGGGCGCACAAGGAAATGCTTTAAGTTTAATTGGCAAAGCAATGAATGGGAATGATGTTGCAAAAAAACTATCCTTTCCAGGAGCAAGTATGATTGGAACTTCCAATTATCCAAGTTTGTATGGGTGGTATTTTGAAAATAGTTCTTCATCATCCAATAAGAATATTATTATTCTGAATTTATCAGCAGGTCCCATAACGATTGATCTATCCAATAATGCTTTTTCAAGTCTTAACTCTTATGAAACGATGGAAGGTTATACAAGCATTTTTTTTGGGTTCAATAATCCTTTTGAACTGGTAAGGGGAGATTTTAATCCTCTTGGAACAAAGGGCGTATTATACGCTGAAGGAAATGGCAATAGTCTTGTGGTACCGCCTTATTCAATAACTCGAGTATATCAATCGTGTTTAGCATTAAATTTGACCGCTTCTTCTACATCAGTTTGTGTAAACGAACCTGTTACCTTTACAGCAAGTTGCTCCTGCGGTATTGCTACCACGCTTTGGTGGTTCATTCCAACCGGGCCTGTTTATGCTAATGGTGTGATGAATTATACACCTACTACTGCGGGATCTTTTACGGTTATGGTTGAGCCCATAGGCTGTCCAAATACTTGTGGTGATCCGAGTTCAAAAAGCGTGACAATTCAGGTAAATAATACCACAACTTTATCTATTGTGGCCTCACCTTCGACAATCTGCAATGGTGGTTCTGCTGATCTTACAGGTACTTCAGGATTGAGTGCTTATGTGTGGTCACCTTCAACTGATTTGTCAAGTGCAACTGGAAATCCGGTCACCGCCTCACCCAGTGAAACAACAACCTATACTCTTTTAGGTACTATAAATAACTGCTCATGTTCGAATATTGCAACAACAACTGTTTCCGTGACAGCGGCAGATGCTGGAGATGATCTTACTGTTTGTTCTGGGCAACCTGTAATAATTGGCCCAAAAACTCCCAATCCGGCAAATGCGCATTATCAATGGTATAGAGGTACGTCACTGATATTTGGGGCGAATAATTATAATTATACAGCGACCGAGACATTATCAGGGATAAGTAGTGAAGAAGTTGTATACAAAGTTGTTGTTGACAATTTAGGTATGAACTGTCCCCTTGAGGAAGATGAGATGATTTTAACAGTTCTTGATTGCTGTAGCAATGGAAATGTTGTTACTTTTAATCCCGATCAGGATGGCACTACATCTTATACATTAGTGAATTATCCTTATACAAATGTGGCAAATTTTTCTTACCCAACATCCTCATCTTGTTTTACTACGTCGAATTTTGGTGCTAATCTAACGTCAGATGGTGGTAATCCCCCAACATATACTTTGGCTGATTATTCAAATCAAATAATTATCAATGGGCCTTTATATATTGACGAAGATTTCATTTTTAAAGATTGTCCAAATGTAACCTTTGGTCCTCAAGCGCAACTTATTGTTATGCCAGAAAGAACGTTATCTATTCTTGGTAGCCATTTGTACTCCGGATGCGGAGATGAATTGTGGAAAGGTATTTATGCTTATGATGGTAACTCTAACGTTATAGTGGATAATTCATCAACTCATGACTGCAAAATTGAAAATGCTGTCCATGCCATTGATTTAAGATATGATGCACAGTTCAATATTATAAGCCATGCTACTGGCGGGAATTATGTAACCACTCTTGATAATAACCATACCCATCTTCGAATGAAAGAGTTTAAGCAGGTATCTCCGGGACTGCTAAAGCAAGATGGATCCTATGGCATTTGGCGGACAACATTGACCTGTTCAAGCTCTACTTTACTTTTTCCCTTTGATATTGAGCAAACTGATACTGCAATAATATTGAATTATGTGAAAAAGGTAGCAATCGGAAATTATTTAGATAATAATTCGGACTTGTTCAATAATATAAATACAGCTAACACCGGTATTTATGGTTATAAATCATCCTTCGGAGTATATTCCAATAACTTTTCAAATTTTCAGTTTAATGCATCCTCAAGCACTCCGACTGGTAATGCAGTTTTTGCAACTAATGGAACGGTTTTTTTTAATGGATCCACTGATATTGATAAAGTTGATGTAGGCGGCAATGCAAATGGGAATGATCAATTTAGTAATAATTTTAGTAATTCCAATGGAGGGGTAGTATTGGTAAATATGGACGCTAATGTGAAATTTAACACTTTTGGTTATCCTACTAAAGTGAACGCCTCTGTCTTTGGATTTCTTAATTTGGTAAAGAAAATAGAAATTAAAAATAATTTAATTGTAAAGTCTGATATTGGTATAGCGATGGATGTTAATGCCAGCTCTGATATTACTATTGCAAATAATGACCCCATTGTGATAGATCCTCCGCTCGGAAATGTTTGCTTTGGTATTGGTATTGGTGATTTTGCGTTTTCTTCTACAAATATTTCCCACAATAATATAACAAGTAGCGGCCAATACGGAATTTGGGGGCAGAATACTTCATGTCAGTTGTTTGGAACATTGGATAATCTTTATTTTAAAGGATTTTTTGCTTTCAATAATAATGTTGAGTTGCCTGACTATCCGGTTAATCATTATGCAATTGGTATTTATAATGCCAATTCATTTCTACCGTTTGATGGTTATAATTGTGTTACGGGTGAAGGGCATAATGCTTCTAACCATCAACGTAGTTTTACATCCTCCTTTACCCAAGGTACATATTTAGAGTATAATACAACTGATAAAACATATATAGGGTTTGAATTCCTTAATAATTCTGACTTTTCTATTTTATTAGCAAATAGCATCAATGCTCATTGGTATGGGGTTCAGCTGGGTTCAAGTACTATTCCAACAAGTAGCATGGGAAATCAAGATTTTCTAATTTTCAATAAACTTCTGGGGAATCGTTATTTTGGTCACGATATGTTGGGGACTTTTTATAATACTCAAAACAATCACGCTGCTTTAAATGATGTAAACTCAGCGTCAACTAAGTTCCTGACCTCTGATTTTGATGCAACTTTTTTACCTGCAACTCCTGCAACTACTCATTTTATTATACTTCCTCCAGATGATGTTACTGCCAACACTGAGCTTCAAGATTGCGCATCTCAATTTGAAGGGCCTTCGCCGGCATTGGGTTTTGTTAGTCAAGATGACCTTGAATTCATTGCAGCAGGCGATATTTCTTGGGATAATTCTAATCGGCTATTTGAATGGAGCGAAAAGAAAACCGTTTATAAGTTTTTGCAAATTGATCCTTCTCTATTGGAAGGAAGCTCAGTTTTGGAGGATTTTAATGACTCAGTTGAGTCAAGTAACATTGGAAAGTTCACCCAACTTGAAGAAGACATTAACGAGTTGCTGGATTCGGCTTCATTGAAGTCTACTGATTTCGATGATATTGACAGGAGAATTAATGTTGCAATCACACTTAATAATTCCATTTCAACAAATTATATTTTTGAGAGCTACCTTCAAGATGTGTATGGTATTCTACTGAACGCGCTTTCGAACAATGACGCAAATTTTTCTGATAGTGAGAAAGTAGAAGTTGATGAAATAGCAAACCAATGCCCTCAAATTGGAGGACCAGCGGTTTTTATTGCGCGTGTTCTTCGACGAATTTATGCCCAGCCTGCCTTTTATAGTGATTCATGTGCAAGCTCCAAGGAATCAGCTTCAAATGAGCAGCAAATAAGCAATTTTAGCTTATTTCCAAACCCTACAACAGGTGATTTAACCTTTCTTTATAGTTTAGAAGGCAATAAAAATGCTGATCTTCTAATTTCTGACTTAACAGGAAAGACTCTAAAAAGATATAAATTAGAACCTTCAGAGATTTCCATAAAATTCACAGTAGACCAATTGCCGGCAGGTATTTATTTGTGCCAAGTGAAACAGAATGAACACATTCTTTCAGTTAATAAATTTAGTGTGATTAAAGAATAGAGAATGAGAAAATCTCTTGCTCGATTTAATATTTTAACCAGGATTTATATCTTGCCGATGATTGAGTATATATTTTTCTCATTAATTTTTTCAACTAATTCCTTAGCTCAAAATAGAGCAAATGTTTGGATGCTTGGGATTTCTTTAGATGATAATCATTGTGGTATTGATTTCAACTCAGGAACTGCTTATGCTTTTTTTTCATCGAGGCCTCTAGCATTCTTTATTACTAATGCAAGTATTTGTGATACTGGTGGAAATATATTATTTTATACCAATGGACAAAATATTGAAAATAATCATTTTTTGCCACTAAATAATTCCTCAGATTTTAATCCTGGGTATGCTACTGATGTCTTTTATTTTGACGGTGGAGGGCTTGGTATTGATCAAGGCGCAATCATTTTACCCAAACCTGGCAACGCAAAACGCTACATTTTAGCTTATGAAACATTTGATGTGACTCCTGTGGGATTTGAACCACTCCATTTGAGTTACAGTGAAATTGACATGGAACTTGATGGTGGTTTAGGAGGTATAACTGATCATAAAAATGTTCATTTAATTAATGATAGCTTAGTTCTTGGTAGATTAACGGCCTGCAAGCACGCAAATGGAAGAGACTGGTGGTTAGTAGCGCATCAATATCTAACGAACAGGTTTTATAAGTGGCTTATTCAACCTGATACAATTTTAGGTCCTTTTGAGCAAGACATAGGATCAAAAATTATAAATGATGTATTTGGACAAGCTTGTTTTTCGCCTGACGGGTATAAATATGCTATGGTAAGCGAGATTGATGATACTTTAAATCTCCTTGACTTTGACCGTTGCACCGGGACTTTTAGTAATCCACATAAAATAGAAATCCCTCTTATTCAGGATTGGACAATTGGTTGTGCATTTTCACCCAACAACCGTTTTTTATATGTTTGTAGTTTCTTAAGTCTTTTTCAGTTTGACATGTGGAGTGATAACATTGAGCAGTCAATGCTTAAAGTTGCATCATGGGATACGGCATATCTACCATCGCAAACATGGTTTCATCACATGCAACTTGCTCCTGACAATAAGATTTATATTGGAACAAAAAATGCTGATACTGTAGTTCACGTAATTGATAAACCCGATTTATTTGGTTCATCTTGTGAACTAATTCAAAATTCTTTTTTCCTCTCTGATTACAATGCTTGTTTACCTAATTTCCCAAATTATGATTTAGGTCCTTTACAAAATTCTCCTTGCGATAGCTTAACATTGTCATCAATTGATTCAACAATTACCGTGCACATCTCACCCAATCCGACTTCTGATTGGTTAAATATCGAATATAACTCACCCATAGATGAACTTCAATTAAGATTATTTGATGTAAGTGGAAGATTAATAACTGAGATGAGTCTCTACCCTTATTTCCTAAGCCGCGCAATAAATATTTCTCATTTTGCAAATGGAGTTTATGTGTATAGAGTAGATGATGAGAAAAAAATAATTAAAACGGGTAAGGTGGTGAAAATGGATTGAGAGAAAACTTTAGAACAAGATCTCTGTGATGTTCATCCTTCTGAAACCCTTACTGAGATATTTTTTCAGAGGAAGTTCATTATTATCCCCAGTTCACTTTTCTTCTTGGATGAAACAAAACTAAAGGGGAACTTTAGCCTCCCATAAATGATAGACACCTCCCAACTCAATGAAGCGGAAGTTCGCTATAACATCATTGACCCGCAATTAATAAATGCCGGATGGAATCTCGCTGACCGCACTCAAATAAGTTTTGAAGTTCCCGTTGATGGTTATGATGCTTCACCGATAAATGGCATCACCGACTATTGCCTGTACCGAAACAATGGAGAAGTGATCGCCGTGATTGAAGCAAAGCACACCCGCCGGGATGCGCGTGTAGGAAAAGAACAAGTGCTCCAGTACGTAACAAAGATTGCAGCGAAGCAAAGTTTTCGACCGTATGCATTCATGACGAACGGTGAAGACATTTGGTTCTGGGATTCTGAAACACATGCGGAACGGTTCGTTGCAGGATTTTTCACGAAAGAAAATTTAGAGCGCCTTCTCTTCCTTAAGCAAAATAAACTTCCTCTCAATGAAATAAAGATCAAAGACTCGATTGTGAATCGCTCGTACCAGGTAGAAGCGATTCGAAGAATCAGTGAAACGATTGAGAAAAGAAAAAAGAGAAAGGCACTGCTCGTGATGGCAACCGGCACCGGAAAGACGCGAACTATCATGGCCTTGATTGATATCTTTCTTCGCGCACGGCAAGCGCAGAAAGTATTATTCCTCGCCGACCGGGATAGCCTCGTTGACCAGGCGTTGAGTGACGGATTCAAAGTGCATTTACCAAGTGAAGCGCGCACCCGCATTCGCACGTATGACATTAATCTCAATGCGCGTGTGTATGTGAGCACGCTGCAAACGCTGGAGCTTTGCTATGAAAAATTTTCTCCTGCAGATTTTGACCTTATCATTGCTGATGAATGTCATCGCAGCATCTACAACAAGTTCACGGATGTGCTTGCCTACTTCGATGCCGTTCAAATTGGTTTGACTGCCACACCTGCTCACTTCATTGATCGCGATACATTCCGCTTCTTCGAGTGCGATGGTCCGATGCCAACATTTCTTTACACTTATGATCAGGCAGTGAAGGATAAATACCTCGCCGACTTCAATTTGTATGCTGCCCAAACAAAATTCCAGCGCAAAGGAATTCGCGGAATTGATTTGAGTGAAGAAGAACAGGAATCGTTGCGGGAGCGTGGCATTGATCCTGAAGACATCAACTTTGAAGGAACCGATCTTGAAAAAAAAGTAACGAATCACGACACGCTCATCCGGCAGTGGGAAGAGTTTATGGATGTGTGTTACAAAGATGCAAGCGGACAGTTGCCTGCGAAGACTATATTGTTTGCCGTTACGCACAAGCATGCGATGCGCCTGCAGGAGACATTCAATGAGATGTACCCAGAACACAGGGGATTACTTGCCCGTGTGATTGATTCGAAAACCGAGCGTGCCAAAGACCTGCTCGATCAATTCAAGAAACAGGATTTCCCGCGCATCGCTATTTCTGTTGACATGCTCGACACGGGAGTAGATATTCCTGAAGTGATGAACCTCGCTTTCATGAAGCCGGTGAATTCGCAGATCAAATTCTGGCAGATGATCGGAAGAGGAACGCGAAGCTTCGAAGCATGCAAACACCTGGAGTGGCTGCCGGAAAACGGAAAAGACAATTTTCTCATCGTTGACTTCTGGGAAAACTTCGAGCACTTCAATATGATGCCGAAGGATGATAAAGGTTCTTCGCAGATTCCGGTGCTCGTCACCATCTTCAACAATCGCCTGAACAAGCTGAAACTTTTACTTGGCAGTTCTTCCAACTCGCTCGCGCCGCCTCCTGACCTCCTGAAGGAGGGACCGCTCCCCGACGTGGATGGCGAGAGGGGTTCTCCCTTCAGGGAGTCAGAGGGCAGCGAGGGCGATGATTTCAAGCGCATCATGAAAGAGCTGCGTGCTGACATTGCAAAAATTCCGCTCGATTCTTTCACTGTGAAAAAACATTTGAAAGAAGTGCGCGAAGCATGGACAGATGATTTCTGGAATTACATCAACACACAGAAGATTGAATTCCTGAGAATGAAAGTAGCGCCGCTGCTTCGCTTTGCTTCGGGGGTGAATCTTGCTGAAGCATTCTTCACTTCCAAAATGGAACGTGCAGGATTGCAACTCCTCAAAGCGGATGTCACCCTGAGCCTGTCGAAGGGCGATGCGCAGGCAACACTAGCCGACTCCATCAAAGAAGATATTTCCCTATTGCCCACTAACCTTCCTCAAATAGCTCCTCACCGCGCCCTGATTGAAGAAGTGCTTTCCAATAAATTCTGGGAAGAAGCCAGCCTACAGAAAATTGACTCGGTGAAAAACACACTGGCTCCACTGATGAAATACAAGCGCGAGAAACCAAGCATGATGATCGAGCTTGGATTGGATGACATCATTGACTCGCGCAAATGGATTATCGTAAAGAAGGAAGGACAGAAAGTGATGGTAGAAGAATACCGAAAGCGTGTGGAAGAAAAGATCGAGCAACTGGCGCAGCAGCATCCTACCATTGCGCGGTTAAAGAGCGGTGAAAAAGTTTCGCTGCAGGATTTGATTGCACTGGAAGAAACACTCGAAACAGAACTGAGCAGCGAAGACCTCAACCTCACCGATGATAACATGCTCAAAGCATTTGGCGTGCGTGTAGGAAGTTTGGTTGACTTCTTAAAGTTTGTGCTGAAGCTGGAAGCATTGCCTTCTTACGATGAGATTGTGCGGCAGGCATTCGATGCATTTATTCTTGAGCATCATTACAATGCCGATCAAACGCGTTTCCTGCGAACGGTGCAAACCGTATTCATGCAGAAACGAAAACTTGAAGAAGCTGATTTGTACGATGCACCCTTCAGTAACTTTGGGATGAATGCAGTGGAGAAACTTTTTACGAATGACGATGTGAAGGAAATTATTGAGTTGACGAAAAGATTGGTGGCATAAAAATGATGAACTTCCGATTTGTTGACAGTTTAGGTATAGGCATAGATTCATTGGATCTAGAGATTCTTGAATTTAATACAGATCCATATACTGCATTGCTATATCAGCACAAAGGAGATTTTCATCTCACTCCTCAAAAATTTGGCGATAGAAACCAGGCAGAAGCCCATTCAAGATTCATAGATTTCTTAAAGTTGGCCAAGGCCGAAAATGTTTCATTGGCTTTGACCCCTGAATATTCATGTCCTTGGTCTGTGATTAATGAAATGCTTTCTGATGATGAGTTATGTCCAGAAAATAGAAAATTATTTGCTCTCGGTTGTGAATCAATCCAACGACACGAACTAGATAAATTAAAAACTGATTTTGCCGCAGAAGGCATTAAGATCTATTTTGACGAGAATGTTTTAAATGCCAATGGAAATTTTTTTGATCCGCTTTGCTATTTCTTTAAAAATCAAAATATACTATACTTAATCATACAGTTCAAGACTCGACATATGGGTGTTTGGGGCAATCCTATCGAGAGGGATAACTATAAATCAGGAAGAGAAATTTATGTTTTTAGAAATGATGTCTCTTCAATTTACCTTTTTACGCTTATATGTTCTGAAGCATTAAACTTTATAGTTGACAATAATTTTCTGAATGCAATTGATAATCGGTGGAACGGCAACTCTTTCATTATTCTTAATCCCCAATTAAATTCTCAACCAAATCATCCGGATTTTAAGCGCTTTAAAGAATTAATTTTAAGCTATAGCAATAAGGATTTAATCTGCCTTAATTGGGAAAATGGAAGCACTTTAACCGGAGAGGCGTTCATCAACTTTAATTGTAGCGCCCTTCATCTCAAAACCCACCAAATAGACTTCAGCATCGACACAAAAGTTATTTCAAACCATCTACTAGGACTATATTATTTGTATAACGGAAAGAATAACCATTCATTTTATTTAAGTTCAGTTAAGTCTGTTTACAAGGTTCGTTGCCAAAAACCGATGACAGAGGGAGTGGTCGGTGTCCAAATTCGAAAAACTGAACCCGAAGTTCAACGTGTTTATTCTTGGCATAACGGAGCTTACGAGGTTGCAGAACCCCCAATTGATGATGGCTTGATATCTTTTTTGAATCAATACCATTCTACTAGCACTTATTTAAGAAGGATAGACATTTGTTGTGTCGACAAAGAGCGATTAGCTAATCTATCGAATGGATTTGTAAAATCTTCCAACGGCTTTAACTGGCAACAAGTTGATAATTTATTTTCTTATGAAATGGACGATTCATGGACTATCAATCGATTAACCTTTCTAGAAGATGATGAAGGACTAAATCAAAGGATACAATACATTGAGGGCATTGAGACGATAAATAAGTTAATTATCCCTAATAAGAATTTATGGCCACCGACTTTAAACACTCTAAGAAATGATAATGTCACAGAAGTCAACTTTGAGGACGCGAATGTTCCAGGAAAATATCTCTATAACTTCATTGGATCAGAGGGTAAGGCTACAGTAGCGTTTATCGGATTCAAGACGAAGGAATTCGCCGAAAGGAAGATGGATGATTTGAAGCGCATTTTCCAGGATCATTCTAAAAACAGAATTGTTGTTTGGTTTAGAACGTCTCTTGTACGGCCGGAATTCTCTGCAGTTTATAATGAGGGCGAAAACCACATTGCCGACATACAAGTTTATGATCCTAATTCAATCCTAAAGTAATACCATGGAAGCTTCTCAAGTATACGGATTAATCAATGGGAATTTGCAGAGTGTTGAAAGGATTCCTAACAGGAATATTCTTCGTGCGGAACTTAATCCTGACATGAAAACAGCAGCAATATACTATTTGGATTTTGACAACGCTGATATTCCCAGTGATTTAAAAAGGTATCAAGAAGAATTCCTGGTAAATGATTATTATAATCATCCGGGGTATTTGCAATGGAATTATTATTTGATCTTTTTAAGAGATCAATTTAGTGACGAGCAAAAGAAAACTGTCGAAGCGGATGACATTTATAGTCGAAAATATTTATTCAAGCCTGATGATTTTCGTAAGTTCATCTCTTATTCAAAAACAATAACCAAAATACAAGAGGATATTGTTGTTTCATGGAGGAAGAAGCTTGAGGATGCTAACCTGAATGAAATTTATTCATTTGTGCCAGTTACTGAGGTGAGAGATAGATTTCTGAATGATACTGTACGAAAAGAAATTGATATAGGTAATTTAGAAACTCAGCAGGATAGTCCTGATTTAATTATAAATGAAATAAGTAAAATTACCTTAACTGAAAATTACAGAGCCTATCCGTTGCAAAGAAACTTCTCTTTCGGCAAGGTAAACTTGATCTCGGGTTCAAATGGGACAGGTAAGACTTCTTTACTTGAAGCAATTGAGTTGATTCTTTGTGGGAAAACTTTAAGAAATCCTGAGGCTGACGAAGCTAATATGTCGATACTAGCTCAATACAATAAGAGTTTTGACGACTATTACTCGTCTATTGACAATAGTAAATATAGACAGAGAGATTTGCTATGGTTCCATAATGATTATCCAAAAGGAAACAGGACGTATCAGTCATTTAACCGTTATAACTTCTTCTGTTCTGATGCAGCCTTTGACTATCAAAATGACCCGGGCATATCAACAATTGAGAATTTACGGAAGATAGCGTTAGGATCAGAGTTCGGAAGAATCAAAAGTCGTCTTAAGACTTTAAAGGGATATTTTTTACCTTATCTTCAATCGTTAAACCTGAATATCGACGGATTGCAAAATAAAATTTCCGAAGCCCATAACATATTGGAGTCCGCGTCAATAGGCTCACAGCTGGGTGATTTTTTACGAACTGTTATAAAATCGTACAAGGATTCAAAATGGAGAAAGCCATTTCCTACTTCTCCATCAGATGACCTATCCCGATTTGAAAAGGAAATTCTTGAATCGTTAACCTTAGTAAATAATATCAATGTTTTGTTGCCTTCAGCTATCTTGAAATCCTTTCGTGACTGGAAATTAGAGGATCAAAAAGTTAGTGGCACTCTTGAACAATGCGAGTTCCTATTAAAAGCAAATAGAGATGTTGCCGACAGCAATACTAATCTTAGGAATGAGATTGATTCAATTAATTCCAAGCTTAAAATATTAAAGGCAAGTGAGAAGTATTTTTCGACCTCTGGTTCAAATCAATTATTAGGTCTGGATGAATCAATTGTCGCACTAGAAAAGGAACACGATAAGTTAGAAAGCTTCTTTTTACAATACAACCAACTTGATCTTACGTCGATTGAGTCACGTGATATCTCGATTGTTCAGATAAAAAGCGAGACTGAAAAATCTTTACAAGAGATAGAAGAGAACCAAAAATCTCTTGCGATCAATGTTCAAAAACTGACGCGAACAATTAACTCGTTACAAGCCATTATCATTGAAATAAAAATCAAAGGCAAAGAGTATTTGCAACTTAATCCAGCAGAGAAAGAATGCCCGTTGTGTAATACTCCTTTTGACAATCCAGACGATCTTGCTCAAAAAGTGGAACATGTAGTCAGAGACTTCGAAAATTCGTTCTCGTTAATGAATGAGCAAACAAAATTGAACGAAGCAAATGATAAGATAAATAAAATTCACAAATACACTACTGACATTTCTAACTTGCAAAGAGTTGCTGAACTTTACTATTCAACTAATGACTTAAGTGGTTATTCAATTTCTAAGATACTTTTCGATTTAAAAAAGATTAACGGTGAACTGAGTGATGCGAAAAAAAAATTACAGGAAAAACGAAGCATTAAAGACAGACTAAATTATGAGGGACTAACTGAAATTGATTTTAACAAGTTAACTGGAGAATTGCGATATGAGTTTCCAGAATTCAAAACTGGTATAATTGACTTAAACAAAATAACAACTCTTGAAAAACTTCTTGAAAATCAAATTATCGACTGTGTTAATAGACGAAAATTGTATGAAAACGAAATCCACTCAAATGAGAACTCAATTAAAGGATTATTGAAGAATTATTTTATGACAGTGAGAGAAGATACCGATGCATTGAAAGATTTGAGGGAAAGGAAAAATACTATAGACCAAGCAATAAAAAGCTATACACTATTAAAAGAATATTTGGATTTCAACGATGATGATGAAATTGCTTCATTAAGTTTAAGCATTGAAAACCTAATGGCAATCTTAGGCCGATTCAATGAGCATAAAGTGAAATCTGAACAAATAAGATTCGCTGAAGATTTGATCAAAAATTCTGGCAAGGAACTGCGTGTGATAATGCCCAGGGGTGAAAAGATGGCGAGGGCTCTTGAAGTTATCGATGAGATCATTGGAAATGATTCTGAAGATGATGGTTTGGCGGATTTTATTGATACGAACAGAAAAGAGATTAGCGAAATATTTTCAGCCATTCATGTTCCACATGAATTCGATGAAGTAATGTTCGAAACCGATAACTTATTTCTTAAGCAAGCTACAGATGAGTATAAGAGATCTATAAAAGAGATAAGCTCAGGTCAGAGATCTGCTTTAGCATTATCGGTCTTTCTTACATTAAACAAAAAACTTTCTTCGGGTCCAAATATTCTTCTGTTCGATGATCCTGTAGTTTTTACAGATGATTTGAACATTCTCTCTTTCTTAGACTACCTGAGACAGCTCGTGATTAATGAAAACAAGCAAATATTTTTTGCAACGGCGAACAAGAAATTAGCTGGTTTATTCGAAAAGAAATTTTCCTTTTTAAACGCAGAAGAATTTAAGAATATTTCTCTTTCACGAAATTAAATGCTCACCTCTCCCCAACTCCGCTCACAAGTAGATGCTCTCTGGGATAAATTCTGGAGCGGCGGTATCAGCAATCCGCTTACTGCCATTGAGCAGATGAGCTATCTCATTTTCTTGGAACGGTTGAACATAATACAAGTGAGTGCTAAAATAAATTGAATGAATGAAAAATAATTTTTTAGAGTTTGTACAAAAATTTAGAGACCTCTTTGCATTGCTGTTCGCAATAGTTGGCTTAGGGGAAACTCTTTATAAGTTCGTGAATGAAAAGATTACATCTTATATTGGAATCAGTCTTTTACTTATCGCGGTTTTAATTTTCTTTATTAATCGATTTATTAAAAGAAAACGTCCTCCGGTACCACTATTACTTGGTAAAGAAAGCGCAGGTATTATTCGAGGACTCCTTCCTTTTGGAAAAGGGGACATCCTCTTAGGGCGTAATGAAGAAAAGAGCAAGGCAATTGCGATAATTAATAACCTTGAATTTAAATTTGGATTTATTACAGGTGAAGCTGGTTCCGGTAAGACTTCATTTATCAGGGCTATTCTAATTGACACCATTCTGAACACAGGAAAGATTCCAATATATGTTCCACGTATAAAAAATGATCCAATTGATTCAATCAAGAACGAAATTCAAAAAGAATTCAATATTGATCATGATGATAAATCTCTAATTAATATAATAAAATTAATTAGGAAGGAAAATAAAAAAATCATTTTGATTATTGATCAATTTGAAGAATTCTTTATTTCCTTTAAGACATTTGAGCAGCGGCAAATATTTATTGATGAACTTGGCAAGCTTCTTAAGGATAGCAATTTACAAATCGGCATTCTTCTTTCATTAAGGAAGGAATTTGTTGAAGATCTATTAGATTTTTCAAAAATCATTGCTCAACCTACTGATAATAGATATTGTCTCAGGTTAAAAAACTGGAGCATTTTGACTGCCAGGCAAATCTTAAAAGAAGTTATTAGCAGCGGCGAACTCTCTTTCACTGATGAATTAAGCGATGCACTTATCTCTGATTTGGCAACAAGTGGATTGGTTCGTCCAGTTGAATTTCAGTTGGTAGCAAAAACATTACAGGAAAAGGATATACAGACTGAAGCAGATTATAAACTTCTCGGGAAAGCAACCGGAATTTTGACATCTTTTTTAGAAGAGATTATCGCAAGAACAACAACTAAAAATGTTAGTTTAGAAATCCATGCGTCTAAGTTATTGTTAAGAATGTTGTGCGATGATGTAAATGATACTAAAAAGCCAATTGGCTTACTGATACCTGAGATTGTATTACAAGTCAAGAATAATATTGAACACTCGGAAATTAAGGGTTTTATAGTAAGTGATACGGAGCTGGATGAATTAATTGAGATCATAATCAATAAATTTAAGTCCGAGTTTATTTTGATTAATGAGGACGAGCTGCACTTAAATTTAGTGCATGACTATTTAGTCAAGCCAATTAGAGAGGCAACCTCCGGCATGGAAACAACGGAAGAGAAGGCGAACCAATTGTTGAGAAGATATATTCAAGAACAAAAAACGTTTTCAACTGTATCGCTTTCATGGACTAAATATCGGTACATCAAAAAGTTTGCGAGTGGAGAATTACTTCTACAAATAGATGCAAGACAGATTCTTAAGCAAACGAAACAAAGAATAAACCTTGTTATTCTTAGCGCTGTTGGCTTAGCTGTTTTTATTTTTTCGTTTCTTCTGCCAACCGGAATATATTATAAAAGTAAAATTATTTATGCGTCACCTAATGGGATATTTTATTCGGAAGCCTCTTCATATCCTAAGGTTTATCTCTTGGAATCAGATAGTTCATATTATTGGATCGCTGACTCAATAAATGTAAAAAGGATTAACAAGCAAGTGTCGCCGTTCCCATATAGTAATGCTCTTTCTGGAGATGGGAATTGGATTGCAGGCGAGAATAATGAGAGCTATATATTATGCAACATCCATAGTAACAATGAATTTTATGAAACTCCTAAGGATACGTCTCATTATCTTGATTTCATGGTGACAAAGGAATTTAGTCCATTAAATAGTTTATTTGTTTTGGTTAAAAACAATGGTCAGGTTTTGCTTCTCTCTATTTCTGAAAACAAAATATTAAAAATTGATACCGATAAAATCCCACTTGACCTTATATATCACAGTCCAATTGGAAATATTAAATATGGCCCTGAAAAATTGAAGAATATTTATATTACTTTTTCTGCTTACCAAAAATTTATTCAATTTTCTTTGGAATTTAAAGATTCATTGAAAAGGGATGCCCGTATTGTTCATAATTTACTTTACCAGTATGACCCAAGTAGTAATCATATTAAACGTGTTAATTTTGATGATCCAAGGTATGATTTCTACAAATACGAGTGGATTATAAGCGATGATGAAAAAGAAATGTATCTGTATTCAGATTCTTCAATATTGATTTATGATTTTGTTTCAAACTCTACTTCTAAATTAGATCTCGCGCTCGACCGAAATGAAGCAATCGAGTCCGTTAAGTTGAAAGGAGTAAAAACACAGTATCTTTTAGTTGAAACAAATCGCTCTGTATACTTTGTGATGGAGAGTAAACCAAACTATTCTGTTAGACTTCTTTCGTTTTCTTCAAATAAAGATAGTATTATGGATGAAAATCATTGGCAAGTATCTTCCGATACCGACTATATAGTTGTGAAAGAATCTACCCACTATAAAGTTTTTAAAGTTAGCTTATTAGAAACCGAAAAGATTTCTGTTCTGAAATTGGATTCTAATATTGATAAAATGCGACAAAACTGGAATGATGTAGAGAGTTTAAGTCCAAACCATAAATTTTTTTTACTTGAAAATGCTGCGGGAGAGTATCTATCATTTGCGATAGATTCCCTCAATATAAAATACTTTAATAAGTATTATGATGATATTTTAGATGCAAGGTGTTATTGGAGTGAGGATAGCAAATATCTATACGTATTTAATTATAGGGATATTTATTTCGGTCCTGTAGATAACAAAGTGGGTAGGATTGATTTTAAAGACAGGTTAAAAGGTAGAATAGAGCATATTGCAACAGATAATTGGGGTAAAAGTTTATATATACTTACTACTCAACAGATTGTTAGTGTGAAAAGAATATTTTTTTTATTCGGCTTACCCATATTCACTTTTAAGTGGCCGGTTATTTATGATCGAACGGGTTTTATTACAGGTTAAAATTAAATTTGATTATGCTCACCTCTCCCCAACTCCGCTCACAAGTAGATGCTCTCTGGGATAAATTCTGGAGTGGCGGCATCAGCAATCCGCTTTCTGCTATTGAGCAGATGAGCTATCTCATTTTCCTCAAGCGGCTGGAGGACATGGACAATGCGCGTGCTGCAACGGCGAAGAGAAGAAGCACACCATTCAAGTCAGTGTTCGATGGAAAGATGGAGTCGGCGGGAAAGAAAATTGACAAAGCGAAATGCCGGTGGAGCTACTGGTCGCAGCTTCCCGGCGAAGAAATGATTCGTCATGTGCGCGATGTCGTGTTTGATTTCCTGCGCAACCTCGGCAGCGAAACATCTGCCTTCACGCAGCACATGGTGGATGCCGTGTTCATCATTCCCAAAGCTTCCCTGCTGCAGGAAGCCGTGAAGATCATTGACGACCTCCACATCAGCGAGCAGAACATGGATGTGCAGGGCGACCTGTACGAATACCTGCTGAGGCAACTCACCACCGCAGGCAAGAACGGACAGTTCCGCACACCGCGACACATCATCCGCATGATGACGAAGCTCGTTGATCCGCAAATAGGTGAGCGCATCTGCGATCCTGCTGCGGGCACGGGCGGTTTTCTGGTGGCGGCGTATGAGCACATCCTCGAAATGAATACTTCTGCCGACGTGCTTACCTACGATGAAGAAGGCAAGGCGCACAACCTCATCGGCGACAAGATCGGTGACAAGCGGCTGCATGCGTTTCTGAAGAGTCATGCCATCAACGGCTACGACTTCGATCCTACGATGACGCGCATCGGCGCCATGAACCTCATGCTGCATGGCATTGACAATCCTAACTTCCGGCAGTCGGATGCGTTGAGCAAGCAGTTCAATGAGAAAGCATGTTACGATGTGATTCTTGCCAACCCTCCTTTCAAAGGCAGCATTGATGAAACCGATGTGAACCAGCGCTTCTCACTCAAAACAACAAAGACAGAATTGCTTTTCGTCGAACTCATTTATGATCTGCTCGTGACCGGCGGAAGAGCGGCTGTTATTGTTCCTGACGGCGTGTTGTTCGGCACGAGCAATGCGCACGTGAGCGCGCGAAAGATTTTGATGGACCAATGCAAGCTCGAAGGAATTGTTTCAATGCCGTCGGGTGTGTTTAAGCCGTATGCAGGCGTGAGCACAGCCGTGATCATCTTCACCAAGGGTGGCATCACCGATCACGTTTGGTTTTACGACATGCAAGCCGATGGATTTTCTCTCGATGATAAGCGGCAGAAGATTGCAGAGAATAATATTGCTGACATTCGGAAAGAGTATGCAGTGCGCGATAAGCAGTCAGCAAAAAACAAAAACAAGAATGTTGTGATTGTTGATGCTGAAGAAATCAGGAAGAACAAATATGATCTCAGCATTTCGCGCTACAAACCTGTTGAGCATAAACCGGTGGTGTATGAAAAGCCGGAGGTGATTATGGATAAGGTGATGATGCTGGAGGAGGAGATTGTGGAGTATGTGAGAACAATTAAGAAAAGTGTGTGATGAGCATTCAAGTAAAAAAAGTAGGTGAGTTGTTTGACATGAAGCTCGGAAAGATGCTATCAGGAAAGAATTATACTGGAAAAAACCTCAGACCTTACTTACGCAATTTAAATGTTCAATGGGGAAGGATTGATTTCAATGATGTAAAACAAATGGACTTTGATAAAGAAGATTTTGAACGGTACCAATTGAAGAAAGGAGATATTTTAGTTTGTGAAGGCGGTGAAGTAGGAAGAACAGCAATTTATAATGGTGAGATTGAAAATTGCTGCTATCAAAATGCCTTACACCGTTTGAGACCTAAGAATGGTTCCATTATTCCTGAGTACTTTGTAAGCTACATGAGTTTTGCTGCTCAAAGAGGACTCATTCAAAAGCAAACTTCATCAGTAACTATTGCACACTTTACAGCAGAAAAATTCCGTGAGTTTGAAATTCCTCTTCCTGATTTAAAGACTCAACAAAAAATTGCTGTGACCTTAGAGCAAGCCGATACAGCACGACAAAAGCGCAAGCAAGCCAATCAACTCACTGAGCAATTTCTTCAATCTGCTTTTCTGGAAATGTTTGGTGAACTGGGAGAAAACTCAAAAGGATATAAGGTCTTTGAGCTTCAAAACATGTGCACGAAAATTACAGATGGCGAGCATAATATTCCACCAAGAATTCAGAAAGGATTTCCTCTGATCATGGCAAGAAATGTCAGAGATAATCACATGGATTTAAGTGAGCTTTCATTCATTTCTGAGAGTGATTTCAAAAGAGCCAATGCAAGGTGTAATCCTGAAAAAGGTGATTTGCTTTTGGTTTGTGTTGGAGCAACTATCGGGAGAGTTGCGATTGTGCCGGAGATGAAACCATTTAGCTTGGTAAGAAGTGTTGCTCTGATTAAGCCTGATAGAAAAAAAGTCATCCCTGAATTTTTGCTCAAAACTTTTCAAAGTAGTTATGTTCAAGCCTACATGATGTCACGAAGAAGCACTTCAGCGCAAGCAGGACTTTATCTTAATCAGATAAAAAAAATTCCGGCACCTCTTCCGCCCCTTGCCGAACAAAAAAAATTCGCTTCCTTAGTAGCGCAAACCGAAAAACTGCGCAGCAAACAGCGGGAGAGTGAGCGGGAGTTGGAGAATTTGTTTCAGAGTTTGATGCAGCGGTATTTTGGGTAAAATCAAATCAACTACACTAAATCGGCAACATCAAAAACATGAATCACTTTGCCAAGTCTCCTTCACAAATACTAATTGTCTTACTAATCATCATTTCTTCCATCTTCATATGGATGTTTCTTTTTCACTCTACCCTTTTTGATCGCCTTGATCGTGAGGTTTTCAAGTTGACGTATGAATTTTTGCTGCTCATCGTGATTGGAGGGGCTGTGTCATTGGTTTACAAAACATTCGAGATCGAAAAAGAAAAGAGGGAGGCAAATCGAAACTTCATGCGAGAGTTACACAATGACATCGTAAAGACATACAACGGGGTTAAAAAAGTGCGTCGTCTGTTAAGGGCAAAAGCGCGAGATAGGATCATTCAGGAAGATGCTTATCAGATTCTGGCAAAGCCCTATGGTAAACAGCTAATCGCTCTTAATGATCTTCAACTCGATTTTGAGTATTTTAAATTTGTTGTGAAGAATCACCCTTCACTTTTTAGTAGAAGAGATTATCTGGAGAAAGAGGAGGGGACCTCGCATGAAAAGGTACAACCAACTAATAAGGAAAATTTGAATCTCGAGACTGACCTTAAATCAATGGAAGGTTATCTTCATGACATAGTCAAAGAATACGAAGATCATTTTCTCGAGGTATTCAAAGCAGGTGTAATGAAATTGGAACGATTACATTTTCTGAATGAATTCCTTAGCCGCAAGGATGATGAAAAGGAATTCAATCAGGAATTCAAGATGCCGTTCCACAGAGTAGCAGTTTACTTGGAAAGATTAGTAGTCTCCTGAGTAGACTACATACGAGCGCTGAAAACGAATCTGGGACCTGGAGAATTTGTTTCAGAGTTTTGATGCAGAGGTATTTTGGGTAACAATATAAAACGGTCATCATTAGTTTGACAGACCATGTGTTTGTTTTTACGAAACGAAATAAAAATTTTATTTATAATATCAACAAATGACAGAACATCCGTTAGCAAATAAGAAGATTTTGTTGTCACAAAGACGAGTGCTCATGCTAGCGGGATCCGATTTAGATTATCCATTTCAACCTGTTAGTCCTTGTATTCACCGGCTAATATTAACCGAAAATGCTGTTCCCACATCTTGGCAAAAAACCAACCTTGTCGGGTGGGAGATTAGACGCATTTCACCAGAGTCTAAATTCAGGATCTTAATATCTGACAATCGCGCTCTAATAACAGAACTTGATGATACCTATAGTTTCAAATGTTTTTATTCTGCAGAAGGAGCGGCAGTGATTCCCATTGTTAACTATTTTGAGAAGTTATGGCAAAGTGGTACTAATTATCCACTTCCTAAAAATGAACCCTTCATTTCTGCTATGACAAACAAAATTACAAAAGGCGATCTTGTCCTACATCTTTCAAAAAATCCTAGTGATATTCAACTTCTGACATCCGAAGAGTTTGAGAAATTCATAGCCGAACTTTTAAGAAGAGAAGGTATGGAAGTGCAATTAACGGGTCGTAGTCGTGATGGTGGAAGGGACATTTTAGCATGGTCACAGACATCAATTGGTCGATCTCTATGTCTTGTCGAATGCAAGAAGTATCAAGCTAGTCGAAAAGTAGATGTTCGCATGGTTCGAGCTTTATATGGAATTCTTGAACTGGAACGAGCTACAAAAGGAATGATAGTTACTTCATCAGATTTTACCGGTCCTGCTAGGAAACTGGAAGCATCACTAAAGAATCGAATTGTCCTTTTGAATTACGGGGAAGTTGTAAAATGGTCCAGGAAAGTTACTCATAGTTAATTCTTTAAAATGAAAGCTCTCCCTCACCGAAAATAATTTCCTTCAGGGAGCGGGAATTGGAGAATTTGTTTCAGAGTTTGATGCAGAGGTATTTTGGGTAAAAAGGAGAGACATGAGTTCACCGCCAAAAAGATACTTTACAATTAGCAAACGGTTTAAAACTACAGAGTTTGATTCGCTCTCTAATGCGGTGAAACATAAGCCGTGGTTAATTCTCGAACAAAGTTATTCTCATACTCATAGTTCTCTCTATGGAAATAAGTATGACCTTTTTGATTATCAATTTTACGATTCTGTTGGAATGCCAGTTAATCCCAAGATGGGAAATTGGAAGTTGACAAGAATTGAAAGAGGAGAATGCCGTGAAACTGAAAATCATAATCGTTATGATCCTTTGGATGAAAGGAGATCAAATATTAAAATCTGGGCTGCAGGAAATAATGTGGGCTTTGCTGATCCCAAAGGTTTTGTCAAAACTTTTGTGGTGAATGACATAATCAATTCTCTCAGGTTTTTAAAAAAGCTGAACAATTATTCTGATTGGAAAAATTTTGAGTCTCGGGAGAAAAACGAGTGAGGGTAAGCGGGAGATGGAGAATTTGTTTCAGAGTTTGATGCAGAGGTATTTTGGGTAAACTAAACAAGACATTATGAAGGACAATTAGGACTGTTGGAAATTGATTTACTTTAAGGAGCTTTAATAAGGAAGCACACGAGGCAAGAGTGCGCCAAGTAGACAAGCATTATTCAAGGTATAATAGTCAAAAATGGTTGGTAAAATTTCTTAGAACCTAATGCAGATATAGATTTGCTCTGAGCAACCATAAGTGCGTTTATGATTCTTCAATCAGAGCTTTGAGTTTTCTTAGCCATATGCTTACCGGTAGTGAAAAATAAGAAGAAGGTAATCTGTTGAAACAAAAATCACCAACCATTTTGACCACATTACCTTATTCAAAGGAATCAGTTGCACGCACGCAACCTCCGCTGGAGATTCCCGCGTTTGATGATCAGGTAAAAGCAGCAGCAGTAGCGGTGCTTGTTAAACGTACTTTGACTAAGTATGGTTATCCTCCCGATAAGCAGCAGAAGGCGATTGATACAGTGTTGAAGCAGCGGAGTTGATGGCGGATAATTTAGTCGGAGAGTAAGGAAGCTTGCAACTTGCTCAGAAGTTTTCTAACGAAATTAAAGAGTAAGTAAAATTTTCCGATTAATAATACCATATTCTGTTTGCAATCTTAGAATGTAGACGCCGGGTTGGTATTGGTTGCAATTAATGATTTCGGAATTATTGATCATTGAATGATTAAAGATTTGCTGACCCACATCGTTGTAAAGATGAATTGTCCAATCTGCGGTTTTATTCTGCGCCGAAATATAAATTTGATTGTCTGCTACCTCAACATTTATGCTTTTGGAAACTTCATCCTCTATTCCGGTATTAAATTGTTGCCCTGCAAGAATGGAACCGTCCATAGTATTGTCAAAAGCATAATCATAAATAGTAAATGTTGTTTTGTCAGCGCTGAGCATACACCTGATCCAACCGTATTTCCTTAAATAATTTCTAAAAGCCAAAAAGGTAACAACACCAGGTTGAGTCAAGCCAATTACCGTATCATTTAACCATACTGAATAGAAGATAAGGTAAAGGCTACTGGAGGTATAAGATACTGAGCCATCTATTAATTGACCTGACACATAAGGTTTAACATAAGGAGCATAATCAATGTTTTGAGTCACATAACCGGCGTAGCCTCCCTCTGTCTCCATGTAAAAATTTTGGTCATCAAAATTAAAAGTGAAATCAGGGAAGTCTGGTAAAGAGTAAGTGTCAAATTCATGAAGCACTAAATCAGGATTTAAGTTTACGTATGTGATTTGACCTGAAGATTGGGTGATTAAAAATGTGGTGGCCAACAAAAAGATTAAGAAGTATGTATGTTTCATAGTTTGAAAATTTTTCATCATAGTTACTGGATGTAAAGTTACAAATTTAGTTTATGTAGCTAAATAAATTATGAATTATCTCATACGTATTTTCTCCGGGTATTCCCGAGAAATTCTTGAACTTCTTGAAATTTTTAAGAGCAAGCTTCACAAGGTGAACGCGTAAGAAAAATTAAGGAATAACTTATTTTACGATTAATGAATTTGTAATTTTGGTTTGAAAATTTCGGTCTTGGAAGTTTATCAATTCTCTCACAACAAGGGGCTGTTTCCTCATATCAGGCAAATATTGCTGATGCTGTCCGTCTTTTTTTTTGCAGTTAACACCTCAGCGCAAACTTTTTTTCAAACATATTCAGGTCAGAACCTCGCCGGCTCTGCGATGATTAGCTCACCGGACGGAAACTTATTTATCGGAGGTGAAAAAAGTGACAGCGCAATGGTAGTGAAAATTGATCCGGATGGAAATGTTCTTTGGAGTGTAAGCTTCAAGCCCACAACATCAGCGAATAAATTTTATGTATGCTCATTCGAAATAACGCCTGATAATTTTCTTATTGGAACGGGAGGGAGCTTTATTCCAGCCAACATGAATCCTGATGAGGGATTCTATTTCAAGATGGATTTAAATGGAAGCGTACAGTGGTGTAAAGTGGTTACTGGAGTGAGTAATCATTTTACAATGAGAAAAATGTTTCCTCTTACTGCATCATCATACATTATAGTTGCAGCGCACGAACCTTTTGCAGGAACATGGGCTGATCCGATGATTATTAAAGTAAATGGGTTAAGCGGGGATGTTATTTCTCAGTCGCCTAAGTACGATTATCAGAATTTGTATATTGATGATATTGCTGAATCTATTTTGAACATAAATAAAAAATTCATTTATTCTACGGGGCGATTGTATCTCAATGGCGCAAGCATGGATCAAATGCGAATTTTCCTTACCAGATTTGATACCCTTGGCAATAATGTATGGACTCACTATTTCATTTATCCCAGTTCATCCGCTGCAAGAATGTACGGCGAGTGCTTGTTGGAAGACAATGATTCCATTGTTATAGGATACTTTGGTGATCCAAATGGAGCATCAGCAAACTTTGAAATCGGGATGGTAAAAACTGATTCTGCAGGTAACATGGTATGGTCGAAAAATTATGATATTCCTTCCTCAAATTTTGAACGATGTTTTCGCATTTTCAAAACGACTTATGGATATGCAATGGTTGGTTTTGAGACGGGTGCAACTGAAGATCTAATGATTCTTGCCACTGATATAAATGGAAATGTTTTGTGGTGCAAATCATACGGAAATACAACAGAGCAAGAAGAGAATTTGAACATTTTTGGTTCGCTTCCTTCCACTCAGCAAAATGGTTTCATCTATTTTTCAGGTGCCCGCGTAATATCAAATACTGAAAATGATCTTGTACTCGGTAAAGCAGATCAGAATGGGTTAGTAGATTGCATCACCAATAACAATTTGAATGTTACTACCACAATTAACGCCGTGTTCACAGATACGAGGATAGTAGCATCAACCGCAGACCCTGTAAATTTCTTAGCAGTTTCAAGCTTTAATCATCCTCTAATTCCTTCACCTTGCTCATCCTATTCTCTCAACCTTGGGAATGACACAACCATCTGTAACGGTTCTATCACTTTGAATGCAACAACGCCAGGTGCCACGCAATACACATGGCAGGATGGTAGCAGTAATCCTACTTTCACAGTTACCTCTTCAGGAAGTTATTCTGTCATAGTACAATTGAATTGTTGTATTCTGAGAGATACGGTGCAGGTGCATATAGGTCAGTCTTCTGTTTCTAACCAAGATGTCTCTATTTGTTCCGGGGATACCTTTCTGTTTAACGGAAATTTGTTAGTGCAAACCGGAACATACATAGATACGCTTATGACTGTAGCCGGTTGTGATAGTATTATCACAGTCAATCTCGAAGTAGATTCGATACCCGTCATTTCAGTTAGTGGTGGTGATACAATTTGCAGTGGGCAGGTTGATACGCTTTCTGCTGTGGGTGCTTTAAGTTATTTGTGGTCGCCACCGGGAGGATTAAGTTGTACCACTTGTGCAACTACTGTTGCTACACCCTCTTCCTCTACTACCTATTTGGTTACAGGAACGAATGCTGCAGGTTGTACTGCTCTTGATTCAGTAAATGTTGTTGTGGTGCCTGCTCAGGAAATTACAGTCAGCATTCCCCCGATTATTTATTGCAACATTCCTGTGCAATTAAATGTGACTTCAAATGGAAATTACTCTTACACCTGGTCACCTGCGCAATACCTCGATGATCCGACTTCAGCTTCGCCGTTTGCAAATCCACCCTCAGATTTTACCTATACAGTTAGCGCAATTGATTCTAGTGGATGCGGTGCAAGCGGTTCTGTAAATGTGGTAGTCAATAACGGCGGACCAATTGCAATCCCCTCAGCATTTACACCCAACAATAATGGAGTTAACGACATCTATCATATCCTACACTTCTGCCCTGTTGAATTGGTTTACTTCAAAATTTTCGATAGGTGGGGAGAACTATTGTTTGAAACCTCTGATATCACTCGAGGTTGGGATGGAACTTATAACCAGATTAACTCTCCAATGGATGTATATGTCTACATTATTTTGGCACGCGAACCTGATGGCAATACTATCTTTTTAAAGGGGAATGTGACTTTAGTGAGATAAGAAAAAAAATTCTTCAATTGTCGCTATTTGCAGGGTCCTGATTCCATTGCCCGTGCTTACATTTTTCAACTTGACCAGGATGGCAATATGATATGGGATCATCAGCTCGTTGATAACACGCACGACATGCGCGCGGACTCGAAGAGGCATTTGATGACTAGTTTTTCTTTTCGTGGTTGGCGTCCTGCTTACCTCTTGTGTAAATTAACGCACACGCCCACCCGGAAATTGGATTTCCACTGACTTTCGCAGAAAAATTCCATTGTTAATCTATAATGACTATTTTATCCGTCATCATGGTTTTATTATCTTGTGTCAAATAAATATAATAAAGCCCGCCTTGTAAATTATCCCTTTGTAATCTTATTTCTTGCCCCGAAATATTTTTTATTTTTTTTACTTCTTGCCCAAAGATGTTGCAGATGGATAAGTTGGCATTTTGTAATTCGCTAACAGATTTCAAAATAGCCGAAGAATAGATTGGATTTGGGAAAATACTCAAATGATTTAATCCTGTCATTTCAATTATTCCAGTACTATTATCCCACTTGGCTATGTGTAAACAAATATCTCCACCCGCAACTGTAAATGTTCCACCGGCATATATTGAACCCTGGAATTTAGTTACAGTCGATAAATTGGAGCCTGAATTTATTCCACTTCCCATTGCATTCCAGGCGCTTCCATCGAAAAAAGCAATACCATTAGCGTTAACGCCTGAAACAGATGAAAAATACCCGCCAATATAAAGATTGCCATCAATAGAATCAATTTCCATCACCCTGCCAGATGCGCTTGAACCTACAGAAAGCCAATTGGAGCCATTCCATTTCATTATATAGTCACCCACATTTCCTGCACCAGAAGTAAAAATACCACCCACATAAAGCTCATTATTGTAACTATCCATTGCATCTAATGACCCTCCCAGAATTCCGGCATCAACAGATGACCATACGGAGCCATCCCATTTTGCAATGGCACTTGCAGGAATGCTATTGATAGTAGTGAATGCTCCTGCTGCATATAATTCACCATTAAAACTACATAACGCATAAACATCAGAACTCGGAGTTCCGATAATACTCCAACTTGAACCATCCCATTGATAAATACCACTGGTATGGCCCGCCGCATAAAGCTTATTATTAAAAACTTCTAAAGTATAAACATGACCCCCAGGTCCTCCGGTGCCTACAGTAACCCAGTCGGTCCCATCCCATTTTGAAAATCCCATACTTCCTCCTTCAAATAATTCGTTATTATATACTTTTAAGAATTGAATAACATTAGAAGGTGTTCCAAATGCAGACCAATTAGTACCATCCCATTTTGCAACTCCACTTACTACAACTCCGCCAGCAGAAATAAAATCACCGCCTGCATATAGCGCATCATCGTAAACACATAATGACCTTACCCAATCATTGGTGCCTCCTCCAACCGGAGACCACGCTTGTGCGACAATTTTCGCTGGCATCAATAAATAAATGAGGAGTAGGAAAGTTATTGATTTCATATTATTGTTGTCGGTGATTATAGTGCTGACACCGCACTTTTTGTTAACTTATTTTTTTAATAATCCCTGACTTGTTAAACTGTAGTCGGAAGACTCTTCAAATAGATCCATTTATCCTGTAAGGCGAGAGGAGGGGTCATTTATAATACCCCAAAGTAGACTATTTTTGACAACAAAGAAAAAAAATTATCAGAATGTGAGTTTTAATTTGGGGAAGGAATGTGGTCTTCTTCACTAGCTAATTCTCCTCACGACCGGCCCTCATTTTCATGGACGAGTTGGCCACTAAACGAAAGAATCTGCCTCCTTTGTTTTGGATATTCGCTTAAGGAAAAGGCTTTTAATGAAGCGGTAATTGATTAACTTGCATCCTGTCTTAATGCTCCTGCATGAAAAATAGATGCGTTATTCCGGTTAGTTTTCTCTGGTACACACTTATTACGTCACAAAGCTTTGCGCAATCTCCCCTATACGTTTGGGACAAGACCATTGGCGCCAATAGTAGCGATCTATTAAGGTCGCTTGCGCAAACACCCGATGGCGGCTTTACTATACTTTGTACATCCGGTTCTGATAGCAGCTATGACAAAAGCCAAGACTCTAAGGGAGACACCGATTATTGGATAGTCCGACTTGATGGAGATGGCAATAAGATATGGGATAGAACTTATGGGGGCAGCGGTGCTGAGGAGCCATTTAAAATCAGGCGTACATCGGATGGCGGATTCATAGCAGTGGGCTATACTGACTCTGATAGCAGTGGCGACAAAACAGAAAACTGCAGAGGAGGTGTAGACTATTGGGTTCTTAGAATTGATTCAGGTGGCAACAAGGTATGGGATAAAACATTCGGTGGTGATTTGAATGACCTTTGTTATAGTATAGCAGAATCCCGTGACAAGGGGTTCTTACTTGTCGGGTATTCAGATTCAGATAGCAGTGACGAAAAGTCAGCCGACAGATTTGGAAACAGCTATAATGATTTTTGGTTGGTAAAAATTGATTCGGAAGGACACAAGCAGTGGGATCGCACGCTGGGCGGAACTAAAGAAGAGCAGGGTTATGATGCTATTGGTACTCCGGATGGAGGATTCATTGTGATTGGAGCTTCAGGTTCACAAATTAACGGAAACAAAACCGCCCCCAATCTTGGCGGAGGAGATATGTGGATTGTGAAACTGGATAGCGCTGGCAACATTGTATGGCAGGTCACGCACGGTGGATCTGACAATGAATCGTTGGGATTTATTGATACGGCCGGGAATAACTGTTACTTCATTTCAGCGCTTACCCTTTCTGGCATCAGTGGCGATAAAACTACACCGGCTATAGGTGGCTATGATCTATGGGTCATGAAAATTGATTCCGTTGGAAATAAGTTGTGGGATCATACTTATGGAGGGACCGAAGACGAAGACGAATATGGCGAACTTCACACCACTTTGGATGGCGGCTTTATTGTGTGCGGCACTTCGTATTCTGATAGTAGTGGAACAAAAACAACTCACAACCTTGGTGTAGAACAAGCATGGGTGCAGAAAGCAGACTCGATGGGTACACCTCAATGGGATATCACCATTCGTGATTACGGGCACGATGAGTTTTCGTATGGAATTCCAAGTAGCGATGGTTGTTATTTCTTAGGTAATACAACTGACGCCCCCGCAGGTGGATTTAAATCGGAAAATAGTAAGGGATACCAGGATGCATTCATTGTGAAATTCTGTCCCGAGTATTTATTAATTCCTAACTCACTTTTCTCAGTTAGCGATAATCCGGTTTGTGTTGGCTCCTGCATTTCCTTCTTTGACCAATCTGTTCATGACCCAAATTCATGGCAATGGAATTTTGAAGGGGCAACACCTGATACGTCGTCACTTCAAAACCCATCGAACGTATGTTACAACACACCGGGTACCTTTGATGTAACGCTAATCACCTCTAATGTTTATGGCATTGATACTCTCACGCTCACGTCTTATATTACAATCTATACTGCCCCCGATACCCCCATTATTACCCAAAGTGGTGATACGCTAATAAGTTCCCTCGCAGGCAGCTATCAATGGTCATTAAATGACTATGAAATTCCCGGAGCAACGAATCAATCTTACATAGCCAGCGAAACTGGAGACTATACAGTAATTATTACTGATGAACACGGATGCACAAATTCCAGTACGGTATATTTTGTTGCGACCCTATCCAATGAAATCAATTATGGTTACGTTTCTATTTATCCTAATCCCTCGAGTGGGAATTTCTTTGTGAAATCAATAAATAGATTGTGCGAAAATTGTAAAATTGACGTAACCAACATTTTAGGTGATTTGGTTTTTTCATCGGAAAAGCAAAATATAACGGGTGATTTAGTAGTTGACCTAAGTTCGTTACCGGCGGGTATATACTATTTTCAATTAACGTCAACTTATTGTTTTCATAGAGAGAAAATTGTAATTATCAGGTGAAGTCTAAATGAAATGACTAACCTTATCAACCATTACGCACGAGTTAGTTGGTCTTTATCCTTACTGCTTAGTCCACGTCTCTGTGCATGAACCGGAAACACTGGAGTAAGAAACCGAAATTGTCTTTTTATCAGAACTCAGGGTGCCTGTGCCGGTGTATGATTTAGAGCCATTCGACTTATTAGTGAATGAGATGGTAGCTCCGCTTACTCCGGCAGTCAGGTAGGCATTAGCATTAAAGTTATCAAAATTTCCAATGTCAATACTGGTGGCATCGCCAGGAGCTTCAATAATTGTTACGTTGTACCCGCTTGTACAATTCTGACTCGTGACAGCCCAGGTTCCAAGATAGCAAGTGCGGTCACAGTCGTTTGCACTATTAGATGAGTCGTCCTTCTTGCATGAGTTATAGAACAAGATGGTGCAGGTTGCAGTAATGATCAGCAGTAAAGGATAGAGGAATAAAATCTTCTTGTAAAGGATCTTTTTCATGAGGATGAATTTTTATCGGATTTTTGTTTGATCGCGAAGATAAGAAGCTATAATCTCATAAAGACTTTTTAGCCTAACTAAAAAGTAAAATTATTAAGTGATCGCATCATCGGGCTTAACAGTAACCCTGTAAAGAAATTCTCAGTCGGAAAGATGTTAGGCAAAGCCCTAATGCTCTTTTCTTGGGAATGAGGACTTATTTTTAATTTTATGTTTTTGCGGTAGCTACCTCTCCGTGTAAAGTGAAAGAGAGTGCAAATTGAATCGCGGAGTATGAATATAGGGTCCTAATATGTGCGCTTCTGAGTTTTCGGCTGGATTCATCACAATTATTTTATTTCTTTATTAAGCAGGTAAACACTTTCCCCGCTTGGAAAAGCAATTAAAGGTGAGTTCTGATGTTGCTTGTAAACAATAGCATGTACGGAAAATTGCTGTTTACTTTAGTTTACTTAAAGTAAACAACTTTAACCTTGTAAAAAAGAATCCATCAATGTCTGGAAATTTAAGGTCACTTAATCAAACAGAACCGACCTCAATTTTGAATTGTCGAATTGAAGTTGCATTGAAAAAAAACTTACGATGCTAAACATTTTCCCCGTTTGGAGAAGCAACTGAAGGATAGTTCTGATGTTGATTGTAAACAATAACATGTGCGGAAAATTGCCTGTTTACTTTTGTTTACTTAAGTAAACAGGTTAAACTTGTAAAAAAGAATCCATCAATGTCTGGAAATCTAATGTCACTAAATCAAACAAAAGCGACCTCAATTTTGAATTGTCGAGTTGAAGTTGCATTGAAAGATAAATTTACAATGCTCGCGGGGGAACGTGGAATGAACGTAAATCAATGGCTCACAATCCTTGTTGAAGAAGCTGTTGCGAACAAGAATGAAGAGCGATTAGAGACCATCACTCAGGAGCGCAATGCATTAGAAGAACAAGTGAAACTGTGGGAGCAACAAAAAGAAAACGCTCAAATCAGGTACAATGAAATTATTAAAAGCCTTGAGGAAGATGAAAATAAACATTTCTTTTTCATTCCCAAGTGGGGCTGGAAGAAAATTAAGGAATTATCGCCCGCAATTCTTCAAGCCTCGGCAACAAGATCACAATAGTATTTTTCCCAAGTCCTATTTTTAAAAGGCCTGATGAAAGCGAGTTTTCCTGAATATAACTTAGCCTTAAGGGTAGCCTATGACATAAAGCCCAGCCCTTCTTTCAGGCTCGACACTTTATTACTTAAATATACCCCGTATCCTCTTTTAGCCTAAGAATGCCCTTTGGGCTTGGAGCCCCTCCAATCTCTCATCTTTTGCCTAAGAGGCCCCGCTCACTCCTTCACAAACTTACCCACTTCACTCATCCCTGTTTTGGTGTTGATGATTTGCAGCAGGTAAATTCCATTGGGCAAGGTGGTGGTGGTTAGTTCTGCTTTCTTGTTTGAATAAGTTGTTAGCAAAACTATTTTTCTTCCCGCCACATCATACACAGCAATCATCCCGCCCGAGGCGGGAGATGGAGAAAGGAAATTTATGGTGAGAAGATTTTGAACGGGGTTGGGGGAGAGGGAGAAGGAATTATTGTTTATTAATTCACCAACACCCTCATTCTTGTTACATCTGAATTTTGCAAGGAAGGGATCCTCTGTACCAGTTAAAAGAAAGGTATCGTTACCTACGATAAATGGAGTTGACGCGTAGTCTCCGAATAAATAAAGATCACCATCAGGATCAATTGTTATATCATTTTTATCATCTCCACCGCTTGATAGAGATGAAGCACAAAGAACATTTCCTGATTCATCATATTTTACGATGAACATCGGATCATCTGAAGAGCCCTGTAGTGTGATCGAATCAAAGCTAATGTGTGTGGAATCAAATCCGCCGGAAACAAATACATTTCCAAGGGGATCAACAGCCAAGCTGTAACCCCGGTTATGATATAAGCCGGTACCAACCGAACCTTTAGCCCAAAGCACATTTCCAAAGGCATCATATTTTGCAAGAAACATTTCTGCGCCATCAGAACTCGTGAGTGTGTCATTTCCGAAATTCACGCCATAAGAATAATATCCTGTAATAAAAATATTATTTACAGCATTAGCTGCAATGCCAATACCTTCATCATAAGATGTACCTCCTACAGATTTAACCCAAACAAAATTTCCTGTTGCGTCATACTTTATAATATAGACATCATCTTGACCTTCCGGCGTCAAGGTTTGACCTCCAATTACTAAAATGTGATAAAAAAGGCCAGTAAGGTATATATCGCCCAAATTGTCAAGGGCTATTCCATTTCCTGACGAAGAAGATGAAAAATATGATTCATCGACGGTTTTGGCCCAAAGTACATTACCATTGGTGTTATATTTTACAACAAGCATATCTTCTGTGAACGTATGCAATTGAAATGGCCCAAAAACTAACTCATCAGAAGTAAACGAACCAGTCACATAGACATTCCCAGCGGCATCAGTGGTTATATCTCTTCCAGTGTTAAGTGATCCATCACTTGATGCCTCAGGTTGTTGCACCCATATTACATTTCCTGCACTATCGTACTTGGCTATAAACATGTTCATGAAATTAGATGAAAGCGCGTGTGAATCAAAGTAAACCGAATCACCTGCAAATGTTCCTGTCACGTAAATATTTCCTGAAACATCCGTTGCGATATCAATGTAGAAGAATAATGAAAGAAATCCGCCGGCAGTCTTTGCCCAAATTACATTTCCTGCGCTGTTATATTTCACGAGGAATAAATTTCCTCCATAGGGATTAGATAAAGTGAAGGGGAAAAATGTCACTGAACCTCCCTGCAATGAAGTAAATCCAGCCACATAAATGTTTCCAAAAGGATCGTAAGAAATACTGTAACCTTCGCCAGTTGTAGTGCACGACCCATTTCTTGCCCACAGCCATTCTTGGGCCGACATTCTTCCCCCAATAAAAACCATCACCACAAAAGCAGCCACTGCAGTAAATCTTTTCATAACCAGATATTTTTCTTTCAACTAAAGTACTGTAAAAAATCTCGCTGCCTCCTGACCTCCTGAAGGGAGGAACCGCTCCCCACCACGAGTGCGAGTGGTTCTCCCATTTAGGAGTCAGAGGGCAGCGCAGGTTTTATCGCTGCACAATTATTTTTTTCGAAGAAACCCTATCCTCCTCCCGCAGCGTCACCAAATAAATCCCTTCAGCAAGATAATCGACATACACAATGCGGTTTTTGAAGTATGGGTAGAGGGTGAGTTGTTTTACTGCGACGCCGTAGGTGTTGATGATGGTGGATCACTTGACATAGCATTAGTTGTTGCCCTAAATCTGCGGCGATACATAATAAATATGTAGCGTATAACGATCACTGTTTTCAATATGAAATATTTTGAAAAAGACAAGACTCTTTCCTCTAAAGCCAATGAAACTCCAATGCTTCGGGATTGCGAAATCACCAACTAAATTTTCGTGATCATAAACTTGCAGGCACCATGTTTCCTTGATGGTTGATAGATTCCATATCCTTATCGCAGAATATCCCGCATCCTTGCCTGAAACAATAGTGGATGAATCAGGAACTAAATAGCTGCGTGCTAATAACTTCAACTCCGGATTTTGTTTTATTGCTCCATAATATGCACAACGATATCTTATGCTATCCATGATAAATCCGAACGCTAAATCAGGTAATGTCTTTTTATCAAAATTTCGAATAAATCTGAGTGAATCTTTTGCTTCAATATAAACTCCATTTCTTCCAAACGTTCGTAGCAAATTACCATTCAAATCATAAACTTTTAACAGTGAGTCTGCAGCTTCACCGACAGTTACTTCATTTTCTGCATCATCTAATGAAATTGCTGCAAAATCAAGATATGGAAGAAACCCCCGTTCACCGGAGTATATACTATCATGATGAATTAGATATTGAGGGTTATAAACCCATTTAAGAAAATTAGTATCACGACGGGTAACTAATGGATCCGCGCTTTTCAAATATGGTATGTTATATGAAGCAATGATGTTTTTAGTATAAAAATCATGGGTCAACGATTGAATAGTATCAGTATCCTGTTTTCCATAATAGCAAGGCAAATAAACTTTATTATTTTTTTCAGAATAAAAGAAATCTGATATCATGTAACTACCCCAGTAATGATCACTAAAAATACGGCAGAAGAAATAGCCCCCGACTTTAAAAGATTTATTAAGAAACAGTGGATGCAAATTGCCATCATTAAAAACGTAGTAATGTTTGCTTAAGTAAAAATTTACTGGGAAATACTTATACCTCGTCGCCAATACTTTGTTAAGTTCAATTTGCTTATTGATACTCCCATTTTTATCAATAACATAAAACTGCGAACCGTAATAATTAAGGATGTAAAAGGTGTCATCTTGACATTGCATTATTAAAGATGGTTGTTCATAAGCAGTAAAAGGAAGTTCAAAAACGGAAGAATCAAGAACTATAAAAGTTCGTGAAGAGTTAATATGATGCGTGCCGGTCGTAAACGATAATAAGGAAAGAACCAAAATCTTTTTCATCCTTAACAAACGTAGTGAATTTATTGTTACCGCTCTGCTTCCTCCTAATCTCGATTAATCGGAAAGGAAACGTTCCCCCACTGAATTTATAACTGTATCTGATGTTGAAGAGGCAAAAAAAAATATAATGTCTCAATACAGTGAAATAGTAACTAAAGTGGAACTCTTTAAAACTAAGGAGGGGAAATGTGTTCAAGCATTACATGAAGGACCGTTTGAAAATGAAGAATACACGTTAAACCGCATTGAAAAATATGCAGAAACTCAAGGACTGGTAAAGAATGGCTATCACCACGAAATTTATTTGGTCAACTTCGCTAGAGAGAAAAACAAAAATAAATACAGAACTATTTTGCGTGAACCAGTAAAGACCAATAAAATAACGCCTTGATAACCAAGCTGACGCATTCATTCCATTGACGTCGTAAAAAAAAACACCGTAGGAGTGACCTAATGGTAGAAAAGAAAAACCACCACAACCTTTTAGCGACTGAGGCCAATAGTTAATCCCAAAGCGAGTTCTTCTCAGAATTAATAATTTTTTGAAGAAACCAATTAGGTAGCTCGAATATAGTCATCAGTCCTTTCCGCAATTGAATATCAAAATCCGTACATTCATGTATTAAAATTTGAACATCAGATGTTCTATCTACCTTAACAATTTTAAAAAAAGAATTACGCGGAAATAAAACCTCTCTTTCAGCATTTCGAACTTCAGATCTTTTATACAACGATTCTACATCGACAGCAAAACTTTCTTTTGCAATTTTAATCTCGATTACTAATGAATAATTTTCTCTGCCAGCAAAATGTTTTGTTTTAGATGATGAAATGAAAGTGGGAAAACAAACTTTTTTATTTAATTTGTTTTCATAAAAACTAAATTCTTCATTTATATCAATTGGATTCGAATGACAATAAACGGAATCTCCATCTGTATTCCTTAACTTCTTAAGTGCTGAATCTAAACCTTGGATACACCTTCGATAGCAAAATAATTTTTTCTTATTTCGCAATTCTCTATTTAAAATACGTGATCCATATCCTAAGTAATAAGTTAAAGCTGCGGCCTCCTCGGTTGTAAGACCCAATTCTTTTGTAAGCATTTTGCTCAACGGCCCAGGGTCTGTATTTGCATTTACAATAAAATCATGAAAGGTTTTGCCATTATATCCCCAACTAATTTTATTACAATCAATCAATTTACTGAAAGGTATTTTATTATTTTAGTTTTTCAATCACTCAAGAACGGTTGGTAAGGACGTAGCCATCTGGCAGAAAGAATGGTATCCGAGCTCCTTATCACAATCCCTTAGCTTGGTTTTCGAACTTAGTTTTTTTAAGCTGTATGTCCTTCTTAATTCGATTCTGAATAAACGATGAATAGAGTTCCCGATAATTCTTGATACTCACTCTGATTTCCGAATTAGTCTTTTTAGGCATGGTATTTTTATCTATAACATAAAAATGCGATTCAATGAATTCCAGAATGGTCGAGTCACCACTCCATGAATAATAGTACTTACCTAACATATCCTCCATTCTGGGAAGGTAAGCTAATTCATCTGAAAATCCCCATTTCGAATTGTTCCAAGAGTAATTCTTTGCCGAAGGAATATCGCTGTGCAATTTGTAGAATTCTGTAATATCTGATGGCCCATAAATAAATCTAAAAATCTTTAACAAGACCTCTCCGGAACCACCATATGAAATTACATTGATTGAGATTAGTCGATCCCTATAAAAGTACAGTTGAATACTATTTGATTGCTGCCCTGCAAATATAAACGTGTCAGTTTCATTACGAACTTCCATAAAAGAATTCATCGTATCACGAGATATCAACCAATGATCTCCAAACTTGAATGAGTCAAGAGCAGTCATAAGTTTTACGTTTAAAAATCCGTGTCTGGTATCCAAATTGGCTATTGAAGACTTGTGGGCATATTCAATTGTATCGGACTTTACTGTGAAAAGCATCGGAGCTTTTGTTTTTTCATTTTTCACATCGTCATCGCTACAGCTAAGATTAGATGCACTTGGAATTGTTAGGGCTACTATTAAAACTGCCACCTGATTTCTTATTGAATTTGACATTGTAATCCAGTATCTATGCTTTAAACCTCACCCTGTCTACTTCTGAAGGTTGGGGACAGGACGGAAGTTCAAGAGCAAATTTAATTATATTGCAACAAGTTTCACAGTCAATCTCGCATTCACTCCCCTATCCACATCCTTAGGCAACATTCACTGGTTGAAACGTCACCACATTTAATGTCACAGAATATTGGTCATGGTCAATCGAATCAAACTGAGCAACACCACTCGAATCCACTTTCTTAAACCGTTCCGTTGACATTTGTCAATAAATTTTTCTACCTTTTATCATCATTCTACACCTTTTATTGGATGCATCTTTACATCACTTAGGCGAGGAAGTCGACAACCGAACCAAAGTCAAAGATCAAAAGTTATAAGAACCTCATGGAAATTGGAATTGACAGTTTTGCTGCGATGTTTAACGCTAACAGCACTAAAGCAATAAGCGATGAAGATGCATTGGCTCAATTGCTTGACAGAATAGTGCATGCAGATAAAATGGGTCTTGATGTATTTGGAATTGGAGAACATCACCGGGAGGGCTTTCTTGATTCTGCACCGTCAATTATTTTGGCTGCGGCCGCTGCACGCACAAAAAATATCCGGCTTACCAGTGCTGTTATGGTGCTTAGTGCAGCCGACCCTGTAAGAGTATTTCAAAGTTTCGCAACACTCGATCTGATTTCCCGTGGTCGCGCAGAAATGGTTGTTGGGCGTGGCTCATCTATAGAGGCTTTCCCGCTGTTTGGTTATAGTCTTGATGATTATGATGAACTGTTTGCCGAAAAGCTGGAGCTCTTACTTAAAATTCGTGAGAGCGAGTTTGTCACCTGGTCAGGTAAATTTCGTCCTGCCATTAATAACCTGCCGGTCTATCCACGACCATTACAGAAACCCCTACCAATCTGGCTCGGTGTAGGTGGCACGCCTGAATCTTTCATTCGGGCCGGGACTCTCGGACTTCCGTTGATGGTTGCTATCATTGGCGGCGATACTCATCGCTTTCGCCCGCTGGTAGATCTTTATAGGGAGGCCGGAAAAAGAGCAGGGTATCTTCCTGAACAATTGAAAGTAGGTATGCACTCGTTAGGCTATGTGGCAAACACTACCAAGCATGCGTTAGATGAATTTTATCTGGGCTACGCAGCCGCCATGACAAAGGTGGGCAGAGAACGCGGATGGCCACCGATGACAAGAGCAAGGTTCGAGGCGCAGATAGGACCGGAAGGCGCGTTGATTGTTGGCAGCCCTGAAGATGTAGCAGAAAAAATTCTCCGGCACTCCGAGGCGCTTGGTGGTATTTCAAGGCTTACGTTCCAGATGGATACTGCTGACGTACCTCATGAAAAATTGATGCAGGCTATTGAGCTGATTGGCACACTTGTAAAGCCATTGGTCATTGATAAACAATAATAGAAATTAAATACAAAATTTGCATTTCACAAAAAAACAAAACCATGTTAGCACAAGGAACTTTAGCACCGGATTTTGAACTCTATTGCACACCTGATCAGAAATTAAAATTGAGTGAATTACTCGGTAAAAAAATTATCCTCACATTTTATCCGGCGGACTGGAGTCCCGTATGCAGCGATGAATTATCTCTTTACAATGAAACGATGAAAATTTTTTCTAAGCATCATGCACAGTTAATAGGTATTTCGGTTGACAGCAAATGGTCTCATTTAGCATTTAGCGATAGTCGCAAGTTTCATTTCCCGTTGCTTGCAGATTTTGAGCCGAAAGGTGCAGTATCCAAATTGTATGAAGTGTACGATGATAAAGAGGGAGAAAGCCGGCGAGCATTGTATGTCATAGATGAAAAGGGGATCATTCGCTGGAATTATTTATCTCCTCTTGGTATTAACCCGGGGGCTGATGGAATACTTGATGTTCTCGAAGATTTAGATAAACCAAAATAATAAAATCATGAAACAATTAAAGCCTCCTGTAAGCATCAAAGATCACATCCAGGGAAAAGCTACAGCCCCGCTTGAATTGGTGGAATATGGGGATTATCAATGTCCTTATTGCGGTCAGGCTTACCCGATAATAAAAAACCTGCAGCGAAGTTTAGGTGCTGATCTGAAATTTGTATTTCGAAACTTCCCGCTAACTGAGGCGCATCCTGATGCTTTCAATGCTGCTATGGCCGCGGAAGCCGCTGCACTGCAACATAAATTCTGGGAGATGCATGATATTATTTATGAGAACCAGCATTCATTGGATTTTGAAAGTTTATTTCTTTATGCTAAAGCAATAGGACTGGATTTGGAACGCTTTAAAAATGACATTCAGAAAACTATAGTAACCGATAAAGTGGAGCAGGATTTTGAAAGTGGTATTAGAAGCGGAGTAAATGGGACACCCGGATTTTTTATTAACGGAACAAAGTATAACGGGAGTTGGGAAGAGCATGAATTCAATCAATATTTGAAAAGTCAATTATCCATTGGTGAAACTAATCGTTAGGAATATTTAGTAAATAATGAAGGTGGAATAATTAATAAAAAATATCTCGGCTGTTGGTACGCTGAGCACTTTACTCGGTTGCATACCAACAACGGTCATGAAAAAAGAAGTTCTATTTTTGGTGCCGTAACGATTATATGTGAATCAAGCATTCCGAAAAATCATCTCCTTCTTCCTGCTGGCAATTTTTCTTGTTGCCACCACACCGGATGATTTGATTCACCTGCTCGCCGGTCACCACGATACTGTTGATTCGAATTCTCTAATCGCAGCAGTTAGTGTAAGACATATTCACTGTGAAGCATTGCAACTTTCGCTTCCGTCATTCAGCAAAACGGAGAGCACAGATTTATCTGTAGCTGTTTCTTTTGTCGCTTCCTTTTACTCAACCATTCTTCAGCCCGCAACTCATGTTCACTATGTGGTTGCCAATGGTCGCGCGCCTCCTAGCGTTGCCTGAGTTTTTCTCCTTTTAATTTTTTGTATTGAAATTTTTTAACTCCGCCAAAGGGCGGGGTATTTCTCACTTTTAAATTCATACATCATGTTCATAAAGAAATTATTTGCCACAACGATTTTAATTTTAATCATCATCATAAATTCATACTCCCAAAATTCTCTCAGCGGAAAAGTGGCTGATGCAAAAGATGGAACGGCACTTATCGGTGCAACGATTGCCATTACTGAATTAAAGACCGGCGCGGTCTCAGATGCGAAAGGTAATTACACGATAAAGAATTTGCCCGCAGGAAGTTTCGTGGTGCAAGTGAATTACCTTGGTTATTCTACCCTTTCACAGAAAGTAAGTATTAAAGGAAATGTAGCTCAAAACTTTTCTCTTACTTCCTCGATTGTTGAAATGAATGAAGTAGTAGTTACCGGAGTTTCTACGGCAACTCAAATCAAGCACGAGGTAACACCAATGGCTCTTATTTCAGCAAAGCAGTTGCAGTTGAGTATAACGCCGAATGCAATTGAAGCAATCAGCAAAATTCCCGGCGTGAGTACGCTCTCAACGGGTCCTAATGTTTCCAAGCCGTACATTCGCGGGCTTGGGTACAATCGCGTGCTCACGTTGTTCGATGGTGTGCGACAGGAAGGTCAACAGTGGGGCGATGAACACGGAATTGAAGTAGATCAATTCCTGATTGATCACATTGAAGTTGTGAAAGGTCCTGCCAGTTTGATTTATGGTTCTGATGCCCTTGCAGGTGTTGTGAATTTACTTCCGGCCGCTCCGGTTCCTGACGGAACAATCAAAGGAAGTTTTTTATCGAACTACCAAACAAACAACAAACAGATTGCTGCTTCACTTGCTCTCGATGGAAATGCGAATGGATTTGTCTGGGGATTTCGCGGCTCGCATAAGCAAGCAAGCGATTACCAAAACAAATATGACGGAAGAGTTTACGCAACAAAGTATAATGAGACTGACTTCAACGCGTATGTTGGATTGCACCGCTCATGGGGTTACTCGCATCTCAACTTCAGCGTGTACAACGATCTGCAGGAAATTCCCGACGGCAGTCGTGACTCTGCCACCGGAAAATTCACCAAGCAGATTACAGAGCAAGATACAGCACGGCAAATTGTGAGCGACGCCGAATTGAATTCTTACGCCATCGCAACACTGCATCAGCACGTGCAGCATTACAGAATATTTTCAGCAAGCAATTTTGTTTTCGGTAAGAGCAAGCTTGCATTGAATCTCGGCGCCCAGCAAAGTATAAGAAGAGAATTCAGTCATCCTACCTATCCCGATTTGGCAGGACTCTATTTGATTTTGAATACATACACCTATGATGTGAAATATTATTTGCCTGAAATGAATGGATGGGAAACTACGCTTGGCGTGAACGGGATGTATCAGAATAACGATGCGACCAAAGGAACAGAGTTTATTATTCCATCTTACCATTCATTGGATGCAGGTCCGTTTGCTCTCGTAAAAAAATCATTCGCCAAAGTAGATTTTTCTGTGGGTGCACGGTACGACGTGAGAGCATTTCAAAATGATTCCATCTTCTCGAAAGCCAATCCCGCAACAGGTTTTGACATGGTGACTACTTACAATCCTGATGATCCCAATGTGGTGAAACAATTCGGTTACTACAAGCATACTTTTTCGGGAGCGAGCGGAAGCATTGGCGCTACGTACAACGTCAATGATAATTTTGGTATCAAGGCAAATGTTGCGCGCGGTTTCAGAGCGCCGAATATTTTTGAAATATCTGCTAAGGGCGTTCACCCGGGAACTGGTATTGAACAATTGGGCGATGCGAATTTCAAACCTGAGTTTAGTTTGCAGGAAGGCGCGGGAATTTTCTTCAGCAGCAGTCATGTTTCAGGAAGTTTCGATGTCTTCAACAACATCATCAGCAATTATATTTATGATGAGAAGCTGCTGAGTGTAAATGGAGGAGATTCTCTTTTTACAGAGAACGGAAATGAATTTCCTGTCTTCAAATTCCGGCAGACAAAAGCGCAACTCTACGGTGGTGAATTCTCGCTCGACATTCATCCGCATCCGCTCGATTGGTTGCATTTTGAAAACATGGTGTCCTACATAGCAGGCGTAAACCTCGGCGGCAACGGTGCAATAATCAGTGACAGCACGAAGTGGTTGCCGCTCATTCCTCCGTTTCGCTGGAACTCTGAACTTAGAGCAAACATCAAGAAGAAAATTGGTTTCATTTCACAAGCATTCGTAAAGGTTGGAGTGGATTATTATGCGGCGCAAAATAATTTCTACGCTGCGTACGGAACGGAAACAGCAACTCCCGGCTATACATTACTCAATGCGGGGATTGGCGGAGACATCGTAAATAAAAAAGGCAGCACGCTTTTCTCGCTTAATATTCTTGGAAGCAATCTCACTGATGTTGCTTACCAGTCAAATATGAGCCGCTTAAAATATTTTACGTCAACAACACCTTCCGGCTTTGAGATTCCCGGTCCCACAGGGCACTATGGAATTTACAACATGGGAAGAAATTTCAGTTTGACTTTGACTGTTCCTCTTGATTTTAAGAAATGAAATTGATCGCGTCCGGTGCATTTGGCGTAACATGCGGCGCGGTTAATAGTGAGGCGGGGTGCATAGTAAGTGGTGTTCAGCACATTTTATTGGCGCCCCGCTTTTGATTACGAAAAATTAATGCTTGCACTTCCGCCCTGTCCCTAACCTTCGGAAGGGAGACAGGATGGGGGCAGAAGGGTCGGCCAGTTTTGGGAAGTCTTTATCATGTAATTTTATTCGCTATTTCTTTATCAAATGAGCAGGGCAAACTACAATGCATCACGGGAGAACATTCCTTACCTGACTGACCTGGTTAGCTTTTATGAACACGTAAGAGTCAGACCGCCGCTGCACAAAGATTTTGATATACGCGAAATCAATCCGGAAGTATTGAAGGGTTATGATTATGTGGCAAAGCCATTCCGCCATTCATTTTATTGCATTGATTTACTTCTCGATGGTGATGTGACTCTCAATACCGGGTTCTGGAAAAGTAAACTTAGCAAGCCTGCTTTGTATTTTAAAACTCCCTGTCAGGTTTTATCGTGGATGAAACCTGAGCGATGGATGAAAGAGTACTTCATTGTTTTTACCGAGGACTTCATGTTGAGGTATAAAGCACTGGCAGATATTATTTTCGACCTGCCTTTCTTTCAAATGGACAAAGCAATTCCTTTTGAAATTGAACCTGAAGAAGTGGAATTACTTGCAGGCTTGTACAAAGAAATTCTAAGGGAATATCGCTCTGACAATGCAGATAAATTCGACCTCATCTCCTCTTACACTCATGCGTTGCTGATTCACGTAAGAAGATTGTACTACAAGTATGCAGAATCAGACAGCCAACTCTCTTTGCACATAAAGCAGTCGGAGCATTCACTGGTAGATCGGTTTCGTGCGCTGATAAGAAAACACATCATGAGTGTAGATGCTGACAATAAAACCCGCACTGTAAAATTTTTTGCATCGGAACTCTCCACTCATCCCAATCATTTAAATGCTGTTGTAAAACGTCAAACAAAGAAAACAGCGATTGCGCTTATTCATGAGCAACTGATCCATGAAGCTAAATCGCTACTTAGTCAAACACCAATGAGCATCAAGGAAGTTGCGTTCAACCTCGGCTTTAGCGAACCATCACACTTCAATCATTTTTTTAAGAAGCAAACTCATCTCACACCTGCATTATACAGAAAAGAAAAACAGCTTTCCTTTTCACACAATTCTTTTTGATCTTATAATTTCAATTTTTTGTAAAACCCTTTTTCTTAAAGTAGGGCTCACGCGATTCTTTCTGCATCTGTTCGTTGATGAGTTCCGCGAGCCATTGAAAATATTCTGCTAAAAAAGGGTCGGGGATTTTTTCACGTGCATCGAAAAACATCAGTTTAAACTTATCCCAACTTGTAGTAACAAAAGAACCCAGTGTCTTGTCGACCAAATCGAGATTGATATACTTTTCTGCGACAAGAATTCCAAGCGTTTCCATTTGCTGACTGAACTGTATGAATTTTATTTGATCCTCTTTAGGCAGAGTCTGTAATTCTTTCCAGCTCGTCAAAGTCTTGAGGTTATTGATAGTATAAATGAGTTCAGCAAATTCCCGAGTTTGAAAAGCTTCCAATGTTCCCAGCGTTAAGCGTTCTCTTCGGTCACGGGCAGCAACCCTGACCTGTGCAATTCCAAAAATCAGCGCCACTATAAAAGAAAGTGTAAGCGCAAGGTTTGCAATAGTGGTGATTATATCACTGTTCATGGTTTCGCAAATTTAGTTTCTGTTTTTCTATGCAATCCGAATTTTATTTGCTGCAAAGTCCAAATGGAGAGGTCTTTACTCTGTGACATTTGTCACAATTTTTTTGTGATGCTTATCAATGTTTTTGGCTTTCGAATTGCGGTAGTTTTCCAAAAAAATTTTAACGTCATGGATACAAGTGCTACCGCAACAGAAACAGTGAAAGCCTTACCTGAATATGCCCCCATTCCTAAATCGGCACTTGGACCGGCGTTGAATGAACAAGGCTATTACGTGGGACGCGTAGAGCGGAATTTATATTGGGTTACTGACGGAGTTTATCAGTCGGCATTCCTGACAACGAAAGACGGCGTCGTACTCCTTGACGCGCCACCCACCATCGGCCATAACATTCAGCGTGCCGTTGACAAGATCGCTTCAGACAACGGTGTGAGTAATAAGGTCACGCATCTTATCTACTCACATCATCATGCTGATCACGTTGGTGCGTCTTCGCTGTTCAACAAAAATGTAACCCGCATCGGGCACGAAGAGACACGGCATCTCCTGTTGCGTGACAACGATGCTGCCAGACCCGCGCCGGATGAGATCTTTCAGGACAAGCGCACATTGAACATTGGCGGCGAGCGCATCGAACTTGCATGGCATGGCACCAATCATTCGCCCGACAACATATACATACACCTGCCTGATCACGACACGCTCATGCTCGTTGACCTCGTCCTTCCGGGTTGGGCGCCGTTTGACATCTTCAACCTTAACGAAGACGTCCCCGGCTCTATCAAGGCTCCGGAGATCGCCTTGACTTATGATTGGAAGCACTTCATTGGCGGTCACATGGGAAGGCTGGGCGACCGTAACGACGTGGATACCTATCAGCAATACGTGGCAGACATCATTTCCAACATCAAAACGGCAATGAGTTCTGTCGATCCTGCTCCTTACTTTCAGAAGTACGGTGAGAACGCCTGGGGTGGAGTAAAGGCTTACCTGGATGAGGTGACTGACGTTGCCGCTGCACCGGTCATTAAGAAGTACACTGGAGTACTTGCCGCCGCTGATGTGTATACCAGGAGCACCACGTATTGGATCATGGAATCCTTGCGCCTCGATCTGGGTCTCGGCTCTTATGTTCATCCATAACTCGTGGGCTATTATGCTGAGTGAAGGCGGTTAAATTTCTCAGTCTCTCTATCCTTATCCGCCCTTCGGACATCTTCTCTTTCAGGAGAAGTAATGGAAAGAAAATCTTTCTGAAGATCTTTTGAGTGTATTGCTTGTTTACGTGTGATCATTGTTTGATGACAGGTGATTAATGCTTACACATTAGTGATTGTTTGTTCATGGAAGCCGATTGTTTTTTGCTGGTTTTGACAAAAAAGGGTCGGCGGGATACCGACTTCGAACAGATATTATTCGTCAGGGGCATAACAAAAAGCCAAAAAGATTTTGATCTTGAAGAAGGGTTGTAAGTTTGATGCGTGCTAAATGTGTTGACCATATGATTCAATCACCTCGAACCATTAGAAGTGAAAGCACTTTTAAGCTGGTTTTGCAAAAAAGTAATTGACGGTCTTCCCGCTGCAATCATTGTGGAGCTGCTATTCCGATTACTTTTCTGCCGCAGCTAAATCTTCACTCTGAAACTATTCTCATAACTATCGATTTTTTTTCGATGAGGGATTTTTTTGTCCTCAACTGCGCGGATCTGAAGTCAAGTTTTTTTTTGTTTGCTTTGCAGAGCGGTTCGGCGAGGATGCCGACCGCGGACAGAAAGATAAATGGGAATAATAATTTTAAAATATTCGAGCATGCGAAAAATCTTTCTTACACTCATCCTGCTAATTTGTTCAAGAATTATTCTCTGTGCACAATCTATTAATGACTTGGATAATAATGGTGGATTCAAGGATTTTAAGATTGGTGATCCTAAATCAAAATGGCAGCAATATCTCGGGAACCCTTGTTCGAAAATTGGAAATACCTATTGGTATATTGGGGATTGTTGTAGGACCGCGTTTGGTTTGCCAGTCACAAATATTAGATTAACATTTGGGTTTGATGACAATAAATTGCAGGCTATAGTTGTATATTTTGGTGATACTATGGAGATGGACAAGGTACTGGAGTTATTGAATCATATCAAGGCTGCATTCGGAAAACCTAACGCAGGAGGAGGAGATGAAAAGACAGGTAATATGGAAATGCAATGGATTGGGAGCAAAATAGTTCTGACTTTAATAGATACTTATCACACGGGGAATCCAGGGGGATATGAAACGTTGATATGTTTTATGGACGAGAAAATGACGATTGATCCTGTTCACGATTATTGATTAGTTTTTATGAAAATTTTATCACAGCATGACCAATTATTCCCACGCCAGGTGTTATGCAAATATTTTCAATGATTGTTCAAAGAAAATATCCAGAGAGCATTATTTTTCCCAATCAATATTAAAAGAAATAGCAAATGTTTTTATCCTTGAAGGTGTTCTTGATGAACCCAAATCTGTTCCTATAAGTGGCTTAGTTGTGAAATGTTTATGCGAAAGGCACAATAACATGTTATCAGATTTTGACTCAGAAGCGCTTCTTCTTTTCCGAACAATAAAGAGATATGACTTTGAAACACATCCCAGAAACGTATCTACTTCAAAGAGCGAAACGGTAGAGATAGATGGACGTAAATTCGAAAATTGGATTCTTAAAACCACCTATAATTTTAATGAAGGGAATTTATTTACGAAGAATAAATCTAAGACAAAATATTTGATAAACCCTTACTATTTAGATGTACTTTTTAAAGATAAACCGTTTAATGCAGGATGCGGAATGTCTATAGTTATGGGCGAGTTTTTAAATGTAGGAGACAAAATACATTTGGATCAAAATAAATTGATCTTAACTACACGGTTTGAAAGTAAGGGTGAACTCTGTGGCATTGGAGTTCTATTTCACGGGATCCTTTTTACTCTGACATTAAATCCTTCAGTAGAGTATGAAGTATCTCTATGGAATAAAATGCGAGGCACTTTTCATTGTCCAGGATTTATACTGCGAGATGAAAACGGAGTAATTAACAAGGAAGTAAAATTTATCTATTAATATATGGCGCACATTCTAACGGCGCGTTTTTTCATTATTCCTTCGAAGTTTTTTTCTCGACGTCAAATGAACGCGTCAGCCGGGTTAGCGATTGCAGTGGAGCCCACAGCGACGCGAGAGCAATTTTTTTTGTGCGCAGATGCGAGGACTTGGAACGGAGCGCGACCCTTTGCTGCGGAGATTGATCGAAGTGATAATGCCCGTGTCGCCCTTCGACTCCGCTCAGGGTGACACTCTCCGATATTCGATGAGCAGCAATGGGGAACCCCCTTCGACAAGCTCAGGACAAACTCCAAATAAAAATTTTTTAGCTTTAACAAGTTTATGATTGACATTGTAATTGAAGCACGCAATGCTGCCATTAGCCCGGCAGTAAAAGTGAAGCGCATTCTTCCGTTTCGCCTGCGGCGGATGGTAGGCCCTTTTATTTTTATGGATCATGCAGGACCTATTGCCGATATACCTTCGAATCCTTCCACACTCGATGTATTACCACATCCGCATATCGGACTTTCAACGGTAACCTATTTATTCGGAGGAACAGTAACGCACCGTGATAGTTTGGGTGTGGAGCAGGTGATTCGTCCGGGTGAAGTAAACTGGATGACTGCAGGCAAAGGCATTTCACATTCTGAAAGATTTGAAGATCCTGCTGCTTTGGCGGGCGGTCTTGAAATGATACAAACGTGGGTAGCACTTCCCGAAAAAGATGAAGAAGCAGCTCCGGCATTTAATAATTACAAACCGGAACAGCTTCCAATATTTACAGAGAAAGGTGTGTGGATGCGACTGATCGCCGGCGATGCATACGGACTGCGCAATGATGTGAAAACAAAGTCGCCGTTGTTTTACATTCATGTGATGTTACAACAAGACGCAACGTTCGGGCTTCCGAAAGAACATTCGGAGCGCGGCTTTTATATTGTAAAAGGAAGTGTTGAAGTATCGGGTAATAGTTATCACGCAGGACAGATGCTTGTTTTTACAACAAGTGCAGACCCGCTTATACTCGCTAAAGAGAGCACTACACTCATGCTGTTGGGAGGTGAACCTTTGGGCGAACGTTTCATCTGGTGGAATTTTGTTTCGAGTCGCAAAGAACGTATTGAACAAGCAAAAGAAGATTGGAAACAAGGAAGAATCATCTTACCGCCAAACGACAACAAAGAATTTGTTCCGCTGCCTGATGAAAAATCAAGGCCAGCCGGAAGTCCGCCAAAACCGGAACCGCTTTCGTAAAGTATAGGAAGCTGTTTAGATATCATACAAATAGATGCGCATCGAGCAACCTGCTTTGAGCGATCACTCCGGAAGACATGCAATCGCCACCACCCCATTTGCAAGCCCGGGCTTTGGCCATGGGATGTCTAGAGCCTTCCAGTTCCGCCCCGCATCATCTGATTTGAAGAGGCCGCGGTTGTTAGCGGCATAGACAACGCCTGGTTCGCCTGAATAAGTGGCCAATCGGCTCACCGTCGTGCCTTGGGCCACCGGCATTCCGCTCATTGCCTGCTCCCATGGGTTGAGCTTGGTCCTCCGGTAGATATACGCTTCGGCCGATTGCGGCGAATACGCAGATCCGGGGCCGTTCGTTGCGGAAACGATCACGGAATCAGGATCCGCGGGATCCACGGCGATGCCTACAAGGTAGAGATGCTTCAATCCATCTTCGGGCGAGCTCCACGAGTCTCCGGCATCAGCGCTTTCAAAGTATCCGTCGCCGGCGGCAGAGTAGATCCGTCCGGGCGCCAGCGGGTGCGTTGCCGCTGTGTGCGTGTCGTACGGACCGCCGCGAACGCGATCACGCCAGGTCTGCCCTCCGTCGAACGTGCGCACGAGCGCGCCAGCCTCGATTGCGACGAACAAGCGATCAGCGACGCTCACATCGGATTCGATCCACCGAACATGATGCGTATGGGGTCGTGGCGGAAAACTCCAGGTGTCAGACGAAGGGAGCACGCGCAATCCAGCCAGGTCTACCCAGCTGTCGCCACTAGTGTCTGAGCGAAACACCGAACTTGGTTCGGTACCGACATAAAGGATACCGAACCCTGCCCGCTCCGCATGACTCACGGCGACAGCCGTGATAGTGTCGTGCTCAATGCCCGGATCAACCGGTTCCCAAGTCCGGCCGCCATAGTGGCTTCGGAAGAGACCGGCACCAGCAGTTCCGCAGTACACGCGCGCCGGGTTACGTGGGTCAACCGCGACACACTCGGGCGATTGTCCGACCAGGTGTTCGGTGACGGTCCAGGTGGAGGCGCGCCGGGCGATCAATAGGGCCGTTCGTGTTACCACTATTATGTTGACCATGATTCGATCTCATTTTGTTTGTGGTTCAGTGTTTTATTTTTGATTTTTAAAATTAGCCAATTCGATATTGCCTGTATTCGCACACCTCGCCTTCCTGCAAAAAGTATTGATGTTTTCTGAATTTTTTCGGGACAAATACACTCTCAATTGAATGAACCTCATCTTCAGTCAGGGGTATAGTATTGTAGTTGCTGAAATATTTTATCAGGGATTCATGCATTGATGAAAGTACTTCAACAAATATAGATTTTCTGTGAGCCTGTCCAAGGCTCACAGACTCGCTTCAAGGATTGATTGCTCTTCGGCAATTGCGATAGCTCCTTCCCTGTCGATTCAATTGAAAAAAATTTGAGCATCAAATTTCGTTTTTGCAGAATGCAGTTTGAGCTTCCACACGAGGCGAATGCTACTGAGCAGGTCAATGATTATTAATCCACCTCCAGATAAACAAACAAATCAAAGAATTAAGACCTTCGTCAAAACTTTCCACAAAAAGCATTAAACATGGATGAAAATTTCTTCTATGATTTTTGGATCGGGCGAAATTCAGATCTCACAAAATACTGGTCAGCGTACAAACAAGGCGATGGCTACAAAAAAAAGTTTTCAATGATGAGATGTCATGTCATTGAGATAACATTCGAGAAGACATCGAAAAATTTACCTCTCTTCAATCTGGAGCCCATATACAAAACATTAAAGGCATACTATCACGACCTCAAGCGCGATCTTCTTTCCGCGGATGAGTATGGGTCAGCAGGGCCACTTTTTATTTATGAAATAAATAGAGGCTCCGGAATTTGGACATTCTTAGGAGAACTATGGTACTTACTAATCCTTGGAACAACTTTGAATGAAGAAAAGATTAAGGGACAAAGGCTTGATAACATGGAAAAAAAATTAAAAATTTTAAAAGATTACTTTGGAGACAATGTCAGGCCTGAATTATTCCAGGAGTTCATGCAGGCAGATACGCCGGCAGAGATGCAACAAGCGATGAAGGATTTATTCGAAGAAAAAATTACTTCTATTAAAATTTCTAAATCGCCAGTTATTACAAGTGTGGAAGACGCAAGGAAAGAGATGATAAATTTAAAAGAGGTTTTTAAGCAACTAACATGAAATGGCTACAATAGGAAATAGCATTGTAGTCACCCCGGTAATTTTCATTCTACTTGAAGAATAAGAAATGATAAAGGAACTCATTGCCGACTTAGCGTATGATAAAATTCAACTGTCGCAAGCCTTGACACGTTCCAAAATCTTATCAGTCAAAGTCAATAATGAACGCTTTAAGGTATGGTTGAAAAAGGAGCTTGAAGGATATTCTGGCGGTGACAAAGCCTTGCCACCCTATCGAAAAGTGTTCACCGGAATGAAAATGACTATTGAATTCCCATTTGGACTTAAGCGTGTTTTACCAGTTTTGTTTGAAGAAGGGAACGAAGAAATAATGCAGCTTATAAATAACCATTGTGTTCTTGAACCGATTTCAATTATTGAAAATAATATTCAAAATTTACAAGGGCAAACACATGGAATTATTTATTTACCGGCAGAGCAAGTTTTTGTCATTGCGAAAGCGTTTCCTGCCATAGAGAATATTGGTGGCGCACTAAGAAATATGTTCAGAGAAATTGGAAAATCACAACTTCAAACTATTTTAGAGCTAACAAAACAAAAATTACTTGATACACTAATTGAACTTGATCAAGAATTTCCGGATTTGATAAACTATTTTCCTATGACTGAAGAAAACAAAGACAAAGTGCAGAATATCATAACTAATAATATTTATGGAGACAACAATCCTTTAAATATTGCTGCCGGTGAAAAGGTAGAGCAGAAAAACATAAATGTTAGTGTGGAGGCTCTCGAACAGGAGCTCGAAAAAGTTGGAGTGAGCCAGAGCCAAATCGCAGAATTGAAAGAAATCATTCTATCCAGCAGAAATGATAAGCCGAGTCTACAATCACGTGTAGGCAAATGGTTAGCTACAGTAGCTGCGAGTTTTACCGCCAAGGGTTTGTCTGATCAAATTCCTGCGATAACAGAATTTGTTCACAGGCATTTAAATATTTGAAAACTATTTTAGCTCTCTCGTGACATCGCGCGAGACAAAAGGTACATGTATCAACACCCCCTTTCATTTTCGCACCACTCTCTTTGATTTTTACAATTGATCGGTTTCAGTGTTGTAGAATTTTGATGGATGAATTCCATCAACATGACAACTGATCATCCTCTATCTGAAAATTCAGTTGTTGTAACACATCGTCAGATTGAGTTGCAAAGCACTTACGATTCATTCACAACCAAACTTGAGTCAACAATTAAGTTCCTCGATGCCGAATATGCAAAGGATGTGCTTACTGATCCGGGTAAAGTGCAATCGTATCTCAAATCTCTCGAAGGAAGTACAGGGCTCATCCTGTTCAACATTCAAAATCATGGAGCGCTTCTGAATATTTCCGGCAAGCCACACAAAGCAAAACAATACGTGATCGGAAATCCGCTCATCGCAATTCAAATGACTGTTCATGATATCAGAGCATCGCTTTACGCTCCTCTGAGAATGATTGTTTACGAAGATGAAAACAAAAAAGCTTTTGTCGAATACGATCTTCCATCCAGCTTGTTCGGGCAATTCAGAAATAATGAAATACTGCAAGTAGCTATCAGACTCGATGAAAAATTATTTCACGTCGTTTCGATGTGTGACAAAATCATAAACCAAAAATTAATAGCATGACATTAGACGAAATAAAAAAATCTTCTTTGGGAAATTGGAAAAGCATTACTCCTGAAGTGCGGCCGAGTAACACAAAAAATGCAGACGGCTCACTGAAGCCTTTTTATCTGACAAGAGAATTTACACTTCTTGAAGATGGCAGCTTTAAGCTTGTAATAACCAATCTTGCCGACCCGTATGGAAAAGTGCCTCTTGCAAAAATGTCTATCAAAGGACATATCGAATGGCTTGGTGAACATCCTATTGCTCCCGGTGCACAAAAAGTAAATTTCACTGCTGACGAAGAATATTCTGTAACACCATTGGCGCAAGGATTTGCTGACGTCCTGAATAAATTCACAAAAGGTTTTAACGAATGGAAGATTGGAGAATCACAAAGCATTTTGAAAAAAGCATTCGCGCCATTCGGCTTGGCAGAAGGGCAAGTCTTTAAAGAATTCGATTTGATTTTTCTCTATGACGGAATGATGTTTTGGGGCGCAAGAAATGTGGACGGACGTGGTTTTGACAAAGAAGAAAATCGTCCCACCAATTTACAAATCCCAATGATAAAGCGGTAGAACTCGTATTAAAAATGTTAATTTTCAAATAGTCGTTTTTTATGCCCACTCTTAAATCAATATATCGCTGCCCATGGTCTCTTTCGTCTGAACTGATGATGAAATATCATGACGAAGAATGGGGAGTACCGATACACGATGATAGAAAGCTTTTCGAGTTTATGGTGCTTGATACTTTTCAAGCGGGATTAAGCTGGAGCACGATACTAAATAAAAGAGAAAATTTTAAAAAGGCCTTTGACAACTTTCAGCCTGAGAAAATAGCGCGCTACACTGACAAGAAAATTCAAAAGCTGCTTAATGATGAAGGCATTATTCGAAATAAATTGAAAATTCACGGTACCCTGAACAATGCAAAGAATTTTATTAAGATTCAAAACGAGTATGGTTCATTTGATAAATTCATTTGGCAATTTACCGGCCACAAAACAATTAAAAACCGTTGGAAAGATGTCAAACAAATTCCACCAAGAACTGCTCATTCAGATGCTATGAGTGAAGCCCTTTACGAAAAAGGATTCAAGTTTGTCGGCTCAACGATATGCTATGCTTTTATGCAAGCGGTAGGCATTGTGAATGATCATTTAGTTAAATGCCATCGGTATAAATCGAATTTGTGACCAGCACCAAAATTATTATTTGAATTCAACCGATTGAGAAAATACGCTTGTTATGAATGCAGAAAATTTAAATTACGCAGACGCGCCAACTCAATACATCGAAGTTGAAGGAATTCGTTATGCGTATCGCTCATTAGGAAAGCAATCAGGAATACCGCTTGTTTGCTTACAGCACTTCACAGGAACATTAGATAACTGGGATCCAATCATCATCAATGGTCTTGCAAAAGAACGGCCGGTTGTAACGATTGACAATACAGGAATTGGTAACTCCGGTGGAACAACTCCCGATAATGTGCAGGACATGGCACACGATGCAATTAAAATCATCACTGCAGCAAAGATTAACAAGTGCGACCTGTTGGGTTTTTCAATTGGTGGTTTCATTGCGCAGACATTGGCAGTTATGCAACCGGACTTGTTTCGTAAAATCATTTTGGTAGGAACTGCACCACAAGGCGCTGTCGCGATGCACTCATTTCCACAGTTCGTTGAAAAGGCATTTGGTTATGATCCAAAGGAAAGATTCCTCTACATCTTCGCAACCAAATCTGAAAAAAGCAGAGCGAAAGTGTCAGCAGCTTTAGGCCGATTGATGGAGAGAAAAAATGATCGCGACAAGGACACAGGAATGCCTGCCATTCAAGCACAGATCAAAGCACTCACCCGTTGGGGAACTGATCCGGTAACTTTAAATCTCGGTGATGCGCGCCAACCTGTTTTAATTGTTCAAGGCAGTAATGATGAAATGATGGACAGCCGTACAACATCACAACAACTATTCGAGCAAATTCCGAATGCGGTTCTCATTATTTATCCAGATACTGGTCATGGGATGTTTTTTGAATACCCTGAAATGTTTGTGAACGAGGCTAATTTTTTTCTGAATCATTTTGAATAAGAAAATCAATATGAAAAAATCAGGATTAAAAATGAGTGAAGATAATTTACCAAACATCGGTGAAGTAGCAACTACTGAGATAGACGGTTTGACAATCAGATATGCACGATCAGGTGTTTCGAAAGGCATCCCCATCCTTCTTACAGCGCCTTGGCCAGAAAGTATTTATTCGTTTCATCGTCTGGCGCCACAGCTTGCCCTCGAACATCCTGTTATATTAGTTGACCTGCCAGGTTTTGGACTCTCGCAAAGTCGTACGGATGTAATGGCACCGGAGGCGATGGGAGATTTTTTGATCAAGCTTTTCCAACATTTCGGTATTAACCGAACGCACGTCGTCGCACCTGATGTTGGTACACCTGCACTTCTATTTGCAGATTCAAAACAACCAGAACTTTTTGAGAGCCTGGTTATTGGTAGTGCAGCAATGCAACCAGATCTTGCCGCCGGCGTGTTAAAGGATCTCATTTATTCGCCAACAGGTTTTTTAGCTGAGGCCGGTTCTGATGGTGTGAAGCCTTACCTGGAACATGCGGCGCAATTGACACCCGCTGCTATCATCGAAGATTTTCGAGCCGCCTCAGCAGGCCGGCGACTCGATGAAGCAACACAGTTTGTGCGCGGATATATTCAGGACTGCCCTAAACTGGAGCCGCTGTTGTACAACATTAAAACGCCTGCATTGATCATCACAGGAAAGAATGATGCGATCGTGCCGCCTGTAAACGGACAGTTCCTTGCTGATCGGCTTCCGAACAACCGCTACCTGCTGCTTGACGCTGAGCATCGCGTATGGGAAGAGGCGGCCAGTGAATATGTTGAAACACTCACCTCCTGGTTTGGTGGAGAGTATCACGCGCTTGAAAAGAAATCACAAATAAAACTTGCTTAATTCTTTCACACAAAAATCAAAAACTATGGTTAAGAATGTCGTTCTCGTTCATGGCGCCTGGGCAGATGGCTCGGGCTGGGAAAGTGTTTACCGAATCCTGAAAGAAAAAGGATTTAATGTAACAGTAGTAAGCAATCCCAACACAAGTCTTGCAGATGATGTAGCAATCACCAAAGCGGTATTGTCCCGACAAGATGGTCAGACAATTTTAGTTGGGCACTCGTATGGTGGCGCTATCATTTCCGAAGCAGGCGACGGTTCGAATGTCAGTGGACTTGTTTATGTTGCTGCATTTGTTCCGGATGCCGGTGAATCACTATTCAAAATGCAACAAGGTGCACCGCCTGATCCAAACTCTCCGGTTCTTCCTCCTGAGAATGGTTTCATCTGGCTCGACAAAACAAAATTTCACTCTGCATTTTGTGCCGATGTTCCACAAGCCAAAGCAATGTTCATGGCAGACTCACAAGTTCCCGTTGGTCTCGCTGCTTTCACAACTGAGTTAACAGTTGCTGCGTGGAAGACAAAGAAAAGTTGGTATGTCGTAGCAACTGAAGATCGCATGATACCGCCGGATGTTGAGCGAGGAATGGCTCAGAGAGCAAGATCGGAAGTCACAGAAATCAAAGCAAGTCACGCAGTGTATATCACGCACGCAAGTGAAGTTGCTGCTGTTATTGAAAAAGCTGCAAGCGGCGCTGAGAGAGCTCCACAGTAAAGAAAAAGCAGCAAAGGGAGTAACGACATTCTGACGTGGTTGTTCAGTTCATTTTAGTCTACTCACACTTTTTCAATTTTGTAGCTTGCAGCTACAATAGAGACTTTGACTAATAGCCAAATCAAAACATATAATACAGAATCGTTCCGGCAAAAGTATATGAAGCCTGGGTGGAAGGTGGACCAACTGCTGAAATCGGACTTCGGAAAATTCTTTATTGTGAAAGTGGAAGATATGATTCGACAAATCGAGTGAGAATATCTCAGATTCCAATTCGTCCGCTTCAAGAATCACATAGCCCGCTCAACCTACTTCATCGTTGCAGATCGTCTGTTGCGGGAAATACTTTTACCAAATCAATTTCAAAAACTAAAAACTTAAACAATGAGAAAAAGTAAAACTATTCTCGCAAGTACAATGATCGTAGCGCTTGCTCTTCAGGGTCCTGCCAGCAGTTCGCAAAGCGGATCTTCTAACAAGGGAGCATCCTCCGATGTCATTCAACCTTTCCAGGTGCACATTCCACAAGCTGACCTCAATGAATTACGTCGTCGCATTAAAGAGACTCGGTGGCCGGATAAGGAAACCGTCACAGATCAATCACAGGGTGTGCAACTTGCCACGTTGCAAGCACTCGTACACTATTGGGGAACTGATTATGATTGGCGAAAAGCAGAAACAAAATTGAATGCGTTTCCTCAGTTTATGACGACCATTCAGGGCGTTGATATTCATTTCATTCACGTTCGCTCAAAAGAACCGAATGCCATGCCGTTGATTATTACTCATGGTTGGCCCGGTTCCATATTCGAACTATTAAAGGTCGTAGGACCTCTCACTGACCCTGTTGCATACGGGGGAAAAGCTGAAGATGCTTTTGATGTCGTTATACCTTCTTTGCCGGGGTATGGTTTCTCCGGTAAACCGGAGAACTCTGGTTGGGGCCCCGACCAAATCGCACGAGCTTGGGATGTGCTTATGAAGCGCTTAGGCTACACTCACTACGTCGCTCAAGGCGGTGATTGGGGTGCGGTCGTTTCCGAAGCGATGGGTCGACAAGCGCCAGCAGGACTGCTTGGCATTCACATCAACTTGCCGGCCGCAGTACCGCCTGACGTAGAAGCAGCGCTCGCTGGTATTGGTCCCATGCCAGCGGGAATGTCAGAGCAGGAACGAGGTGTGTTCGACGCCCTAAGCGCATACCGCAAGAGCGGAAACTCTGCCTACTTCGTGATGATGACTTCGCGGCCACAGGCTGTCGGGTATGGCATCACGGATTCCCCTGCGGGCCTTGCAGCCTGGATCCTCCTGCATCCTGGTTTCGCGCAGTGGAAGACTGGTGATGATCCGAAAAAGTCCCCGACGAAAGACGACGTGCTTGATGACATTACATTGTACTGGCTGACGAACACTGCGGCCTCGTCAGGACGGCTGTATTGGGAGAATCATGGAACAAGTCCTACAAGTGCGACTGGGGAGAAGACCGCACAGATTTCAATCCCCGTAGCAATTACGGTTTTTCCGGAAGACGTTTATCGCGCTCCCGAGACATGGACACGGCGCGCTTATACCAACCTAATTTATTTCCATGAAGTTGATAAAGGAGGACACTTCGCTGCATGGGAACAGCCTCAATTATTCTCGGAAGAACTGCGTGCGGCTTTCAGATCATTGCGTCAGCTCTAACGATGTGTAGTATTAACTATGTTTCAAAATGAATCTAAACTACCTAAACAATGAGCAAACAAGTAAGCTCCATGAACTTCGAAACCGTCGATGTTAAGGGCGTTAAGATCTTCTACCGCGAGGCCGGAGATCGTTTGAAACAGACCATCGTCTTGCTCCATGGTTTTCCCTCGTCGTCACACGAGTTTCACGACCTCATTCCGCTTCTCGCCAATCGATTTCATGTCATAGCGCCCGACTACCCTGGCATGGGTTACAGCGATGTGCCTGGCGTGACTGACCTCCGACCAACCTTCGACGATGTGTCTTCGGTTATTAGTGCGTTCATCACCAAGTGCACGCAGGGGCCGGTCATCTTATACTTGTTTGACATTGGCGGTGCGATCGGACTGCGAATCGCAACAGCAAACCCTGAACGGATCGCTGGCCTGATTTTTCAGAACGTAACAATTTCACGAGATGGCTTTAACCCCGAGCGCCTCAAAGCCTACGAGCGGGTTGGTGGCCATGAAACGTCAGAGAAGTTAGCCGAGGTCGAACAATGGGCAACCGAAGTCCGAGACAAGTTTCTTCACCAATCAGGAGCGCGCCAGCCCGATACCCTGAATCCGGACAATTGGGCGATCGACGCTCACGCGTTCTCAAACCCAGCGAGTCAGGCCTTCATGTCAAGGTTGTTTATGGATTTCGCTTCGAACTTCCAGCACTATCCGGAATGGAATGCCTTTCTGAAGAACCGACAGCCGAAGGCGCTTATCATCTGGGGACGAAACGACCCTCTTTTCACACCGGCAGCCCCGGAAGCATTGAAGCAAGTTCTACCGATGGCCAAGTTGTACTATTTCGACGCCGGCCACTACCCTCTCGATGAGTATTCCGACGAGATCGCCGAGGCGATCATCGAGATGTTCACGTAATAGATTCGACGCGTGATGCTGCCTTCGTGTCGGTATCTAAAAGCTAAAACAAAAAAATTCTGTTGATTGAGAAAGGATTGAACTGATTGAAAAATTTATAAACCATTCAATAAAACAAAAGTAAGATCATGAACCAGCAAGCAAGCTTTATGAATTTCAAAACCCTTGACGTTGAGGGCGTCAAGATCTTTTACCGCGAGGCCGGGGACCCGCTGAAACCGACCATCGTCCTGCTTCACGGTTTTCCCTCGTCGTCGTACCAGTTCCACGACCTGATTCCCCTTCTGGCAAACCAGTTTCATGTCGTTGCGCCTGACTATCCCGGCATGGGGTTCAGTGATGCGCCTGATCCTAATGTTTTGCAACCGACCTTCGACGGCGTGGGATTGGTGATGGATGCATTCCTGACGCAGTTGGCACCCGGGCCAATCATCTTGTACATGCACGACATTGGCGCTCCAATTGGAATGCGCATCGCTTTGGCTCATCCGGAGAGAATCACTGGTCTTGTTTTCCAAAATGAGGTGCTCTCCAGGAAGGGATGGGATCTCACGAAGTTGAAAGTCTACGAGCTGCTCGACGGCCCTGAAACTCCAGAGAAACTTGCCCAAGTCGAACAATTCGCCACCGTGGCACGCGATAAGTTACTACACCATACTGGAGCCCATCGCCCTGATGCCTTGAACCCGGACAAATGGGCGATCGATGCCTATACATTTTCAAACGATTCTAATAGAGTGTTCATGTCACGGTTGTTCCTGAATTACTCAACGAACTTCGAGTCCTATGCAAAATGGAACGCCTATCTAAAGGACAAGCAGCCGAAGACGCTCATCGTCTGGGGGAATAATGACCCACTCTTCGTCCCGACGGGCCCTGAATTAATAAAGCAGGTCTTGCCGTCAGCAGAAGTCCGCTATTTCGATGGCGGCCACTTCGCACTTGATGAGTTCACGGACGAGATCGGAGATGCGATCATCGAAACATTTTCCTATAGGGACGCCAATAAAACCAAGCAGTAAAAATATCTCTATTGCAAAAGTTAAAGACGAACAAAAATTTATTGAGCAGCTATTTTCAGAACACATTAAGCGAGTTGAAATCTTTAAACTAAAAGTAAAATCTAAGCATCATGAATTCTCAAATTTTAAATTATGCGGATACACCAACCCAATTTATCGAAGTTGGAGGTATCGCATATGCGTACCGATCATTGGGTATGCAATCAGACGTTCCCATAGTTTGTCTGCAGCACTTTACAGGAACGTTGGATAATTGGGATCCCATAATTATTAATGGCCTCGCCAAAGAAAGGCGGGTAGTGGTCATTGATAATACCGGTGTCGGCAATTCCGGTGGAGCAACGCCGGATAATGTTCAGGACATGACACAGGATGCAATCAAGATCATTGCGGCATTAGGGATCAACAGGTGTGACTTGCTTGGTTTTTCATTGGGCGGTTTTATTGCACAGATCATTGCAGTAGTGAGGCCGGATTTAGTGCGTAAAATCATTTTGGTAGGAACTGCTCCACAAGGTACCAAGGTGTTGCACTCATTTCCTCAGCTGATTGAAAAAGCATTTCAGTTGACTCCTATGGAAAGGTTCTTGTTTCTTTTTGCAACGACATCGGAAAAGAGCAGGGCAAAGTTGAGTGCCGTACTTCACCGCTTAATGGAAAGGAAAGAAGACCGTGACAAGGAAGCTACACTGCCAACCATTCAAGCGCAGATCAATGCACTTACCCGCTGGGGCACAGATCAGCTAACGATTGATATTAGCAAGATTGTCCAACCTGTTTTGATCATCCAGGGAAGTAATGACAAGATGATGGATAGCGCTTCCTCTCTTGAACTCTTCAGGCAAATTCCGAATGCAGTTCTAACCTACTATCCTGATTCTGCTCACGGTTCTTTTTTTCAGTACCCGGAATTATTTGTTGATCAGGCAAATTTTTTTCTGAACAGTTTTGAATAGTTGTTTTCGTAACAGATAAATTCTTGACAAAAACCAATCGAGCTTATGAAACAAAGAATAGCATTTGCAGCCATCATGGGCTTCATCACCACCGGGATCATCTCCGCTTCATTGGTGGCATTCAACTATGGACTTCATCCCGGTTTTTTTACTATTTGGTTTCTCTCCTGGTTGGTTTCTTTTCCATTGGCTCTAATGGCCGCTCTCTTTGTAGGTCCCCGCGTGCAAGTGCTGGTGAACTATTTATTTAAAGAATCTGTAGGTCGCTAAGAGAAAAAGTAAGATTGAATAAACAGCGGTCACAATTCCATGAGCATGAAGAAAGATATTGAAAATGCAGAGGTGATCAACAACGAAAAAAATCATCGGTTTGAAATCAAACTAAACGATAAGTTCGCCTTCGTTCCTTATAACTTCAAAGACGACATGATTGGGTTGTTTCATACTGAAGTTCCTGAAGAGTACAGTGGTAAAGCCATTGGTTCTTCAATAATCGCTTAGTGGTTATTCTTAAGTTTTAAATGAGTTTTAAAAAATGAAACTTAAAAAAGACTGATTACCGCATGTTACTCCAGCAGGTAGGCTGTGCGCTGGAAAAAATAAAATGTGCTTGCAAATGCGTTGGCATTATATGCAGAGTCGTTTGTTTCATTAGTCAGTTTTAAAAAATCCAAAGTTATTATCAATAAGCATTGCTCTGTCTAAAAAGCTATTGAATTCCTCACAAGATGTTTCAGGTAAAAGAGAACAAGAGTAACACGCTGCGAAATTCATTCCTCCGATTCCTTGTCCTTCTGAATGATAGCATACGGGGTCAGATGCACAATCGTTACTCCTAAACAATGCAGATTCTAAAATCTTTTTGAATGATACCGGGTCTGATTGTGTAATAATTCCTCCGTAACTTCCCTCTGAACCGGCAACAGTATAAAGTAAAACTCCTTGCATATTCTCACTGTCCACAAACAACCTTTCGTTTAATGAAGTGGCAGCATAACCACAAAGAAATTCAAGCTCCTTAATTAGCAAGTGGGAGAGAGTATGCAACAAAATAAATTTTGCTAAATGTTTTTGGTCAATGAACTTATCCTTTTGCAAAATTTCCGATTGGGAAATTCTTTTCCTTATTGTTTCAATTCTTTCTCTGAATTTTCCAGATTCAGAAAAATATTTGAAAAACCATTCGTCTGTTTTATTTTTATCAAGGTTAATGAAAATTCCCTCTCCGAAACTTTCTGTTGCCAAAAGATAATTCGTGTTTATCGCTTGCGATGAAGTATACTTTATTTTGATTAGCGCATGAGTGTCACCTTGACTAATAAATAAATCTTTGTCAAAAGGCTCTTGCCTTGTGAACGCTGTTTGAACTGTCGTAAGTTTCAGTCGCTTTACTTTTATCAGAGTTGAAATTCCGAAATCTGAAAGTGTTAATGTGTCTTGATTTTCATAAGTCAAGTTGTTTTTCTCTTCTTTGTCGGTGTAGTTTGGATGCTCGAAAATAAATTTGAACTCTTTTAAACGATAATGAATTTCTGCTTCAAAGGGGGCTTGGTCTTTTTCGTCTATGAAATCATCAATCGTTTGCTTGTCGTAATTTTTAAAGCTATTGTAAATAACTTCTCTACTCACATCATTTGAAAGGAGATTGCGAATTACCGATTTATCTTCTTGCTTTATTTCTTGAACTTTCTTCGGTAAATAAATACTGTTGATGCAAAGAGGATAATAGACGCTGTTGCTTGTTCTGATAACTGGTTTGAATTGTTTGTTTTTATCATTTCCGATTCGTAAACCAAATAATCCTGAAAGATTTACTTCCCTCCCGTTTGCATCGCATCCTTTGTTCTCACATTTTACACGAATACCTGCTAAGTCAGCAAATGTTTCTGAACGCAAGTATCTTAAATCAGGCTTGTCGCAACAAAGTTTCGTGAAGTCTAAACGAATATTTCCTTCTTCTGCGGTTTCATCATTTATATTTTTCTCTGCAAGATTCCATCTTTCCCAAGGTAAGTCCCTAATCTCTCCATTTGGTGCAGTCATAATGAAACGAACTTGTTCCAACTCGTGATACTTTTTAATTTTTCTCTTATTCTTCTTTTCTTCCTCTTTTGCTTTGTCAAAACATTGGTAGCATTTAGGTTTAATAAATTTTACTGCGGCATCTGGTTCGTTGTGCTTTTCTAAAGTTTGATGCCAACGCTTCCACCATTCTTTTACAGTTTTAAATCTTTCGCAATTTGAGCAATACATCCATTCAGGAAAATATTTTGCACTTGCTATCTCTTTAGGTTTTAATGGAACGGAATCACTCGTGACAAATGGGTTTGCAATATTGATAGGAACACGAACAAACTTTTGAAGGTTTTTAAAATGTACTTGAAGCCGCTTTAACAAACGGTTATCTTCAATCACAAATTCTTCATGGTCAAAAATTCTTGAATTGTCCGTGAAGTATTTCCACTTGTCAAAATTTTCTACAAGCAAAGCGCCTTTTTCAGTTTCCAAAATTGAACCTACCCCGCCGTAAGCACTTAGCATTTTTCTTGTTTGTGATTGAATATATTTAGGCATACGATTTTAGTTTTAACCTGAAAACGAAAATGATTCTTTGATTTGAATAAAAGTATCTGAATCAACCTCTCTCATAGATTGCATAACAATCCAATCGTCTGTGTCAGAAACACCAACTTGAGTTGTTCTTTTCATTAGTTCATCATATTTTTTCAGGCCAATATTGGGATGAACTCTTTCTTCCCAATCATTTGCTAAGTAATCAATCTGTCTCTCAAAAAAGTCAAACTCTGGCGGCACCTTTCCCGTTTCTTTGTCTTTATATCGTTCTCTAAAGAATGATTTCAATTCATCAATATTTTCCTTTTGGAAATATTGTGCATCATTATTCTGATTCAGTCCGGGAATTTTGTGTCTTACAAAAGTTATCATCAGAGTAGTAAGCATTTTATCAATCGTGTTTTCTGTAAATGGAGTTACACTCAACGGTTCAATGCTCTTGTAAAATGCCTGATGAAAAGGAATGAAATGTTCAAAGTAAGATTTGTCTCTTGCTCTATTCGGATCTAAAAATGTGACTACCAACCCTTCAACTTGCCTTCCAACACGGCTTGATGCCTGAATATACTCAGCGATATTTTTTGGCATTCCATTTACCAGCATCAGATTTAACCTACTAACATCAATTCCAACAGAAAACATATTTGTTGCAAGAACCAAATCAATCATACTTGGGTGCACTGCATTGTATTTCCTACTATTTTTACTTTCCTTTTCTACTAACTCAAATTTATTTTCAAGTTGTTTTAACACCGATTTTATTTTACTGCTCTCAACTCGTGCCGTGAGTTCTTCTGTTCTATCTTCTAAGCCGAAATGATTATAGGTCCACTGATTATTTCTGCCAAACAACCTTGCTTGCAATGTGGCTGTATTAACAAAGATTTCATCACCAACTTTATTTCTGATTTTCCCAACATCTTTCAATGAGTTGTAATAGGAAACCAAGGTCCAGTAATCATCATTGATTGGTTCTTTGTTTTCAATTCTTGCTTCAAGCAAATGAGCAATGAGCTGGAGTTGTGTATCAATAGCGGTTTTGCCCACAGGCATAAAGCCGATATACTTTCTTTTGCTTTCTTCTTTTGATTCTTTTGCAAAAAAGCTATCGTTGTAAGTAAGTCCTGATGGTGGAAAAATATTTACTATTCTGTCTCCATAAAGTTTTGCAATTTGCTGTGATGTATTTCTTGTCGTTGCTGTTGATGCAATAATTTTCGGAGTAAGATTTTTATTTTCCTTCGTGCAAAGTATTTCAACTACACCTTCAAAGATTCCAACGATTGAACCTAACGGTCCGCTCAACAAGTGTAACTCATCTTGAATTATTAGATCGGGTGGTAGTTTATCATCATTCAAGCTATTGAAAAACGTGTGTGCTTCACCTTTCCATGCCAATTGTGCAAACTTGTCAACTGTTGCAAACAATAGAGTAGGTGGATTTTCAAATAGCATTTCATCAACTACTTGAACTGGAATTTCCTTGTGATAAGCGCATTTAGTATTAAGGCATTTGATTTTAAATTTTTTATTGTCTGCTTCAAAACCATAGTCATATTCTGAAATAAGTTTTGTTCCACACCACGGACAAGCTGAAATTTGAAAAGTATTTTTCAGTTCAGGTCTGCCATTTTTCTTTCTACACTCTCTTTCAATTTCTTCTACAACTTTGAATGCTCCGTTTTCTCCGTCAACTTTTCCTGGGGTTAATTGATTTCCTACCCACAAGCCAATTGAAATTGTTTTTGATTTCAATTCGTCTTTGAAATTTCTTCTCAAAAATTCCAATGAAGCAATAAGTTTTGAAGCTCTTTCAAATTGCTGTGCTGTAAGCAAACGCAATGTGTAACGCATTATCACCGATACACCTCCCGATGCTTCTTCGTCATTCATCCTTCTCCTCCACACAATTGTAAAAGCTGTCACTGCCAAATATGCTTCTGTTTTCCCTCCGCCTGTCGGGAACCAAATCAAGTCTACAATCTTTTTTCTTTCATCTGATTCTGGTTCTGTAATTCCTTTGATGCTCAACAAAAGAAAAGCTAACTGAAACGGTCTGTATTTAGGAGTAAAGTTCAGTCGTGAATAATCATATTCCCTGAAAAAATTCAAATCGTTGTAAGGAATATTTTTGTTGATTGTTGAGACTTCTTTTTCTTCCTTCGTGAAATCTTTATCGTTTGAGATAATGATTTGAATTAGCATTGCAGTGTTTGCAAACTGAAATGCTCTAAACACATCATCATTTTTTAAGCAATCAATATTTGATTGTAATCGGATGTAATTGTAATCAAGCCGTGAAATAATTCTTTCACCAATTTCTTTTTCCTTTCCTGTGTTGAAGTTGTTTTTCTTTTTCTGTTGGTCAATCCATTTACCGTAAATATCAATGAAACTGAAAAGTCGCTTAATGATTTCGTCTTTGTCAAGATCAGTGAACAGAGAAAGATTTTTGATATCAAGCGATTCATTCAATAATTTGAAATCATTGGGATTTTCAAAATCGCTTTCCTTGAAATCATTCTTCGTGTCTTTCACATTAAACTCTGGAAGAAAAGTTGTTTGCAATAAATTTTCTTTTCTGTTCCAACTTACCGAACAATTATGTCCGATGCCAAAACTCTTTACATCTCTGTAGAGAAAATTTAGTTCTTCTGCTTCGGGGTCAAACGGGTTCAACTCCTGATTTGATTTGTAAGGAAGAATTTTGTCCGACTTTACTTTTATCTCCGCTTGGAATAAACATTTTGAATTTAGTTCAGGTGTCTTTGGTGTAAAGCGTTTTGAGGATTGTTCTTTGGAAATATTTACCAGTTGAATTTTTATATACTTGTTCCCTTTTACATAATAGGTTCTAATGTTGTAGCCAAACTTTACCTCTTTGTGTGTCTTGTTTGCAATCGGAATTTCAACTGGTTTTTCCGTGTCTATGATTTTAAGAATTGTAGAATGAGAAAAGATTCTTCTTTTCCAAATACGGGGAGCTATCAGTTTATCAAAATAATAAATCCAGTTTTTAATTGGTCGTTCTTTGAATGAATCCGATTTCTTGTAACCATCGTAGTCCAAATATTCTCCGCTTCTTGGGTTCTTGCCACCTTTATCGCCATTCAACTCTTCTGAGAGAAAAAGAAATCCGTCTTCATACTTTAGTTTGTTTTTAAAAGGAAAGGAGTTTTCCGGGTCAGCATAAAGCTGAAATCCATTTTCAGGTATTTTAATTTTAATTTCTTCCTGTGCAGGCAAATAGTAAAAGCCACCTGAAAATTCAACTTCAATGCTCTCTGCAGATTTTTCAATACAGAAGGTTAATCCCAAATTATTTGGATGAAAGTGATTTTGATTGACTTTGCTTTCATCCTCACTTGTGGCGTCTTCCTTTTTTGCTTTTGGAATTACATCATTTTCATTTTGAGAAATTATATCTTCGGATGAAAGTGAATTAGGTTCTTCTGTTTCGGCTTTAAGTTTTGCTTCATCTTCTTCATCTTCGCTTGCAGAAAATTTCCTTTCTGGGAATATTACAGCTGAAAAATATCGCTGCAATGGATAGTCAGAAATAATTTCTTCTTCATCGGGTAATCCAAAACTATCGGAACCAGCTCCGATTAATCCTTTTTGAATTCGGTGTTGAAATATGTCTCGTTGCATTTTAGTCAATAAGTTCTTCATCCACTTTTTTTATGTCTTTGATTGTTCTTAATGGAGCACCTGTTGAAATAATTTCTTGGATATGATTATCCGAAAGCCAAGTCAACATTTTACCCTTATCCTTTGTCAAAATGTAAGTGTTTATTTCTTCGCTGAATTCAAAACCTGCTTTGATTATTCTTCCGGCATATTCAGTCTTTAAAGCTAAAAGATTTTGAATGTTCTGATTTAGTTCTGAGTGGTTTACAGTTTTCACGATTGCCAACAAGTCTCTTTTTCTCATCGGGAATTTTGTTTTGCTGTTTTGCCTTAGCCAACCCTCTAAGCGATATTGTTCAACTGTCAAACCATTTGCTTTCAGTTCTTCATAAAAATTTTCAAAATGATAACCGAAACCTTTAGTTGCGAAATAATCTCTCAAAGCATTTTTCCAAAGCGACGAGTAATAATCAACTCTAGAAAAGAGTTCTTTCTCATCTGTCATTTTAATGATGTCATGTAAAGTTTCTTTGTCGGGGTTCTGATAAATTCTAACTCTTTCACCCCGCTTCAACTCGTGCACCTCTTTATATTGCTCTTCACCTCCATCAACATAAACACTTTTTGATTCTCTCTCGATGGTTCTTGTTTCGTCTTCAAAAACAATTTCAAATTTCTGCTCATCTGCTCTTGTAAATTTTTGGTTGTCGAACTCAATCAAATATTTTATCCATTCGTCAATGTTTTCGTTATTGATATTTGGAGATTCAGGGTAACGCAAATCACAAAGCTTTTCTCGATGACTTGAACGTAATTCAATTTCATCTTTTTTCTGAAAACTTTGCAGATAGAATTGCAATGCTTTTGCTTCTTCCTCGTAGCAAACAATTTTTGTTTGCTGATTGGTTGCCAGGATCTTTTGTAAAAGGACATCAGGATAAACTCCATTGCTATAAAGCGAAAGAAACAAATGAATATTCTCGTCAGGTTCTTTCTTAAAAAAATCTGATACTGATATGACTTGAGTCTCCCTTAATCCAATGTATTCAGAATCAAATGATGGCTTCGCTATATCAATTAACTCTGAAATGTTTTCAAGATTATTTACTCTCCTCTCTTGATGTTGGCTGTTTAAACAATTAGCAAGTTCTTTCTCCCAAAAAGTTTTGATTGACTTTGGAACTACAACAAAATCAATATTTGTAGCCGTCTTAAACCAAGTATCTTTTTTGTTTGAGTTTTTAATCAGATTGATTATGTTTTCATAAATGCTTTTCAGTTGCTCAAAATCCTGCTTGTAATCTTTATCAATGCCGTAATACTCATCTTGAAAAACTTCTTCTCCATCACTCACGAAGTTTTCAAATATTTCATTTGCTCTTTCTCTTATTCGCCTTTCGTTGTGCAAAGCGGTAATCGGATAAACTTTACGAATGAAACTCAAAAGTTTTTTCAGGTTAATCAAGTTGTCGTAACGATGCTCTGTTTCTATAATGAAATTTGAGAAGTTTAAAATTTCTGCACTCAATTCGGGATGCAGAATAGTTTCTGATTTGAGATTTTGATAGTCGCTTTCATCAAAGAATTTTAGTTCGGGCAAAGTCCAATTCCATTTTAGCATTTCGAAGTTGTCGCCTGTTTCTACATCTTGCGTCCCAATAAAAATGCAGTGATTCAATTTTTCGAGCCGGTAGTTTTTTGAGATCGCAGATATGGAATGGAGATATTTATTATCACCAATAAAAAGTATTGTATCAATAGGAATTTCTTTATCAATGAAATGTTCCTTTACCGTTTTGAAATCATTCACAACAATCAGCAATGGGTCAAAAGGAGTATCCGGATAAATCTCTCCGCTCTTATTCACGTACTGAAATGGAATGCAATCAGGGATTTGATTTAGCATTTCATTCTTTGAAGCTACGATTATAGTTTTTGCTATGTTTTTAAGAGGTAATTGAATTTCTCTTGAGCGAAAGTGAGAAAGAATTGGTTGATAGCGTTTGAATAGTTCAAACATTTTTCTTTCAAAATTTTTAATTTTTGTTGAACTATATTTTGTTTCCTCCAACTTTTCTGAAAACTTTGATGATAGTTGAACATAGTCCGCTTTATTTTCAAGTTCAACTCTTTTGGATTTCCCTAATGGGAGAATGTGAATTTTATCTTCTGTAACTGCTTTAATTGTTGAAACCCTGCCATCTTTTTTGCAAAGAACAATCTCATCCACTCTTAAAGAAATGTCTACACTTGTATTTACATTCATGCAATGAAGCGTTGCAATCAAAGTAGTTGGAATGAAGAACTCATTTAAGCGGTCTTTGTCAGGGGTTGTAATAAGTAGGTTAGTCCTATCTGTGCTTAAAACCTTGTTAACTAAGAATGAGTTTACAAAGTCAAAATTGGTAAACTTGTAGTCGGAAAAATTGAAGGTCTCATTGAGAACTTGCTTGCTGTTCCCAATTAGTTCGTGAAAAAAGTCGTGTCTCAAAAATTCCATATGCAAAACTATTCATAAAGAGATTAGTTGCTACTAAGTTCGGGTTCTTTTGCAAAGGATAACCAACAAGGCTTATCCGAAATTTTACTGTGGGTGATTTCATGTCTGTCGGTTAATAGATGCGCTGTCGCCAAGGAGTTCTCATAACCGGTAACTTTTACAATCTATACCGAGTATTACGCCCACCTCAAAATTTGAAATTCAAATACGTCCGCTTCAAGAATCACTTAGCCCACTCAACCTATTTCATGGTTGGAGATCGCTTAGTGCCAGAAATACTTTTACAAAATCAATTTCACAAACTAAAAACTTAAACAATGAAAAAGAACAAGAGTAACCTTAGCAGTACACTTATTACCGGGGCCCTTGTACTCCTCGCCGTCCCGGGTCGCAGCCAAGCCGTTCCGGCGGTCGAAAGCGAGGCAATCCGCCCCTTCCAGTTTCATGCTTCACAAGCGGACCTCGATGAATTACATCGCCGCATTTTAGCAACAAAGTGGCCTGAAAAAGAAACGGTTTCAGATGCATCGCAAGGAGTACAGCTCGCGACGATGCAGGCACTGGCGCACTATTGGGCTACAGAGTATGATTGGCGTAAAGCGGAGGCGAAATTAAACTCGTACCCGCAGTTCATCACGAACATTGACGGCCTTGACATTCATTTCATTCATGTTCGTTCGAAGGAAAAGAATGCGATGCCGATCATCATTACTCACGGGTGGCCCGGTTCGATCATCGAGCAGTTAAAGATCATCGGTCCTCTCACTGACCCAGTTGCATACGGAGGAAAAGCTGAAGACGCTTTTGATGTAGTGATACCTTCTTTGCCAGGCTACGGGTTTTCGGGTAAACCGACAAGTACGGGCTGGGGTCCCGAGCGCATCGCACGTGCATGGGTAGTGCTGATGAAGCGCCTTGGATACAAGAAGTTTGTTGCGCAAGGCGGCGATTGGGGTGCGGTTGTTACGGATATGATGGGTGTAGAGGCACCACCGGAATTGATAGGCATTCACACAAACATGCCCGGCATCTTTCCAGCCGACATTGATGCGGCGGCCTTTTCCGGCGCACCGGCGCCATCGGGTCTCTCAGCCGATGAGAAACTCGCTTACAATCGTCTGCAGTTCGTTTATCAAAAGGGAATCGCCTACGGGTTCCAGATGGGTCTGCGACCGCAAACATTATACGGAATCGAGGACTCACCCATCGGACTGGCGGCTTATTTCCTTGATCACGATGCGCGCAGCTACGAGCTGATCTCACGCGTCTTTCAAGGACAAGCCGAAGGTCTCACACGCGATGACATCCTTGACAACATCACGATCACCTGGTTGACGAAAACTGCGCTTTCTGGTGCCCGTCTCTATTGGGAGTATTTTGGAAAAGGGTATTTCAATGTCAAAGGCGTCTCGATCCCGGTTGCTGTGAGCGTCTTTCCTGACGAGCTTTATCCAGCTCCGCGGAGTTGGGCAGAGAAGGCATATCCCAACATGATCTATTACAAAAAACATGACAAAGGCGGGCACTTCGCTGCCTGGGAACAACCTGAACTCCTCGTTGAAGATATCCGCGAAGGTTTTAGTTCCCTCCGGAAATCAACTGGAGAATAGTTTAAGGAATACAATGGGCGGCATGTCTAAAGCATGCCGTCTTTTTATTTCAAGTAAAGACAACGATCAAAAAATGTCAAACCAGAACACATACAATCGTCGTCGCTTTTTGGGCGACACGCTGAAGACACTCGGTGCTTTTGAGCTCAGTGCATTTGGAATTGTCAATTTGAATTTCGTGAATGAAAAATTTTTCAACGTCATGGCGAATGAAAAAAATGTCAACGTGCCTTTTGGCACAATAAAACAGATTGATGCGGGTGTTTTGAATATCGGTTACATTGATGCTGGTCCCGCAAACGGTTCCCCGGTCATTCTTCTGCATGGCTGGCCTTACGACATTTACAGTTTTGCAGAAGTAACGCCCATACTTGCGGCGAAAAGATACAGAGTGATCGTGCCTTACCTGCGCGGGTACGGATCAACACGATTTCTTTCTGATGAAACATTTCGGAATGGTCAGCAGTCAGCGATAGCCATTGATATCATTAACCTAATGGATGCACTCAGTATTGATAAAGCAATCATCGCAGGTTTCGACTGGGGAGCGCGCACAGCTAACATCATTGCTGCGCTGTGGCCTGAGCGCTGTAAAGCGATGGTTTCAGTGAGTGGTTACCTGATCGGCAACCAGGAAGCAAACAAAATGCCTTTGCCACCTGCTGCTGAACTCCAATGGTGGTATCAATATTATTTTGCTACAGAGCGCGGCCAAGAAGGTTATGAAAAATACCGGCATGACTTTGCAAAACTGATCTGGAAGATTGCTTCACCGAAGTGGGACTTTGATGATGAAACCTTCGATCGTAGCGCTGCTTCATTCGCAAATCCAGACCATGTTGACATAGTGATTCAGAGCTATCGCTGGCGACTCGGACTTGCTGAAGGCGAAGCGAAGTACGACGAATTGGAAAAACGACTTGCTGAAGGACCTGTGATCACAGTGGCAACTATCACACTTGAAGGCGATGCGAATGGTGCACCGCATCCGGACGCCAGCTCCTATGCTAAGAAATTTTCGGGGAAATATTCGCACCAAATCATCAAGGGTGGCGTCGGACACAATCTCCCCCAGGAAGCTCCAAAAGCATTTGCAGATGCGATCATTGAAGCAGATGATTTTTCTAAATGACTCTCGATTATTCAGGATGGTGAGGTGAAGTATGATTGAAAAACTGCCTCTGGATAAACTTCTTTAAAAGCTATTTAATCATCTTAGCGACAGAAATGAAATACTGCAAGAACTGTGGAAGCGAATTGCACGATGTCTATTGCGCTCATTGCGGCCGTAAGGCCAAACAGATTGAGCGCATCACACTCATCTACCTTATTCGCGAAGTCATTACTTCATTAACGCACGCCGAGCGTGGCTTCCTGTATACTTCCTGGCAGATGATTATTGCACCGGGTAAAACAGCGAAGGAATATATTGATGGTGAGCGTGACATTCATCAATCACCGATTTCGTATTTCATTATTTGGACAACGGTCTACATTTTATTTCTCTACTTGATTGAAAAAACTTTCGGTGAAAATGCTGCGATTGATTACATGCAGTATTATGGTCCTGATACCACGACGCGTTTTGCCATCAGCCATTTGAGTATCCTGTTGGTTGTGCTAATGCCTTTTGACACACTGTATCTCTGGCTACTCGTAACACGCAAACAGTATTACTATTTCGAAACCATGATTGCAATCATTTATTCATTCGGTACGGTTATACTTCTCCAGAGTTTGTTTGCTGCAGGGTCAGTAGTCGTTTATCTGCTCGGCCATGTGTCCGCTGACTTGCGGATTTCAGATGTACTGAAGATTGCCTACATCGCCTGGTTCACATTCGATTTCGTTAAACTCTGTCCTCGCAATTACAAATTCATCCGGGCTATTGCTTTTATTATACTTGCCTTCGGTAGTCTTACACTCTGGAGAATTTACCTCTTACCTCCAATTATTCAAATGTTCTTTTTGAAAGATTGAGTCGTAATCTGAATGAGACAGAGTCTGGTTGTAGAGAACATGTACATATGTGAAAATGAAACCTAACTTTGGAAAAATTTCCACTGTGAAAAAACACGGTAAGTTGATTGTAAAAAATTTCGGCCCCATCAAGTATGCTGAGATCGATCTTAAGCAGGTTATGATTTTAATTGGACCTCAGGGAGCGGGTAAGAGCACCTTGCTGAAGGTGATTGCTGCGATCCAGAGGTATTTGAGGGATGCGGATAAACTTGATTTTTTGGGATTCGAAACATTATGTACACAGTACTATGAGGTGCCACGCTTTTCACTCGTAGGAGCAGAGATTGTGTATAGTAATTATGGTTGTCATTTTGAATGGAAGGATGGTAAAGTGACTTCTTTAAAAAGAGAAATCATAAAGGCAAATCTGCCCAATGATGTTTTTATTCCTGCCGAGAGAAATTTCTTTTCAATAGTTGACAGAAGGATTTTTGAGATAACTCATTATAAAGTGCGATTACCAAATTTGCTTGAAGTTTTTGGTATCTGGTGGAGGAATGCTAAGGAGAAAGTATACTCCTTAGAAATTGAGTTCTTCGATTCGATTAAATATTCAGGAGTAAGTGGAGACTTCATTCTCTACGGTCCAAAAGACCATTCAGTGTTGCTTCAAGAGAGTGCCAGCGGATTTCAATCTGCCATACCTATGGCCATTGTCATTGAATTTATTGCAACATACCCCGCGTCTCTTTTTGAACAGTTTGATGCAACCGGTGGTGAGGGCGAAACTGCATTATCGGATATAACTGCTTACTCTGTCTTTATAGAAGAGCCTGAACTGAATATCTTTCCAACGGCGCAGAAGAGATTAGTCGAGTTTCTAGCCCGTAAGCTCATTCAAAATCATGAGAAGAATAATTCCCTATTCATTTCAACTCACAGCCCCTATATACTCACGGCAATAGACAATTTATTACAAGCAAGCAATGCTTCTAAAACTCACCCTGAGGCTGAAGGGCAAATCGAAAAGGTCATTGCACGTGAATGCTGGATAGATTTCGATGAAGTAACTGCTTATTATGTCGAGGCGGGAAAGACAGTTCCTATTCTCGATAAGAAAAATCGCTCAATCGCAGCCAACAAAATAGACAAGGTTTCAGAGGAGATTAGTATCGAGTTTGACAAACTTCTTGATCTCACTTATCAAAAGGCGTAGATAATGTGCTGTGGCGATTTAATCAAGATTTTTCAAAAACCTGGTTGCTTTGAAGCAGTATCTTCATGCAATGAAAATGGGAAAGCTTTCAATTTTAAAAGAAGAAAAGGTAGCACTGCGGCCTTCTGTAGAGTAAAAGTGGATGGCTGTTTAATAACGGCTGGAGTTGCAAAGTGTGATTATGTTTTTGTTCGGTGTGTAAATGATAATTCTCCTCAAGATTTTCATTTTGTTGAATTAAAGGGAAGCGATGTCTCATGGGCATGCGAACAAATAATAACAACTGTTGATCACTTCAAGAAGATTGCTTCTCTGAACATTGGTCAAATTCGATGTCATCTTATTAGTAACTCAGTTCCAAGGGCAGCGAATCAGGAATTGAGACAATGGAAACAAAAATTCAAAAAGGAACTTGACATTGATTTGGAAACAAAATGGACAGTAGATGTTTGAGATGATTAGCTCTTGTCTTCTTCCAAATCTTCATGGTTATCTCCGCCGAGACTGTAGTAATTATTTTCTTCGTCTTCTTCGCCAACTGCTTCATCGGCATCATCCAACTCAGCTCCCGGTATGTCAAGATCCTCTCCGGGAGCGTCATCCTTATTGATTAGTTTTCTTTTCTCTGGTTCATCATCCTCTTTGTATGGAACTTCTTTTTCGCGGCTATAAATATCGTCTTCCTTTTTGTAGTCAGGCAGCGGCCATTTCTTATCCTCCATGGATTTAAATGGGTCCTTTTTATTTTTCTTGCTCATAGGTTGCAGAATTTTTTTTCTGGATTTTAAAATTATCTTTTTCTTCGGAGATAACAGATCATTCTTTAAATCATCAACGTTCTTTCATTTCAACTTCAAGCTGAACAGCATCCAACAACGATTCATAGGTCTCATCATAAGTTAGAAGGTGAGAACCATTGATAAAGAATGTTGGTGTTCTGTTGACTCCACTACGAATACCACTTTCAAAATCCGCCATTATTTTATTCCGTACATCTTCACTTTTAGAATCTTGTTCAAGTTGTAAGAGATCCAACTCGATATCTTCTGCAAGTGCTAATAAATAATCAGGAGTAATCTTATTCTGATTCTCGAAAATCAGATCATGCATTTCCCAGAACTTACCCTGCTTACCTGATGCTTCTGCAGTAGTTGCTGAAATGCGAGCATAACGATGAATTTTACTTAGCGGAAAATTTCGAAACACAAAAAGTAGTTCGTTACCTCTTTCTTTAAGAAGACGTTTAACTAATGGATGTGCACGCCTGCAGTAGGGACATTGAAAGTCTCCATATTCAACTATTGTTATAGCGGCATCAATACTTCCCTGGTAATGATCCGCTGCGTTAACCGGAAGTTTTAAAGTTGACATGATTTAATTTTTTACATGAGATAATTCTTCTAAAGCATCAAGGATGCCATCAGCTCCCGGGTTGATACTACCCGGAGAGAGATAACTCCATTGGATAATTCCTTCTTCGTCAATAACAAAAAGAGCTCTCTTACATTCACCCACCTCTTCATTATATGCGCCATACAATCTGGAGATCGATCCCTTAGGTTCAAAGTCGGACAACAATGGAAAATTAAGATTCCTGTTTTCGGCAAAAGCCATGTGGCACCATTTACTATCTACAGATATGCCGACAAGTTGTGCTTTGAATTTTTTGAAGAGCGATAATGTCTCGTTGTAGAGAGCCATCTGATCGCCACACACGGGACTCCAGTCTGCAGGAAAAAAGGCAAGGATAACTCGCTTGCCCTTGAGCTCGGAGAGACTGAGTCTTTGATCCGGCGTTGCGAAGAGCACAAAATCGGGAGCTGTATTTCCTTTCGACAGAATCATGTTTCATTGTTTTATTAATTGAAAGAAATCCGGTGCTCGCCATTCAAATTGATTACAGTGTTTGAATGTGATTCCCGGATTTTATTTTTTTAGTCCTACGACGATCTTACCTGCTTTGAGCCGATGCAGTAGATGTATCGGCAGATTCCGCTTCTCGCAGAATCGCCGCTGCTAATACACCTGGCAAGTGAAGAAATACAGTGTGGCTGCTCGGTAATGTATAAGTTCTCATTACGTTGCTATTTTTCACCATGGCCTGCTGCAGCGGGTAGGATACAGCTTTGTCATTCTCCGTGTAGATGTAACACTTATTCACTTTTCCAAAATTCGCGTCTGTCAGTTTTACAGGGGTGGCGAAAGGTATCAAGGGATCGGGTTTATAGCCAGCTAATACTTTGTCTTTGTCCGCTTGTGAGCCATCAGCAACAAAAGAAGGTACGATACCTTCCTTCGCAATTCCGGCTGAGCCCGTTTTTTCATCAGGCCTTATATACTGACCAAGTAAACTCTCCTTGTTTTCCGGTTGGTTTGCGAGCGTGAGTAACGTTTCCCCGTTACGCGGAAGAAAACCTGCAACGTACACCAGGTTTTTAATCTGTGCAGGAATTTGCTCTGCCGTTTCACTGATCACAATGCCGCCCATACTATGTCCGACCAGCGTAACATTAGTTCTTGATCCGATAGCTTTCTTTACTACATCGACATAACTCTGCAATTGAATCTTGTCGTAAGGAGTGTTGTCCTTCCCATGACCAGGAAGAGTTACAATGATTACCTCATGACCAGAAGCTTTCAGCAACGGTGCTACTTTGTCCCATGAGGAGGCATCCAGCCACGCTCCATGGACTAATACGATTGTGTTCATTTTGTTATTGGTTTTAGTTTGAGAAAATGTTGTGTAAGTGACCACTACACAGATGGTGATAATTGAAAGAATCTTTTTCATGATTTTAGTTTTTTTTTAGTTAATGCAACAAAAGTATTTCAGTGGGATACCCAGGTCAAGTGGCAAATGGTTCATGCGGACGAAGTCAATCTTGAACTGGTTATTTAAGAGGTTGAAAAAATCCATGTGCTATCGGTTATCAAGCCAGTGGAGGAACTCACTTACTTTCTCTTTGGAAACGATGAGTCTGTCTTTCGCCGAGATGACAGAGTTTACAAGCAGCTTTCTGGCGAAGTAATGTTCCACTTCTTTTACTGCATTGAAATTGATAAGGTACTGCCGGTTCAATCTGAAAAATTGTTTCTCTGATATCAGATGTTGAATTTGATCGAGTGAGTAGTTCACCGAATATTCCTGCTTGTCAAAACACATGATTACTGATGATTCATATTTGATGTAGAAGAAGGCAATGTTGTCTGTAAGCACATTGACGTACTTGTTGTTTTTAAAAACCAGGAAACTCTTCTTTCCGGTTGGAGCTGTAAGTTTCGATAGCAGTTCATCCAAGGTTGGAATGCGAATGAGCTGAAAGAATTTTTCCAGCTCTTCCGGCTTTCTGAATGCAGTAGCAATCTCGTTGACTCTTAGAGATTCCAGAGCTGTAATGTTATTTGTAGTAGACTGCGTTTCCATTGTGTAAGTTTTTAGAGATGATTGAATATTTATTTTATTTCCTGCAGCCAGCAAAGAATGAACTCAGCTTCTTCCTGCAGTTCAGGTTGATCAAAAACTAAGTGATTGTGATTTTTAAATTCCCTGTAGTCAGTAACTGAATTGTCTGACTCGTATTTTTTATAGTTGTTATAGTTCAGTGCAGCAGGAATAATTCTATCACGGCTGCCTGAAGTAAACAACAACGGAGCATGTGGTTTTTGGAAATTTATTTTCGCAATGCACTTAAATGCATCCCTGATGATTCCTTTTGATTCAGGAACTGCGTATTTGTAATACAATTCTTTCTGCTGCTCCTCACTCATTCCATTGGCAAATGATTGTTCCCACTTTTTGAAAGGCACCATGTAGGTCTTGTGTGAAGGAACGAAAAGAGATACCGCTTCCCACATCGTCTTTACAAATGAAAATCTGAATGTATTTACGCCTGCCGGTGGAAACGAATGAATAGCGACTCCCGCTGCACCAAGTCGACGTTGTAACAGCAGTTGAACTACCAACCCACCCAATGAATGGCCGATCATGATCGGTTGTTCGGGTAACGCATTTACAATAGCCGCAAAATAATCAGTGAGAGTATCCAGCCGATTCAGCGCGATTGCATCATCGGAAGGTCTGTTGCGTAATTCCTCCGGAGAAGCTTCCTTATGCGGCCATGCAGGTGCTATACATACGTAGCCTTTACTTTCGAAAAAGAATTTCCATTCGTTCCAGCAATCATTACTGATAAATGTACCGGTGATGAAAAGAATCGATTTTGGTAAAGTGTTCGGCATGTGACTTTTTTGACCTGATAGAAGTCAAACTCAATGCCTCGCACCAAATCATTGTTATTCACTGGTTAATCAAACTCTGCCAATATTAATCACCACGAGATATCGTGGTTTCCATCTACTGACCACGAAATAAAACAGTACTTTCGGATTCAAAGCAGGAAGCGAAAAGATTCGGGGATGAGTTCAAAATAAGTCGCACGAATACTTCGACATTGACATTCAGAGCTCATCTGATTGCAAAGTAATTGATGCTTCGCTTTAATAATATTACCCTTTGTGAACTTGGTTCATTTATGGAATGCTCATAATAGAGGAGGTGGGGTTGATTGATAAATTAGCCGCGTCCTTTTGTCTACAGTGAATAGGAACCCATAGACATCACCAATGAAAAGCTCATTACTGATATCAGTTTTTCTGCTTTTCTCTGTAGCAACTTATGCGCAATCAATATCGCCTGAAGAAGCAAAGTCGCTCACAAATAGACTGGCGGTCAGTAAACCTGATACCGTTCAAATCGACATGCTTTTAAAGCTTGCGAAGTATAACATATTCAAACCCGGAGAAGCGAAGCAGGATTTGGATACCGCAGCGAACTTCATTCAGCAAGCAGAAAAGATAAACGCCGGTATAAAATCAAATTGGGCGAATGGGTATATTTTATTGATTCAATCTTATTTGCTGAAGGAACGCGGTGATCGCGACAAAGCCAAGGAGACGGTAGAGCGTTCTGCAGCTATTCTGAAAAATGAATCAGATAAAAATCTGGCCGGTGAATCTTGCATGGAGCAATCAGGATATTACGACTACAATGACTCCGTAGAAATGACGCAACGGATTGAGCTTGTCAAATTGGCGATTAATTATTTTGAGCAAGCGGGCAACATTCAGCAAAAAGCTGCGAGCTTACAAATGCTGGGTGACTTGTACAATATCAATGGCAGCAGCTATCTCGCGTTACAGCAATTGCAGGCGGCATTGGACGCTTATAGCTTGATACACTATCCTCAGGTTCAGGGTATTTATTGCTTGATGGGATTTATTTATTCGCGGCTGCGGGAGTACAACAAGGCTCTTGAAAAGGAATTCCTGGCGCTCAAGACTGCTGAATCAGTCGGCGACAGTTCCATGCAGTTATGTGAAATCTATAATTATCTCGGTGAAATACATCTCGCTCTAACAGACAGGGAGAAAGCAATCAACTATTATGAGAAGGCCCGTGAAATAGCGACAAATCATAATGACACTTTCACGATCTACCTTACTACCGCAAATATTGGTAATTGTTGGATTGCACTAAACAAACCACTCAAGGCACTCGAACAGCTGAATGTTATCAGTTCTACAAAGGAACTACCAAACAACGTTTCCATTGATTACCAAATATCCAGGTGCTACATCGGCGCTTATTCTGCACTAAGGCAATTTGAGAACGCCAGACCCTATGTCAATAAATTGTTGCATCTCGCGGACAAACTCACAAACGAGAATACTATTATCGGTATTTACACTGTCGCGATTCGCTTTTATATCTTGGATGGTGAAATAGATGAGGCCAACAAATACCTGGATAAACACGATGAAATTGCCACGAGGTTGAATAATTTCTATTACCTGGCAAGCAACCAGAAACTCCGGTTCATGATGGATACCACACAGCATAACTATAGCGCAGCAACGGCTCACTTACTGGAATATAACCGCTTAAACGATTCATCTTCTGCACAAGCTAAAAACAGCCAGATCGCTCAGTTGCAGGTGCAGTTTGAAACGGAACAAAAAGAGAAAGATATTTTGGTGAAGGATCAGAATATTCAGTTGCTAACCAAGCAATCGCAATTGCAGCAAGCAAAAATTCAGAAGGATGACATTATAAGAAACGCAACTATTGTTGGTGCGGCTATGCTTCTATTAGTGCTGATCCTTGTTTACAGCAGATACATTTTGAAGCAAAAAAATAATCGTCAATTACAACAACAGCAACAACAAATTAACAAGCAGAACATCTCATTACAAGCGTTGGTTGGAGAACAAAGCAAATTGATTGGAGAGAAAGAATGGTTGATAAAAGAAATTCATCACCGCGTTAAAAATAATTTGCAGATTGTAATGAGTCTGCTCAACTCTCAGTCTGCATACATCGATAATGAGTCTGCGCTAACAGCCATTCACGACAGTCAACATCGGGTACATGCTATGTCTCTTATTCATCAGAAGTTATACAACTCCGAAAATCTTTCCTCGATTGATATGTCGTTTTACATACGCGAATTGGTATCGTATCTCAGGGACAGTTTTAATTCCGGACAGCGCATTCGCTTTGAGGTCAACATTGCCCCACTTGAAATGGATGTAAGCCAAGCTGTTCCTCTCGGTTTAATATTAAATGAAGCAATTACCAATTCAATAAAGTATGCATTCCCTAACGGTAGAAAAGGAGTAGTTACTATTTCTCTCTTGGAGACTGAGTCCAATCATTACTTACTCAATATTTCTGATGATGGCATTGGAATGCCTTCCGGTTTCGATAAGAAAAAGCCAGGGTCATTAGGCATGAGTCTGATGGCCGGATTGAGTGAAGATCTTGAGGGTAATTTCTCTATCGAAAATGGAAATGGCACTTCAATAAAAATTTCATTTGTGCATGATGTGGGAGTTAAAAGGACTCATACATTCACAGAATCATTTGTTTCGGATATTTAAGAGTGAAAGATGAATAAAAAAGTACTCATCGTCGAGGATCAGTTTGTAGAGGCGAATGACCTTCAACTCATGCTTGGAAAAGCCGGCTATGAAGTTTGCGGTATCGCACGTTCGGTTCCCGTTGCACAGGAGTTGGTAAAAAAAGAAAAACCTGACCTTGTACTCCTTGATATTTTTTTGAAAGGGAAACAGACAGGCATTGACCTTGCCCGCCAATTAAGAGAGGATAATATTGCCTTTGTTTATCTGTCTGCCAATTCAAATGAAGAAATATTATCTGCAGCAAAGACAACCGAGCCCTACGGTTTTATTGTAAAGCCTTTCCGCGAAAAAGATCTGTTGGTTACTCTGGAAATTGCGCAGTACCGCCACGAACACAGTCGTGAATCAAAATTCAAAAGGGAAACTGAATTGATACAGCAACTGGAGAAATTTGCTTTAGGTAATATTGAATGGAAAGAAAGGTTATTGCAAATCGGAAAAATAATTCAGCAGGAAATACCTTTCGATTACCTCACCATTGGTTTTGATGACCCTGATAAATTTGCAAACAGAGCAACCAGTTTCTTGAGAATTGGTTTTAATGAATATCAAACGATCGGAGCGAAAGAGCTATCAACGATTACTGGCATTTCAACGGATGAATTAAAAAAACTTGTGAGTGTATCCGACAAAGAAGAAGTGTCCACCTTTTTCGACAATGAGTCATTTGAAAAACTTATGCAGAAACCTTCGTTGGAAAAACTTTTAAGGGATACGTTTCATATGAAGTCTCTGCTTTCATTTCCGCTGTTGCTGGAAGGCGGAGAAATATTCAGCTTTTGCTTTTACAGTCGCAGGCCGGACACATACAGCACAGAACATATAATCCTATTGGATCGTTTTCAACAAACGCTTAAAAGAAATGTTGAACGAATGCCATCCACCGAAAATGTTGGTGGTCACACCGAAATAAAAAAGGAAACCTCATTAACACATGATAATACTACTGCGAATACTCCCGGCTTTGAAGGTATTATTGGCAACAGTCATTTACTCCTGAATGTATTTGATCATATCGCTCAAGTTGCTCCCTTTGATACGGCTGTATTAATATTGGGAGAAAGTGGTACAGGAAAAGAAAGAATCGCTGATTGCATCCATAACCTTTCGCCGCGCAAAGGGAAGGCTCTGGTAAAAGTAAATTGTGCAACCCTACCGGCTACCCTGATCGAATCTGAATTATTCGGTCACGAGAGAGGATCATTCACAGGCGCTACAGATAAAAGGGTCGGTAAGTTTGAGCAGGCAAATGGTGGAACAATTTTTCTCGACGAGATCGGAGAAATGCCGGTGGATCTGCAGGTTAAACTTTTGCGTGTTCTTCAGGAAAAAGAAATAGAACCTATCGGCGGAAGGTCATCCGTTAAAATAAACGTGCGTGTCATAGCTGCCACCAACAAGAATTTAGAGAAGGAAGTTGGAGAAGGCCGCTTCCGTCTTGATCTCTATTATCGTCTAAATGTTTTTCCAATTGTCTTGCCTCCGCTAAGGGAACGCATTGAGGACATACCGGCATTATCTCAGCACTTCATAAATATCTACAATCGTAAATCAGGAAAAAAGATTACCGGAGTATCGGATAAAGCATTGAAAAATATGATGGCTTACAACTGGCCGGGAAATATTCGTGAACTTGAGAACTTAATAGAGCGCAGCGTGCTTCTTTCGAAAGGAACCGTCATTGAAGAAATTCAGATACCGACCTTACGGGTAACAAACAATTCTTCAAATACGGAGGATGGTCCAATGAAAACCATTCATGAAAATGAACGCGACTACATCATTAGTGTGCTGAAAAAATGCAACGGCAAAATATGGGGTACAGGTGGAGCAGCCGAGATATTAAATGTACCGCCTTCTACATTAAAGTCTAAAATGAATAAACTGAAAATTCGTAAGGAAGAATATTGAATCCTGCTACTTGTTTCGAAGAGTCGTGTTATGATTTCTCATTCGAGATTTTATCCAACAGGTAACAAATGGGTAATTGCTCAGAGGGTTCCAGTTATTTTTTAAGAAGCTCCTTGCAACTCCATCTCCTTCATCGAATTATTTACTAAGCCGCTGACACCTCGGTCTGAGCTGCGTTTCGACGTGAGAAACATTTCGCTGTTGCGAATGAAAACTGAGATCCAAATGAGTGTGAGAAAAATTGCAGCCATTGGAGGTCTTCCGCTTGCGAGTTCAGTTGAGATGGCACCACCGAGAAATGCTGTCAGCACCAGGAATCCAATCTTGTAAGTTCTGGGAAAAATGAAGAGTGCGACAGAAATCAATTCAAGGATTCCCATGAAAGTGATGTAAGGACCGAAACCAATCTTGCTAAGACCATCAACAATTTCTTTATTACCGGTAATTTTCATAAAGCCGCTCATGGTGATCATCGCTAAAGGCAACGCCATGAGAGTGATCCAGATGATTCTTTTTGTTTTTGCCGACATGATTTAAGTTTTTATGGTTAAGAAACAGAGGCAAAGCTACCGGCACTTGATATACAAAAGATAATGCTTTCCCATTGGATACCGGTATCCTCCAGGAAACCACATAGTCACAGGGAAGCAGATTCCAAAGTATCTTTGTGGCAAAATTTCAGGATGAAAATCGTTGAAGAGGACAAAAGAAAATGCCCGCCTCATGAGTCTGCGGGAGAGTGCGCCAGGCGATTGCTACCCATTAACGATGCGCTCCAGGTGCTGAACGGAAAATGGAAGCTTCAGATCATCATTGCTCTGTCTTTTGGCAAAAAACGGTTCAAGCAATTGCAGCGAGAGATTCCGGGAATTACTCCGAAAGTATTGTCAAAAGAGTTGAAAGACCTCGAGATGAATGAGCTTGCAAAGCGAACGGTTTACGATACGTCACCAATCACGGTAGAGTATGAACTGATGCCATACGGAAGATCTCTGAACCCGCTGATAGGCGAATTGTATAAATGGGGAGTGAAACACCGGAAGCGGATCATGAGCAAGTAAATTTTGTTTAGCGCAAAGTTTGCGATCTATCTACTCAATTATGCAAAAGATCATCACCTTAAAATTTTGCCTTACTGCCCCTTCATTTCAAAACACATTAAAGACCACCCTTTTCGGCGACGGCCATTGTCCGATTCAATAATCGTGGCTCACCGAGTTTGGTGGTGAATGCGGCAAAATTTGATTTAGGTCCACGCCATTGAAGTTGATCAACATTGCTGAATAGCGGGGCATCGGTTTTTAAAATCGCGAGCCGTTTGAACAGCAATGCCCGTTTACGTTGCTTCCCTAATATGCCCGCAGGAAATGCTTCGATGGGTCCATACTCGTTCAATAGTCGGGCCGCACCGATCTTTCCGATTCCGGAGATGCCCGGATAGCCGTCTGCACTATCGCCGATGAGTGCAAGCAAGTCCGGGATAAGCATGGGACCCACACCAAATTTTTTGCGTACAGCATTCGAATCCAGCATCGCATTAGCCCTTCGATCCATTTGCACCACCCGATCATCTTGCACGCATTGCGCAAGGTCTTTGTCAGGAGTCCAGATGCACACTTTCTCAACCCTGGGATCACAGGCTGCCAGGTGTGCAGCAGAGGCCAGCGCATCATCGGCCTCAAGCTCGATCATCGGCCATACTTCTACACCCATCAATGCCAGTGCTTCCTCCAGCGGATGGAACTGAGACCACAACACAGGATCAATCCCTTCCCCGGTTTTATAGTCCGACCAAAGCTCGTTGCGAAAAGATTCGATTATGTGATCTGTGGCAACACCAAGATGAGTGGCGCCATCTTCGATCATCTTCAATACTCCATTCAATACACCCACCAGGGCTCCGAATTGTTTGTCCTTACCCTTGTTGAAACTGCGGTGGCCATAGAAGTGGCGGAATAGTTCATAAGTACCGTCGATAAGATGTATGATCATGGAACTTCAAAGGTATTTATGGCGCGGATGTTTAAGGAATTCTAAGTTTGAAAATTTAGGCCTGTGGGTCGTCTTCATGCAAATCAAAATTGTCTGTATTCATATTTTCGTTCTCAATGAAAATGAGCGAAGCAATTGAGCTGATCAATGATACTCAAATATCAGTTCCTGATCCTTCTGTTTGGGCTGACCTTGGATGTGGCTCCGGATTATTTACACATGCACTTGCCCAACTGCTTTTAGCCGGAAGCACGATTTATGCTTTCGACAAAGACTTGTCCTCATGGAATAAAAATCTACAAAAGGAAAATGTAACGGTAAAAATCACGGCTGCGGACTTCGTGAAGGATGACCTGAGGCTCCATCATCTCGATGGAATCATGATGGCTAATTCATTGCACTTCGTGAACGACAAGATTTCGCTTCTGAATAAACTTCGCCAATACATGAAGGCACATAGCCTCTTTTTAATTGTCGAGTACGACATGGATACTGCGAATCCATGGGTTCCATTTCCTGTTAGCTATCATTCATTGAAACAATTGTTTGAAAAACTACCTGGCGGTTCATTGCACAAAATTCACGAGAGACCTTCGGTGTATAACAGGGCGAATATCTATTCGGCATTGATCTCGTTTTAAGATCTCTGTTCATTTAACCCTGTGCCTGTAATTTTATCTCTTGCGCTTTAATCGTCGGTCAGGAGACCTATGGTGGATCAACATGATTTATTCTTATGGCAATAGAACGTTTCGGCCATTGGTTCGTCAATCGAATTTCTGACTGAAACTCATTATCCATCAATCGTTTCTCCTGGCTATAAACTATCTGCCCCATCATGTTCACACCTTTGACGCTTGCCGGTTGAGAAAATCACTCTCCCAATTTCTCGGGTTCTGAAAAACAATTGACCATGCTTTATACTGCCTACCAACCCTAATTCCATATCCATAAAAATCTTCATTGCTGCCGTCATCATTTCCGCCTACCATTGGGAATCCAATCCGGATCGCAAAAACTTCTTGCAAAACAAGGTCTTTCACATACTGAGGATTGTCAGCAATGAATTCTGATTTTATTCCTTTCAAAAAACCTTTGGCATATTCTGTTAGCAATTCCATTGCAGGAATTTTATTAGTCTCAATCCTTGAATACAAACTCCATGAGTAAAATGGAATATCGCCGTAAGGAGGTATGTCCATATAAGTAAAAATTAGAAATTGCTCTTCGTCAATTAGCGGACCCGAAATATACCGGCCTAAAATTGAGACGGGAAGCTCATGCATTACGAAAAGTGGGAAGTCTCCACCGAAATGCTTATCATAGAGAGGGAGCTCAATGGATTTATTCGAAGTTTTTTTATGGAGGTGCTTAGTTTCTTTTTCATTGAATGGCTTCTTTGGATTTGATTCATGCTGCTTCAATTTGTCCGAGGCGGTTACGCTCTGATCGTCCTGGTCAGCCTGTTTATCTTTAACTGCTTCATCATTCTTTTGTCGAAGTTTCTTAGCATGCTTCTGCAATGTTTCTTCTCTGAATTTTACCCTAAACCTCATCTTGTCTAAGAGTTCATGACTGAGTGTTCGGGGCTGTGCCTTGACAACTTTTTCCTCTGCAGCTTTGTATTCTTCCTTCAGCCGATTACGATTATCATTTTCCATGTTAACAATCTTTTGTGACATCAATGGTGAATTATTATTTTTCATGTCTGGTACAAAACTGTGACCAATGTGGTGAGGCATGCGTCATACAGTCTCGCAAAACTGAAAAAAAAGAGAAAGAAATTATGAATTTCTGAACTCCCAAAAATCGCTAATATTGAAGTTTTGGTGCTTCAAACTTGGACACAAACTTGGACAAGGGATAGGCAAAAAGTGGGTAAAAAAGGCTGTTTTAAGGATTTTTTTGAGGGTGAGGCTAATCCCTTCCCGGGCACTTAATTACATAATGCATTGATTGACAGTAGATGTTAAACTGCTGGTATGCTAAACGGTACGCGGATCGGATCTAAAAATATTTCTACTTTCACAGTATCCAACGTTCTCCAAAATCTAAAACCATGAAAAATAAATTCGCGAATATTATTCTCTGCGCTTCGCTGCTGCTTGCGTCTTCCTGCCAGAAAGATCAGGTGCAGAACATTACCAAATCAATAACCGTGAATCTGAAAGTTAATCAAACGTACACTTATACATTTCCATCCACAGGTGATAACCGCACACCGCTGATTACCTTGCAGGCACAACATTTTGAAAGCAGCAATATCACAACTGATGCGAATGGCATCCGCAGCTTTACCTACATTCCGCTGACAAATTTCACCGGTGCTGATGCTGTTCACGTGACTGCAAATGATGTTGATGATCCCAATAATAACCAGTCCGGTTGTGGTAACACACAAGGTGGACAGAATGGTTGTTTCGGCAATAATGGCTGCGATCATCACCATCACTCCATTCAAACCAACGTAACGTATGTGTTCAACATCACTGTAAGCGGTGATGGCAGCGGTATTCCTCAAAAGTCTTCATTCATCGGTACCGGCAGATTTTAACTGCGCGATTAAATATCCGGTTGGTTTAAAATTTCTGTTTGTTTGCACAAGGCAAGTAAAATTCTACACGGCACGCGTGTGAACTCGATTCAATTCCCTGCTGCACAACAATCTTCTTCACCACCACTTGTTCTCCCGATTTAATCTTCATCCAATAAATTCCTTTGCCATAAGAACGCAGATCTAATTCGTGAAGCGCATTTTCTCCTTCTGCAAAATGGAGCGACTGAATTTTTTCTCCAAGCTCATTTTGAATAGTAACCCGAAGACAAGCCCATCGCTGATCTCGATAACCTCCCCGATTCTGATGAGTTAGCTGAATGCTTCTCTTCTTACTTTCGTGACGTCTGCACGAGATTTACATGAAACCCTTATTAATAATCCTTGACGATTGGGAAGGACGCATTCAGGCATCTGCCTGTTGGAATCAACTTAAAGACCTGGTAGAAATTAAGTTTCTAAAAGAGCCAATTGACAGAACAGGTGATTCTGAAATTGAGCAGGCTCAGTTCTTATTGGCATTAAGAGAGCGAACCGCGTTAAGCGACCAGGTATTTAA
>DASRAJ010000156.1:0-43055 GCA_035638255.1 Chitinophagales bacterium
AACCGGATCCGGTAAAGATTCCTGGATCACCCGTGAATGAACAGCAACCAGGTCAGCATCCTGTAAAGCACGCATCATCGTAAACTCTTTATTCGGGTGCGACTTTGCAGCGTCCTCCATTCCTTTCATCAATGATTCACGGTCGCCTATGTAATATGGATTGTGATGCCTGAAATCCTGAGCGACATGTTTCTCATACGCCTCACGCACGTTTCCGGAAGAAGCCAGCCGAAGAAAGTCCACGGCTGCCTCTTTCAAACTCTTCCCCGAGCTGTCCGGATCCATATTACATGCCCATGGGTTGCAGAATGCTCACCCGGTTTCCTTCTGTGTCGGTGAAAACGACCCATTGCCCGATCCCGGGAATTTCCTGCGGGTCCCCCTGAATTTTTCCGCCGGCGTCAGTAATTCTTTTCATAGCGGCTTTGATGTCGTCAACGGAAATAACAACAGATGTTCCTCCGTCCGGTGCTTGATTTTTCGGGAAGAAGCCGCCGTTGATGTTGCCCGGTGTTTTCACCATCCTATTCTCATCCGTTTCAGTTGTGCCGGCGAGCACATAGTCGCCCATTTCGGGACCAGTGCCTTGCATCTGCCAGCCGAATGCTTGTGAGTAAAATTTCTGTACGCGGTCACTGTTTTCATAAGGCATTTCAAAGTGTACTACAGGATTCATTTTCATGTGATGTGATTTTAGGTGGAGAAATGTTTAGAATTTTTTTTGTAAAAATAGGAAGCGGACGGGTAAGATGAAAGTTAACTTTTGGAGAAATATTATCAGGCAATTCAGTGTGCGAAGTATGTCTGATTCTCAATACCTAAAACTCTCCATACATTCTTCTCCTCACATTATCAATTGTTCAAACTTTCAACGGTATGTGTGTAGCTTGTGAAATGAAAGTTTGTTCCAATAGCCACACTGAAAAATTATTTTATCATTTTTTATCCGGAAGAAGCCGCAACCCCGAAGCCCTTTAGGATCTTTCCATTCCAGAATTACCCAGTCTCCATCTTCAAAAATATTTTCAGGAATACAAACCATTTGAGCATTGGCAAATTCCGTTTCAAACATCTGCGTGATTGCTTGTTTTCCAACCACAGGGTCATTTGCCACCTGAGGATTGACAGCATCATCAGCATAGAGCTGTGAAATGGCATTCACATCTGCCCGGTTAAAGGCATCAATCCATTGTTCCAGAACCTCACGAGGTTTCATTTCCATGTTTGGTGATAAGTTAACTACCCTCCCCCGCAAATCGTTTACGTCTTTCGAGTTCTGCCCCGGTTGGATTATCAAGAGTGAATGATCCAACTTTCAATTCTCCTGCAGGTTCATACGTTGAGATGATGACACCTGTGGTTGAAGTTTTGGAATCAACAAGTTTTAGCGCCCGTGCTTTTGATCCATCTTCAAACAATCTTTTTCCATTTCCGACAGTCACGGGAAAAGTCCAGACGTGCATGGTGTCAATTAAATTATTTGCAAGAAGGGTTTGAATTAAGTTTCTGCTGCCGTGCACCCACAACTCATTTCCATTTTCTTCTTTCAACTTTCGCAACTCATCGACTCCGGTAATCAGTGATGAATTCTGCCACTCGAGTTTCATTGGCTTATGCGAAACAACATATTTGTGCGTGCTGTTGAATTTGTTTGCCACTTCAGGATCATTCTCGGTGAACGGCCAGTGAGCAGCAAAAATCTCATACGTCCGCCTTCCTAACAAAAGATCGAAAGGCCGCTGCATAAAATCGCTCATGACGTTTCCCATCATCTCATCCCAATAGTGAAATGACCAACCGCCCCATTTGAAATTGTTGGTACGATCTTCTTCCGGTCCTCCCGGCGCTTGCATCACACCATCGAGCGTTATGAAAGTTGTTGTGATAATTTTTCTCATGGTTGAAGTTTTATCAGATTATTTCTGCTTTTCGAAACCAATCAAAAACAGATGGCGCTTTGTAAAAAAACCAAATCGCAAGAACGACGTCGCACACCGCACATCCAGCCGATGAAGATGGACTTAGATATACTATCGGGTTCGCATACAGGTGGTGGACAATATCCCAGCTCGTGTGCATGAGCCAACCGATGCCAATGAAATAATAATATGTGAGACCCTTGAAAGCAACAAAGAGCATCGCAGAACCAAACATAAACTCCCACACACCTAAACCTCCGCTCCAGTAAACAGCGCCTGCGCCTGCTAAAATGATGGCATTCACTCGTTGCCGGTTCGGTTCTTTTAAAAAAAATGAAGAGAGTAAAATGTAAACGAAGGCAATTAATACGGCCGCAAGAGCATTCATCAATGTGAATTCAGGAACTGTATGTGTTACCATGTCGAGGGTTGCGGTTTGAAAAGCTTAAGGTAGTGAATTCGTTTCGTAAATTTTTTCAATGACGAGCAGTTACCTGGGAACGTGCTACATACTGCTTCCATTCCGGATGCTCCTCAGAGTATTTTGCAATAAACGAACAGCAGAGAATAATTTTGAGATGATGATCCTTCGCATAGTTGAGGCATACATTGCCGACTTTGTTACCCGACCTTTGCCACTGAACTCTTCGGGAACTTCAGTATGAAACAACACCAATCATTTCGTCTTTGAAGTTGCAAGGAACGAAGGCAAGCCGATCGTTTTGTTTGATTTCAAAACAATATAACAAACGAGAAAAAATAAGTTACTTCCCGATACAAAACCTAGAAAAAATAGTAGCCAGCAAATCATCAGTTGTGATTTCACCCGTGATCTCGCCTAGTGCATTCAAAGCCCGTCGTATGTCAGCTACAAATAATTCCTGTGAGGTTCCTGATTCTAAGGAGCGCAGCACATCATCGAGTGCCTCCTCTGTTTTCACCAATGCATCATAATGGCGGGTGTTCGTCACAATCGTTTTGTCGCCGAGTTTTTCATCGTGCAAAACCAACGAGGCAAGTTTTTCTTTCAGCAGATCAATGTGAGTTTTCTCTTTGGCAGAAATGAAAAGAAGGTTTTCAATGGGTGCATATTCTGATTCGAAGTTCCTCGAAGCTTCACCATCAATTTTATTTCCCACGGCAATCGCAGGAATTTCTTTCAGTGGCAACCGTGACAAATCATACATCAAATCATCACGACTCAACTCTTTCACATCAAAAACATAGATCACAATTGCAGACTGGCGAATCTTCTCCATCGTTTTTTCCACGCCGATTTTTTCAATCACATCGGTGGCTTCACGAATTCCTGCCGTGTCAATCAGCCGGAATAAAATGCCGTTGATGTTGATCACTTCTTCAATAGCATCGCGCGTGGTTCCCGGAAATTCAGAGACGATGGCACGCTCTTCATTCAGCAGCGCATTGAGTAAAGTTGATTTGCCGGCATTGGGTCTGCCTGCAATCACGGCGGTTACTCCGTGCTTGATCACGTTGCCGAGCTGGAAGGAAGATTTGAGACGTGAGACGTGAGACGTGAGACGTGAGAGGAGTTCTTTGAGTTGGTGGCGATTCGCGAATTGAACATCTTCTTCGGCAAAATCCAATTCCAATTCAATCAGCGATGCGAAGTGAATGAGTTCTTCTCTCAGTTTTTTGATCTCTGAAGAAAACCCTCCGCGCATTTGATTCATTGCGGCCTGATGCGAGCTTTCTGAATCAGATGAAATCAAATCTGCTACCGCTTCTGCCTGTGAGAGATCCATCCTTCCGTTGAGAAAAGCACGCAGCGTGAATTCACCTGCTTTAGCTGCCCTCGCCCCGTTACGAATGAGAAGCTGAATTATTTTCTGTGCGATGAAGGCAGAACCGTGAGAAGAGATTTCAACTACATCTTCCTTCGTGTACGAATTCGGCGCTTTGAAAATTCCGAGCACCACTTCATCAATTTCGCTTTCACCACTTGTCCCGGTTTTTTCGGGATCGGAGATGTAACCGTGATGCAATGTGTGAGAAGCGGCTTGCGACAATTTCTTTCCCCGAAAAATTTTTTCAGCAATCACAATGGCATTTTTGCCTGACAATCGAATCACGGCAATCGCTCCGGTTCCGGGAGGCGTAGAAAGAGCCACGATGGTATCTTCACCTGGAATGATTGGCATGCCTCTTCGAATCTTATATTTTTGAGCCGGTAAAAGTTCAAAAATAAATTGAACATGAAAATTGTGAATCAGAAAGCAATAGAGCGGGCTTTGGCCTATTACGATATTGAATCGGAAAAACTATTGAAAGTAAGAGCAGACGAGTTTGTGAAGCAGCAACCGGTTTTAACCGTGTACCTCGTAGCCCAGGCAGAAAATCTCGAGGTGGATGAAGGAGAGGTTTTGCTGAATGCTGCCTTTGTACAAAAAGCTTTTCTTGAAAGCGGATTTCATGTGCCGAAGCTCACCGAGAAATTTATTGATCATTGGGATGAGAGATTTGTTTCCAACTTTAAGGATGCCGATTTTATGCAGGAGCCACCCGAACTTGATGACCTTGCTGAAAATTTACCCGGCATGATGTATCAGCAGGCCCTGAGCGAATATTTCCTCAATGTATATTACAGAGCAGCAACGAATGAAGAGGAGATGAAGGAACTGTTCAGTGACGAAGAGCTTGCTCAGCTTCATTTGTTATCGGTAACAATCGTTGATATATTCCACCGGGCGGTCAACAATGGACTTTTTTTAAAAATTTAGTGATGAAAATTTTATTTGTATGCCTCGGCAATATTTGTCGCTCCCCAATGGCTGAAGGCATCATGAAAAAATTAGCGACGCAAAATCATCTCGATTGGTATGTTGACAGCGCAGGCACTGAATATTATCATGTAGGAGAACAGCCTGATCGAAGAGCCATAAGAACAAGCGATAAATTCGGCGTTGACATTGCGCAACAGCGTGCGCGCAGAATCTCAAAGAGAGATTTTGAAAAGTTTGATGTCATCTATTCCCTCGCAGATGATGTGCTGGAAGAATTGCTGATCATGAAACCGGCAGAAGCGAATGGTGCTGAGCTGAAACTTTTGCTTGATGAACTGTATCCCCATGCGCATCGCTCTGTTCCCGATCCGTATTACGATGACGAAGCTGCGTTTGAACCGGTGTTCAAATTGATTGAGGAAGCGTGTGCGGCTATTGTCGTGAAGTATGCTCCTCGCCCTGAACCTGAGTGATTTTCCTGTATTCAAAATACGAATACACTACGGGGATAATCACCATCACAAAGATGCCGATCCCCATCGTAATGGATGCAACCACTTCTGGAAGAAAGAAAACAACAACAGCAAGCACCAGCCCGCTGTAAAACCAGATTCTTCCACCCAGTTCATGGGTTTTTCTCCAGACAATATCATTGGAAAGTGTCCAGGGAGTCCTGATGCCGACAAACCAGTTCGAGCGCATCGTGCGCATGTAATTTCCCAGCAGCGCAAAAAACAAAAGCATGCCTGAGATGAATGCATTGAGATGAAGCGCCTGCCCTCCTGATGTGGTTTGTGTGATGTAAATGAAAATGCCCACGAAGAAAAGATGAATCACCAGCCGGATGTTTTGATAGGAAGATCCAAACGATTCGTAATTCTTTTTCCGGGGATCAATACGCGGGATGAAAAACAATACGAAGTAGATAAAGATGTTCATCGCGGGAAGCAGCAGCAGCGCAAATGGTTTTGATGAATAATCATCCGGCTCGCCTTTGATATTGAAATGTGTTGGCACCTGGTCAGAGATTTTGTTCCAGACAATCATGGAGTAAATAAAAGGAACCAATAGGAGAGTCCAGATCACGATTTCTTTTTTCCAGTTAATGTTTTTCATGATGTTGAGGGTTTTATTTTTCTTGATTGTGTGGCAGGCAGTGATTTTTTTCCAGAGAGCTTGTACATCCACTTGATCAGCTCATCCAATTCAGTGGTGTTGATGGAGTAGGTGATGAACTGACCTTCTTTTTCCGATGCCACCAGATTTGCACGCTTAAGAATGTCGAGGTGGTGCGAGATGCTCGGCTTGGTCATGCTGAACTCATCTGCAATCTCTCCTGCTGTAAGATCTTTCTTCTTCAGCATGTCGAGAATCTTTCGCCGCGTGGGGTCACTGAGTGCCTGGAATAAGTGGTTCATCCTCGTTGTTTAATTAGGTAGTTAGACAACTATCTAAATACAAAGGTAGGATGAATTTTAATTCCACCAAATTTTTTTGAAAAATTTTTTAGAAAATATTAAGGTTGGTAATCAGGCGAGCGTCAACCATCAGCCCGCTTCAATCATTCCGGGCGCAGACTATTTCCTAACAGAGTCCCGGGGGAATTCCAGCCGATGTCAGCTTTCAGTGTATTACTACTAATTTCTCAATCCTTTTTCCTGTTCCTGATTTCAGCACGATGAGATAAGTGCCGTCGGGGAGGTCATTTATTTTCCACTGTGATGAATGTTCACCGGAATCTTCATATTGCGATAGCAGAAAGTTGCGAATGACTCTTCCGCCTAAGTCTGTTACCGAAAGAGTCACGTAATTTTTTTCGCGAATCATGAATGTTACATCAAGCAGATCGCTTGCCGGGTTTGGAGCTATGGAAATTTTCAAACTATTTGCATCGTCCGAAGTGAAAGAGGTGTCGCTCCCCGGAGGCATGGGTCCCGCATAGTATCCGTCATTAGATGAGAACCTTGGTGAAACCGGTGAGCAAGAGCCAATGTAACCATGAAACGTGGAGCCATTCGTGACTGCGAAGCCGGGAAGCAGGTCCACCAGGCTTCCTGCTTTATAGTTGAGGCTTTGTCCCAAGCCGGCTGAAGCATTTTCCTGTGAGATAATATCAATTGCAGATTCAAAAGAACTATATGCAGGCAGCGCATTTGCCATGGGCAGCGCAATGCTTGGCTCGCATGGGTTAACCAAATGTGACTTCCATAAGCCGCGGCCATAGGTAGTGGCATATATGTTTCCATCAACGCTGCTGATTTCAAGGTCGGTTACAATGGCGGATGGCATTGCATTTCGGAATGGTATCCAATCACCCACGATGTTATCACGATAAAACACTCCTATATCGGTTCCTATATACAATCCGTCATTACTTCCGCTTTGGCGCACAATGCAGTTCACAGGCACGTTGGGTAATGATCCTGAAATATTTGTCCAGGATGTTCCGCCGTTGGTTGTAACATATACCTTCTTTCCGGCTTTATAGCCGCTGCAGGTTACCCATGCAACGTCATCATTGGAAGGCGAAACAATTATTCGCGTTATATATGTTGAATCAACGGGCAGTGTACCTGTTCTGTTCGCCCACGTGGTTGGAGAAGTTTGATGAAAAACTGCGGCGCCTTTTGCTGCCCAATCATTACTGCTTCCATGAGCGTAGCTGACATAGGCATTACCGCCGCAAGGCAGTCCCGGAACGAGTGACCAGCTTCCGCCTTCATTGGTTGACTTGAACATGCAGGTGAATCCAACATAAATCTCAGAGTGGTTTGCATCACTCATGACGAGTGGGGCCGGAGTCCAATCGCTTCCGTTGATATTGAGCGAATCATCGTGACAGAGACAGCCGGCATAAGGTGATATCCCCCCGATTACACAAGCTCCGCATGATTGTTTCTTCACTTGTCCGTTGCCAATAAAATAATACCTGTCATGATCAGTAAAATCAACCACGGCATCACCGCCATCGCCCGTATATATTTCCTGAAAGTTGTCATCACCGTCATATACCATTTCACCATTATCCTGCCCGCCTAAAATGCTGTTGTTAAATGAAGATGTTTTATCCAATCCTATTCCGCGGAATTGGGTGATGTCAAGTCCATCCAGCAGGCCCGACCAACCTCCCCCATTCTCATACACTCCGCCATCATTGGCAACAGTTATGATATTGAAGAAGGGATCGAATATGAAATCATGCTGATCAGCATGTATGCTACCCGGCGAAACGTTATTCCAGTCAGAAAACTGATTGAAGGTTACTCCGCCATCGGTGGATTTGTAAAAATCAATTCCCCCTGCGTAAACGTTGTTGATATTTGTGGGGTCCACTGCAATCACAAAGTCATAGAATAACTGCCATCGGGTTCCGCTGGGTTCATCAGCAATCACATTAGGAGTTGTAGAAAGTGCGGAACTTCCAAAAGAAACGCCGTTGTTGGTTGACTTAAACAAACCAACATATCCCATGCTCTGCTTGCCGACTAACAGATAAACGGTGGAACTATTAGCAGGGCTAACACCAATTGCCAATCGCGTAGGGTCACTTAAATTAATGGTGAAAGGAAGAGAGATCGCAGACCATGTATTGTTATCTCCCGTGTTAGTGCTGCGGTAGAATCCCAGGTTGGAAGCAGCATACATGGTGGTGGGATCACCGGGTTTGAATTCAATGTCGAAGAAAGTTTCATTGGCCATGGCAGAGCGCACCGTCGTCCAGGTAGCTCCTCCATTGGTTGTTTTATGAATGCCTTGATTTGAAACCACGAATAAGATGGCAGGATCGGAAGGATGCATGATCATTTTAAGTCCGAAAAAACTGGTGGAGGTGATGTCAAAAACTAATGGCGTTGTATTCCATGAAGTGCCGCCATCAGTTGATTTAAGAACTCCCATTGAATTCGTTCCGGTATTTGATTGTCCGTCAGGAAGATTTCCGCTTTCTCCATCGCCCGTCAGCAAATAAATGTTGTTCGTGTTGTTGTAGTCAACGCATATACCCGAGACGGTGAGGTTCGGAATGCTATTCGTTAAGCAATACCATACTCCAAATATATTAACCCATGCGCCTCCGGAAGCGGTGCCTGCATAGAGGTTAAACCCATTATAGGCCAAACAATTTACACGCCCGATGCCGGGATTTACACAGGTAAGACTCCCACCGCAAGTTATATGATTAGGTCCGCAACTTATCCAGTCACCGGAGGTGGCACTACGCGTGTCGCTTTGTTTTTCGAGTTGCAGTTCTCCCAGCAGGTCAAGCCACGTGGGGTTGATCATTTTTCCTGAAGGACCCACACGCGGTTCCCAGAACCATTGCCAGCGGTTGAACTGTGTATAATCATTTTCGAATTCTTCGCCGGTTGGTTGTTCTGAAGTTTTATTTTTCTCTTGCAGTTGATGCAGCCACTGATCGCGAATTTCAAAATAGGTTTTATTGCTTGATGATTGCTGACCTTGAGCAGTGCTGAAAACGAACCAGGCAAGTATGAAGCAGTGAGTTGTCTTTTTCATAATCAAAATTTTTTTTGATGTTCAATTACTGATCCACCGTTCATGCTATTGCTTTGCAGCTTTCAGCTCATCAATTTCTTTTTGTTGTTGAATCACATACAGAGTGAGTTCCTCAATCTTTTTCATCATGGCACTCGTCATGTCTCCCACATTTAATCCATTTGCTTCCACTTCCGTAGCAGAAGAAATTTCAGGAAGGTGATGGAAAGCTTTGATGTACTCTTCCACTTCATGAAGTGACATGAGGTGGTAATTTTTTTCAAAAACATAATCGCACCATCCTGTTTGCACACGCACCTCAGTTCCGCGAATGGCACCGCACACATCGAGCTTGTAGGCCGGAACGGAAGTACCGATTCCAACATTCGCTGCATAAGAGCCGCCACCACCAAGTATAATTGTATTGGATTGTGATGCTATCGCACCTGCTCCAATAGCTGTAGCGTAAGAGATGTTGCCAACTACATCCGTATTGAAGCCAAGAGAACTATTGAAGCTACCGGAAGAATTAGATAAAGCAGCATTGTTTCCTATGAAAGTATTGTAGTTTCCTGAGCTATTATTTACGCCTGCACTGTATCCGAAGCAGGCATTGTGCTGACCTGTATTAGTAACATATCCTGCATTGGCTCCGAAAAAGGTATTGTAGCTCGCTTCCGATGTAAACGAATAACCTGATCTGTAACCTGTGCATGTATTGTATTGACCTGTAACGTTGTTACCTCCTTTTCCAGCTTCGTTACCTACGAATGTGTTGTAGTTACCATTGGTAAAAGCGTACCCTGCACTCTTCCCGAGAAAAACATTAGAGTATCCGCCGGTATTGCTTCCTCCCGCTCCGTTTCCAAGAAATGAATTCTCGTATCCAGAGGTATTCAGCAAACCGCAGTTGGAACCAATGAAGGTGTTGTTTGCCCCGATGGTATTGCTGTAGCCCGCAGCGTACCCAAGGAAAGTATTGTTGCCTGCACTGGTATTGAAATATCCTGCTGACGAACCCATGAAAGTGTTTTGCGCTGCCGTGTTGCTATTTCCCGAGCTCGCTCCTACAAATACATTATTTGATCCTGCGTTGCTGATGAAGACGGTGCTGCCGAGATAAATTTTTCCTTTCATAAAGAGATCTTTCCACCCCAAAGCTGCTGAGCCGCCGAGATTGCGTGTGTTATCTGCATCAGGTATAAGATCAGCATTGATGGCAGTGGGAGTGGTGAGATTATTCAATGTTTTATTGGCGCCTTTCGTTGAAACTGCTGTCCATGCTGAGCCATTGTAATAGTAAAATCCTGCTGTGTTTCCGGTTTGATAAATAAGCAAGCCGGTGGCAGGAGCAGCTATGGCATTGCGTTGCGCCTGTGTCATGCGCGGAATGAGCATTCCTTTCGTGGTGCTTACAATATCGAGCAGAGATGAGCTATTTGGAACAGTGGTTCCTATGCCTGCCGCACCGGACGCAGGGAATGTATTCTGGCAGAATGTACTTTCCAAATTCAGTAACAAGAGCGCTGCCATGAAAAGAGAAGAGATGAATTTCATAACCATGTATTTTTTGTTTTGAAAAATTTCCGGATCAAAGGTGTTGTTGCAATACTGCCGGTTGCAAATTTTTTGAGCAAGTGGCTCAGGTTATTGAGTAAGTGGTAGGTTAGGCGAAGGAAGTATGCGTGATCTTAGCTTGTCGCCTTATATGCCTGCAGAAAAGCATCCCTCTTCCGCCGCGAAATTTCAATAGTAGAATTATCCATCATCAGCACTTTGCCGCCACCATAGCCTTTAATGTATTTGCGGATGTGATACAGGTTAATAAGGTGCGAGTGATGAATACGGATGAAATGAAATTCGCTGAGCAGTTCTTCGAACTCCTTCAGTGTTTTGGAGGCGATCACGCGCTGATGATTGGCGGTGTAAAAAATGGTGTAGTTGCTCTCTGCCTCGCAGCGCACAATCTCATCCACGCGCAAAAAAACTTTTCCGCTGCTGCCCGGAAGAACGATGGTCTTAAATCCACTCTCATCATTTTTCAGGTTGTGAAGAAAAAGATGGTACTGATGCAGCTCCTGTTTTTCCTTGCTTGCCTCTTCGGCTTTGTTCACCGCTTCCATCAGTTGGTCCTTGTCAATGGGCTTCAGCAAAAAATCGAGCGCGCTGAACTTGATTGCTTTCAATGCATACTCGCTGTGAGCCGTGGTGAAGATGACCTGGAATCCATTCGTTTCAAGTGAGGTGAGCAAATCGAATCCACTCATCACGGGCATTTCCACGTCGAGAAAAAGCAAGTCAGGTTTGTACTGCGCAATCGCTTTCATTCCCTCAACAGGTAATGTACATTTCGCAACTACATCAACCTGATTGCTGCAGTTCTTCTTCAGCAGCAAATCGAGCGCTTCGATGCTGTAATGTTCGTCGTCAATAATTATTGCTTTCAGCATAACATCACGATTCACGATTTACGTAACACGATTCACGATAAAAAAAATTCAGGTAACTTGATCACTCTTGAAATCCCCGGATGTTCATGTATTTTCCATCCTTCGCCATTGAATTCATTCTGTCGAATGTGTGAGTATGACTTTGACTTTTGTCCCGCAGGAATGACCGGCCACATCTAAAAGATCTTCTACTTGCAGAGAGTGATCTGCTTCATCGGCATTCAGGATTTTCAATCGCTCTTCCGTCAGTTGCATTCCGTAAGAGACGTGCTTCTTCGGCTGCTGACTTTTTATTTCAGCAGATTTTTTTCTTCCTATTCCGTTGTCAGTGATTTCACAAACAAGATGATGGTTGCTTTGACTGAAGGCGACTTCAATCAGTCCGTCATTATTTTCCTTTGGCATCACTCCATGCCAGATTGCGTTCTCAATAAATGGCTGAAGCAACATGGAAGGAATTTCAATGCCCGTGATGTTATTCACACCATTCTTTGTTACCGCAAACTGAAATTTGTGCTTGCACCGCAATTGCTCCAGTTCAAGGTAGTAGCTGATCAATCGTATCTCATTCTCTAATGAAATGGTCTTGTTTCGCGAGCCGTCGAGTATGAGGCGAATAAGCTGTGAGAATTTAGAAAGATATTCCGTAGCGCGCTCCGGCTGATTATCCAGAACAAAATAGCTGATAGCATTAAGGCAATTGAAAATGAAATGCGGATTCATCTGTGCGCGCAAGGCCGCCATTTCGAGGTCCGATGTTTTTTTCTGAAACTCCGTTTTCAGCTTTTCCTCCCTGCGGATCTGCGCAATACGAAACCGGAATAACAGATAGCCGATGATTGCAATAGTTACCATTACTAAAATCCGAAACCACCATGTTGAGTAAAATGGCGGAGTGATCACAATCGGCAGCGAAGTAATTTTTTCCGGATTGCCGGTGGTGCGAAGCTGTAAGGTGTAATTGCCTGGAGCGAGGTTGGCGAAAGAAAGAAAATGTTCGTGATGAAGATTGTTCCACAGAGTGTCAGAACCGAGGAGTCGGTAATCATATGATGTTTTGTTCAGATCGGAAAAATTCAACGTGCTAAAATCAACACGAAAAGAATTTGCCTTGTAAGAAAAATTCAGAGATGGCGGCAACGTGGTATTCGTGAAAAGCTCACGGTCAAACTGACTCACGGAAATAATTTTTACTTGTTCTGTGGATGCATAATGCAGAAAGTTTTTTGGATTGAACTCGATGATGTATTTGAAATCCGCCATCCACACAAGAGTATCATTCCATTCGATATGCGTATGCGGGTTATTGTAAAAACGCAGCGCAGGAATTCCATCGCTTACACCGTAGTTGGTAAATGTTTCTGTAGCCCGATTAAATCTCGACAACCCGTTTTCAGTCTGTATCCAGATATTTCCAAAGTGATCTGCATAAAGATCATTGGCAAAATTGCTGGCAAGCCCTTGCTGAATGGAATACGTTTTCACAGAAAAAGTTTTCGGATCAAAAAGAAATATTCCGGCATCAGAGGTGCTCACTAATAGCTTCCCGTCATCAAGCAGCAGCAACCCGTTGAACATATCAGATGGAACAGAATGCACATCATTTCCGCGATGCAAAAACATGGTGTCACGTTTTGTTTGCGGATCATATCTTATGAGTCCAAGACCGGTTGCAGCAATCCAGATTTTTCCATCCCGATCAAAGGTCAGGTCATTCACTTGCGTGAGCTTGCTGCCGGTAATATTTTTTTCCCAGTCAATTACCCAGGTGATTTTGAGAGTAGCTGTATCAGCATAAAATAAACCACGGCTGCATCCCATCCAAATTTTGCCCGCATCATCTTCCAGCATCGAAGTAATCGAGCTGTAGCGCAGAACAGTGTCGTTGTGGAGAACTACCCGTGTGTTGAATTGATTTCGTGATGCATCGTACTTCGCAAATTCTATCAGATCAGAATACCAGACAGAGCCGCCCCGGTCGCAATACAACGACATTGATGAGTTGGAAGTAATGCCGTGCTTACTATTCCAGGTAATGTTTTGAATAATTTTTCCTCCCGATCCATCGGGACCATCTATCACCCGGATACCCATGCCTGCAAGTGCGAGCCAAATGTTTCCTTTCCTGTCGGCAATCATGGCATTGATGGTTTTGTAATAATCATTGGGAGCATCGCCACGCATCACATATCGTGTTTTGAAGAATTGTGCCTGCTGGCTTCTGAAATTAATTCCCTCATCAGTTCCAATCCAATAATTGCCTTCGCGGTCAATGATGAAGGCGCGTATGTTGTTTGATGAAAGGGATTGCGGCTGCTCAGCATCATGTTTGATTTGCTGAAAATTTTGATTGCTCTTGTTACAGATGATCACCCCTTCATTATCAGTAGTAAAAATGATTTGGTTAGTTGTTTCGATAATTGATTGCGCACCGGATAAGATTTTCCTGAGTGAATCACTTGTTGAAAATGGCACGATCCGATTCATATTTCTATCGTACCGGGATACACCACCGCCGTACACAGTGAAGTAAATCGAGCTGTCTTTTAATTTAAAAATTTTACTTACGCCTCCACAGTTAAGCAGTGCAAGATGCTTTGGATTGTTGCCCGCGTTGCAGATAGTCCCATTTTTCAGATCAAGGATATTGATGCTTTTATCCGTTGGAAGTATAACCATTCCATGATCCATCACAGCATTTCCAAATCCTTTTCCGGTAAGTGATTTGGGATTATTTCTTTCATAGTAATAAGAGGTGAAAGTAAAATCATCAAAGTTCAGCACTGAAAATCCATCAAGCGTGCAAATTCCGACCCTGTGATCTCCCGCGTTGAAAATATAACTGCAATTATCGTTCGCAAGCGACTGCGCCGCGTTGATTTCATGAAAGAACCGGCGGAATTTGTATGTAGTTAGATCGAACAGATTTAATCCATTGCTCGTACCCACCCAAATGCGCCCGGGTTGATCCTGGTACAAAGCATTAATAGTATTGGCAGAAACAGAACTTGTATCAACCGGATTGCTGCGAAAAATCCGAAACTCATATCCATCATACCGGGCCAGTCCTTCTGAAGTTCCAATCCAAATGAAACCATCGGCATCCTGCAGGAGGCAACTCACATTATCTGAAGGCAATCCATTCGCACTCGTGATATGCTGAAACTGGTAGAACTCATTTTGCGCCCCCGCACGAGCAGAAAAGATGAATAGTAACAACAAGCAAAAGAGAAATCTCTTTTCCACGATGAACGAAAAATGATTCGATATTAAATTTAGGAAAAGGGGAGGAATTAATTGACGGATTTATTTCCTTCGAGCAATGTGGCGCCAGATTTTAGGATTTCTTTTACCGTGAAGAATTCGAAATACAAAAACGCTTGATTTCTCTACAATGTAAATGATGTGGTATGGAAACCGGTTTAGAAGAATAGCCCGGAGTTGCTTGAACCTTTTTCTAAAAGAAATGGGAGATCGCAAGATTTTATGGAATGCAACTTCAAGTTCAGCAAAGAATTCGTCTCCTAAGCCTTCTCTTTGATCTTCATAGTAGAAATAGATTTGCGAGATGTCATCACCCGCCTCTTCTTTGATGATAAGTTCATATTTTGCTTTTCCCTTATGATCCGATTCTTTACTTCTTCCCATGTGTGGTTTTTTGATTTGCCCCCGGCATGTCTCTTTAACTGTTCATCCAGTTCACTTTTTGTTTCATCATCAAACTCCCAATTATCGTCATCATTAGTTTCTGTCTTGATGGAATCGAGTATGACATTAATCAATTCAATTCTTTTCCCGATGCTGAGTTTTTTTATTTGCTCCAGTTGCGATGTCATAGCATTCATTTTATTTTTCGAAGATAAAAAATCTTAATTCACCAGCTTCATCTCGTTCAACAAATACCCCGCTCCTCCAAACTTATCGATGATAAAAAGCGTGTACCGAACATCAAGCACAATGTTGCGGCACAGTGAAGGATCATAATATAAATCACTCATCGTGCCTTCCCAGCAACGATCGAAGTTGGTGCCGATTAGATTTCCATTTGCATCAACCACAGGACTGCCGCTGTTGCCACCGGTAGTATGCGATGACGTAATGAAACATGTGTGCAGCGTTCCGTCGGATGCGGCGTAGTTTCCAAAATCTTTTTGTTGAAATAAATCGAGGAGTTTTTTCGGTGTGTCATAGTATTCATCTCCGGGTTTGTATTTCTGTTGAATGCCATCGCTCGTCGTGAAGAAATCATAACTCACTCCGTCTTTTGGTTCGTAGCCAATTACTTTTCCATAAGCGACGCGAAGCGAAAGATTTGCATCAGGGTAAAATTTCTTTTCCGTAAAAACTTCCATCTGTGCTTTCATGTATGTGCGTTGAAGGGTGCTCACATAATCATTCCATTTTTGGTAGTTTGGAAGAATGAAGTGATTGTAAGTCCCATCCACATCGTTTCCGAAAACATAGATTTCGTCCTTCAGCAATTTCTTTTCGGTCCCTTTTTTGAAATGATCGAGAAACTCAAATAGTTTTTTTTGATCGTCAAGAAAACTTTTATCAAACATCAGCTTCGTGAAAGATTCACCGTTCAAATGTTGCTGGGCAAAAGTTGCTTTGATGGATGTGGGAAGCTGGTTGGCTCCGACGTTATTCACAAATAAATTAAACATGGCAGCAGTCACTTTTCGATCAGCGCCTTCATCGTAGTTTTTAAAAAAACCTTCGCACTGCTTTTTTATTTTCTGAGAAAGCTGATGAAGGGTTTCGGGTTTGGTAGTGTCAGATTTCGCTGCTTCCAGCAAGGAACGCAGGTTGATAGCAATAATGAAAATCTCCGGTGCCTTCAGCGCTTCACCGTAATAGTCGAGTAAGAATTGCCGGTTGCGCAGACTGTCATAACCAATCTTCATTTTTGAAAGCAGATCGCCATAAGCTGATTTCAAGGCGACATTGTTTTCGATGGCATGCGTGAACACTACTTCATACGCTTGCTTCTTCCCCAAGGCATTCACCCGGTTCAATCCCAAAATCTCTCCCTGCCATTTCTTCCAGCCATTGCTGAGTCCGTAATATTTTGAAATGTAGTGGAGCTTCATGGTATCATTCTTCTTCATTTCATCCCACCAGATTTTAAGTCGTGCATCGCGAATAGTTACCCGGTCAGGATCGCTGATGTTTTGAGTAAGATCAACAGCATAAGATGGAAGATACTCTGTGGTTTTTCCCGGAAAGCCATAGACCATGGCAAAATCATTTTCTTTCACGCCCTTGAGTGAGATGGAAAAAAAGTAATTAGGCCTGTAAGGAATATTTTCAGCGGCGTAATCTGCAGCATTGTTACTTGAGTCAGCATAAATTCTGAACAAAGAGAAATCTGCATTGTGCCGAGGCCACACCCAGTTGTCCGCATCCCCTCCAAAATCACCCACGCTTTCAGGCGGGGCGCCCACGAGCCGCACATCCCTAAATGTTTGCGACACGATAAGTATGTACTGATTGCCATAGTAAAAAGAACGAACCACTGCATTGAATGAAGTGCCGTTCATAATTTTATCGGTGATCGCTTTTGCATTTCCTTCAATAACCGCCTGGCGATGCATTTCACTCATGTCGCCCGTAACGCCATTCAAAACCAAAGTCGTGACATCATCCATTCGAACAATGAAGGTAACCGCCAATCCTGCAGACTGTAATTCTTCAGTTTTATTCATTGCCCAAAAGCCAGTCTTCAAATAATCTTTCTCAATCGTGCTGTGGGATTGCAACGCACCGCGACCACAATGAAAATTTGTGATCAGCAATCCCTCACTGGAAATCATTTCACCCGTGCATCCGCCGCCGAACAGCAACACACCATCCTTCATTGAAGAATGATTTACACTATAAATATCTTCAGACGAAAGCTTCAGTCCTTCATTTTGCATATCGTGGTAAACTGTTTCGTTTAGCAGCATCGGTAGCCACATGCCTTCATCGGCGTAGGCAGTAGCTGAGGTTAGAAGGTAGAAGATAGAAGTTAGAGAGAGGAACAGTTTTCTCATCGGAAATTTGATTCGTTTCAAAAGTCGAAAAATAATTTCTGTGGGCAGTAACTTTTCGACTTATTAATTCGCCATAAGAATTCGTCAGGAAATCCAAAATCAAAAATCCGGAATCCGAAATCAAATTTCCCTTCCCGAAAAAGCGCGCAGGAATGCAATTCTCATGGTTTGGTTCAAGATGCTTCCTGCCGCTTTTTCTTCCCAATTTTTTTTGGGGTGGAAAATTGATAATGAAAAATAGTTCAGAGCGCGCGGGAACTCCGGTGGAGTTTTTTTATTCCGCCGGAGTTTGTGCGAAGGTGAATGCTCACTGAATCACAATGAGTTTATTTTCCCGCATCCCATTCATGAAAGCAATTTGAGCAAGTACAATTCCTCTGTGAAAATTGGAGAGATCAATTTCTTTTTCCTTCACAGCAGCAATGGGTTCATCCAACAATGTCATTCCTGCCATCGAGAAGATTTCAATTCTATTCATTGCTGTTTGCGAAGTGAGGGTGATACGATCAGCAGCGGGATTCGGAGTAATCCGTATCTGCGAAAGAGAAGAAATTTCTTCCACGCCCACATTTTGACAAGTAAATGCTGCACTGAACAATGTCTGCAATGAATCAATGGGATCCATTCCTGCCGGAGCAGAAATCACATTCAAATCAAGAGAAAGTGTGCCCAGCGTATCTTCCGGTTTGGCGATTCTGAGAAAAGCACCGAGTGAAGATGTGCTGTCGTCAATACAGCGGTTATCAGCGCCAATCACTTTCGCTCCTTGCAATACTGCCATCAGTTTGCATGCAAGAGGTCCCGGAGTATTCAGAAATCGGGACTCCATTGAGTCGAGGATAAACTGACCGAGCAGCGTATTTCCCTGAATGGAATATGTGAAGGTGGAGTATGAACCCGTGATGTGACTCTTGTAATCATCGCAGTTCGAACCCGTATATGCGGCACTTCTTCCGCCATCCACTAAATCCACCACACCATACTGGCGATACGAAGGATCATTCTGAATGTCATTGGCAACAAGCGAGTCGATAATTTGCTGTGGAGAGTATCCGAGGTTCATGTACGTTTTTCCGTGATTCTGATTTCCTGCATAATAATATGCCTGCGTATGGATGGCGCCCACTCCCGGATGTACATCGCTGATGATCCGTACACCATTGATCGCAATCACAATACATGAAGCTCCGGCGCTGCCAACCTCACGCGTTACAGAATCTACGGCCACAATGGAAAAAGTATCTTGGGAGACAGCGATGGAAACGGAAATCAAAAAAGAGCAGGCGGTGAGAAAATTTTTTTTCATAGCCGAAAAATTTTCTCTGAAAGTTAAAGAAGTTTAAAGCAGAATTCAAATAGGAAAATTTCCCCCTGAAAAATTTCTTTCATTCTAAACCTCTCATAAAATTATTGCGCGCTCATCTGCTAATCATGATGAACACCTCCGAGGATGATGATCAAAGCGTAAATTAAACCGGGTAGATAAAATAGTATCGTTAGAAGCAGATCAATCCAAAAGTGAACGGTGATGTCTTCTTCATATAATATGACTCCCAACGGAGGAATGAAAATAGAGATGATTGCGCACAGCAACTGATCGCCATTGTGTGACCCGGATCTTTTTACTGAGTTGTCATTTGAGCGGGCCTGCTGTTGAATTTGTTTCCCACTTTGTGCAGCACGGTTTTCCACTTTCACTCTCACCTTCTCTAATTTCTTCTCAAATTTCTGTTGCTGCTTTTCAGTGATTGAATTCGAAGAAGATTGTTGCAACCGCGATTGCTGCAGCTTCAGATCAGGCTGAGTTTCAGTTGCACTCGCCACACCTTCATTGTCATTTTTGACAGAAAGAGGTTGAATGTTGTTATTTGGATGAGATAACGGTGGAGTTGCCTGATTTTTTGCCACTTCCGTATTTGGCTTGTAATGTCCCACGAGCTCGGGATGATAGGTGCGTGCGCAGGAGGTGAGTAAAATGGCCAGGCAGAAAATGCCTGCGACGAGTTGAAGTTTTTGCATCGGATTGGTTTTTAGTTAAATGGTTTTTAAAGAATTCCCGGTTAACTAAATATCAAAATGAAAGCCATCTTCCATAGCAGGTTAAACAAAACCCTCTTGCCACAGTTCGCGGAAACATTTAAAAACCTTCTCTTGTCCCGCAAATACTGCGGGATTGATTCTCTACTTTCGCCTCGCATTTTATCTATGACGCGTGAGTTACGAAACGGAATGATTGGGGGCTTCATCGCCATAGCCTGGATGCTGCTTTTGTTTTTTCTGAAGCAGGAAGCTTCAGGCATCGGTGTGTACGATTCCTACTTCTGCATCATCCTGATCACAGCATTTATCTACATTACCATTCTTCGCAAGCGTGATCATGATTTAAATGGCGGCCTTACTTTCAGGGAGGGAATGCTTACCGGCATCGCAACGTCATTCATCATGGGGTTGGTCATTGGCGCATACAAATTAATTTACGTGAAGTATCTGAATCCCGGGATAGTGGATGAGGCAGTAAACCAGGCGAAATCCATAGCGGAGAGTGCGGGCGGAAGTTTTCAGCAAATAAAAGATGCTGAAGATGGAACACGCGCATCTTACTCTGCATTCGGGCAGCTCACGTTTGGAATTGGCGTGACCATGTTGCTGGGTGCCGTTGCTTCTTTGGTGTGCTCGGTGATTATGCGAAGAGAAAAATCAGTTGGCAGTGAGCAGTAGGCAGTTGGCAAAAAAAATCAATAGGCAACTGGTAAAAATATTTGGAGGAAAGAAATGAGTTCGATTAAACCCACCATACCATCAGGCACAAGAGATTTTTCTCCTGAAGAAGTTTACAAGCGGCGATTTATTTTCAACACGATTCGAAGTGTGTTTGAGAAGTACGGTTATCAGCCGATTGAAACACCGACGATGGAGAATCGTGATACACTGGAAGGGAAGTATGGAGACGAAGGTGATAAACTATTGTTTCGTGTTTTAAATAGCGGGGACTTTTTCGAAAAGAATCAGCAAGAGTTTTATCAATTCATTTCTATGCAGATTAGAATCTTGGATCAGCTAAAGATTCCACTCAAAGAATATTTACGCAGATCAAAGGAAGAAATCGAGAGTGAAAATCGAATTCGAGAACAGTTAGGAATTAAAACTCCAGAACTATATTCTGAAGATACGAAGTTCACATTTAAAGATCTTATTCCCCAAATTGCTGATAAAGGTCTTCGCTACGATCTCACGGTTCCTTTCGCGCGCTATGTAGTGATGCATCAAAATGAAATCACATTCCCATTCAAGCGCTATCAAATTCAACCAGTGTACAGAGCAGACCGTCCGCAGCGTGGGAGGTACAGAGAATTTTTTCAATGTGATGCTGATGTTGTGGGAAGTGATTCGCTGGTGAATGAAATGGAGTTGATTCAGATTTATGATGAAGTTTTTTCAGAGTTGAAAATGAGTGTCAGTATCAAGCTAAACAATAGAAAAGTTTTGGTGGGAATGGCAGAAGCGATCAATGCGTCAGAAAAATTTCTTGACATCACGACAGCGATTGACAAATTTGATAAGATTGGAATCGAGGGAGTGAAACAGGAATTGATGAAGCGAGAAATTTCAGGGAGTCAACTTGAAGTGATTGAAAAGTTTTTTGGCTTGGAAGGAAGCCCGAATGAAAAGCTTTCAGCTGCAAGAAATTTACTCTTGCAATCCGAAACAGGATTGAACGGAATTTCTGAACTCGAAAAAACCTTTGAACATCTTGCATCAAGCGGAGCAACAAAAAATTCTGTTGAAGTTGATTTTACACTTGCCCGTGGATTGAATTACTACACTGGGGCCATCATCGAAGTAAAACCAAATGATGTGAAGATGGGAAGTGTTGGTGGTGGCGGACGCTATGATGATCTCACAGGCATGTTCGGTTTGAAGGGCGTTTCAGGTGTAGGAATTTCTTTCGGCGCTGATCGCATTTATGATGTGATGGAAGAATTGAAATTATTCCCTGCGAGTGCTGCAAAAGGGACACAAGTATTGTTCTGTTGCTTCGATGATGCCTCGATGAATTACTGCTTGCCGCTTGTGAAGAAAGTCCGTGATGAAGGACTTGCTGCTGAGATTTATCCTTCAGCAGAAAAAATGAAGAAGCAACTGAAGTACGCCAACGATAAAAAAATTCCGTTCGTGATTGTAGTGGGTGATAATGAAATGCAGAGCGGCAAGCTTGCATTCAAAGACATGGAGAGCGGAGAACAAACAGCAATAACGATTGAAGAAATTATTCAGCGACTCAAATAAAAGCAACCGATGCTATCGCTCTAAGCGATAGTATCGGTCATCGGCATAAGCATGGAATCAACACATCAAATCTCTTCCGATCATCTTTCACTGGATAAGCTGAAAGAAATTCTCGATGGCAATTACAAGCTTGGGCTTTCGGAATCTTCGATAGAGAAAATTATTGCTTGCAGAACTTATCTCGACAACAAACTCAAAAATTCCGATCAGCTTTTTTACGGCATCAATACCGGCTTCGGTTCGCTTCACAACATTAAAATCTCCGATGATCAGATTGAACAACTCCAGGAAAATCTTGTAATGAGTCATGCATGCGGAGTTGGCGATGAAGTGCCGCAAGAAATTGTGAAGCTGATGCTGTTGCTGAAAATTCAATCGCTCTCGTATGGAAATTCTGCTATTGATGTTGCAACCGTTTGGCGACTGATTGATTTCTACAATCATGATGTCCTTCCTGTTGTTTATCAAAAAGGATCACTTGGTGCTTCCGGTGATCTCGCACCACTTGCTCACCTGAGTTTGCCATTGATAGGAATGGGCGAAGTAAATTTTCCCAAAGGGACTCCTTCGGAGCAAGGAGAAAAACATGCTGCCGAAAAAATTCTGAAGCAATTCAACTGGCATCCGATCAAGCTGAAATCGAAAGAAGGGTTGGCGCTGCTGAACGGTACCCAATTCATGAGCGCTTACGCAACACATCTTCTTCTCCAAACAAAAAAGTTATCTGCGCTCGCCGACTTTGTCGCTTGCATTTCACTCGATGCCTTCTCTTGCCGGCTCGATCCTTTTCATGAGCTTATTCACATGATCCGCCCGCACCGGGGACAAGTAGAGACCGCTGCAAAAATTCTTGAAACACTTTTTGGAAGTGAGATTTCGCAGGAAGAAAAAACCGATGTGCAGGATCCATATTCTTTCCGTTGCATTCCCCAAGTCCACGGCGCGTCGAAAGATGCAATTCGATTTTGCGAAGAGGCGGTGACAACGGAAATTAATTCAGTTACCGACAATCCAAATATTTTTCCGGAAGCGGATTTAATTTTATCAGGAGGAAATTTTCACGGACAACCGCTGGCACTGGCGCTCGATTTTCTTTCAATCGCCCTTGCAGAATTAGGAAGCATCAGCGAGCGCAGGACTTTTTTACTCGTTAGCGGACAAAGAGTATTGCCGCCGTTTCTCGTTTCTGATCCCGGATTAAATTCAGGTTTGATGATTCCGCAATACACCGCCGCATCATTAGTGAGCGAGAACAAGCAATTGTGTACTCCTGCCTCAGTTGATTCCATCACCTCTTCAAACGGCCAGGAAGATCATGTGAGCATGGGCGCAAATGCTGCAACAAAATGTTTTCGTGTTTTGAAAAATCTCGAAATCATTTTAGCGATTGAGTTGCTGAATGCATCGCAGGCAATGGAATTCAGAAGACCATTACGCAGCAGTAATGTGATTGATGAGTTTCTTGCTTCATACAGGGAGAAAGTGTCTTTTAATGAATATGATCGCGTTTTAAGTACTGACATTCAGCAGACGATTTCTTTTCTCAACAATCAAACTTTCTGACGTATCTTAGCACCCTCAAAAAATTATTAAACTCTCTCAGTTGGAACTCTCTCACCACATTTACGTTAAAGAATTAGATTAACAAATTTCAATCAGCTTTCCTTGGTTTTCATTCAAAATTTCACAACTCAATAACTTACAATGGTCATTCTTATTTTCTTTATTGCACACTGGTACATTTCGCTTTTCTTCCAAACCTTTTTTCATCATCGCTATGCTGCTCACCAGATGTTTACGATGTCGAAACCGATGGAAAAAGTTTTCATTTTCCTTTCCTGGCTTACACAGGGTTCGTCCTACTTAAGCCCGTATGCATACGGAATATTACATCGCCTTCATCATGCTTATGCTGATACAGAGAAGGATCCCCACTCACCCAAGTATGATAAAAGCATTTGGGCAATGATGTGGCGTACAAAGATCATTTACGTTGACATCTGTAACGAGCGGTATCCTCTTGAAGATAAATTCAAAGCCAATTTGCCTCATTGGCCTGCGTTCGAAAAATTTGCTGATGGCTGGTTTAGCCGAATTGCCTGGGGCACGCTGTATACGCTGTTTTATCTTTTTTGTGTTTTCTATCTCGGCGAATCCGGGTGGTTGTTCCTCTTGTTGCCAATTCAATACCTGATGGGACCTTTTCACGGTGCAATCATCAATTGGTTCGCACACTTATGGGGTACCGCACCCAACAAAGTGGATGACACCTCTAAAAATCTGCTTCCCATTGATTTCCTTATGCTTGGCGAAAGCTATCATAACAATCACCACGCTCATCCGGCGCGTGCAAACTTCGGAGTCAAGTGGTATCAATTTGATCCGGTGTATCCGTTCATCAAGCTGTTTCACTGGATGAGAATCATCAAGCTCAAACCGGTTGCAGTGAGGATTTAAAACTTTTTTCTTTTTTTTTCTTAGCGCCTTGTGCAAAGCGGTTTTATTTTTTTCCGCTTTGAAACTGAGGCGCTAAGTTTTTTCAGAAAGATCAGGAATTTTGTTTTATGAAGAATGAGGAATTGAAATTGTTTCTTGATGAAAAAGTAAAATTCTACAACCGCTCTGAATTCATTGCTGCCGATCCCATCAGTATTCCGCACCAATTTTCAAAGAAGCAGGACATCGAGATTGCCGGATTTTTCGCAGCAACACTTGCCTGGGGAAACCGAATTTCTATCCTCAACAGTTGCAATCGGCTGATGCAATTGATGGATCATACTCCGCACGATTTCATTCTCCATCATGAAGAAAAAGATTTGAAGCGCTTCTTTGATTTCAAGCACCGGACCTTTAATTCAACTGATCTGCTTTACTTCATTCACTTCTTCAAAAATTATTTTCAGTCCGTGAGGACTCCTGCGGAGAAAGAGAATTCGCTCGAGAATGCTTTTGCAAAATTCATTTCTGCAAGAGATGAAAATGTAGCTCCGGCTTTAGCCGGATTTCATGACCTGTTTTTTTCTCTCGAAGATTTTCCGAAGCGAACTGCAAAGCACATTGCAACCCCGAAAAGAAATTCCACCTGCAAGCGGCTCAATATGTTTTTACGGTGGATGGTGAGAAGAGATAACACCGGAGTTGATTTCGGAATCTGGAAAAAGATAAAATCATGTCAGCTTATTTGTCCGTGCGATGTGCATGTTGATCGAGTAGCGCGCAAACTCGGCTTGATCAAATCAAAACAAACGAATTGGAAAACTGCATTAGAGCTGACTTCGAAGCTTAAAGAGTTTGATGCAGATGATCCGGTGAAATATGATTTTGCATTGTTTGGGTTAGGAGTGATGGAAAAATTTTGATTGATTATTTCGGATTAAATTTTCTTTATGAAAATAGTTTCCAAAATTCTGCAACAGTAATTATAAGTATTGGCGGTCGCTTCAAAGTTTTCAGAATATCAAAATGCGAATCATTCGTGACCAATATTCCTGAATGCGATTGCACGCAGAGGTCATACACGTAATTATCTTTGTAATCCTTGATGATAGCTGAGCGGCGATCAATGTCAATTAACGTACTGACTTCACGAATAAATTCAACGTGTGATTCGAATGGTGGAATTATTTTACCTTTCAAATCAGGAGCGTTAAATACTTTCAATAATTCTTTGACTTGCTCTTCACAACTGAAAATGGATAAATCATTGCCGGCAACAACAATTAAAAATTTTTGGGCTCTGTTCTTGTGAAAAATGCTGAACCAAAAATTTGAGTCAAAGACGATTCTGGTTTCGGCCATTATCCGGAAGCTTTCCTGATCTTAATTATTGAGTCCATGATTTCTTTTTCAGATAGTTTTTTCCCTTTGGCTTTTCGGCTGTCGAGATTCTTAGCAAGCTTCATTGCTTTCCTTAATCGCATTTCTTTTAAAATTGATCTCCGTTGTGGTGCGGGAAAGGATTCAAAAATTGTTACCAATTCTCTTACTTCAGAATCTTTGCTTATCAGAGACATAAAAATCTTTTCCTCAAATTTAAGAACTTAATCCGGTGAAATATGATTTTGCATTGTTTGGATTGGGAGTGAAGAAATATTAAAAACAAACCGGCTCATCATTGAGATTCATGATGAGCCGGTTCAAAAGACACAAGTGTTATTGTATTCGGAAACTTAGACGCTCCAACGCCTTATTGATAGCTACGCGTTCAGCATCTTCCTTCGTTTTAGCCGATGCTCTTGCAATGGTTGCTCCCGGATCGGCATTCGATACATGGCAATGAAATTCATCGCCGATGCAATAGGTGGTAATGCAAACGCGGGTACTGTGCAGCTCGCGAAATTCCTCAGCAAAATGTTCTGACTTCATGATGAAGCAGGCATTGCTTTTTCAACCGGTGCTCCTACCAGATTTCCCCACTCCGTCCATGAGCCATCGTAATTAGTAACAGAAGGATAGCCGAGCAAATATTTCAGCACGAACCAGGTGTGACTTGATCGCTCACCGATCCGGCAGTATGCGATCACATTCTTATCGGATGTTACGCCTTTGCCTCCATAGAGTGTTTGAAGTTCATCCCGTGACTTAAAGGTGCCGTCTTCATTGCAGGCCTGACCCCACGGAATATTTTTCGCTCCGGGAATGTGTCCGCCTCGCTGACAGGTTTCAGGCAATCCGGGAGGCGAAAGAATTTTTCCGCTGTATTCATCTGCTGAGCGAACATCCACCATCACATAGTCACTCGCCTGCATCGCCTGCATGGCCTGATTCAAATAGGTGCGGATGGATTCGTCACGATTGGTGGCAGTATAGGTGACAAGTTTTGTTGAAGGAACATCTTTCGAGAGTTGTTTGCCTTCTGCCAGCCATTTTTTTCGTCCGCCATTCATGATGCGGGCATCTTTGTGTCCGTACATTTTCAGTTGCCAGAGTGCCCAGGCAGCAAACCAGTTGTTGTTGTCGCCGTAAAGAACCACAGTGGTGTTGTTGGTGATGCCGCTGTTGCCGAGTAGTTTTTCGAGGTCGGTTTTGCTGATCACATCACGCTGAACAGTGTCGCAAAGTTGTGTCTGCCAGTTCCAGCCGATGGAACCCGGAACATGACCTTCGTTGTAAGCGGTGGTGTCAACATCCACTTCAGCAATTACAACGTTGGGATCGGTTTTGTGCTGATCAACCCAATCGGTTGATACGAGCACTTCAGGATGAGCATAGTCTGCCATGGTGTAATTATTTTTTGTGAAGAAATGATCCCGACTAATCGGGAAAAAGGGACGTGAAGTTAACGAGTGTTTTATTTTATTCAAATTTTTTTAAGAAAATAAGTAGAGTGGGAATTTCAATCGGCTAAAGTGTATCTTACAATTAACTGAAAGAATTATGACTCATATTATTTAAAGGGGATTAGAAGTGATGGGAGAAGCACAGATGCGTTTGCATTTTAGAGTTTTCTTCCTGATTATAGAATTTCAAACCTGATTAAACTGCGTATTTCACCTTTCATCATGGTTAAGGTGATAACGGGAACAATGTTTGTTTGAAGTTTTGAATAAAATCTTCACTATGAAAAATAAACTTCTTCTGAGTGCTCTCGTGGTTATCACTGTATTGCTAGGCGCCTGCAAAAAAGATGAGAAAGGAACTTCCACACTTTCCATTCGCATGACTGATGATCCCGCGAATTACGATGCAGTATACATTGACATTGAAGGCGTAGAAATCACAGGCGAAGGGGGAGGAGTGACGGTTCTTAATGTGAATGCAGGAATTTATAATCTTCTTGATTTTGCAAATGGAGTTGATACGCTCATTGCTACAGGAAATCTCAATGCCGGAACGATTTCTCAGATCCGTCTGATCCTTGGAGAAAATAATTCTGTGGTGGTAGATAACCTCACGTATCCGCTCAGCACTCCGAGTGCACCGGAGTCTGGATTAAAGCTTCAGGTGCATGATGAATTCGTTGCAGGCATTGCGTATGCGATCCTGCTGGATTTTGATGCTAATGAATCTATTGTTCAACAAGGCAATGGCTCCTATCAATTGAAGCCGGTCATTCGTGTAGTGGATGTAGCAATCAGCGGTTCAATAAAAGGAGCAATTATTCCTGCCGGAATTAATTGTTCCGTGAGCGCTTCGGGTAACGGATTTACTTATACTACCTATTGCGATGCAGACGGAAATTTTCTGTTGCAGGGAATTCCACCGGGCGCTTATCAAATCACTTTTACCCCTGAACTTCCTTTTCTTCCTATCACACTTGACAATGTAAATGTCACAGTTGGCGCAGTAACTGATTTGGGAGTGATTAGCTTCTGAAAGAAAAATGATTCAGATTTCTGCAAGCATTTACTTTTTGTAAATTGCCTTTGCACAATGGAATCTGAATTACAAAAGATCACTTCAGAAATTATTATTCGCAATTTTGATTTGGAAGAAATTTCCTCCAATGAAAATCTTCTTGAAAAAATTCGCGCTCTTCTAATTGACAGAATAGACTTCCTTCTCGATCACGATTTTGAAAAACTGCTGTGGATTCTTTATCGCATTGATGTGAGTGAAGAAAAAGCAAAAGCTGCGCTTGCAGTTACATCAGAAAAAAGGCCTGCAGAAGTATTGGCAGACATGATCATTGAAAGGCAAATTGAAAAAGCGAGAACGAGAACAGAATTTCGGAACAAAGCTGCCGGTGATGATTACAATGCCGGAGAATGAAAATTATTTTTTTGCAGCAGTGATGATGTGTGCGCTGTATGGAACATCATATCCTGATTTCACCCTGTATTTCTCCATAGAAAGTTTCACATCATGACGAATCGCCTCCAACTGAACTGAATCTTGCCGTGCTAATAACGCAGCGGTGCGTACACCTGCGTTCAATTCTGCGTCGAACAAAAAAGTATCTGTTGGAACTTGCCAATGAACTGTTCGCGTTTCAAATTTCACTGATGATTCATCAAATCCTGCAGCAACCAGCGCCATCCCCGCTTCATCTTCATCACAGAAACGGAAATAAGGAGGGCTTTCAGGAAGATCGACATTCATGTTGCCGAATTTTTCAATTGCATTTCTCATCATGCGTGATCCGTCACTGATTTCAGGAGGAGCCCAAACTGTAAAACCAAATCTCCCTTCATTTTTCAAAACACGATTTGCTTCCCGCAATGCCTGGTCAGGATCGGGCAGGTGAAGCAATCCGAAATTCATCGCAACACAATCAAAGCTTTCTATAGTGAAAGGAAGTGATTGCGCATCACCCACGATGAATTCAACTTCGGGATACTTTTTCTTCGCAATTGAAATCATCTCTTTTGAGAAATCAATCCCGGTTGGATGTGCTCCTTTGTGAAGTGCAGCATCTGAAACGTAACCCGGACCGCAGGCGACATCAAGAAGCTTCATTCCTTTTATCTCACCGATTGAATTCAGCAGTGGTTCAATATACTTTTTTGTCAGCGACGACCAGACGGATTCATACTGATTCGCCACGCGTTCCCAGCCATCGTGTTCAAGTTGTGCGAATGAAGAATGAGCGGTTTGCATTTTCCTAATCAATATTGAAGGTATGAAATTATCATTCGCCTTCTTAAAAATTATCTTTGACCAAATTTTTCATTCACTCCCGGTCAATCGGGATCGCTATTCACCATTCATCCATTCACCCATTCACCAATGAAACTGATCAGCTATTACGGCGCCCTCGATGAACAGGACCACCTTGCACTGCTTCACGATGATCTGGCCTACGACATCCAGGAAATTGATTGGCGGTTTCCCGGCAACATGCAACTTTTCCTGTACGCCTGGGACGATGTGATTGAAGAAGCCATTCAGATGAATGAAATGATTAAAGAAGGCAAAACAAAATCGGTGAAGCCAAAACTGTTGAGTGACTTACAATTGATGGCGCCTGTGCCGCAGCCGGGCTCATGCCGCGATGGATATGCGTTTCGCCAGCACGTGGAAGCAGCGAGAAGAAATCGTAAAGTGGAAATGATTCCGGAGTTTGATCAGTATCCCGTTTTTTATTTCACAAATCATAATTCCATTCAGGGCCCGGGCAATGTTGTTTGCATGCCCGATCATTTTCAGAAGCTGGATTTTGAATTGGAAGCTGCGATTGTGATTTGCAGGAAAGGAAGAAATATTCACGCGGAAGAAGCCGATGGCTACATCGGCGGCTACATGATCATGAATGACATGAGCGCACGTGTTCTGCAAATGGAAGAAATGAAACTCAACCTCGGTCCGGCGAAGGGAAAAGATTTCGCTACGACGATTGGTCCAATGCTCGTAACACCCGATGAATTGGAGTCACATAAAATTTCGGCGAAGCCAAATCATGCAGGCACCAATTATAATCTTGAAATGAAATGTTGGGTGAATGAGAAGTTAGTTTCGCAGGGAAATATGGGTGACATGGATTGGACGTTTGCAGAAATTATCGAGCGCGCTTCGTATGGTGTTGATCTTCATCCCGGCGACATCATCGGCAGCGGTACTGTCGGCACGGGATGTTTTCTCGAGTTGAACGGCACCGGGAAATTGAATGATCCGAATTATGAAGAGCAGTGGCTGCAGGAAGGTGATGTGGTAGAAATGGAAATCACAGGTCTCGGAAGATTGAAGAATACGATTGTGAAAGACGAGAGTGAGTTTTCGATTCTGGCCCTGAAGAAGATTTGATCTGATCATTTTCCCTTCCGGCTCTTCCTTACTATTCCATCAACGATGCCGAAGTAAAGAGATAAAAAATTCGATTTCACAAACCGTATCAGTTTTCCTTCGCCGTTACAATAGATCTCGAATTTTCGCTTCAGGTAACCGCGATAAATTTTTTCCGCAACAGTATCGACGCTCATCACTTTTGCTCCTGCGCTCAGCGCACGTGATTCACGCAAGGTGTGTTCGTGTTCATACCCGAGCATCGGTGTGTCTGTGTCGGGAGGGAATACCACAGAGACGGAAATCTTTTTATCCTTAAGTTCCATTCTCAGACATTCAGCAAGGCCCGTAACCGCAAATTTTGCCGGCGCATAATGCGAGTAGCCAAACAACCCCGTGTATCCTGCAATGCTTGACATGAAAATGATATGAGGAGTGATTGACTTCTCAAGCAACGGAATCAACTCCCGGGTCATTAGCGCCATGCCCCAATAGTTCAGATTGAATGATCGCTTCATCTCTGCCAAATCGGGATCTTCAAATCTTCCGCATAAAATATCTCCAGCATTATTCACCAGCACATCGAGCGAGGAAAATTTCTTTTTGATCAGGTTACAAACAAGATTGCATTCATGTTCTTTAGAAAGGTCGGCTGAAAAACAATCCACTTCAACTGATGAATCAAGCATTGATATTTCCTTCTTTGCCCGTTCCATCCTGATCATGTCACGTGCAACGATGATGATATTGTTTTTTTCCGCGGCAAATTTTTTTGCCAGCGCAAAGCCAATGCCCGATGAACCGCCGGTGATTAAAATTCTTTTCCTCTCCATCTTCAAGCAGGGTTCGTTCGTTTCCTCAAAATAAACTTCACCGGACCTTTCGGTGACCGGGTTACCATAATCGTACTGTCTATTTTATGAGCATCACTAACAACGACATCAAATTGTGATAATACCATTTCAACCGTGCTGGTGATGATTGACATGGCCAGGTTTACTCCAAGGCATTTACGTGGACCGTGACCGAATGGCATAAATGCTTCGCTGATTTTTCCGGTTTCACCATTCAGAAATCTCCCCGGATCAAATTGCTCGGGAGATTTAAAAAATTCCGGATGATGATGGATGTTGAATAAATCCACCATCACATTGCTGCCGCGTGAAAATTTGTGACCGTTCGCTTGAATGTCTGCATCAACTGAATACCATGCTGACCAAACCGGTGTGGAAGTCCTCAGCGATTCATGAATGAATGCATTCATGAATGATAAGCGTTGATTTTTACCCGTGGAATCGGTGTGATGTTTTTTTTCTGAATCAATTTCGTGAGATATCTTTTGCATCCATTCGGGATTTTTTGCCAGCTCGATAAACGTCCAGCTTAGCGCATTGCTGGTTGTAAAATACCCGGCTATAAGAAGTGATTTGAATTCATCGAGGAGCAGGCCATCAGGAATGATTTCACCTGTTTCCTTCTCGTGGCGGAAGAAAAGGGAAAACATATCGAGACCATCTGCCTGGTAATTTTTTCTCTTCCCTGCTATAATCCTTTTGCCGGCGAGTTCTATTTGGTTTAAAATTTCAGCAAGTTGTTTTTCGGATTTAGAAACGGGGCCGAAAGTAAATTTTACCGGAAGGGAGTGACTTAAAATGCGCGCACCTTTTTCCAGCATTAAAATAATGGGATCGAGTTGATTCGATAAATCCGTACCGATGATATTACTTGCCATGATGGACAGCGCTAATCGTTTCATTTCATGCTGAAGAATCAGCATCGTTCCATTTTCCGGCGCTGATTCCCATTCTTTAATTCTCAGCCCGATCTGGCTTTTTATATTCAACTCGTATTTTTCAATGCTTGACTGGTGAAATGAACCGGAGAGCGTTTTACGATTGCGAAGCCAAACTTCACCCTCGCTGGTTATAATTCCATTTCCAAAAACATTTCTCATCCGGTTATTGATAATATCTTTTTTCCCAAGTTCCCTGTTTGCACGGATCAGAAATTCTTTGGCGAGCAATGGATGGCTGATGACATAGGTTTTCTTCGGATAAGGTAGCCTCACCAGGTCACCTTTTTCTTTAAACAATTTGTAAAAATATTTCTGCGGGTCTTTTCTTATTCCGGATATGAATGAGATCAAACGTGCCGTTGGAATTTTCGTACCCGGTTTTTTCATGGGTCAGGATCAATTTTAAAAACATGCGGTGTTTTCAATTTTGTTTTCGGAAATAAGAGCAATGACAGATTTTTCAGGAGAAAGCGCATGACAGGATTCAGGGGCTGGTAATACAGATATTCTTCTTCCGCCACGCATCCGATTCTGGCCTTTGCCCAATAAGAAGTTTGTCCCATGTGAAGCCGTTTTACGCGGCGTGTAAAAGCATAATCGAGAATTGAGTATAGCAGGTTGTAATAAGAATCCTGCTCATCATCGCGGGCATTTCGTCTTGCAACAAGAAGAAAGAACAATTCATTTTTTTCTTCGAGGATCAATGCACGCGCTTCATCACCATTAAGTCCGCAACTAATGAGTTTGGCCTTATCAGGATAGGACGTAAAAAATTCTTCAAAGAAATTCTGATTCAATGTTTCAAGTTTCACCGCTGCCCGATCCATCACAGCGAGGTAATCTTTATAAAATGATTTTGCATTAGCACACGAAATGGGTTGAACGGAATAGACCGGCTTGTTGGCGTCGTTGCCGGCAATTTTCCTGATTGAACGAAGAACCGCTCGCCTGTAAGGAGAGCGAAGCTGTTGAAGAAATGCTTCAAATGAATTCCATCGCACCTCCATGTTCATGTAAGGAATCGAAAAGCCGCTGAAAAATTTCTCGCTTCGAAACCTCTTGCGGGTTTTCATTTCTTCTTCGCGAAATTCTTTCGCAACAAGATGGCGGATGCCATGTTCTTTCGCAAACGCTTTCATTTCTTCTGCCAAACAATGAATGACTTCGTCTTCATATCCAGGTTCAATCCGGAGGTTTGATTGACCCAGTGAAACGGGAGTTCCGCAGAAAAGCATTTTCAATTGAAAAAAATTTGGCCGTCTTTTCTTTATTAATCTGATCACTGAATTGTTACCGATGAAAATCGCAAGATCAACATAGAAGATTGAAAGTACCGCCGAGCCGGTCATTCTTTCATCATTTTTGAAAAGCAAATAGCGGGCGATGCTATTCTCCACTTTCGCAGCTTCTGTTACAAGAAGAAAAGCATGCCGGTGAAACGGATCCAACTCATCACAGGTCTTATCCCAAACTTCTTCGGGAATTTCAGCGATGTGTTCGTAGCGCACTGCCGTTACTGATTTTCCCTCGCCAGCCATTCGGTGTTTTGAAAATGGTGAAGACAAGATCCCAAATATTTAATGTCATCAACAGCATGATCAATATTCACGCAAAGCCGAATACGGGATTTTCCTCTGCGAACTGCGGGGAACACCACCGGGCTAACGAGGATACCTTGTGCCCTCAGAAATTTTGCGAGCCGGTAAGTGGATTCGTCCGTTCCTGCTATCAAAGGAACAATCGGAGAAATCGAGTGAGCAGCAACATAACCTTCGCTAAAAATTGTCTGGCGCAGAAACTCAGTTTTTTTGTAAAGCATTTCTCTTGACGACTCAGCTTTTTCAATCACTTCCACACTCTTAATAATTGCTGCGGCTACCGGCGGAGACATGGAGCCGGAAAAAATAAAGGGCGAACTGTCATGCTGAAGCAAAGCTATCAGCTCGCCACTGCCTGCAATACATCCGCCATTGGCGGGAACTACTTTTGAAAGTGAAAAGACAAATGCGTCCACTTCGTTCGGATCAATATTAAAATGTTCGGTGACGCCTCTTCCGCTTTTTCCCAGCACGCCGAATGAATGTGATTCATCAATGATGAGGAAGCATTCATGATTCTGTTTCAGTCCTACGATTTCTTTCAACGGAGGAATGTCGCCTTCCATAGAGAAGATGCCTTCAGTAACTATGATTTTTCTTTTACGGTTGGTTTCAGTTTGCAGAATGTTCTCTATGGATTCAACATCATTGTGATGAAACCTGCGGATGTTGCCGTTGGCCAATTTCAGCGCATCAATAATACTGTGATGAATCAATGAATCAACAATGAACAATGTTTCATGGTCATTGATGGAGGAGAACAACGCAAGATTGGCCATGTAACCGGACGTGAAGGTGATGGAATCTTCGCAACGCATGAACCTTGCAAGAGCTGCCTCACATTCGCGGTGTATGCTGAGTGTTCCTGTGAGCAACCGAACGCCTCCTGTGCCTGTTCCGAATTGATGAATGGCATCGGCAGCAGCTTCATTAATCTCACGGTTTCCGATTAAACCAAGATAGTCGTAAGAAGAAAAGACGAGAAACTTTTTTCCGTCAACGGTTGCACGTGCATTCTGAAAATTTTCAAGCGTGGGTTGATACGCATAGATACCGCGCTCGTAAGCATCATCAATTGCGCTCAACCATCGTCTTCCTTTTTCAGTGTTCAGCAGCGAGTGAATTCCATCTTTTGATGGGGCAAAACCGTTGAGCAATTCAGTTTCATGATTGATGCTTTTTCCGTTCTTCGTTTTCATGCAACGGATTTTATGGTGACTGATTTTGACTTTCTGAAAACAGGCAAACTGAATTTTGTTTTGTAATTCAGTCCCTGCACTTCCGGTCCGCGATCCATGGCGATGGCAAGATGTCTCGGGTTGTGATGATTGTGTGCGTTGAACATTTGTCTTCCGATTTTCATGGCACCAATGAACAGCCGCAAATAACTTCTTGACCAAATAGAAGGTAACGATCGTTGCGTGACACTGTTTGCGCGCGAAAGATTCATGATCGTTTTTCCATAGAGCTTCATCAGTGAGCGGTAAAATTTCTTCCGTGGCATTTTGGTGGGAAGCACGCTGTGACTCAGGTCCCACAATCCGTGCGCTTTGCGCGGAACGATCACCTTGTCTTTATATTCATTCCAGATCATGGTGCCGGGCATAGGAGTGAGAGGAGAAATGTTCACGTAATAGAGTTGAGTTTCCTCGATGAAATTCCAGAGGCGCTCCCAGTCCCGGGGTGTATAATCAGGATTGGGAATAAGTGAGCCATACGTATCAATCTTGTATTTTCTCAGGACTTCAATCGCCTTTCTGTTGTAATCCACCGTGCATTCTTTATTCATTGAATCAAGTTCAGTATTGGTTGCAGCTTCAAGACCGATGAACACCGCACTCAATCCGAGTTCACTCCATTCTTTGATCACCTCGTCATTCTCTGCAATGAAATCGGCACGGGCATACACGAGGAATTTCTTCCGGATGTTCTTTTCACGCATCAGCTCAGCGAGCTTCGATAAGCGCGAACGATTGATGAGAAAAATATCATCCACGATGTAAACATCCTCAGCTTCTATGGTTTCTAATTCTTTGATGATGGACTCCGGTGAGCGCGAATAGGGATGGCCATCAGTGATGCGCCACGTGTAGCAGAAGTTGCATTTGTACCAGCATCCCCATGTTGTTTTCATCGTGGCAACAGGTTGATGCATGAGGTAATAATATTTGTGTTTCAGATGACTGACTAATTCTCTCCGCGGCAATGGCAGCTCATCTGGATGCGGCATGTAATTTTTCGATTCCGTAAGTTCAACAGCATCATCGCCGACAGGAAAAGCCAATCCCCCAATGTCATATAATGAAGTTCCGTTTTCAAGTGTCCGAATAACCAATGGCAACTGCGTAGTGCCATCACCGCGAACAATGCAATCAACGGCAGGATCAGCAAAATCTTCCGGTACCTGCGATGCCTGCACGCCGCCGGCAATGGTGAAACAGTTCGGGTTCCACAATTTTGTTTTCCGGAAAAGCTTGATCACTTCATTCACGCCGGTGATGTAGCTGCTGCTGCAAACTACGTCGGGCTGAAATGTTTTCAGCCGCTTCTCAAATCCCTTCTCCAATATCATATCCATGATCTGCACTTCATGATCGGTGAGGAGCGCCGCAGCATATTCCAACTCGAGTGGTTCACAAATCATGATGTGCTTTAACCCGATGGTGTGTGGAGGAACAGGAGGACGAACGAGAAGAATTTTCATGATGAGTTTTTTTTAGACGATGCCGGGGGTGATGCGATGATGAATATGTTTTCTGTAATGAAAATTTACTGCAACGATGAATGCCCGCATGAATGGCTCAAGCTGTGCAAGGTTGTGCGTAGCGCGCTTATAAATTGATTTCAGTGAAAAAAGGTCTTCGTACAATTTCCAGTAACCCTTTTGCAAATCTTCATTGGAGAAATTTTTGGGCTTGAAAACCACCTGCCCTCCGCTGTAATGATTGAAGTCACGCGAAATAATTCTTCCGTCGGCTTCCATCTGATCGTATAATGGCGTTCCCGGAACTGGTGTCAAGATGTGTACACGCGGAACAGAAATTCTGTTGTCCATAATGAAATCGTGCGTGCGTTGAAAAACTGTTTTGTCATCCCCATCAAGTCCGATGATCATCTCCGTGGAAATTTCAATTCCGTATTTGCGAATGGTTTCAATCGCTTCGCGATAGCGCTCCGGACGATTCCATTCCTTGTCAACGAACTCCAGGCTTTTTTCATTGGTAGATTCAATACCGAATGAAAGAATGCGGCAGCCGCTTGCACGCGCAAGCTCGAGCATGTCGGGCCGCTCGGCAATGTGCAGGCTGCACTGGCTCATCCAGATAATTTTTTCAGGGATCAATGCTTCCCACAATTCTTTGCAGTAATTGAAATCAACGCCGATGTTGTCGTCAATGAAGGCGATGTACCGGCTGCCTGATTTTTTTGCTTCACGCACATCTCTGATCACCTGGTCAACCGGACGCTTGCGATAGCTCTGTTTGAAGAATGCGGTGATCGAACAAAAATTACACGTGAACGGGCATCCGCGAGTCGCCTGCACCGGACGCCACACTCCAAGCTTCGATGCATTCATCATGTCGTATCGCGGAAGAGGCAGTGTGTTGATGTCGGGAACCTTTTGCATCCGGTATTGCTGCTTCATATTTCCGTTCAGGAAATCATTCACCACTAAAGGCCATGTTTCTTCTGCTTCTCCCGTTACGAGGCAATCAGCATGTTCGAGCATCCATTCCGGTTTGCCCAGTGATGCAGCGATTCCACCGAGTACCACCTTCACTTTTCTTTTTCTGAATTCATCGGCAATCTGCCAGGCACGAAAAATTCCGGAACCCATTCCCGTCAATCCAACCAGGTCCCAATCTTCATCATAAGGAATTTCTTCTACCGTTTCCGATAACAAACGCAACTCAACTTCATCAGGTGTAACGGCTGCAAGCATGGGCAACGTGAGGCCGGGAAGATGAAGCTTGCGCTGCTTGATGGGTTGACCGTCATAGTCAAGTGCTGTGGGACCGATGAGCAGGATGCGTGGCTTTTTATTCATTCTTGACAGAGCCGGTTCGTTTGTTTCGGAGAATGTTACAGAACTGATTTCTGCTGCCGCAAATTATATTTGAAGGCAATGACAAAATATTTGATCTTGTCGTGATTTTCTTTACTTGATCAAATTAATTTTCGAGCAAGTTCTGAAAGATTCGTAAAATATTCCTGACAAAATAAACCTTCATCAAAAATTGTTTCAGGTCAAAGAGGTAAAAAGCAACAGCGACTGGAAGGAATTTATTCAGCTTCCATATTCTTTGCATGTCCGCGACAAGAATTGGGTTGCTCCTCTGCGGATGAGTGTACGCGATACGTTGAGTGTGAAAAAAAATCCTTTCTGGAAAAACAAAAAGAGAAAAGCGTGGATGGTTTGGAATGATCACACTCCGGTGGGAAGAATACTTGCGCTGACTGATGCAGAATATGATTCGAGAAACAACGACAAATATGGATTCTTTGGTTACCCGGAAGCCATAAACGATCAGGAAGTTTTTGATCACTTGTTTGATGCATGCATGAAATGGTTTGCGATTGAAGGAGCAAAAATTATTGTTGGTCCCTTGAATCCAAGCACGAATTATGAGTTGGGAATTCTGATTGACGGATTCAACTCACCACCTTATTTTATGATGACTCACAATCCGGCGTATTATGATGAGATGATTCGCAGGTGCGGCTTTAACAAAGCGCGGGATTTTTTTGCATACCTCATCAACGAGCAAACTTATGATCAGCAACGGCTGGAGCGCGTGAAGGCAAAACTTGCACTGAGAAAAAATGTGTACGTGAGAAAAGGCAACAGGAAAAATTTTCTGAATGAACTGAAAATCCTCCATCAGATTTACAACGATGCTTTCAAAGAGCATTGGGGATTTTTTCCAATGAAGTGGGAAGAATTTCAATTCATGGGAAAAGATATGGCCACCATTCTCGATGATGATCTTATGCTGATTGCTGAATGCGACGGAGAACCGGCAGGATTCATCTTCGCCTTGCCAAACATTAATTCGCTGCTGATACAAAGCAGAAGCGGAAAACTATTTCCGAAGAATGTGATCAACCTTCTCTTCAAACGAAAAAAAATTTCTTCTGCAAGAATTCTCACGGTAGCTGTGAAGAAAAAATTCCGGCATTGGGGATTGGGAAGCTATTTGTTCAGCGAAATGGCCGGCAACCTGAGGAAGAATCATTACACCGATGTTGAAATGTCATGGGTGGTGGAAGACAATATTCAGATGAACAAAGCAGCACGTTCAGTCGGAGGAAATCCGTACAAGACGTACCGGGTGTATCAAAAAGAAATTTCTGCTATGGTCGATTGATAGCGCTGAGTGCTTTTATAATTTCATCCACACATTTTTCAGGATCACGAACGTAATCTTCAAAGCGAACTTTCACCAGGCGATTACCAATCAGCGGCAAGTCGTTCTGAAGTCGCTGCATGAATAATTCATAAATGGAACTAGCACAGTTTAACTGGTCTTCTTTCGTAAGCGGGTGAAATGAAAACCTTCTGTTCGTGAGATCCCACATCTTCACTGTTGAACGAAGCACGTCAGATTTTTCTCTTTCGATCAGGACAAATTTCGCATTGGGGAATCCTGCAATAATTTGCGGAAGGAACATTCCGTTGCATGGTGATTTCAACACCATTCCGTTCTTTCCACTATGAGCGAGATAAACAGAACAGAACTTTTTGTATTCGCGAATCCATTTTCCCTTTCCATCCGGATCAAGAATTTTTGCAGCGCATTTTGGGAAGAGGAAAATTCGTCCGGGCGTATGCCTGCTTCCCGCAGCAGTAAGTGCGATTTCTTCTTCCCCCGGATCATCGAGCAGCATCGGGATATTGTGCACTTCAGTTTTTGCACCCAGGCGATTCAGCACATATTGCATCGGTTTCTTCAGCCATCTTTCTGTGATGGTAAAATGTTCCGGAAAAATCACTGAGTAAATATTACACGTTGCGTAGTTCATTCGGCGGCTCAAATCTTTTTGCAAAGTGGTGGAAGCTGTTCTCCAATGGCCGAGAATGATGACCACTTTGGCCGATTCAATTTTTCCTTTCTTCAGAAAAAGAATTCTGAAATGATGAAGCCAGATGAACGGAGCAAATAGCGTGAACTTGAGAAGGTAGGGCAAAGCATAGTGGAGCCGGGTAATGGATGCTTTGAAGCGAAAGAGGCCTTCAATAAAATTGAACGTTAGCTTACCGGGAAAGTACACACCGGTAAACATAATGTTTGCTCGTTTACCTTCACAGCGGCAATCAGAAAAAAATAAATCATGTTTGAGACCATAGTTCTTGATAAGAAAGACGGGAAAGCGCTCATCAAGCTCAATCGCCCCGAAGTGTACAACGCCTTTAATGAGCAGATGAAAAAAGAATTGCAGGATGCATTGAAAGATGTTGAGAAGGACAAAGCTGTTCGCGCCGTCATCATTACGGGAGAAGGAAAAGCGTTTTGCAGCGGACAGGATTTGAAGGAAGTAATGAATCTTCCGAACCGAAGCTTCAAAGAATCATTGAACACAGGATACAATCCCATCATTCGCGCAATGAGAAATTTGCCGAAGCCAATCATTTGCCGGTTGAATGGGGTTGCCGCAGGTGCAGGTTGTTCCCTCGCACTCGCATGTGATGTGATCATCGCAGCAGAAGAAGCTTCGATGACGGAAATTTTCATCAATGTTGGATTGGTCCTCGATTCGGGCTCCTCTTATTTTCTCCCAAGAATCGTTGGCTCAGCAAGAGCATTTGAACTTGCAACAACAGGAAGAAAAATTTCTGCTAAAGAAGCATTTGACTTCGGCATCGTGAATAAAGTTGTTCCGTTAAATCAACTTGATGCTGCGGTTGAAGAAGTTGCAACCTACTATGCCAATGCGCCCACTAAAGCAATTGGCTTGATGAAGAAAATGCTGAACAAATCTTTTCATTCTGATCTCGATACCATGCTTGACTATGAAGCATACTGCCAGGAGATTGCCGGAAATTCTGCTGATAACAAAGAAGGAGTGGGGGCGTTTTTGGAAAAAAGAAAACCAAATTTTAAAGGCGAATGAGTTGGCAGTTGGCAGTTGGCAGTTGGCAATCGGCAAAGAAAAACCGCGTCTCACGTCTCACGTCTCACGTCTCACGTTTCACGATTTTAAATCGGTCATTGGTCATTGGTCATTGGTCAAAAAAAAATCGCATTTCACGTTTCACGTCTCACGTTTCATGTCTCACGTTTCACGTTTCACGTTTCACGATTTTCTATCTTCTATCCTCTATCTTCTTTTTTTCTTCCTGCAAAAATCACAAGCCCGACATTTCAAAAGTCATTGTCGATCTCAAAGTGGAGCGATTCGAAAATGATTTATTCTCACTCGATGCAGCAAAGCGAGACAGTGGCATTCATGATTTGATCAATAGGTACGGTGACTTTTTTTTCTTCTACTTTAATGATTATGCTCACCATTGGCGAATGCAAAATGATTCAAGTCATTTGTGGAAGGATAGCGTGGTTGCATACATTGCTGATCCAACTCTTCATGCTTTGTATGACAGCGTTGAAAATAAATTCTCTGATATTTCTTCCATTCAAAAACAACTTACTACTTCACTACGCTATTTCAAATTTTATTTTCCGCAGATCACCATTCCCGAAATCATCACTCTTATAAATGGTCCGGGTCATGGCGCATTTACTTATGGTGACAGCACCCTCTGCATTGCACTCGACGACTACATGGGACAAAATTTTTCCTATTACAAATTCGAAAACATGCCGGAATATCTGGTTTGGCGTTTTCGCTCGGAGTACATTGTTCCCAATTGCATGCAGGTGATGATCACGCATGAGTTTACTTTCGATCCTTCCGGAAAAAAATTACTGGATGCGATGATCTACAATGGAAAGGTTTTGTACCTGCGTTCGCAGGTGATGCCTGATGCACCCGATTCCCTCGTCACAAGCTTTCGAGAAAAAGACTTGAAGTGGTGCAATGAAAATGAAAAAGAGATTTGGAAATTCTTCATTACCAGGAATCTTTTGTACTCGCAGGATCCGCTCGAATACCTGAAGTATGTGAATGACGGTCCAACAACATCCGGCATGCCCAACGAATCACCGGGCAATGTTGGAAGCTGGGTGGGGTGGAGGATTGTTACTGCTTATATGAAGCGGAATCCAGAAATTCCGCTGAAGCAATTAATGAGTGAGCAGGATGCGCAAAAGATTCTCACTGATTCGAAGTACAAGCCTTGAATCGCGATACACGATACGCGTATCGCGATACGCGATTTTGCCGTTCCATTTTCCATTGTAACTTTAATCGCTTCGAAAAAAAATTTTAAACCATGAACATAGTACCGGTTGTTGATTTATCAGATTTTGTCTCCGGACATGCAGAGAAAAGAAAACGCTTTATCAAGGAACTTGGTGATGCGTATCATGAAGTAGGATTTGTAACAGTCCATCATCATGGCATTAGTGATAAGCTGATTGAAGAATTGTATCGTGAAGTGAAATCTTTTTTTTCGCTCCCCAATGAAAACAAATGGACCTATGAGAAGAAGGAACTCGCCGGACAGCGCGGCTATACTTCGTTCGGAAAAGAGCATGCAAAGCACAGTGACATTCCCGATATGAAAGAATTTTTTCAGTTCGGGCAAATCGTTACGGATGATGATCCCATCAGGGAAGAATATCCTGAAAATGTTTGGGTGGAAGAAATTCCAGGCTTCAATGATTCTCTCGTTAATGCGTACCGGAGTTTTGAAAACAGCGGCACACAATTGCTTCGTGCCATCGCCTTGTATCTTGAGCTTCCTGAAAATTATTTCGACAAGAAAATTCACAATGGCAATTCCATTCTTCGCGCCATTCATTATCCCCCCATCACGCAAGATCCCGGCAAAGCGCTGCGAGCCGAACAACATGAAGACATCAACCTCATCACGCTGCTTGTAGGAGCATCGGCAGAAGGGCTGGAAATTCTCACCGTGGATGGCCAGTGGTACCCGGTAACGGCATT
>DASRAJ010000157.1:0-166333 GCA_035638255.1 Chitinophagales bacterium
AGGAGTGATCATCGCTCCTTCCTCTCCAGTTTTTTTAAGATCATCTTTGTCCTTTATACCTGAAAAAAACTTGAACGATCAATTGAAAACACAAGCCTTATAAAAAAAGCCAACTGTCAGATCAAGTACTAACTATTACAGCTGATGGGAAGGCCGGGTTTGTATCTTGTATTTTTGTTTGTGAGTGGCTGACAGCCTTCAAAAACAATTAACCCACATGCGGTACGTTGCGACTTAATCAACTTGAAATGAAAACCTATCTTACCCTATTATCCATTGCTTTATGGAGTAGTTCGTACTCTCAAATTGATTGGTCTGTTAAAGAAGAATTCAAAGGCCCTGTAAAATCTGTTACATCTTATACTTATTCCGACGATCACTCTTGGCGAGTCTCTACCTGTCCTGATACTGTTACAGTTGCCGACTACAATTCAATTAAAATAACGGTAATACTTTTCGACAAAGAAAAAAGGCCAATAAAGAGTATAATGATCGGTACAGCATATTGTATTTGGGCTTATGACGATATCGGGCGGGAAATAAAACAAACTGACTACAGGGACAGCAACAGACTTGAAAGAACAATAGAATATAGTTACGAGAAAAACGGAGCAACTATAGAGAAAAATTATGATAATAAAGGAAAGCTATACAGTACTTGGGTGAGAGAAATTGATTCAGCAAATTTTATTTGTAGGTATTATGAATTAATAAAAGGAAAAATTGATGATGATTATGTAAGTACTTTGAACAATTCATTTTTACCATTAAGCTCCTTTACTATTGATTCTAAAGGCAATCGGGTTCAATACCAGGAGCTTTCATACGACGATAAAAACAGAAAAATTTCTTCAGCATTTTATTCTGTTGATTCTTCAATATATGACCATTATGAAAACAGATACAACAAAAAAGGAAATATAATTGAGATTACAAAATTTAATAAAGAAGGACAAATTATTGGGTTAACCAATCAACAGTTCGATGAATTTGGAAATGTAATTCAAATATTGCGCTATTACCTCAAAGACATCAATTATTTCACCACTGACGTGGAAAGAATTGATTATACCTATGATGAACATGGAAATTGGACGTCAAAAAAGATATACTCCGAATACGCGAGCGGGAAAGATTATCAAACATCTAAAATTATCAGAACAATAGAATACTATTAAAGCTGCCTCTAACAACTCGTATCTGCGAGGAGGAGTTTAGCGCTTGCAGAGACGATATTTCTGGAAGGGGAGACCGCTAAAATTACAAATCCACTCTCCCAATCATATAATTATTTTTCTTCTCAGCATATAAAAACATTTGATTGGGACCACTCTGCTCGCAAATCTTCGGGCGAAGGATCACGCCCTCTTCTTTATTGCTGAAAAGCAAACTCTTTTTCCATTTACCATCACTCCCCAATGTAACCAGGGTGGCTGCTGATCTTTTTGGACTGGTATATTTCGCTATTGACGCCGGATCATTCACACCGATATTGTCCGGATCATCATTGAAGAGCAAATAAATCTTATCGTCTTTAATAGCATAAGCATAAGAAGAATAATAACCTCCATCATTGGCCGTAGTTTGACGCTTCGGAATCCTGGTAGCCCACTCAATGGACATATTTGGATTGATGTTTACTGCAATGATGTCATTGTAATGATAATAGTATGTAGTGTGCGAGGTTGACATGCCACCGCTGTTTGAATAAGTGGTAACCACAGTTATATAATATTGCTCGGCGAGTAAGAGTGCGCCCCCATCAGAGCGTATAATGATGTTGTCAAGATCATATTCGTAGAGCTCAGGATCATCTTTCTTTCTGCTCACATCTTTTCTGCTGAACAGTTCAATAAAACTTGCATCAAATTCCTTTGTGCCCTGCTTCACTACCTCTTCTGTTGCAGCATCAATAAGGATGAAGCAAACACCTTTGATGGTAGTTGTTCCTCTGTCAGAATAAAACCCGGCAACGGCCAGTTTATCATCGTCAGTAATGTTGAACCCCAGATCGGTGATGAATTTGTCTTTCAGGTTTACATTGTACTCTTTAAAATTTTTTCCTTCATCACGGTATGCAAGAATTTTGTAAGAATAATTTGGAGCGCCTTTCACTTTTTCTTTGACTTGTTCATTATAAATTCTTCCGCGTATGTAAATGTTACCGTTATCATCAAGAAGCATATCCTCATTCTCAAATAGTCTGCTTTCGTAAGGCAGGGTTATATCTTTTTCCCACAATATATTCATGCGCGCATCGCAAACGGTAGCTTTGAATTGTTCATTCATTTCCTTTTCGGCGTGGTGTACGGCAATGATGGCAATGGCCTTTTTATCTTTTGAAATGTCGTAATCAAAATATCCCTTCCACCGTCTTTTCTCGAAAGAGATGGAGGTGATTTTTTTGTGAGTCCCCAAGCGCATGAGCGTACTCTTGTCAATGGGCTGATAATATAAATTGGTTTCATCCGACTTTTTCTCCTCTAAAGTGAAGAACGCAAAAAGTTGCCCGTCAAGAAAAGCTACCTCTTGAATGTCCGCCCAATCTTTACCCACCTGAAAGTCTAATTCTTTTTGTACGTGAAGGGCCAGTTTTTTATCGTACGATTCAAGAACCACTATACCACCTGATTTTTTTCGCAGCACATACATGTAATTTTCATCTTCCCCAAGATAATCACTAATGGTAGAGCCCGAAGGTTCCTTCATTTCTGCGCTCAGCGTTAACTTGAATGCTGACGAGGACTTGCTTATTTGGGCAAATAATAATTGTGAAGCCATAAGAAGCATGGCGACCGTAGTGAGAATTTTGTACATGAAGAAGGGATTAACAGTGCATTTTACGGGAGAAAAGATAATAGAAAATTTTCACGCTCAAAAAGTGCCGGTGAGAAACCGATCCCCCGTATCAATTTCGTCGAAAATATTTTCGCTCCTCTTTCCGGGAATTAATTTGGTGGACTCATTTAATTCTTTCAGCATGAAGAGCCCTACTCTGATAAAAATTATCCTGTGTACTAACGTATTGATGTTTGCCTTTTGTCCGCTGCTCACAGCGCAAGTTGTCTTTGAGAAATCTTACGGCACTGTTAACAGAGATGTCGCTCATTACGTTGAGATCACTTCCGATAGCGGTTATATTCTTCAGAGGCAGACAGGCCTTTTACAGCGGATAAGAATAAACAGGAGCGAAAAAAAATAAATCCTTTTTTATCTTGCCAAAAAATTTCCGGTGTCCTTCCGAAGAGATCAGCGTCAGCAAATTTTTTTTCACTCAATACAGTAATTGTGCGGTAAGTTGTGCAAACAAAACTCTTATGAAGATTAAGACGATGATTGACATCTTGTTCCCCTTGTTTCCCCTTCGCATAAATAAGTTTCAATCGTTGAAAGAACATTTTGATTTGTTTGCCGTATTGGAGATAGATGGCTGTTTGAGAATACACACTTTATTCCTGCATAAATCATCACCACACACACATGAAATTAGCTTTCCTTTTTCTTTTGGTTGCCATCACGTCCCATAGCACGTATGCTCAATTTCAGTACCTGTCACCTGTGCCCGGATCAACATTCATCAATACCGAACATAACATTGTTATCCGCGAAGGGCATTACATTAATCCTGCCTTTCTTAAAAATGATTTATTCATTGTTCACGGATCCAGGAGCGGCAATCATGCTTGCAAAATGGTTTTGTGTGCCGATGGTAAAACCATTGTGCTCACTCCTTCATCACCTTTTCTTTGCAATGAAGAAGTGATTGTTACCATCAATAAAGGACTTCGAACTTCAGAAAGACAAACCGTTACGCCGTATTCGTTCAACTTCTTTACTCACCGTGAATATACAGCCGAAGAAAAGGAACGGATCCAAAATGATTCGAAACTTGCTTGGCGGCAAGAACTGGAAGATGCCGGTTCGCCCTCTAATGAAGAAAGCGGTGACACGCGAAGTGCAATAACAGGCTCATTTCAAATTGTAGTGAACACATCTCCTTCACCCGGTCTGATCTTCTTCGATGCATTTAATGGTTTGCAAGCAGAGAAAAGCATTTATGATGGTATTCACATCATCACGACAAACGGCGATTCTGTTTATTCCAGTGCAGGACAGCAATACCTCCTCGGTGACTGGGATCTTAACCCAAGCGGTGATCTTTCCTTTCCTAATACTGATTCCGGAAGATTCGACGTGCTGGACTCGAACTATAACCTTATTGATAGCTATACTCCTGCAAATGGCTACGAGCTTAATGGCCATGAATTCACCAAATATTCCAATGGGCATGTATTCATGATTGCCGATGAAACTCAAATCATGGACCTCACCGGATATGATCCCGGTTACAGTAAGAATGCCTCGGTAAAATGGGGAGTGATCCAGGAATTTGATGAGAATAAAAATCTCGTCTTCGAATGGCGGTCATTTGATCATGTAGGGGTTACTGAAACAAATCAGAACCTGCATCTTAATCAGATTGATGTTGCTCATACCAACTCGATTGAACTCGATGCCGATGGCAACATCATCGTATCGCATCGTGATCTGAACCAGGTGATGAAGATCGATCACAGCACAGGCGCTTTTATCTGGCGGCTTGGAGGGCAAATGAATCAGTTTACTTTCGTCAATGACGCAGAGCAATTCAACTACCAGCATGATGCGCGCATACTTAGTAACGGCCATCTCACGCTGTGGGATAACGGCAACGGGCATACTGTTCATCACTCTTCTGCCAAGGAATACCAACTGGATGTAGTGAATCACATAGCCACGCTCGTGTGGAGTTACGCTCCTGTCAATACTGCTAACGGCAATGCTGCTTATTATTCAGCGATGGGAAATGTGCAACGCTTATCCAATGGAAATACCTTCATCAATTGCGGATACGATTTCAGTACTACGCAGCCCAATATGATTGAAGTAACACCGGAAGGACAGATAGTATGGGAGCTTTTACTAAATAATGATTCGTACTTAGTGAGCTACCGTGCGCACCACCGTGATTGGAATCCATGTGCGCCGGTGAATCAAAACAGCATCGCGGTAAAAAAGATTACTGCATCGTCAGCAAAGATTACATGGGAAGGCGTGAGCAACGCAGTGTCTTATGATGTTCAATACAGAAAACTCGGCAAGGTGGAGTGGAAGCTCAAGAACACCACAGGCACCAGTAAGAAACTCATGAACCTGATGGCAGAAAAATCCTACGAGTTCCAGGTGCGCGCACATTGTGCCAATGCATTTACTTGCGATTGGTCACCAATCGATACATTTAAAACTGCACCGCTGAAATTATTCGTTCCGGAAGAAACCCAACCATCCGGGATACTTAAACTTTATCCCAATCCCGTGAATGATGTTTTCACGATCGAATGGAATTCTGATGAAGATGCCTCTGCCATCATTTCGATTTTTGATCTCTCCGGAAAACTGATGCTCACCATCTCCGGTTTCAATGCTGATGATGAATCATTGCAGGTGAATGCGTCTTCATTGCCATCGGGTCTTTATTTTGCTGAAATGAGTTTTGGAAACACAAAGCAGAAAGTGCAATTCACAAAACAGTAGGCCTTGCTATCCGAATCAAGAAGCGTGTCGTGATCCTTGTAATTCAGAGTCTCACAAATGCCCAATTTTGATTCTCATTTCTTGTGCGAATGAGCATATCACCAGTGGTAACATGGCGGGAACATCAATTATCTCAGCTCTGAATAGGATTGTTTGCTCCATTCCTCGTCATGAAATAAGAAATTACCTTTCAATAAATTTTTCCTCCGCAAGCAACTCCATAAGTTTAATTTTCTTTACCGCTATTTACATTTCTCCCGGAATTATTTTTTCACCGCAGCATTGAAACTTTTAAAGGGAAATTCGTTGCAAAATGCTGTTTTTTTGAGCGGCAGAGCATCCGGAAAAGTGACTGCGGCTGAAAGCAATATTATTGCTGTCGTAAAATTGACTCTAAAATAAATTATCCGATGGCAGATAAGAAAGAGCTGGATTTCATTTATAGCACCATCGACAAAATATTTCGCCTGAGCATGGGAGAAATGGGTGATTTCAGTTGTGCAATGTATAACGGTGATTTCTCGCTTTCATTAGAGGAGGCGCAAAAAGCAAAGCACAAATTTATCGCTGACAGTTTAAATATACACGAAGGAAGCAGGGTGCTCGATTTAGGTTGCGGATGGGGAGCGCTGCTCCGATATGTGACCAGGGAAAGAGGTGCTGAGGCTGTAGGGTTGACTCTATCCGGATCGCAGGCAAAAGCATGCAGGAAAAATGGATTAAATGTGCATGTGAAAGATTGCAGGGACGTGAAGGTGGAGGACTTTGGAACTTTTGATGCAATCACCTGCATAGGAGCATTTGAACATTTCTCTTCACCCCAGGACATGATTGCCGGAAGGCAACAACAGATTTACCGGAATTTTTTTAAATCAGTTTGCTCTCTGTTGCCATCGGGCGGACGATTCTATAACCAGACCATGGTATTTGGAAAAAACATGATACCCTATGAGCAATTTGATATCAAAGCCCCAAAGGAATCCGATGCCTATGTTCTCGCATTGATACAGGAAGAATTTCCTGCTTCATGGCTACCTTATGGATGGGAAATGGTGGCTGATACAGCATCTCCTTATTTTAATCTGGCTTTCAAAAGCAGTGGGAGGTTAGACTACATTGAGACCATCCGTCAATGGGAAATACGATACCGGAAATTCAATCTGAAAAAATATTGGCTCTATCTTTCAATGCTACCGAAATATCTCTACAACAAGGACTTCCGGTACAGGGTAGCAATTTTCCAATCGAGTCCAAACCGGGAATGCTTCAGGCGTGAGATCATGGATCATTATAGAATGGTTTTTGAAAAAGCCTGAATGGTTTAACTCTTCGAAATGAAGCTTACCTCAATGTAGTCAACTCCAGTAACATCCCGGATTTGTAAGCTGAAAAATTTTTCTTCAAAAAAATTTACCGAATCATTGCGGAAACTGAGAATAGAGTAATTTGATTTTATGACTGATGACGATAATGCAATCAAATATTTCAAAGGTCGCGGCGCACAGGTAAAACCGCACAATAAATTTCTGCAGCACGAATATGTGCAGGAGCATGTGGAAGGCGTTGATGAAGAATTGTTTTCCGATCCTAAAACACAAATCTTTTTTGAGCATCCGAAAAAGATCATCAACAAAGTTGACAGTCCTGATCTGGGTTTGGAAGCTTCCATGAATCCATACCAGGGATGTGAGCATGGATGCATCTACTGTTACGCGCGCAACACGCATACCTACTGGGGCTTCAATGCAGGTCTTGATTTCGAAAGTAAAATCATTGTGAAGAAAAATGCGGCGGAGTTGCTTGAGAAAGAATTATCGAAACTCAATTACGAGGTGAAGGTGATCATGCTTTCGGGAAATACCGATTGCTATCAGCCACTGGAGAGAAAGTTTGAGATCACACGTAAAATGCTTCAAGTGCTCCTGAAGTTCAAACATCCTGTTGCTATGATTACCAAGAACGCATTGATCATGCGCGATCTTGATCTTTTAAAACCGATGGCAGAAAAAGGATTGGTGGGAGTAACTATTTCAATTACTTCTTTGCAAGAAAAACTAAGGAGGTTGATGGAGCCAAGAACTGCTTCATGTTTGAAGCGGTTAGAAACGGTTAAGGTTTTATCAGAGAACGGAATTCCCGTGAATGTGAACCTTGCGCCGGTCATTCCTTCCATCAACAGCGATGAAATTCCTGCTATCATCAAAGCTGCGGCCGAGGCTGGGGCATGCGATATTCATTATACGATGGTACGATTGAATGGTGATGTCGGAAAAATTTTTGAAGACTGGGTGCACAAAACTTTTCCTGATCGCGCGGAGAAAGTTTTGAATCAGATCAAATCTGTTCATGGCGGAACATTGAACGATAGTCAATTTGGAAGAAGGATGAGTGGCGAAGGAAATATTGCCCAATCTATTCATCAATTATTTTCTGTCGCTAAAGCAAAATACTTTACCGGACGCTCGCTTCCTGAATTGAATTGCGATTTGTTTTCTCTGCCCGGAAGTGTGAAGCAGGCGAGTATGTTTTGAAACTGTTGTTATAGCATGAGGTTAGTGGTCATCAGCATTAGACAGAAGTCAAAAACTGTAGTCGCCCCCAATAAGAAGTGGGCAAAAAAAATTTCCCTTATTGTCGCACAAACTTTTTAACAAAATTTCCTTCAGGGGTTTTTATCGTTGCTAAATAAACACCGTAAGGCAGTTGAGAAACATCTATGCTGTTTTCGCTTTTAATCATCACTCCATCTTTCAAGGTCTCTCCCAAGAAATTTGTAATGATCAAATAACCTGGTTGATAATAGTTGTTGAAGGAAATATTGAGTTGCGAGGAAACAGGATTTGGATAAATTTGAAATGTCGGCTCTGAGGAAATTATTTCGTTGATGTTCTGAGGAACACAAAAATCATCTTCAATTATCTGTTGAATATATTCATGTGCGCCAGCCGGATGCGCGGTTAAAGAACCAGTGTCAGCAATTGCTCCGGTTGTGTCGAACGAAGCTGCCGCTGCTGCCGTAACGTCAACATTCTCAATAAGGCAATCGTCAGTATCAATGTTCAGTAAGAAATCTTCATAGTAATAATCTTGTCCATGGCCTGATATCAGAAAAGTATTTTGCGATGAAACTAAAATGTTTAAGACATAAATGTTATCCCATGGTCCCCACTGCTTTGACCATTGTAAGTTTCCCGTCGAATCGGTTTTAAGCAAAAGCATATTCGTGGTGGCGGTGAAATTTTGGGCAACAACAATATATCCTCCATCTTCAGTTTGTTCAACATCATAAGCGTGGTTTAAATAAATGTTTCCGTAGGTCATTGACCATTGCAAGTTTCCGTTCGAATCGGTCTTCAGCAAATAAACATCATAATCCCCCGCTCCAAAACTCCTGGTTTCTCCCGCAATAATGTATCCATGGTCTGTCGTTTGTTTTACAGTTTGACCTTCATCACTTAATAAGCTGCCAAAACTTTTTGACCATTGCAAATTCCCTGCGTCATCAATTTTAATTAAGCTAACATTTGATTGTGTGCCGGAAGGAGAGTTAATTGCACCGGTCATTATGTATCCCTGATCAATAGTCTTTTGGAGATTGTTGCAGTGCATGGGGCTATAATTTTTTGTCCATTCAGGGTTTCCGTATGAATCTGTTTTCATGATGAAAGACTCGTATGAAGACCTATAGCCCGCTATAATATATCCCCCATCGTGTGTTTGAAGAACAGACTTGCCAGTTGTCAGAGTATCATAGTATTTCGACCATTGCAAGTTTCCATTTTTATCACATTTGATTAAGTATAAGTGCGGAGTTTCGTCGCCGTACCAGTCATATTCCTGCCCGACCATGATATATCCTGAATCAGAAGCTTGAGAAAATCCATAGCCAAAATCTCTGATGGAGTCCCCAAAATTTTTAGCCCATTGCACATCGCCATTGACATCAACTTTAATCAGACAAAAGTTCTCTTCAAATGAAAGCCCTGACCAACCAAACAAGGCATAACCTCCGTCAAGTGCCGGTTGTACTAACCCCTCAGTGACCCATTTAATTGAATCCCAATAGGCCTTCTCAAATTTAGTCTGTGCCGTGAGAGAACAGAGGTTTGAAAAATAAAAAGCACAAAGCACAAGGATTGTAAAGTGTTTTTTCATGAGGTGGAATTTAGTAGTTAAGTCGTTAGCATTTTGAGGCAGAAAGAAAAAAGTTAGCATTGTCGCCAAACATTCGAGGTAACTTGTTTTTACCTTAAACTCTATCTCATTATTCCATCAATGTAAGATGATAACACGAAACGGTTCTCGCAAAATTTTTTTTGCCTCTAATTGGTATCTACAATAACCACTTTATTGCTTTCACTCACTACCCGATCCTCAACCCATTCTTCACCGCTCTCTCCGGTTGCAGCAATGTGATTTCTTTTTCTTCGCCAACAACACCGAGTACTAAACACTCAGAGAAAAAATTTGCAATCTGCTTCGGAGGAAAATTCACAACTGCAATCACTTGCTTGTTCAGCAGCGTCTCTTTCGAATAAAGCTTTGTGATTTGCGCGGAAGATTTTTTGATTCCGTATTCGCCAAAGTCAATCGTGAGTTTGTAAGCGGGACTTCTTGCTTCAGGAAAATCATCAGCCGCGACGATCGTTCCCACTCTCATTTCTACTTTCTCAAAATCATTCCACGTTAGCATAAAAGAAATCAAATTCCAAGAACCAAATTCCAAATAAAATTCAAAACTCTAAATTTCAAAGCGAAGGCCGTATCATTTATAATTTTTTTTCCGAATTAGAAATTGAAAAATTATTTGCGATTTGGAATTTGTGATTTGGATTTTAATTGGACTTGGTATTTTGCGCTGGTAAAACTTGATGGCTATGAGTCAAACCGTAAGAATAATTTGCTGGAATGTGAATGGCATTCGCGCGGCATGGAAAAAAGGATTTCCCGATTGGTTTTCGCAGGAAGCACCTGATATTTTATGCCTGCAGGAAACCAAAGCGCATCCTGATCAGCTCGATTATGAAATCACACACTTTGAAGATTACAAAAGTTATTTCTCTCCTGCTGAGAAGAAAGGATATTCCGGAGTCGCTATCTACACGCAACGCGAACCCCTCAACGTGAAGATGGGATTTGGCAATCCATATTTTGACACAGAAGGAAGAGTAATAGAAATGGAATTCGAGAATTTTATTTTGTTCAATGTTTATTTTCCCAACGGTGGGAGAGGAGCGGAGCGTGTGAAATACAAACTCGACTTCTACGATGAGCTTTTCAAGCGCACCGAAGAATTACGCAAGCGACAAAAGAATATCATCATCTGCGGTGACTACAACACTGCTCACAAAGAGATTGATCTGGCGCGACCAAAAGAGAATCAAACTGTAAGCGGATTTCTACCTGAAGAAAGAGCATGGATTGATAAGATCGTCAGGATGAATTACGTTGACACTTTTCGTGAATTCAATCAGCAGCCGGAATGGTACACCTACTGGGATCAAATCACGCGCGCGCGCGAACGAAACGTGGGCTGGCGCATTGATTATTTTTTTGTGAGCAAAGAAGCAAGACCTCTTGTGGCCAAAGCTGACATTCACATGCAGGTGATGGGCAGCGATCATTGCCCGATTGAGTTAGTGATGAATTTTTGATGGTGAATAGTGAATGGTGAATAGTGAATGGTGAATAGTGAATCGTTAATAGCAACTTGATAAAAGTGAAATCAAAATCAAAGAAAGAAGATCTTCTCAGTGATCTCAAATTCGTTGCGGATGTTACGCACTTGCAGAATGAAAATGAATCAACAAAAGCTGATGAAGACATTACCTTGATCAAAAAGTCTATTGTGAAGAAAAAAAATAAAGCCATTACAAAATACTTGTGATGTATGGCTCATCAGTTTGTACGTTAATTGCAGCGCGACATAAAAGTCACGCTACAGAAGAATAACTAATCTTGGATTTTATTGCTTAATCACCTTTGTGACCGCATATCCTTCAGCCGAGGTTGCTTTCAAAAAATAAATTCCCGATGGCAATCCTTTAAGAGAAAATGAAGTTGCTTGTACTCCGCCTGAAATAGTTTTGTTCCACACTTTTGCAATTTGCCCTTCTTCATTCACCAATGAAAAAGAAAGGTCGGTTGCTTTCTGAAGTTCAGTCCCAACATTCAATTCATCGAGAACCGGGTTTGGAAAAACATGCATCGGCAAATTTTGCTGTTGCACAATAGGGGGCACAGACACGACCGTGCTGTCAAGAATGATATCCTCATCACCGGGCTGATATGCGAGAAAAGCGAAAAACACAATCATCATTTCATCAGTAGTATGTTCTCCGGAACTCACATCCTCAGGAGGATTGTTGGGATTGTCAAGATTGTAAATCGTGTTGTCATAAGTTGCCTCACCCCAAAATGTAGAAAGTGTTGTGATGTGAATCAATTTCTGATACTCGTAAAATCCCTGCCAATGAAAACTCCATTTTGGAATTGAAACCAATTTTGTGGTATCACCACCATCGGTCACTGCAAATGACTTTATAGAAGTCCCCACTTTGTGCATGTGCGGAAAAACAGAAACAAGAGACACGGGGCCATCCTGGTTTGTCAGCTTGTATTTCTCGTGAAATGTTTTCACCGTGTTTGCAGGAATGAACAACGGTCCATCAGTGAGGTTAGAAAGATGATTCAACACCCCCGCCATGTATACTTCTCGTGGAGATGGATAGGTTGTGAATTTGAAATTCAAGCTGGAGCTATCAATTTGACCATTCTCGCCGGGAGAATAATGTATCTCCAATCCAATATCAGCACCTGCGGGAATTCGTATTCCCATGTTTGAAGGCAATTCAAAAATTCCGGAGCCGGGAGCCCATGCGCCGAGGATGGTAGCAGTGAAACTCACCGGTCCCAAACCGTAGCTCTCGTAACCGGGAAGAGGATCATTCTGATCAAAAGTCCATGACCAGGGTCCTGTGTCATAGAAGAGCACCATGTGATGCACCACCGAACCATTGCCCGGCAAATATTCGATTTGATTCAGGTAAACATCCTGGGCATAGTTCGAGTGAATTACAAATGTGCGATACTCATCAATATCAGAAGAGATGGTCCACTTCGGCCATTGAATGGTCTGATCAATAGAAGCCATTTGCGAGCCGGTCGGGAACACTGGTGCCGTGGGTGCTTGTGTGGTATCCCCTGCAGGAACTCCGGCATCAACCCAATCTACAATGGTATTGATGTCGTCGTCGCTCAGAATCCGCTCGTCTTTGAAGTGAACGTAGTTTGGATCGGGCATCCACGGAGGCATCTTCTTCGCCGATACATACGATTGAATATTTACAGCATTATCCACTGCATCCTGGTAACTCATGAGAGTGAATGGGCCAATTCCGCCGGCATGATGACAATTGCTGCAGTTATTGTAAATGATGGAAGCCACATTTCCGGACCAGGTGGGAGTCTGTGAATGGGAAAGCTGAATTCCGAAAAGAAAAGAGAGAATAAAAACGGATATTTTTTTCATGCGGAAATTTTTTTTGAGAAAGGGTATGAGTGTGAAAACGAATTTAGAAGTGTCGGATAGTAATTTTTTTGCGCGCTAAAGCTACAACAATCTGATAACGCAAAACCTACTAAAAGATACAGCAAACAAAAACAGCTCGTGAATTTTACGAGCCGTTTTTATTGTGTTTACTTTATTAATGAGCCTTCACCATCTGCCGTCCCCAAGCCACGCAAGGGACACGGCGGGGGAGGCAGATTGGATGGAATTAATGATCGGGCTTGCCGTCTACTGCTTGATCACCTTGGTAATCGCATATCCTTCTGGTGAGACGGCTTTCAAAAAATAGATTCCCGGCGACAATCCTTTAAGAGAAAATGAAAATGCTTGTGCACCTCCCGGAACACTTTTCTTCCACGCTCTTGAAATTTGACCTTCTGCATTCAACAGTGAAAAGGAAAGTGCTGTGGATTTCTTCAATTCAGTTCCCACATTCAATTCATCGAGAACGGGATTTGGATAAACGTGCATTGGCAGCTTTTGTTCATGAACATTGGGTGACACTGAAGCAATGGTACTGTCGAGGATAAGATTCTCATCACCTGCCTCGTAAGCAAGAAAGGCGAAAATGAAAATCATCATCTCATCTGTAGTGTGCCCGCCTGCGCTCACATCCTGAGGCGGGTCGTTCGGGTTATCGGGATTATTGGTGGTGTTGTCATAAGTTGCTTCACCCCACAATGTAGATTGAGTCATAACGGGAATTAATTTCTGAAACTCATAAAATCCCTGCCAGTGAAAATTCCAGTTGGGAATGGAAATAAGTTTGGTGGTGTCACCGCCGGCATCTACTGCAAATGATTGTATCGAAGTTCCCACTTTGTGCATATGAGGGAAAATCGAAACAAGAGAAACCGGGCCGAAATAATTTAAGAGCTTATATTTTTCATGAAATGTTTTCACTGTGTTTGCCGGAATGTATAAAGGACCGTCAGTAAGACTGCTCTCGTGATTCAAAAGGGCATAGCTATAGACTTCACGGGGAAAAGGGTAGGTAGTGAATTTGAAATTTACAGCCGTGCTATCAGTTTGTCCGCTCTCATTGGGTGAGTAGTGAATCTCCAATCCAATGTCTGCTCCTGCCGGAATTCGTATTCCCATGTTCCACGGCAGTTCAAAAATTCCCGATCCGGGCGCCCATGCGCTAATAGTTCTTGCAGTGCCACTCAGCGGGCCAAGACCATAGCTTTCATAGCCGGGTTGCGGATCAGACTGATCCAGGTCCCACGAGGTCGCTGAAGTGTCATAAAACAGCACCATGTGATGCACGACAGAACCATTTCCCGGCAAATATTCAATTTGATTTAGGAAGAAATCCTGTGCATAGTTCGAGTGCACTACAAAGGTGCGATACTGGTCAATGTTAGAATTGATTGTCCATTCGGGAAACTGTATTGATTGATCAATGGAAGGCATTTGAGAGCCACCAAGAAAAACCGGCGGTGCGGGTGCTTGCGTGGTGTCACCGGCAAGAGTTCCGCCATTAACCCAATCTACAATGGTATTAATGTCGCTGTCACTGAGAAGCCGCTCGCCTTTGAAATGAGAATAACCGGGATTGGGCATCCACGGCGGCATCTTCCTGGCCTGCACATATGATTGAATATTCGCAGCATGATTCACCGCATCGGCGTATGACATCAGCGTGAACGGGCCGATGCCGCCTGCATGATGGCAACTGCTGCAATGGTTGTAAATGACGGAAGCAACACTACCGGACCACGTTGGAGTTTGTGAATGTGAAAACCGGACTCCGAAAAGTAAAGGCAAAGCATAAGCGAATATTTTTTTGATGCTCACAATTTTTTCCGGTTAAGGGTATGAAGTCGGGAAAACAAGTTTTGGAATTGAGAGAAAGTATTTTCGTGGCTCAAAGCTACTTACAACAAACTAAATAACGCAAAAGGTGGACAAGGATAGAGGCGAAAAAAAATCATAAGAGGGTTGTATCTTTTGAATGAATCCCCGTTATCCTTTAAACGAAAAACACATGAACATTCTAAAATCAGGTTTCCTCATTTCATCATGCATTATTCTTTTACTCGCTATCGCAAGTTGCAGCCATTGCATCAACGGAAGCGGCAATACTGTAACCGTAATCCGCGAAGTCGGAAATTTTTCATCAGTAAGTTTTGGAACTGAAGGAACGATTTACGTGAGCCAGTCGCCCGTAACGTCGGTTAAAATAGTGGCCCAGCAAGACGTAATTGACGACATGTCAACGAATGTGAACGGTGGTGAGCTTAACATTTACAATCGCCATTGTCTCACCGGCAGTTTACCCATTACCATTTACGTTACTACTCCCGACCTGAATGGTGTGAAGATGAGCGGCAATGGAGATTTGTATGTCACAAGCAAAGTGAATGCAGGTAATTTTGACGCCACACTCAGTGGCTCCGGAAATATTTACATCCAGGATTCTGTTGTTGCCGCTGCAATGTCCACCACCATCAGCGGATCAGGCAGCATTGATCTCATTGCCTTCTGCAATACCATGAATACCACCATCAGCGGGTCGGGAACAATTACCATCAGCGGAATATCGCCATCCCACACAGCGAAAACATCCGGCTCCGGTAATTTACATGCATATGGCTTCATCACCGATGCCTCCACCATCACCATCAGCGGTTCCGGCAATGAAGAGCTTTTTGTGAATGATGCACTCGATGTCACCATCAGCGGCAGTGGAAATGTCTATTACAAAGGTGATGCTGTAGTTACTACCCACATCAGCGGCAGCGGCAACGTGATTCATGTGAATTGAAAAACGAACTGTCATTCCGACGAAGGAGGAATCTGCAACGATGATTGTAAAAATAGATTCCTCCTTCGTCGGAATGACACAAAGTGTGCTTAATTAAATAAGAATGGAAGAGCTGAAGTATATCGAAGCCGCAAAGAAAGACCCGCAGCAGTTCCGGTATTTCTATGATAAATATTTCAAGGAAATTTTTCTTTTCATCAATCGCCGCACCGATGATGAAGACACCACATCGGATATCACGCAGCAGGTTTTTTTGAAAGCAATGCAAAACTTACCGCGGTTTGAATATCGTGGAGTTCCGTTTTCAGCATGGCTCTATCGCATTGCAAGCAATGAGGTCACACAGTTTTTCCGGGATGCATCGAAGACAAGAACCGTGAGCATGGAATCGTCGGACATGAGTGAGCTGCTCAATGTTGAAGAAGGACACATGGATCATGAAAAGAGAGAAGCCGCATTCACAGCGATGAAAAAATTATCGTCATCGGATCTGGAGCTGATTGAGATGCGCTTTTTCGAGAAGAGATCATTCAGCGAGATCGGTGACATCAAAGGCATCACGGAGAATCATGCGAAGGTAAAAACGTATCGCATCATTGATAAGATCAGAATGTTCATCACACAGGAAATCGGGCAGCCATGAAAAAGATAAAATTCAAAATCGAATATGTGCCGCTGTCGGATGAGCGCATTGAGCGTCATAAAGATTTCAGCAAACTCATGGGCGCTTTCACAGCGAATCCGAAGCCGGATTGGAAGACAAGATGGTTCGGGAATAAATTCATGGTTTACACAGTAGGAATCATGACCGGTGCTGCAATCAGCTCATTGATCTGGTGGAATGTGAATCATTTCAGTGAGCATAAGCTTTCCGCTCAGCAGGATTCTGCGAAGGATTCCGGATCAAAAACAGAACAGGTTCAGAACGATTCTGCGAACGGAAATTTTTCACTCAACAATTCACCGGAGAATTCTTTAGCAAAGGATCAAAATGAAAATGCAACTGCAAATAAAGATTCTGAAAGCGGGGTGAAGAATGAAATCACTTCAGGGCAAAAGGAAAATCAAAACCATGAATCGAAATCTGCGAAGGCCAGAAATCAGATTTCTTCGGCTGAGAAGAAAGGAAACGAAAAAATTTCTTCAGCGCAGAACCAGGTAAATCCACAGCAACCAGAAAATAATTACTCAAAGCGTAACGAAGCTCCATCTTTTTCTTCCGTTAAAAATTCTCCGGATTCCTCAGGATCAAAAACTTCATCTCCGGATATTTCCGAAAGAAATAATCAAACTTCTTCTGCGCTTGAACCGGAAACTTCTTCTGAAAAAAATCAGGTATTGCCTTCCGGAAAAAATTCATCTGCAGACTCAAGCGCTCAATCAGGATCAGGAAATATTTCTTCAAACCAAAAATTACAGATTGATACATTGACGTTGCAAAGTGTTGTTCCTGAATCCAGGATTGACACTCCACTTTCATCACTCCCTCCTGATTCATCCAGGAAGGGAATTCATGTTAGCCTTCCGAAGATTGATCTGAAAGAGGAGTTGAATTCTTCGATCAATACGATATCGAATGTTGCAGATTCAGTCGGGAAGAAAATTGATTCGCTCTTCGCAAAACTTTTTGAAAAGGATTCTTCAAAAGCAGAGAAGCCAAGTGAGGAAATTTCTTCATCAGTTCCACCTGCTGATTCATTCAAGCATCGTTACGCCCAGGTGAGTTTTGTTTCGCCCTTGAGTACAGATGGGGTGAATGCAAAAGATTACACACACAATCTCTCACTGAATGTTTTACAAGGATACAATGGCGCGCTTGACGGAGTTGAGTTTGGCGGGCTGGCAAATATCGAGAGAGGATATGTAACAGGTGTACAGTTTGGCGGACTTGTAAACTTTGCTTTCGGTGATGTGAAAGGTGTGCAGTTCGGTGGCTTGCTCAATCAAGGAAGAAACCTAAAAGGCGCGCAGTTTTCCGGATTGGTGAGCAGTGCAGTGGGCAAAGTTCACGGAGCGCAAGTGGCAGGCATTACCAATTTTGTTCTCGACACGTTTGTGGGGTTGCAAATTGGCGGCGTGATCAATCTCGCTCTTGCAAACAAGCCATCTGTCGGATGGCAGATCGCAGGCGTCACCAATGTTTCTCTCGGTGATTTGCATGGCGGTCAGCTTTCAGGAGTGTTGAATATTGCAAACCGATTCACGGGCACTCAGATTAGCCTGATTAATTTTTCAAAAAAGATTACCGGCTTTCAACTGGGTCTCATCAACATCGCGGATTCTATTCATGGTGATGCGCTCGGGTTGTTCAGCGTTTCAGTCAATGGCATTCACAACCTCGATGTTTTCGGAAGTGAAATTCTCTATGGAAGTGTTGCATTGAAGCTCGGCTCACCTCACATCTACAACATCTTTGCAGCAGGGGCGGCGCCTATTGACACGATCACACGCATCGGCTTCGGCATCGGGCTCGGAGGGCATATCTCTTTCAATCGTGTTTTTATTAACGTGGATGGTATGTCATGGACGATTCACAATAACACACTGCGAGACTGGAATAACGTGAACCTCTGGAATCAAATTCGATTGATGGCCGGATTTCAATTTACGAAAGGATTTGCCGCGTATGCAGGACCTACTGCGAATGTGCAGGTGTACCACAATACTTATCCTTCGATTGCTCCTTACACTTCATACCAACACATAGGGACTACAAATGTGGATGGATGGGTTGGGTTTGTAGTGGGGCTTCAGTTTTTCTGATAAACGGAAACGATTTGAAGAAACACTTCAAAAAATTTCTACCTTTCGAAAAATTTAAAATTATGATCTACATCTCAAGTATTATAGGCTTCATTGGATTTGTTCTGTTCCTGATTGGTTATTTTAATAAAACCAAATCTTGGAGCAAAACGCTACTAACGATTGGATTCATATTTATGGCACTGCATATCGTTCATGATGTGGTTCTTGGCGCCTATGATGGGTGGGTGGGTAATCCTCACAGATAGATTTGAGCTCCGAAGGAAGTTAAAGATCAGGAACTCACCTAAGATCATAGCGAGTAATTATTTTCTATCAATGTCTCAGCCTTTCATGAGTATACATTCTGCCAATATTGGAATCCCACCAGTACTGGGTGCGTGTTCATTTCTATTCTTTTATCCGCCAATGGCTCGTACTCTTCATAATTCTTGCTAACAATTTTTTTTTCTTGCCAAGTTGTAATTTGCCCACAGCAAAAATTGTAGCTGAACTCTTTGGCTGATCTCCCTTACATAAAAAACCTTTCTGATGCAGAACTGATTTCGCTCTATAAGAAATCAGGAAATCAAGCCATCATCGGAGAATTGTATGAGCGGTATATCCACCTCGTATTTGGTGTTTGCCTCAAGTATCTGAAACATCATGAGAACGCACGCGATGCGTCAGTAGAAATTTTTGAGCAACTGCTTACAAAGCTGAAGTCACACGAAGTTTCCAATTTTAAATCGTGGCTTTACAGCGTGGCGAAGAACCATTGTCTGATGCAACTGAGGAAGGAAAAAAATCATATTGAGCTTCATGATGACGTGAATGAAATTGTGGAAAGCAGCAGTGAGCTGCATCCATCTTCTGTGAATGAAAAAGAAGAACAACTTGTCCGGCTTGAAGAAGCTATAAAGCAACTGAACGACGATCAGCGGCGATGTGTTGAGTTTTTTTATTTGCAGGAATTGAGTTATCAGCAAATCACGGATAAGACGGGATTTACCTTTGGGGAAGTGAAGAGTTTCATTCAAAATGGAAAACGAAATTTGAAAATTGTGATGAGTAAAGCTTATGAGCGAAAAACTTCTTGACATATTAAAACAAAAAGGGGAATGCATTCCTGAAGAACTATTGATCAGGTATGCAGAGGGAAAGACTTCCGCTGACGAAGCGAGAAGGGTGGAAGATCATGTTTCAGAATGTGAATTCTGCTCTGATGCGCTCGATGGAATTATGCAGGGTGAAAACGTCCGGCATTTTCATTCAGATATTTCTTCCATCAAAAAGATCGTTCGCAAAAAAATGAGAGGCAGTGATTCGAGTGCAACATTTCCGATCACCAGGATGCTTGCAATCGCTGCCACACTTTTATTACTCGCTATCAGTGCATGGTATGTCCAATACCTTGTGAATGATAATTCAGAGAAAATTTTCAGCAATCAATTCAAGCCATATCCCGTTCCTCAAATGGAAGATAAATCTCAATCACCCGCGCCGGCAGCGAATGAAAGCAAAGTGGAAATGGATTCACAAAAAAAATCTTCTCCAAAGAAGTTCTTGCCGGTATCAAAAAGCGCTTCGCCGAATTCAGTTCCGCAGCAGGAAGAAAAAAAGGAGTCAGAAAAAGATGTGGCAGAACCTTCTCTCAAGCAGCCGGAGACTGTTGAGCAACCATCGTTTGCCGGGACGAGTAAAAACGCTGATGATGCGCCGCAGGAGGATGTCTCTTCACTGAAAATAAATACAGATTCAACAATTGCCTCTCCCAGTTCGTACAGCTATTCAACAGCACCTTCACAAACTGTAGTAGTGACTCAGGGAAGTGCAGCATATTCACAGGATGAAATTATGACAGACGCAAAAAAAGATTCCTATCAAAAAGAAGTTATCATTGACAATTTCAATAAAGCAATGGCGCTCTACCAGTCCAATCATTACGAAGAGGCAATAGCAGAATTTCAGTTGGTGCTGCAGAAAGAGCCGGGTAACCCCGCAGCCAATTTTTACAGTGGTGTGAGCACCCTTGCTCTCAAAAATCCTGATGAAGCATTGAAGTATTTTAAGAAGACGGATTACAAATCATGTCAGTACTATGAGGCTTCACTTTGGTATGAAGCACTTTCATACATAAGCAAAGAGGACAAGAAGCAAGCAAGGAAGTTACTTGAGAAAGTGGTTGAGCTCAATGGAGAATACAAAGTGAAGGCGAAAGAAACACTAAAGCAACTGTAGGGCATCCGGACGTAAGACTTGCGGACTTAAGACTCGTGGACGTAAGACTTGCGGATATGAGACTCGTGGACAAAAAGCTTAATTACAAAACGTGCAAAGAAGGTGTTCCTGAAAATGATTCGTGTTGCTTGCAACTAAAATTAGTTTTCATGTTCGAATCTTGTTTTTCATTTCAATTGTTCTTGCCGATTAAAATTTAAATCCCGCATTCGCAAAACATTCAACCACGCGTCCGGCGTCCGCAAGTCTCACGTCCACGAGTCTTAAGTCCACAAGTCTCACGTCCAACTCTCAGGCATTGCTTTTCTTAAAGATAAAGTACGCTGGAATTCCCAATCCCACAATGATGAATCCCGGCCAGGTGTAATCCGGTTTGTAGATGAGAAGAATGATGCAAATTAAAATCACGAGTAACAGATAAATGACCGGCAGCACAGGATAGCCGAGTGATTTGTATTGCCGCGGAACATCAGGCATCTTCTTTCTCAAAATAAAAACACCGATGATAGTGAAGATGTAAAATAGCAGCACCGCGAACACAACATAGTCGAGCAGATTCCCGTACGTTCCGGATAAGCACAACAGGCACGCCCACACAGAAGCGAAAACGGTGGCTACTTGCGGAACGCCATGACTGTTCAGCTTGCCCATGCTTTTGAAAAACAATTTGTCTTCCGCCATCTTGTAAAACATTCGTGGCGCGGTGAGGATTAATCCGTTCAAACAACTGAAAGTAGAAAGCATGATGAGCGCGGCCACAACCAGCACTGCATGATGACCTGCCATGGCATCTGCAGCAGCAACACCAACACGATCATCTGTTGCGAATTGAATTCCTCTTTCAAAAACATTCCGGGTTACTGCTCCCGGAACTCCCCGGAGCGGCAGATTAATTAAGTAAACAATATTCATGAGCAGGTAAATCAATGAAACTAACCCAACGCCCACACCCATGCTTACGGCAATTGTTCGGCGAGGATTTACTACTTCATCTCCTGTGAACGTGATTCCATTCCAGGCATCCATTGCAAACATGCTTCCTACCATTGCTGAGCCAATGGCAACAATTAAAGTCCATCCACTGATCGGGAAAGGTCCCGTCCAAATATTTTCACCATTTATATTCTTCGGAATCCAATTACTCGCATTCCATACGTCGTGAAAGTTTTGAGTGATTGCTTCCCGGTTGCTGTAAAAAATTCCGGCGACAATCAAACCGAAGAGCGCTAAAATTTTTGTGCTGCTCAAATATGTTTGAATCCATTTTCCATAACGCACGCCACGAATGTTTATCAATGTGAGCAACAAGATAACCGCGATAGCAAGCACCTGCTGTGTGTTTATAGGGAGCATGAATCTATGAAGTTGCCAATGATGAAAATCCACCTTCACCAATGGAATCCGCGCAACGATATTATCCGGATTGAAAAACGGAATAAACACTCCGGTAAATTTTGCGAATGCAACTCCTACGGCGGCAATGGTTCCTGTTTGTATGACAAGAAAGTATGTCCAGCCGTAGAGGAAACCCATAAGCGGGTTGTATGCTTCGCGAAGAAAAACATATTGCCCCCCCGCTTTCGGAAACATGCTCGTGAGCTCACCATAACTCAGTGCTGCTGCAATGGTGAGAAACCCTGAGAGAGCCCATACCAAAAGCAAATACCCCGATGATCCCACGTTGCGGGCAATGTCAGCGCTGACGAGAAAAATGCCGGAGCCGATCATGGTGCCGGCTACGAGCATGATTCCATCAAGTAAACGAATTTCTTTTCTGAAACCTGTTTGTTGTTCCATACAAAACCGAAGCCGTCAAATGTATTGATTTCAATGTTGGAATTGGGATGAATCTATTTCCTGCAACATGATTTACGGGGATTGCAGGATCAGAATGTCGGGCAAGATCGTTGCCTGTGATGCTTTGCTTTGTATGATTTTGCTTTTACTGTGGGTGTAAAGAAGAGCTGCACATTCATGTAATTGATCCAATCAAATTTGTGCGGGTTACCGCGCGGGCTGCTGGACTTTCCGTTCTCACCATCGCTGCCGAGGCCGCTGGGGTCGGTGATGTATTTCGCAAGTTGCTGTTTTTGAGGATCAGCGGGAAAATTGCTTGCGATCTCAGTGTATGTTGCGTAGCGCTTGCTTGCATCATCAAGATAATCAGTGAAAGGGAAATCGTAAAAACACCACTCGTATTGGAGCATGATGTTGCGACTGATCCCGTACTTGATGCCACCTCCGTGCGGAAACCCGATTTGAAATATGCCGTACTCTTTTTTTCTTCCCGGCTGTGGTGTTGTGCTTTGACCCTCAGTAAACCAATCGCGCAAGTGTGTCTCATACTTCTTATCCCGTTGAACAGCGTTGCCGAAGCCAAGTTCCTCGGGCGCATCGCGCAATGTGCCGTCTTTCCAATAATAGTAGCGGTTGTTGATGTCAATGTTGCCGCGAAACAAATCACCGCGAGGGTCCGAATAATAAATTCCGGGACCTATGAAAAAGTATAATGCAAAGCGATGCTGCCATAGCGGAAAAATTCTTTGCAGGTGAATGGTATACGTGAACTGCATGTTGATACCCAGCAGATCATTTCTGAAATTCAATCCCCGCCGAAAGTTCCGCAGACCGGTGCCACTCGCTGCATTGAAGACCAGTGGTCGTGTTTCATCGTAGCCGATTCTAAGCCAGTCTGCACGAACTACTAAAGCAAATGGTGCGTTGCCGGAAACGGGATTCATTCCCGTTTTTAAATCATGCCTCAGTGAAAATGAGCATCCGAAATGCGTGCCTGAAAGGGGAATGTATTTTTCATTTCCCAAATCACCGAAGTACACGGTGCTCCCGGAGCCGAATCCCCATTGCCATCCTGTTTGCGAAAAAGACTTCAAACACAGAAGAAACAGAAACGCCGTGGTGAATAGCGGCATCTTCATAGAAGAAATTATTTTTGAGAAATTCTAGGAGAGAATAAAATTAGCTTTTACTTTTTAAAGCTGAAGCCGGCTGACGGATTTCCCTCAAAAAAAATTTCAGGTGGTGATCTTAATTCTCGTAAGCATCGCAAAAACAAAGTTTCCGCAATGCATCAGGACCCTTCACCTTTTAAAAAGTTTTGCACCCAATAGCGAAAGTATCCACTCTTGTTTATTTCTAAAATTTTGAGAAGACTAATAAATAGCGGTTTTGATTTGGAAAAGTATTGAGTTATCCTTAAATAATAAAGCCCAAACCTTTTAAATAGACTAGTGTAGTTCAATTCCTGACGTGTAATATGAACGAAAGAAATATTCAGCAAAAATGAATATGCGAAACAAAAAACTTTCCGGTTGATCTCTCTATTTTCACTTCGGAAATTTATTTTTTGAATAGAGAAATGGAAATGGCCTTAGTCCCGCTGCAACCCTTATCAGGCGGGGGATTCAAATGAAAATAAATTTGCTCTTCGTAAGCTCATTTGGCGAAAATTGGCTTACATTTACCACCGAAGAAGTTTTTGATTGGAATTATTGATTTGCAGATCAGAAGTGACTTAAAATTATTTTACTATTTCCATCCTTCAAATTGTATCTTATGAAAGTGGTTTTTACGTTTCTCTTCTTATTTCTACTCTCTCAAAGGCTTGTCGCCCAGTTAGATAGCTGTACAATACCGGAAGTCTCGAATTTATTCATAACCCATGAATCCGGATGCCAAACAACCTTACATTGGAATTCAGTTGATAGCGCTATGTTTTATGGCGTTAAATACAGGTTAACCAGCGACACAGGCGACATCAATTGGATTTTAGTGCCCGGCGGCATTCCAGATACTTTTCACACTTTTATCGGACTTAGCCCTCTAATTGGATATACCTTCGCTGTGGCTTCGGTTTGTTATGACACGATACCCAGTGGTTGGGTTAAAGTCGCTGATTCTAATGCGGTTTGTGAGCCACCCCTAAATCTTCAGGACACTATCATCCTCGATAACATGACTCTTGGATTTTCGTGGGTTACTTGCTGGCAATCCCCCTACAACCAAATGCGTTATCGCTCCATCAGCGAACCTGACTGGAACTATATATTCACAGGCACAGCGCAAAGCGCAACCATTTATCTTCCTGCGAATGGAACTGTGCTATTTCAGGCAGCATCATGTCCGGATACAACAGGAAGCTGGAGTGTGACGGATACCATCCTGATCAACCTTCCACCCTCTAAACCGAACCAGATTGTAATTCTTTTGGATGATATAAGGTATGATTCGTACAGTTGTAATGGTGCTCCGGCATTCTTCCAAACTCCGAACATTGATCGCATAGCCAATGAGGGCGTCAATTTTAAAAATTCTTTCGTAGTCTTTTCTCTCTGCAACCCAAGCCGCGCAAGTATTCTTACAGGTCTATATGCTAATCACAGTGGTGCACTTAATAATAAATCTATGCCTTATAGCTTCCTTCCTACTATTGGAACGATCATGGACAAGGCAGGATACTATACAGCGTTCTTAGGCAAATACCTGAATGCCAATGAGGATGATCCTGTACCACAGCCGGGATGGGATTATTGGATGGCGCGCATAGGAAGCGGGCATATAAATGCAGATTTCAATTACAATGGAATTGTTGAAAAAGATATCAGGGGTCATGTAGCTGATGTGCTTACTGATAGCGCCGTGGCGATCATCAATCGCACTCACCAGCCGTTCCTGATTTATATCTGTTATACAACTCATCCGGCTTGGGTTCCACGCAGACAGGATTCCCGTTTATTTCAAAATGCAGATATTCCGTTACCGTCTAATTATTATCCTTACCAGGTAAACTTCCCGAGCTTCCTATCCCATTCAATTTATGCTGCCGAAGATTCTGAAGCCCTGCTGACTAATATGAAACACTATTATCAGGTGGTAGAGGGAATAGATGAGGAGGTGGCAAGAATTTTTGGTGCGCTTGAAGGAAAAAATATCCTTGACAGCACGCTTATTCTTTTTACAAGCGACAACGGATACCTGATGGGAGAACATTACCTTGAAGGAAAACGGCTTCCATACGAGGAATCAATGCGGGTGCCCATGTTCATTCGGTATCCAAAATGGTTTCCGGCAAATTCAGTTATCACCAATCAAATGGTCGCGAATATAGATATTGCTTCCACCCTTTTCGAATTGGCCGGAGTGGATACAATTCCTACAGATGGCCTTTCAATGCATAAGATATTCGATGGTGATACCAGCAGAACTGAATTCTATTATCAGGCAACCCATCTTAACGATTCTGCCGATAACAGTCGCAGTGTAAGAAGTTTCGCATATAAATACAACTACTATTATTGCGATCACAATACTGATGAGTTTTTTGATCTTATAAATGATCCTCATGAAAATACAAACCTGATCAACAATGTATCTTATCAGGATTTGATTCAGGAATACAGGTCGAAAATGGATAGTTTTAAAATTGTGTTTGGAGACAATCTCATTGAAGAAATAAGACCATGTGCTCTTTCTAATGCCGTGTTTATTAATGATACTGTGATTATCCTGCCTGAAGACTCATTGCTATTTTATCCAAACCCATCTGCAGGCAATTTGCAAATAGAGTTTCCTCCGTATGAAAATAATGAAACTGTCGATATACTTATTTATAACATGGATGGTGTTGCTGTTTTTCAGTCAAAGAAAACTTTAATTTCGGGAGGAAATACATTTCATTTGGATGTCAATGATTTATTCAATGGAATATACGATATCCAATTTCGCCTCGATAAAAAAATAATCAGATCGAAGTTGGTTATCATCAGGTAAAATGATTTAGTAAAGTATAGGAATTTTTAATTGACTATTAAAAATTAATTGGAATGAAAACACGTACACTTTCACTTTTAGCTTTTCTTATTTCAGCCTTTAATTCATTTGGGAATAATCCTCCGGTTTTATCTTTAGGCTACGTGCAATCCGGCTTCGTAGAGAATATTGGACAAATAAAGGATCAGAACAGTAAACCAAATGAAAAAGTGAAATTTATTTATGCCGACAAATTTTTTCATCTTGAGTTGACAAATCAGGGCTTCAGCTATGAATTTTTTAAGGTTACTAATTCTTCCGGTAAATTTCCCGAATCCGGCAATGACGGATTGCTAACTAACGAATCCGGCAATTATTCTGATGAACAAATAGTTTCCACCAGAAGAGTGGATGTTACTTTGAAAAACGCTAATCCTCATTTTGAACTACTTGGGGAAGAGGCGTCAGGAGTATATTACAACTACTACTTGAATGCTTTGCCCGGCCCGGGCATAACCAATGCGAGAAGCTTCGGTAAGGTTGTATATAAGAATATTTATCCCGGAATTGACTTGGTCTTTACCGCCCCAAATGATGAGGAGCAGTTGAAGTACGAATTTGTTATTCAGCCCGGCAGCAATTCGAAACTTATTCAACTGAATTATCATGGTGCCGATGGTATGTTTATCAACCCTGAAGGTAATTTACAGATAGAAACAGCACTTGGTTTTGTGCGTGAATGTGATTTGCGTTGCTATTACCTGCCTGATAAAACAGAGGTGCCAAGCAACCTGGTCTTAAAAGGAAATACCGTATCTTTTAATTTGCCGGTTGTTATGGATCAATTGCTTATTATTGATCCGAACCTAATTTACGCCACCTATTACGGAGGAGAAGGTATGGAAACAGTCAATAATGAAATTGCGGTGGATAAAGCCGGGAAGGCAATCATTGACGGATCCACTCAAAGTTTCACTTCTATTGCTACTACCGGTGCCCATCAAACTACCTTAGCAGGGTTCACCGATGGATGTGTAGCTAAATTTGATGTGAATGGCAAAATTCTATGGGCAACTTATTTCGGAGGTGAAGCTAAAGATGTTGCTCATGGCATTGTAACTGATAAATCAAATAACATCTTTATTACCGGGCAAACAAAAAGCAATGTTGGCATTGCCACATCAGGCGCATATCATACGGCGCGTGTGGGAGGAATGGATGGGTTTGTCGCAAAGTTCAATGCCTCGGGAGTTATTCAATGGAGCACATACATTGGCGGATATACTGATGAAGACTTAAAAAATGTTATATGCGATAAGGATGGAAATGTATACGTTGCAGGGCAAACAATGAGTCCTAATGGGGTTGCTACTCCCGGTGCTTTTCAGGAATCATTTGGCGGAGACGAAGATATGCTGCTTGCAAAGTTTACTAATGGCGGACAATTACTTTGGGCAACTTATTATGGAGGCAGCTTGTCTGACCGCGCTCAGGGACTGGCCATAGACTATCAGGGTAATGTCATCATTTGTGCGTCAACAGCCAGTGAAAACGGTATTGCTTCAACAGGTGCCTGGCAGCCTGCTTATGGTGGTGGAGTGAGTGATGCTGTCCTGGCTAAGTTTGACGGCAACGGGCATCGTACCTGGGGAACTTATTACGGCGGGGAAAGAGACGATCATGGAAGAACGCCCATTACTGATTCCGGCGGTAATATTTTTTTTACAGGTTTTACAACAAGTACTACCGGTATTGCCACCCCGGGAAGCTTTCAGCAATATTGGGGAGCAAGTGGAGGTGTTCCGGCAAATGACGCTGTAGTAGCCAAATTCACATCTTCCGGAAATCGTGTGTGGGCATCCTATTATGGAGGTGACAGGAATGATGAATTCTATAGTGTGGCTATTGATCCGCACGCTAATCTTTATTTAGCAGGTGCTTCGCACACTGATTCAGGGATGACGACATCCGATGCTTTTCAACCGCTATTAAATTCAAGTTCAGACGATGGGTTATTGGTCAAGATGGATTCAGCAGGGCACAGAATTTACGCAACATATTTCGGTGGACCGGAGAATGAGCAAATAGGCGATATTGCCATAAGCAAAACAGGGTTTCTTTATTTTGTTGTGAACACAGATGGAACAATGCCATGTTCGCCGTGGGTTTCACAAACTCAAAACAACGGAAGCGCTGATTTAGGAGCTTATAAGTTTTACATGGGTCCAGGATGTTTTGACTATAATGAACCCAACGAAACTTTATCTGCTGCAACTTCACTTACTGTGGTAACTGACACCACTCTTTATGGCTATAATGGGTGTATTTCCAAATCCACTGATGAGGACTGGTTTAAGTTCAGCGTGCAAACCGGAATGGCTAACTTTAAAATTCAGCTTGTTGATTTAACAGTTGACTATGACCTGCAGTTACTCAATACCAGCGGGGGTGTAGTGAAGACTTCTAATAACCTGGGGACTGCAAATGAAACCATTATCCTTAACAATGCCGGCAAAAAGAAATATGATTTGCATATATTGCATAGTTCATCAGAATACGATTCATTGCACTGCTATCGGCTCTTGATTTTTAAAAGTGCTAATCCATTTAAGCTGGAGGAAGGGGATGAACAACTTTCGGATAATAAATTGGTTGTTAGTCCGAATCCTGCATCGAATTGCGTACATCTTTCTTTTAATTCAACATCAAGCGGACAGACCAGTATTATTATTTACGACTTAATGATGCGACCGGTAATGAATAGTACAGTACAGGTTGAAGCAGGCAAAGTAAATACAGAAATTACTTTACCTGATCTTTCTTCTGGCACGTATGTAGTCGAAGTGAGAAAAGATGGCGAAGTACTAAGAAAAAAAATAATGATTCAACACTAAGAATTAATGCTGTTCTTTAAAGCGCAATATTTTAGTTATGCATGATCAAATTCTAATTCAATAATCATTATTCCTAACAACTTCTAAATACTAAAGTAAATTGATGAACATAGTGACTAACAATATAAATGCTTTAAATATTTTCATCCGCAAAAAAAGATATAATAGTTATGCAGTCACTTTTTTAGTATTGTTTTTTTTCAATCAATTAGCATGGTCACAAACTTACAATACTGTAGACTGGGGAACTTACTTTAATGACAATGCTCATTATCCTGCCTTTAACTATCAAAATGATGATGCTATTAATCAGGTAGCAGTTGACGGCAATAATCCTGAATCAATCTACGTAGTGGGTCGAACCTATTCGGCTCCAATGACGTCTATTCCGGTTTGTGACGGTGCTAATTCTATAATGCTTAAAACCGGCGGCGATGGTTTTTTAGCTAAATACAACAGGTGCGGGGAGCTAATTTGGTCAACTTATATTGGCAGCACAATATTCTGTGTGGCTGTGGATGAGGAAAATAATAAAACCGTTATTTATGTAGGAGGGAAGGCTTACTCAGGACATGCCTTTAGCTGCGATGGCAGCCCCGTTTTTCAAGCCGATGTCAATGATGGCAGCAATTCGTTTATTGCTAAATATGTGGATGATGATTCTGTTGTAAGTCTTTCGCGATGGACATACCTTGGCGGCACATCAGCGGCCGGTGCCAATGACGCAGTTTATGCGCTTGACATTAACAGACATCGGATTTTTGCGGCAGGAATCACTGAGAGCACTAATCTTTATGTGGGTGCACTACATTCAGCAGATACTACCTATGGAGGTTCGGGTGATGGATTTGTAGCAGAGTTTGATAGCTTATTAAGCAAGCTAATGTTTTTCACCTACATTGGTGGAGCGGGTGATGACCGTTGCCATGATATTAAGCTATCTAAATCAATCACTAATCCCTTGTCGTTTTTTGTAAGCGGTTCAACTTCGAGCAGTACTGATATTGCCAAGGGGAGCGGCTTCGATCAGACATTTAACGGTGTTAACGATGCTTTCATGTGCAAGTGGAATGATAAGAATAATACCGGCACGTTTAAGCAGGGGTGGGGGACCTATATAGGTGGTTCTGCAAATGAGCATGGACGCAAATCAGCTGTAGATAGCAAAGGAAATCTTTTCCTTGCCGGATTTGGCGGCAGTAACGATTTTCCGACTACACCTTTGGCCTATGATACCACTTATGGAAAACCGGGTGGAAATAATTCTCAGAGTGATGCATTTGTAGTCAAATTGAACAGCAAAGGCGGATTGGTCTGGTCCACGTACTATGGCGGAAGTTCAAATGAAGAAGTGAATGGATTAGCGATCTTTAAAAAGAATGGAATCCAATATGTTGTTATTGCAGGGGTTACAGTTTCACCAAGCACCTCTTTTGATTTAATGACACCTCTCCAAACCCAATTGAACGGAACCGATGCGAGCCAATACTACGATGCTTACATTGCTGTATTTAACGATGTTACCACGCAGCAGCAACTGATCTTCTCTACCTATTTAGGAGGAAGTAATGATGAGCGAGCCGGCGTAGGCCAATATCGCCCCTCAGTAGTGATTGGACCTAAAAACGTATTATATTATGCAGGGGTTTCAAGCAGTTCTGATATCAATACAGTGGTGGGCAGCGAGTTCCAGGATTTGGTGACTCCTTACAATGGCGGAGGTGTTGATGGATTTCTGTCAAAATTAATAGACACCAACGTCAGCAGTGAGTTTAATTGTCCATCCTTTGCGCAAAACAAAAATGAACAATCTGCCGGGGAATATTTAGGAGAGGGACTGATAAAACTGTACCCTAATCCTGCTTCCGCCAATTTAACCATACAATTCAGCGGTGTAAATAACAGCCATCAACAATTAAGCATTTATAATATAGTTGGGCAAAGGATGCTCACCAACGTTGTTGAAACAATAGAAGGAATCAATATCCTTCACCTTAATTTATCCGCATTCAGTTCAGGAATTTATTTTGTTGAAGTAAATAGTGACGGGAAAAGTACCAGGCAGATGTTAGTGATTGAGAAGTAAAATTAAGGAGAGCCCATTTGCACCACACGTATGATAGCTCTGTTTTTTTCAAGAATATCCTTTACGCGTAAACACCACAGCATGAAAACAAAGAGTAGTACTTGCCTGCTTATGGCTCGCCACTGGCCAACTACGCGCACAGTCAACAGTAGTAAACCCCGGTCCATTCACCTATTAAACACTAAAACTAATTTATGATCACAACGACGAACAATATAATTGCTTTAAATATCTTTATCCTTAAAAAAAGGTATAATAGTTATGCAGTCACCTGTTTGGTATTGCTTTTTTTCAGTCAATTTGCATGGTCCCAAACTTATAATACTGTAGATTGGGGAACTTACTTTAATGACAATGCTCATTATCCTTCCTTCAACTACACTGATTATGATGCTATTAATCAGATGGTGGTTGATCAGAACAACCCTGAATCAATCTACATAGTTGGCGGAACTTATGCAGCGCCCGCATCGTCCCTTTCAGTTTGTGGCGGAGCTCAATCTATAGAGCTCAATGATGGCGGCAATGGCTATTTAGCTAAATATAACAGGTGCGGTGAGCTAATTTGGTCAACCTATATAGGGAGCACCATATTCTGCGTAGCTTTAGATAAAGAAAATAATAAGACGATTATTTATGTAGGAGGAAAAGCCTACCCGGGACATGCGTTTAGCTGTGATGGCAGCCCTGTATTTCAGGCTGATGTTTCTGATGGGAGCAATGGATTCATTGCCAAATATATTGATGATGATTCTGTTCCCACGCTGTCACGCTGGACTTATCTTAGCGGCACCTCAGGAGGAGGAGCAACTGATGCCATACATGCAATTGACATTAACAGGCACCGGATTTTTACAACAGGAAATACAGAAAGCGATAATCTTTATGTGGGTGCTATACATAAGGGTGACACCACCTATGGCGGCGGTACTGATGGATTTGTTGCAGAATTTGATAGCTTGTTAAGTAAGCTACTGTTTTTCACATATATCGGTGATGCAGGGGATGATCGTTGCAACGATATTAAGTTATCTAAATCTATTACGAAACCTTTGTCCTTTTATGTAAGCGGGTCAACATCGAGCGCTGCCGGTATAGCAAAAGGTTCAGGCTTTGATCAATCTTTTAACGGTGTTAACGACGCTTATATGTGCAAGTGGACTGATAGGAGTAACATCGGTGTGTTTAGACAAACGTGGGGGACCTATATTGGTGGTACTGAGAATGAGCATGGTCGCAAATCGGCTATAGATAACAAGGGAAATATTTTCCTGACCGGGTTCGGCGGCAGTAATGATTTTCCGGTCACGCCTTTAGCCTATGATACCACCTATGGAAAACCGGGCGAAAATAATTCTCAAAGTGATGTATTTGTTGTTAAACTCAATAGTAAAGGAGGATTGCTTTGGTCCACTTATTTTGGCGGAAGTTCAAATGAAGAAGTAAATGGAATAGCACTTTTCAAGAAGCAGGGAATCCAATATGTTGCAATTGCAGGCGTTACAGTTTCACCAAGCACATCTTTTAATTTAATGAACCCTCTCCAAACTCAATTGAACGGAACCGACGCCGGACCATTCTATGATGCATTTATTGCAGTATTTGACGATGTCAGCACCCAGCAACACCTGATCTTTTCTACCTATTTAGGCGGAAGTAATGATGAGCGTGCCGGAGTTGGACAATATCGTCCTTCTATAGCTATAGGACCACATAACATAATATATTATGGAGGTGTTACAAACAGTTCCGACATCAATACTGTGGTGGGCAGCGAGTTCCAGGATTTGGTGTCTTCTTACAATGGCGATGTTGATGGTTTCGTGTCAAAATTAATTGATGGTAACGACGGAAGTGAATTTAATTGTCCGGCTTTTGCAGAATTCAAAAGTGATCACTTCACTATGGAAAATTCAGGAGAGGGACAGATCACGTTATACCCCAATCCAACTTCCGGCAAGCTAACCATTCAAATTAACAATGTAAACAACCGTAATCAACAATTAACCATCTATAATTTAGTTGGCAAAATGATGTTTAGTAAAGTTGCTGAAACAAAAGCAGGTACTAATATCTTACACCTTGACTTATCGGCGTTGACTCAAGGAATTTATTTTATTGAATTAAATAATGGTGAGAGCAGCAGCAGGCAGATGTTTGTTATTGAGAAATAAAAATAAGAAGAGTCAGTACACAATACGTGTAATGATTCAGCTTTTTCAATAATAATTTCTTTACCGCTAAACCCCACATCATGAAAACAACAATGTTAATTGTTTGCTTTTGGCTCGCCGTTGGCCAAATTCAGGCACAGTCAACGGCGCCAAGCTCCATGCATTTCCACCAGTATGGTTTTGTTCAAAATGAAGGACAATTTTGTGACCAGCATGGAAATGTTAACAAGCAAGTTGAATTTCTATATGCTAAAGATAATTTTCGCCTTGCTCTAACCCAATCCGGTTTTAGCTATGAATTGCTTCAGGAAACAACTCATGGCACAGCCTTTCCTGAAAGTGGTATAACCGATCCTGATGAGCTGGAGGACTGGCAAAATCTGCAAGCTATTCAGGAATCGGTCAATCGCATAAACATAACATTGAAGGGTTCGAATCCGCACCCTGAGATCATCACAGACCAAAATACCGGAACGGTATTCAATTACTATCTGGGAAAGATTGTGGCCGTGAATGTGCCATCATTCAATAGGGTCACCTATAAAAATATTTATCCGGGCATTGACATGGTATTTGAAGATCATCAGTCAGAAAATGGAGGTGATCCGGAGTATTCATTCATCGTGCATCCCGGTGCTGATGTGCATCAGATTAAGATGATGTATTCAGGTGCAGGAAATCTGCTTTTAGAAGATAACAGTACACTGGCAATAACTACTCCCTATGGCTTTATAAAGGAAACCGGGTTAAGGGGATATTGGCTTGAAGACGGCATGCCTTCCGATGTTTCTTTTCACTTAAGAAACGGGATGCTTTCCTTTAATACCGATGTTGATAAAAGCAAAACACTAATCATTGATCCTTCTATTATATGGGGAACTTATTTTGGCGGAACATCAGCTGAAAATTATGATACAGAAGCCGAGGTTGCGCTTGATCAAAACAACAATGTATTTCTCAGTGGTTCAACCAACAGTAAAAAATTCATAGCCACTACCGGTGCATTTATGACCACCTATGGAGGTGGTCGTGATATACTGCTTGCCAAATTTAGTCCGGACGGACAACTGTTATTTGCTACTTATTTTGGAGGCAACGCGCTGGATGCAGCGTATGGAGTATATTGTGATTCACACAATGACGTGGTGATCACCGGTGGCACAAAGAGCACGAATGTGGTGACAACCTCCGGAGTTTTTCAAACCACATTACTCGGGTTCAGCGATGCACTGGTTGCTAAATTTTCCAATACCGGCCAACTAATCTGGAGCACGTTAATGGGAGGAACAGATGATGTCTCTAATGAACTTGAACATGGCAGAAGTTTAGTCTGTGATGCAAACGATAATATCTTCATCTGTGGATATGTCTGCAGCAGTTCCAATACTGCTACCACCGGCGCCTATCAAACAACCTATCGGGGTCAGGGAGACGCCTTTCTGGTAAAATTCAATAAAGACGGGCAAAAGGTTTGGGGAACCTATTTTAGCGGCGTTGGTAAAGATAGGGCCCATGCACTTTGTTCTGATAATTTTGGTCATATATATATCGTAGGAACTGCTAAAAGCAAAAAGAATTGGATTACCCTGGGCTTTCAGACGCATTTTGGTGGAAATGTGGATGGGTTCATTGCAAAATTTGATACATTAGGAAATTACTATTGGTCATCATATTATGGCGGTACCGATCAGGAGCATGGTCGTGGTGTGAAATGCGATGGAGATGGCTATATATACTTTAATGGTTGGACTGGCAGCGCGTCGCCTAACATAATTTCCACACTCGGAAGTTTTCAACAAAATTACGCCGGTGGTCTGGATGGATTTCTGGTTAAATTCACTCCGGCCGGCGGCAGAGTTTGGGGTACATACTTTGGCGGAAACGGTTTCGATCAGTTTTTTGGAATAACGATAGATGCTGAGGCAAATCTGTACATGTGCGGAATAGCAGGAAGTACATCCGGCATTGCTTCGATAGATGCAATTCAACCCACCTACGGCGGCGCTCAAGATGCTATGATAGCAATGTTCGACTCGAGTGGTCGCCGTATATGGTCAACCTACTTCGGGGGCACTGGTCTCGATAATGCGTTTGATATAGAAAGAGATAGTGCCGGCATAATTTATCTTGTAATTGATACGCGTGGACCTTTACCTGTTTCTCAGGGCGCATACCAAACAACAGTGCGGGGACAAGATGATTTGGCTGTGTTTAAGTTCAATTACAACCCATGCATAGACAGTAATGAACCTAATGATAGTATTCAATTTTCTCATGTCATAACCGGTTCATTATCATCTCCGGGTATCACCATCAACGGCTCTGTTTCATCAGCTGTTGACAGAGATTGGTTTGCTTTTCATCTGAGCACAATAGATACCCTGGTGACCATTACACTGTCAGGGCTAATAGCAAACTATGATTTGGAAGTTGTTGATTCAAACAATACATTAATTGCCTATTCAGCAAATTCCGGCGCGTCGAATGAGGTGATTACACTGAATCATCACATTGGCTCCTTCTACATTCAAATCGTTCACGACAGTTTAAATTTCACTCCATTGATTTGTTATACTCTTCAAATCGTTTCTTCAGGGGCAAAATTGAGCGAGCCGATTTACACATCTTCGGATCTCCATCTGAAAATATATCCAAACCCATCCTTCGGTCTAATGACAGCAGAATTTGAAAGCGTATGGGATGGTGACATGTCAATAAAAGTGTTAGATGGGATGGGAAGAGTGGTGTCCAGCAAGGCAGTGTTCGTGAGAGAAGGCAGAAATATCTTCCCACTCAATTTTTCTGACTTAGATGCGGGATTATATTTTCTTGAAATAAAAGCGGATAATACAAGAAGTATGATTAAGTTTGCGATTAAGAAATAAGAATGAAGAAAGCTATTGCAGCGGCACCCGATGGTTCTGCTTTTCAGTAATATTTTATTACGCCTAAATACCACATTTAAACACACACACATGAAAACGACGGTATTATTGGCCTGCCTATGTCTTACTTTTTGTCAAATGCAGGCACAATCAGTAGTCAGTCCTTCTATGCATTTCCGCCAAAATGGTTTTGTGCAAAACCAAGGGCAATTTTGCGACCAGCATGGAAAAGTGAGTAAACAAGTTGAATTTCTATATGCTAAGAAAGATTTTCATCTTGCTCTTAACCACTCCGGCTTTAGCTATGAGTTAATTCAGGAAACAATGCAGGCAGAAGCCTTTCCCGAAAGCGGTTTAACTGATCCGGACGACCAGGAAGATTGGCAAAATCAGCAAGCGATTCAGGAATCGGTCAGTCGTATCAATATTTCTTTGAAAGGCTCGAATCCACACCCTGAGATCATCGCAGATCACAACACCGGAACTGTATGCAATTACTATCTTGGAAAAATTGTGGCAGTGAATGTGCCATCGTTCAATCGTGTTACTTATAAAAATATCTATGCTGGCATTGACCTTGTATTTGAAGATCATCAATCAGAAACCGGAGGCAATCCTGAGTATTCGTTCATCGTGCATCCCGGAGCTGATGTGCATCAAATTAGAATGATGTATTCAGGTGCAGGCAGTTTGCAGTTAGAAGATCAGCATACATTGGCGATCGCCATGCCCAATGGCTTTATCCGGGAAAGAGGATTGAGGGGATATTGGCTTGAAGATGGTACACCATCCGAAGTTTCTTTCCACTTAAAAAACGGAACGCTTTCTTTTAATGCTGAAGATAATAAAAACAAAACTCTGATTATTGATCCTTCCATTGTTTGGGGGACTTATTTTGGCGGAACTGCAACGGAAACCTATCTTGAAGAATCAGAGATTGCGCTTGATAAGAATAACGATGTAATTCTTAGCGGTTCAACCACCAGCTCACACAACATTGCGACCACGGGTGCCGTGATGCTGACGTATGGCGGCAGTCGCGACATGCTGCTTGCTAAATTTAGCACGGATGGACAATTGCTATGGGCTACATATTTTGGTGGTAGCGCGCTGGATGTAGCGTATGGAATATATTGCGATTCGTATAACAATATTGTGCTCACCGGGGGCACAAAAAGCGCGAATATAATGACCACTGCAGGAGTTTTTCAAACCACACTGGAAGGTGTCAGTGATGTGGTGGTTGCTAAATTTTCCAGCGCCGGTCAGCTTATATGGTGCACGCTAATGGGTGGACCTAATGATCTTAATCCGAAAAAAGAATTTGAAGACGGCAGAAGTTTGATTTGTGATGTAAATGATAATATCTATGTATGTGGGTATGTCCAAAGTGCCACCAATATTGCTACCACAGGTTCTTATCAGGCAACTTATAAGGGCAATGGGGATGCCTTCCTGGTAAAATTGAATAAAGATGGGCAGAAGGTGTGGGGCACCTATTTTAGTGGGACAGGCCAAGATCGTGCTCATGCCCTTTGTTTTGATCCTACCGGTCACATATATATTGTCGGAACCGGTAAATCTAAAAAGAGCTGGATTACGGGTGGTTTCCAAACTCACTTTGGAGGTATTGTGGATGCGTTTATTGCAAAATTTGATACAGCAGGAAATTACTATTGGTCATCTTATTACGGCGGAGCAGCCCAGGATCATGGTCGTGGTGTGAGTTGCGACGGAGCAGGAAATGTATATATGAATGGGTGGACCGCTGCCAGCGAGAATAATGTAATCTCGACGCCCGGAAGTTTTCAAGAGCAATATTCGAATAATCTGGATGGGTTCATCGTTAAGTTTACTCCCTTAGGTCACAGAGTATGGGGAACTTATTTTGGCGGACCCGACATGGATCAATTTTTCAGCATGACCATAGACCCTGAAGCGAACCTGTATGTAGAAGGAATGGCAAGCAGTTCGTCCGGCATTGCTACGATAGATGGGTTTCAACCAGAGTATGGCGGTGGCCAAGACGTTATGATGGCAATGTTCGATTCAAGTGGTCACCGCATTTGGTCAACTTATTTCGGGAGCAACACCAAGGATAATTCATTTGATATAGAAAGAGACAGTTCTGGCAGGATTTACATTACTGTTAATACCCATGGAGATTTACCTGTTTCAGAGGACGCATATCAAACGTTCGTTCGCGGACAGGATGATTTAGCAGTGTTTAAGTTCAATTTTACCCCGTGCACTGACAACAATGAACCCAATGAAACCTTTGCAACGCCTCATGTTATTACAGACCCATTGTCACAGGTTGCGATAAACATTGACGGGGCTATTTCTACGGCTGCTGACCAGGATTGGTTTGCGCTTCACCTGAGGTCTGAGGACACTTTAGTAACTCTCACTCTGGCAGACCCCGATAAATATTATGATTTAGAAGTTTACAATCCAAATGATTCGCTCATAGCCTCAACCACAAGTTCCGGAAGATTCGGGAATAAATTAATAACGCTGTATTACGATACCGGAACTCTCTTCATTAAAGTCCTTCATGATAATATAAACTTCTCTGCTTTTAATTGTTATACAATTCAAATCGTTTCTTCTGCCGAGAAAATAAGTGACCCTATTTCCACATCTTCAGACCGCCGTTTGAAAATATATCCAAACCCTACAACGGGTTTAATGACCACAGAATTAGAAGGGTGCCAGGAAGGCAATATTTCAATAAAAGTATTTGATGCGATTGGAAGAATGGTATTCAGCCAGGCGGGGCAGGCAACCGAAGGTGCCAACGCCTTCTCGCTTAACCTCTCTGACTTAAACGCAGGATTATATTATCTTGAAGTCAAAGGCATTAATACCCGAAGTGTGATGAAGTTTGTGATTGAAAAATAAAAACAGATAGAGCCATTACACCTGACGTGTAATGGCTCTGCTTTTCCAATAATGATTTTTTCATGTCTAAACCCCCATTCATGAAAACAGTGGCGCTCACTGCCTGCTTATGTCTCACCATAAGTCAAATACAGGCACAGTCAACAACATCCAGTTCTATACATTTCAGTCAAAATGGTTTTGTGAGAAACGCAGGACAATTCTGTGACCCGCAAGGAAAGCTGAACAGGCAAGTTGAATTTCTATATGCTAAAGATGATTTTCATCTCGCCCTTACCCAATCCGGTTTCAGCTATGAGTTGATTCAGGAAACAAGGGAGGCGACAGCCTTTCCTGAAAGTGGTATCACCGATCCTGATGAGCTGCAGGATTGGCAAAATCTGCAACCTGTACAGGAATCAGTAGCCCGCATAAACATAACATTGAAGGGATCAAATCCGCATCCTGAAATCATCACAGACTACAACACCGGAACGCTGTTCAATTACTATATCGGACATCTTGCAGTCGTGAATGTGCCGGCTTACAACCGTGTAACCTATAAAAACATCTATCCGGGCATTGATATGGTATTTGAAGATCATCACTCCGAAAATGGAAATGGTCCGGAGTATTCATTTATTGTGCATCCCGGGGCCGATGTACATCAGATTAAGATGAAGTACTCAGGTGCAGGAAATCTGTCTTTAACAGATCAGCACACGCTGGCAATTGCCACACCTTATGGTTTTATAAAAGAAACCGGGCTGAAGGGATATTGGCTTGAAGATGGTGCGCCATCAGATGTTTCTTTCCGTTTAAAAAATGGGATGCTTTCTTTTAATGCTGAAAGTGATAAAAGCAAAACACTAATTATTGACCCTTCGATTGTGTGGGGAACTTATTTTGGCGGAGGAGGATCTGAAACTTATCTTGAGGAAGCTGAGATTGCACTTGATAAAAACAATGATGTATTTCTAACCGGTTGCACTAATAGTTCCAATTACATTGCCACCAGCGGTGCGGTAATGGAAACATATAGCGGTAGTCGTGACATTCTGCTTGCCGAATTTAGTAAAGACGGAAATCTGTTATGGGCTACTTATTTTGGGGGCAACGGGCTGGATGTGGCGTATGGAGTTTACTGCGATTCATACAATAATCCCGTGATCACCGGAGGCACAAAGAGTACGAATGTAATGACGACTTCCGGAGTTTTTCAAACTACTTTAGAAGGATATAGCGATGTGCTGATTGCTAAATTTTCTGCCTTCGGCCAACTTATGTGGTGTACCCTGATGGGAGGACCTAATGATCTGTATCCCAAAAATGAATTTGAAGATGGCAGAAGTTTGATCTGCGATGCAAATGATAACATCTATGTATGCGGATATGTCCAAAGTGATTCAAATACGGCTACTACAGGTGCTTATCAATCAACTTATGCGGGTAAAGGAGATGCCTTCCTGGTAAAATTCAGTAAGGACGGACAAAAGATTTGGGGAACCTATTTCAGCGGCGCAGGCCAGGATCGGGCTCATGCCCTATGTTTTGATCTTTTGGGGCACATATATATTATAGGGACCGCCGAAACCAAAAAGAATTGGATTACACTCGGTTTTCAGAAACATTATGGGGGACATACGGATGCGTTTATTGCAAAATTTGATACATCCGGAAATTATTATTGGTCATCATATTACGGTGGAATCGCACAGGATCATGCCCGTGGTGTGAAATGCGATGGAGCGGACTTCGTATATATGAATGGGTGGACCGGTTCCAGCGAGGCTAATGTAATTTCAACACCGGGAAGCTTCCAACAAAATTATTCTGACAATCTGGATGGCTTCCTCGTTAAATTCAATCCATCCGGAATCAGGGTTTGGGGCACCTACTTTGGCGGAACCGCAATGGATCAATTTTTCGGAATGACTATAGACGAACAGGCGAATCTGTACATGATCGGCATGGCAGCCAGCACATCCGGCATCGCCACTTTCGATGCCCTTCAACAGACGTATGGAGGCGGGCAAGATGCCTTTATAGCGATGTTCGACTCAAGTGGTCGCCGCAGTTGGTCAACTTATTTCGGAGGCACCGGCAAGGATAATGGGTTTGATATAGAAAGGGATACTTCCGGCATGATTTACATTGTTGTTGACACGCATGGACCTTTACCTGTTACGCAAACCGTTTATCAAACCGTGGTTCGCGGTCAGGATGATTTAGCTGTGTTTGAATTTGATTTCAACCCATGTATAGGCATATATGAGCCCAATGAAAATTTTTTAGACCCTTTTTTTATCAAGGATACATTGACAACCGCGGGCATCACAATCAACGATGCTGTTTCATCGGCAACGGACAAAGACTGGTTTTCTTTTCACCTAAGGTCTATAGACACTATTGTCACCATTACTCTTTCCGGACTAAGAACAAACTACGATTTGGAAGTTTATAATTCAAGCTATGATCTCATTGCGTCCTCCTCCTTTCCCGGCGGATTGAGTGAAAGCATTACTCTGGATCACGATACCGGCATGATCTACATTCAAATCGCTCATGACAGTTTAAGTTTTACTCCGTACATTTGTTATACACTTCAAATCGTTCCTTCTTCAGGAGGAAAATTAAGTGAACCAATTCCGGCATCTTCGAATCACCATCTAAAAATATATCCCAATCCAACCTCCGGTTTAATGACTGCGGAATTGGAAAACTGTCAACGAGGTGATATCTCAATAATAGTGGTTGATGGAATGGGGAAAATAGTATACACCGGGAAAGAACAGGCAACAGAAGGTACTAATAGTTTCTCACTTAATCTTTCTGAATTGAAACCGGGATTATATATGATCGGGGTACAAGGCAGTGATACTTATCATGTCATGAAATTTCTGATTGCCCGAAAGGCTCCCTGAGAGAAAAAGAGGGATGGAACAATTACATTAAACATACGTAAAGGGCGAATAGAAAGTGATGCAGTCATCCCGATCAGATTAATCGTGATTCAGCAGCAATCAAATTCAAAGGGAGACGGAATTAAATTTGGAAACTCTTTTTGGAGAATGGATTTTCCGGCATCTTGTTGGTAGTAAATCCTTCGCTTGATAACATTCCACCGGGAGCTTGACGAATATCCTTTATTAAACTCTTATAATTTAACTATAAACTATTTATGAAATCAACCTTTTTATTTGCAGCCCTGCTCCTAAATATAAGTCAGTTGCCGGCACAGTCAGTGAACAATCATTCCATGCACTTCTCCCAAAATGGCTTTGTGCAAAACACAGGACAGTTTTACGATGAACATGGAAAGTTGAATGGACAGATTGAATTTCTGTTTGCCAAAGATGATTTTCATCTAGTACTTAAACCATCCGGTTTCAGCTATGAATTGATTCTGAAGTCACCTCAGGTGAAAGGGTTTCCGGAAAGCGGCATATCCGACCCTGAGGATATGGAAGACTGGCGCGATGATCAGTCCACACAGGTATCGGTCAGTCGTATTGATATAAGTTTGGTGGGTGCTAATAGGCATCCTGTCATCATCGCCGATCAAAACACAGGCACGCTTTACAATTACTATCTTGGTAAACGTGTAGTGGTGAATGTGCCATCCTACCATCGCATCACCTATCAAAATGTATATCCCGGTATTGATATGGTATTTGAAGATCATCATTCTGAAAATGGAGATGTTCCGGAATATTCCTTCATCGTGCATCCCGGTGGCGATGTGCACCAGATTAAGATGGAGTATACCGGAGCAACCAATATGTCCTTAGAAGAACAGCAGCACACATTATCCATGGCAATGCCGAATGGCCTTATAAAAGAAACCGGCTTGAAGGGATACTGGCTTGAAGATGGATCTGTTTCCGGTGTATCCTTCCATTTAAAAAATGGTTTGCTGTCTTTCAATGCAGCAGTTAATAAAAACAAAACGCTCGTTATTGATCCCTCAATTGTGTGGGGAAGTTATTTTGGAGGTAAACGATCTGACAATTGGGATACTGAAAGTGAGATCACATTAGATAGCGCCAACAACGTCTTCATCTCAGGCTCAACGTACAGTTCCAAGTTCATTGCCACCACCGGTTCTGTGATGCCGGTCTATGCCGGTCAGCGTGACATGTTTCTTGCTAAATTTAGTTCAGATGGAACGCAGGTGCTCTGGGCTACTTACTTCGGCGGCAGCGGAATGGATGTAGCGTATGGCGTTTGTTGCGATTCGCGCAGCAATGTGCTCATTACCGGCTTTACTGAAAGCCCCGATGTGATGACAACACCCGGCGTTTTTCAGGATACTTTACTGGGAAAGTCCGATGTGCTGATTGCCAAGTTTTCAAACACGGGTCAACTTGTGTGGAGCACCCTGATGGGCGGAGCCAGTGACAGCGTGGAACATGAGCATGGGCGGGGTATCATCTGCGATGCGCAAGACCATATCTATGTATGCGGGTATGCTTTAAGCAATACCAATATTTCTACCACAGGGGCCTATCAAAAGAAGATTCGTGCCAGCGGCGACGCCTTTCTCGTTAAATTCGATTCAACTGGTCAAAAGATTTGGGGAACTTATTTCGGTGGAGGAGGTAAGGATCGCGCTCATGCTATTTGCCTCGACCGGTTTGGGCATGTATATTTTGTGGGAACTACCAAGAGCAAAAAGACCATAGCTGTAAATGGCTTCCAGACAACAATAGGCGGTAAAACGGATGCCATGATTGCAAAATTTGACAGTGCAGGCCATTTTTATTGGTCATCCTATTATGGCGGATCGGGAGAAGAGCGTTGCCGTGGAGTAAAATGCGATGGGGATGGGAATATATATTTTGTCGGATGGACTGCGAGTAGCGATACCAACGTCATTTCAACACCTAACAGCTTTCAACAAAACAGGGGTGGAAATGATGATGGATTCCTGGTTAAGTTTACTCCTTCCGGCGGCAGAATTTGGGGTACTTATTTTGGCGGTAGCCAAACCGATTTCTTATACGGCCTTACTATAGATTCCCTGGCCAACATCTATCTCTGCGGAAGCACTAGCAGCGGAGGCAACATTGCTTCTGAAGATGCTCTGCAACCCGTCAAGAGTAGTTTGAAAGATGGCCTGATAGCAGAGTTTGATTCGAGCGGAAACCGCATCTGGTCAACCTACTTTGGGGGACCCGGGTATGATGAAGCCTTTGATATAGAAATAAATAATTCGGGAAGTCTCTATCTTGATATTAATTCGGATAGCACCTTACCTGTTACAGCAGGGGCATATCAAACCACCGTTCGCGGGGAGGATGATTTAGCAGTGTTTATGTTTAATTTGAACACGGATTCTTCAGGATTAAAAGGCAGTAAAACTCTTCAGGCACTTTCTGATTTCCATCTAAAGATATATCCCAATCCTTCCCCTGGCATTATCACGGCAGAATTGCAAAGTGGTGAAAGTGGTTATACGCGGCTTAACGTTTTCGATGTTTCCGGGAAAATAGTCTTTAGCAGAATGGTAGCGGTAAAAGAAGGAACAAACACTTTCTACCTCGATCTTTCTGCATTAAACAGCGGCAATTATTTGCTTGGAGAAACAGGAAGTGCTCAAAGTAAGACGCTGAGTTTCACCATAGAGAAATAGTTAGGGACACTGGAATTCAAAGTGTTTTCTTTTGAATTCCGCCCACGGCGGAGGTACCAATAAGTTATTTTGTACCCTTGCTGTGGCCCTGTAGAGTATTGGACAAAAAGGATTTTGCCTGAGCTTGTTGATCGTACCATTCTCCTCCGAATGATTCCCATTCGCTTTGACGCAATAATTATTCTTCAGTAGCTTTATGTTCCTGCTATAACGCTTTTGTCAGGTTCTTAAAGAAAGCGCCAATTTCGCACAACGATATGCGACTGAAACTTCAAAAAAAAATTCTTATTTGTTTCTTCGGCGCAGTCATTTTTTTTTCTTATCACGAAAATTCTTTTGCCCAGCAGCTTTCTAACTTCCGCACAAAATCATTTCCTGTCAGCAGTGATACACTGACCATTGATACGCTAAGCATTATTCCGGGCTCGGTGATTGTTGAAGCGAAAAAAGGAAGTAACATCCTTACTGCTGAGAATTATTCTCTCGACGAATGGAAAGGAATTTTGGTTTGGAAGAAAAAGCCTTCTTTAGACACTATTGTGATTTCTTACCGGGTGCTTCCTGTTGCCCTTTCAAAAAATTATTTCCACAAAAGTTTTGCAACGCTGAACAAGAGTGACAGCATCCGCAACCAGCCGATCATTTATTCTCCCGAAGAATTGTCGGGCAAGCAAACTCCCTTCGGCGGGTTGGATTACAACGGCAGTTTTTCGAGAGGAATCACCTTCGGAAACAACCAGGATCTCGTGGTAAATTCAAGTTTCAATTTGCAGTTGCAGGGAAAACTTGCCGGCGATGTGGATGTACTGGCAGCCATGAGTGATGCGAACATTCCTATTCAACCCGAAGGCAACACGCAGCAGATCCAGGATTTCGACAAAATTTTTATTCAGTTCAAGAAAAACAAATCTTCATTGACTGTAGGCGATTATGAACTGTCGCGACCGAATGGCTACTTCATGAATTTTTACAAGAAGCTGCAAGGCGCAAGTTTTTCTACTTCGTATGCCGAAGGGAAAAATTACAGCTTCAAATCTGCCGCGAGTGCGGCGGTAGCAAAAGGGAAATATGCACACAACAGTATTCTCGGCCAGGAAGGAAACCAGGGACCCTATCGCCTCACGGGAAACAATGGCGAGTTGTTCATCATCATTCTCGCAGGAACGGAGCGCGTGTTCATTGACGGGCTTCTGATGCAGCGCGGCAGCGATCGCGATTATGTGATTGACTACAACTCCGGCGAAATCACCTTCACACCTACGCGTCTCATCACAAAGGACAAGCGTATTGAGGTTGAGTTTCAATATTCTGACAAGGCATTTCTGCGAACCATCTTCTACGCCAACCAGGAAATGCACAGTGAAAAGTGGAATGTTCGTTTCAATTTCTACAATGAACAGGATGCAAAGAATCAGCCGCTCCAGCAAGCGCTGAATGACACACAGAAAATTATCCTGGAAGCCATCGGCGACAGTTTGAACCAGGCCTATTACCCGAGCATTGACAGTGTGGCCTTCACAGCAGACCGTCCCCTCTATAAAAAAATTGATACCCTTGGATTCACCATTTACGTTTACTCGACAAATCCTGACAGCGCGCACTTCGCTGTAAATTTTTCATACGTAGGAAGCGGGAAAGGAAACTATGTGATTGCAAATAATCTCGTGAATGGAAGAGTGTACCGGTGGGTGGCTCCTTTGAACGGATTGCTGCAGGGAGATTATGAGCCGGTGGTCCCCATCATTGCGCCGCAGCGAACACAGTTGCTCACGTTTGGAACTGATTACATGATCAGCAAGAATTCAACTGTTACATGGGAGGGCGCATTGTCGAATACCGATTTGAACACCTTCTCGTCCATTGACAATAACAACAATGTTGGCTTTGCTTCTCACCTCGGTTTCAATCAGAAAATTTCTTTGGATACAGCAAAGAAAAAAAGTACCCAGTTGCTGGTGAGCGCACAGTATGAATTTGCTGCCAAAACTTTTAAGCCCCTCGAGCGCTATCGCCCGGTAGAGTTTGAGCGTGACTGGAATATTCAAAACATCACGACACAAACATTCAATGAACATCTCGGGTTGCTCTCACTGAATTTGCAAAAGCTCACAATGGGGAATGTACAGTATACAATTTCATTTTTCTCGCGGAGCGCAGGGAGTAACCTTCCGTCAAATTACAACGGCTTGAACAATGCGATCAATGGAAATTACGTGTACAAGGGTTTCCATTTCACCTGGGTTACCAGCTATCTCACTTCAAAGAGTGATTCAGTCAACACCAGATTTCTTCGTCCGTCATTTGACATTTCGCAGGCGATAAATATTTTCAAAGGCATTACGGTTGGTGTTCATGGCGAACAAGAGCGCAACAGAATTTTTGTTTCGAATGCTGACTCGCTGCAGAAGACGAGCTTCTATTACAATGAAGTGAAAGTTTACCTGAAGAATAATGACACGGCTAAAATTCGCTACAAGCTGGATGCTCTTTCGCGAATTGATTACACTCCTGTTTCTTCAAAGTTTGAAAAAGCCACAGTGGGGAACACGGCAAACTTCAGTGCAGGGTACTTCAAAAATCCGAATAGTGTTTTGCAAGTCACTGCTACCTACCGCGAGCTGAAAATCACCGACACCACGCTCACCACCCAAAAGCCTGATCAATCAGTCCTCGGCAGGTTGACTTATGATTTGAATTTGAAAAAAGGATTTATCAGCAGCAATACGTTGTATGAAGTTGGCTCAGGGCAAGAGCCCAAACTGGAGTTTGCATATGCGCCCGTTCCTTCGGGCACAGGTACCTACACATGGATTGACTACAACGGGGACGGCATTCAGCAGATCAACGAATTTGAGATTGCTGCATTCCAGAGTGATGCGAATTTCATCAGGGTATTTCTCCCCACGAATCAATACGTGAAGGCCTACACTTCGCAATTCAACGAAGCGCTTACAATCACTCCCACGCGCTTGTGGAGCAAGCCAACGAATTTTCAATCAATGCTTTCCCGATTCTCCGGGTTGGTCACCTTGCAAATCACCAAGAAAACTTTTAAAGGAGATTTGGAAACACAGTTCAACCCTTTTCTGCTCAATGTTAATGACGACTTACTGTTTTCCACTGCCGCTCTTGTTTCAGGATTTCTTTACTTCAACAAATCAAATCCGCACTATGGCATTGACCTTTCATTTCAGAATAACCGGTCCAAAAATCTTTTGACGAATGGAGTGGAAGTGAGAACGCTGAAAACTTACGGTACCAGAATTCGCTGGAACATCTCGAAGAAATTTTCAACCATCCTGAAAGGAACACAGGGTGACAATGGCTACGCCCTCGAGTCGCTTCCGCAAAATGATTATTTTATCAAGGGCTATCTCGGCGAATCACAAATAATATTTCAGCCGTCGAATGTTTTTCGGTTGTCCATCGGGTACAGCTATGGCAACAGCAAAAACACGATTGGCGAAGTAGGGGAGAAGGCAATCAACAACAAGTTCACACTTGATATGAAGTACAACGTGATTTCGAAAAGTGTATTGACCATGATTGCAACCTTTGCAAATATTACTTACAACGGAGTTGCAAACTCTCCGGTGCAATACGCGATGCTTCAGGGATTGCAGAAGGGACAGAATTATTTACTTAACATTTCTTTCGAACGCAAGCTCTCAAGCTTTCTCGAGATGACGGTGAGTTATGAGGGAAGAAAAACGGGTGTCGCGAAAATTGTGCATACCGGACAGGCTCAGATACGAGCGTTGTTCTGAAATCCCGATTCGCGATACGCGTATCGCGACTCGCGGGGGTGCAAGACTTAAGCCGATTGGGAATTAATTTTGCAACCAGGATTTCATCTGCGAAAAAAAATTTCCATGAATGGAACGATACATCGAACAACTACTCGCTGACATCGCTTACGCCACTGAAAATGTCAGCTTGCCATTTGCTGATCACGATTTGGAGTTGCATGATTGGATCTCCCCGGAGGAGGAGGATAGAACGGCACCCATCCGCAACTTAGAAGAGTGGACGGGCATCAGCAAAGAACATCTTCCGCCTTCTGAAGTTCTGACCGATGAACAGGTTCAACTGCTTCTTGCTGCTCTCAAAAAAATGCTGGATGCTTACAACTGGTCATTCGTGCTTCAGATTGCAGTTCCGGAGCGTATTCAATATGTAGCCATCCGCGATAACTTTAACCAGCAGGCGAAAGTGAAACGGTGGCACATGGGCTTCTTCGAACTTTGCCGCGAGGGAACTGCACACGGAACTTGTGCGCTGGGAGAATATTGCCACTGCAAATTTTTCGCTGAATTTTTTGAGGGAATGATTGATGAAGAGTTAACTCCTGAAGAAGAAAGAGCGCGTCAATTGGAATTTGAGATAGAGCATCTAAAGAGAAAATATGAAGACGACTGGATGAAGTATTATCCTTACCATCTCGATCCGGAATACGATGACGAAAATGGCAACTCCTATGATTATGGCTTTGGAGATGATGATGATGATGAGGAAGAGAGTGATGACTGGTGGAGAAAATAAAATTGTTCCATGCCATACTAAGGAAAGTGACGACGATTAAATACAAATCAGACTATCTTAGAAAAACTTTCCAGCGAATACTATCCTAAGCTTTGCCAGGATGAATAAATGAATGTTGTATATACCTTACATTAAACCCGGATTTTGCAGTTGAATAGACAAGAAATCCGATTTCTCAAGAAATCGGATTTCTGAAGCGAGAAGAAAATCCTTCTCAACCTTCATTGATAAATATTTTCTACTGCAAAAATTCGGTTAAAGAGTTATTCAGGATCAAATATTACTTCAGCACCAGCTTTTGTGTGCCTATCATATACCCATCCTGATAAATGTTAACCGTATAACTGCCTTTACCGAATGGCGCTGATTGTGTCCAGTACGCGCAGGCATTAGTCGCCTTTTGATCATAATTGACAGTGTTGGAAATGGTATATTGAATCGGGGAATTATCGTCTGCGCTATTCATTACGCCCGAACCGCTACTCTCTAAGGCGAGCGTTATTCCATCAGGACCAATGATGCGTACGTAAAAAGTTTTTTCACCCGCATCAGCAACATCATTCTCCGGAATCTCCCAGCACACTTTCAGCTTTCCGGCTTTTTTCGCATTTGTAGTTTCATCTTCTTTGCCGCTTGATTTTACCCTCACTCCCGAAAAAGTAATAGATGTGGGCTTCAACAAAGAAGCGATGTTAACTTTTTTTGAAAGGGTTGCGTTCGTTGATTTCAGTTGAGTGCTGGTGTTGATTTCCTGGGCAAGAGATTGTCCGAGAGAATCATTCCTGGTGATCAATACCTGGTTCTGCTGCTGTAACTGTATGATTTGGTTTTGCAGATCAGAAACTATGCTGTTCAAACCGGCAACCTGCTTGTCATATTCTGCTTGGGTAATCTTATTTTTTTTCGCCTGCGCTGCATAATTGTTTTTTAAATCCAGCAGCGATTTTTCTTTCACGGCAATGATGCTGTCGAGCTGCGCATTCTGCCCTTTGTACGATTCAATGTTCACTAATGCTTCCTGGTATTTCATGTTCAGATCGGAGAGCCGCGTACTGTCATCATTTACCTGCTCGGTCAGTTGCTGACTTTGAGTGGTGCGCTGGTTGTATTTAATGTACAGATAGACGTTGATACCGAACAGTATCAACAGCAACAGGACATAGAAAATGGTACGGCTATTACTTCGGGGAGGAGTGGTATTTTGATTTACTGGTCCGTCGGTCATGTGTGATTAATTTGGTTTAGGATTTGGCGAGCCAAAGGTAATATTGAAAAGAAGAAAAAAAAGCCGTTTGAGATATTAGTCATTGTTGAATATTCAGGTGAGAGAATGTGATATAGTTCTCATGTGTTCGTTTGCAAGCGGTTCTTCGCTTCGATCAAACTGATTTATTCTGCAACAACAATTGCGGTGGAGGTGATCTCTTATTCAATAAGTAATTCCCCTGCACTCCTGTCAGCCATCCAAATAATTTCTCCTTGAATTAATTGAGCAGGAAGTTTTTGAGGGTCTTGTTTTCCATTCAAAACATCATGGAGCGTTTGAGATTTATTTTTCCCTGAAACCAAAAACACGATTTGCTTTGAGGCATTGATTGCCGGAGCCGTGAGTGTGATGCGAAAACTTTTTTGTTCTTCCACGAAAACTTCTTTCACCCATCTCGTCTCTTCATTCAAAATATTTGTGTTAGGAAAAAGAGAGGCGGTGTGTCCGTTTTCTCCCAGCCCCAGCAGGATTAAATCGAATTGAGGAAACGGCGTGGAGAAATTTTTCTTCAGCATTTCTTCGTATGCCAAAGCATCTTGTTCAGGTGTAGAACCGGTTGGAACCGGAAAAATATTTTCCCGGGGAACCGGCACATGATTCAGCAATGTTTCATTCACCATTCTGAAATTGCTCCGTACATCATCGTGAGGAACATATCGCTCATCACCGAAGAAAATTTTCACCCGTTTCCAGTCAATAAGATTCCTGAAAAAATTTCCCGCGAGCATTTCATACATAGTGCGCGGCGTTTCACCGCCTGAAAGCACAAGAGTAAAATTTCCTTTCTCCGAAATATTTCTTTGACAAGCATCGCAAATAAGCTCAGCAGTACCGCGGCTCAACTGTTGCAGATCATCGAAGATTTGTAGCAAGGCGTTAAGAAGTTAGATGATAGAAGTTAGAAGGTAGAGGATAGGAAAAGTCTTTTCTCATTCATAATGTGCTCTATTTTCTATCTCGCATTTACTATTTACTATGGTCTATTCTCTCTCTTCTAACTTCTACCCTCTACCTTCTCCTTCCCACTCTCCTGCGGAAGAACAAACCAATGAAACCCATCGCGGGCGATGAGCGCTTCTGCAAGTTCGGGACCCCAGGTACCCCCAGCATAATTTGGAAAATTGAGGGAAGGATTATTCTGCCAGCTTTCTATCACCGGCTCAATTATTTTCCATGCTGCTTCTACCTGATCGGCGCGCATAAAGAGCGTGGCATCACCTTCCACCACATCGAGCAGCAGTGTCTCGTATGCTTCAGGAGGATCAGAAGTATACACATCAGCATAGTTGAAAACCATGTCAACTCCATTGATGAGCATCTGTAGTCCGGGTCGTTTTGCCTGGAAGCGCAGCGTGATTCCCATCTGCGGCTGAATGCTGATGATGAGGCGGTTTTGCTGCCAGTTCTCTAAGGCATCAGAAGGAAATGCCTGGTGTGGCACCGGCCGAAACTGAATCATGATGAGAGATGAGCTTTCCGGCATTCGCTTGCCGGTGCGCAGGTAAAACGGAACATCCTGCCATCGCCAATTGTCAATGTGAAGTTTAAGGGCCGCAAAAGTTTCCGTTCCGGAATCTGAAGCCACATTGTTTTCTTCGCGATAACCTAAAACCGGTTTTCCTTCAAGCCAACCTTCACCATATTGACCGCGCACGCTGTTGCGCTGCACATCTTCTTTATTGAAAGGCCGGATAGCATGCAGCACATCTACCTTGCGATTTCTCACTTCATCTGCAGTGAAAGAAATGGGCGCTTCCATTGCAATGAGTGAAAGCAGTTGCAGCAAATGATTTTGAATCATGTCACGCAATGCACCGGCATGCTCGTAATAATTGCCGCGATTCTCGATGCCGATCTTTTCTGCCACGGTGATCTGCACATGATCAATAAAGTTGCGATTCCAGAGCGGCTCAAAGAGTGCATTGGCAAAACGGAAGGCAAGAATGTTCTGTACAGTTTCTTTTCCGAGGTAATGATCAATGCGAAATATCTGCCTCTCTTTAAAACAGTGAGTGAGTTCATCATTGAGTTGACAGGCACTTGCGAGATCGTGACCAAAAGGTTTTTCTATTACGATGCGGGTACGATCATGATCTTTTGTAAGGCCGGAGTTGCAGAGGTTGTCAGCGATTACATTGATGAACATCGGCGCTACCGCGAAATAATAGATCACTGAAGGCTTCACTTTCCATTGCCCTTCTTTTTCTTTTTGAAACGACGCGATCCTTCGGTACAATTGTTCCTTAGTGAAATCACCATCCTGGTAGTGGATATTTGATGAAAATTTTTCCCAATCCTTCTGATTGGTTTTACGGCGGCGTGAAAATTTATGAATGCCTTCGAGGAGATGCTTCCTGAAATTTGAATCGCTTTCTTTATGACTGCCGATGCCGAGAACACAAAACTTCTGAGGCAAAAATTTATCGAGACTAAGATTGTAAAGCGCCGGAATAAGTTTGCGCCACGTGAGGTCACCACTGCCGCCAAAGATGACGAAGATGCATGCTGGCTCATTCGCTACCGGTGAAACATCCTCTGCTTTTTTTTTCTTCTTTGCCATCAGTCCCATTTTGTGTGAAAAGTTCCTTCTTTATCTGTACGCTGATAGGTATGTGATCCAAAAAAATCCCGTTGCGCCTGAATAAGATTTGCCGGAAGCCATTCACTACGATAGGCATCCACGTAAGCGAGCGATGCGCCCAATGCAGGGACAGGTATTTGCCTGCGCATCGCGAATTCAATCGCTTGTTGGATGGCTTCGCGGCGTTTCAATAATTCACCACTGAAAAAATCATCGGTGATCAAATTACTAAGTGAGGGATTTCGCTGATATGCTTCCATGATTTGTTCGAGCAAAGCGGAGCGAATAATACAACCGCCACGCCATATTCGGGCGATGTGTTGTGGCACAATGTTGTATTTCATTTTGTCGGAAGCCGCTTTCAGCAGGTGCATTCCCTGTGCATAAATGGTGATCAATGAAAAGTACGCTGCGTCTTTCAATGATGAAAGTATGAGCGTGGAGTTCAAATTTAGTTCAGGTCTTGTGAAAGGAAGTTTCTTCGAAGCCGCTGTTCGTTCTTGTTTCATGGCTGTAAGATCACGCATGGAAACAGCGAGATCAATTACAGGAGTCGGCACTTGCAGGTCCATGGCGCTTTGGGATGTCCATTTGCCAGTCCCTTTCTGTGCCGCGCTGTCAAGAATGTGATCGAGTAATAATTTTTCATGAGTCTCATCGTCGGTAATGGAAAAAATTCTTGCTGTGATCCCCAAAAGAAAAGACTGGAGCTCGCCTTCATTCCACGAAGTATAAACGTCGAGCATTTGCTCATTGGTCATCTGCAACCCGCGCTTCATCACATCATAAGTTTCAGAAATCACTTGCATGAAACCATATTCAATTCCGTTGTGCACCATTTTGGTGTAATGTCCGGCTGAGCCGGGACCGATGTGGGTCACACATGACTCACCATTCACTTTTGCAGCGATTGCTTCGAAGATGGGTTTCATTTTTTCATAGCCATCTACTGTTCCTCCCGGCATAATACTTGGACCGTAACGCGCACCTTCTTCTCCTCCTGAAATTCCCACGCCCATAAATTGAATCCCTGTTGGTTCAAGTTGTTTGATGCGGCGATCTGTATCTGAAAAATGAGAATTGCCCCCGTCAATCATCACGTCGCCATTTTGCAGGAGCGGCAATGCTTCTTTCAATACAGCATCAACAGGAGCGCCGGCAGGAACGAGCATCATAATTCTTCTCGGGGTCTTAACCATGCTGATGAATCTTTTCATTTCAGTTGTGCCATCCACATTCTTTCCTGCAGCTTCCATTTTCAGAGCAGTCACTTTCTTTTCGTCTGTATCCAACCCCGCAATAGAAAATCCGTGATCAGCAATATTGAGCAGCAGGTTTCTGCCCATCACGCCGAGACCAATCATTCCAAAATCAAAAGTTTTTTCTGCCATTGTTCCACTGAAATTATTTTTCGAAGGTCTTGATTTTTTTGGAAGATGAAAGGAGTGTAATTCCAATCCCCGATTGATCGTGAGAGAAATCTCCTCTTGGGGATGGTCATTCAAATAAATTCTTCTCCCGATTGATTGCATAGGTTGAAGATTACCAACTAAGCGTTGTCAGGACAATAGGATTGGCAAACAGCTCCACGTGAAATTTGGAATCTCTATTTTTAGCTGGAAAATATTTAGCGTGTCATCTCTTCTCGAAGTTCGAAATCTCTCTACCCGATTTACAAGCGATGACAAGATCACGGAAGCAGTAGATGACATAAGCTTCTCACTTAATCACAGCGAAACCATCGGCATCGTTGGAGAATCGGGCTCCGGAAAATCAGTTACATCGCTCTCAATAATGCGATTGGTTCCCCGGCCGGGAAAAATTATAAGAGGAGAAATTATTTTTTCTTCACCCCAACCTTTTCCAAAGTTCAAACCTTTGGAAAAGGTCTCACCTGATGTAAACCTTCTTTCGCTTCCTGAAAAAGAAATGCGTCGCTACCGTGGAAAAGAAATTGCAATGATATTCCAGGAGCCGATGACCTCGCTGAATCCCGTTTTCAATTGCGGAAGCCAGGTTGCCGAAGCAATCAGGTTGCATTTGAAAACGAGCAAGCGTGAAGCGAAGGATCGTACCCTTGCATTGTTCGGGAAAGTGAAACTCTCTGACCCTCTGCGCATCTTCAATTCCTATCCGCATCAACTCAGTGGCGGACAGAAGCAGCGCGTGATGATTGCGATGGCGATGAGTTGCAGTCCTTCTATACTCATTGCAGATGAACCGACCACGGCGCTTGATGTGACCGTGCAGGCCCACATTCTCGAGCTCATGGAAGAGTTGCGTCAGGAAAACAACATGGCGATGATCTTCATCACACACGATCTCGGTGTAGTGGCGGAAGTTGCAGACCGTGTGCTCGTGATGTACAGAGGAAAAATTGTAGAGCAGGGGAGTGTGGAGCAGATTTTTTCTGACCCGGGGCATCCATATACAAAAGGATTGCTCGCTTGTCGCCCGCCGCTCAGTAAAAAGTTGAAGCGCTTGCCGGTGATCAGTGATTTTATGATGGAAGAAAATGGTGAACTGATTGAATTACGCGCGAGCATTCAGCAAGTGAATTGGGTGAATGAAGTTTCGAAAGAAGAAAGTTCGCAGCGACTCAACCAACTGCTACAGAAATCACCATTGCTGCAAGTTAAGAGCCTCAGTGTTTATTTTCCTTCGAAGAAAACATTTTTAGGAAATGTGCGATCCTGGATAAAAGCTGTAGATGATGTCTCATTTCAAGTGCACGAAGGAGAAACACTCGGATTGGTAGGCGAATCGGGCTGCGGAAAAACCACCTTAGGCAAAGCTATTCTTCAGTTGATCAAACCATCAAGTGGTGAGGTAATTTTTCATACAGAGTCAGGCGGAGAAGAAAAAAATTTGGTGACATTGGACGAGGGAGAGCTTCGCAGGATGCGGCGCCACATTCAAATCATTTTCCAGGATCCGTATTCGTCGCTCAATCCCCGTCTCACTATTGGCTACGCCATCATCGAGCCGATGAAAGTTCATAAGCTCTATGATAATGATAAGGTGAGACGAGAAAAGGCGATGGAGTTGTTGCAAAAGGTGAACATGCCACCCGATTCTTTCAATCGCTTTCCTCATGAGTTTTCTGGTGGACAACGTCAGCGTATTTGTATTGCACGGGCGCTATCAGTTAATCCGCGATTTATGATTTGTGATGAATGTGTTTCCGCACTCGACGTAAGTGTGCAGGCGCAGGTGCTCAACCTTCTTACTCAGCTTCGCGAAGAATTTCATTTTACTTACATCTTCATCTCTCACGATCTTTCTGTGGTAAAGTTTATGAGTGATAGCATTATGGTGATGAATGCGGGGAAGATCGAAGAGATGGGGCCGGCTGATGAAATTTATTATCATCCTTCTTCAGAGTACACGAAGAAATTAATTGCTGCGATACCAAAAGGGATTCCGGGAAGAAAATTGGAAGCGGCAAGTAAAAGCTCTCGTTAAATAATACAGAGGGGATGATGTACTTGCAATTGCCGTTTACTTTTCTTTTTTGAATCCCAACGGGATGATATGATTATAGCATGCAGATTGGTTCGCTGTTGAATCCCGAAGGGATGATATTAAATTTCAAAGATAAAATTCAAATAAAATATTTTTCATCGAATGGGATTTCAAATTTCCTGAGAAGCTCAAGGTATTCCTTTCGAAAAGACTTCTTACGATGTATTTTGAAAAGATAGGCGCAATTGAAATCTTTGGATTTTACTTGAAGACAGATGACACAGAGAAAAAGTCTCGTTGAACTTACGACCTTTGCGGAATTGAAAGTGGATGATTACAAATTACAATCAATCTGTTTTCCTTTTCAGAAATTTCTAATCCACCAATGCCCGCACATAAAAAATCCGCATCAAAAAAATCCAAAGCAGAAGCTGCACTTGTCACCTATTTCCTCGAAGGTGAAAAACATTTTGTCTCCTTCAAGCAGCTCAAGAAAAAGTTCGGCAGTCGCTTTCATAAAGGGGATTTGTATGACGCCGTTCACAATTTGGTTGATATTGGATTTCTTGAAGAACGCAGCAACCAGTTTCGCCATCATGAAGAGCAAGCTCAGCTTGAGGTACCCCGTACCGGAGTAAAGCCGGGTTCCCGGGATATTATAGAAGGAGTCATAGACATTACTCAGCGCGGACATGCGTATGTGGTGAGCGAGCAATCGAAAAATGATGTGTGGATTGAGAAAAGAAATGTGCTCAACGCACTCGATGGCGACACAGTTAAAGTGTTGCTCACAAGGAAAAATGCAAAGAAGCCAGAAGGCAAAGTTGTAGAAGTGGTGAAGCGCGCTAAGGATTCTTTCGTCGGCGTGATCCAGCAGACTGGAAGACAATATTTTCTCAAAGCAGATTCGCGAACACTTGCTGTTGATTTTTTTATTCCGGAAGAAAAAAGAAAGAATGCCAGGCATGGAGATAAGGTGGTGGTGAAGCTGGTAAAGTGGGATGTGGGCATGAGACAGCCGCAAGGTGAAGTGATCGAGGTTCTCGGCGAAGTAGGAGAGAATGAAACGGAGATGCAGGCGATATTGATAGAGAATGGGTTCAGGATGCAGTTTCCTCAAAGAGTTTTGCAGGAAGCGGAAAATCTTCCTTCAGAAATTTCAGAAGAAGAAATCAAGCGTCGCCGTGATTTCAGACGAACGCTTACGTTCACGATTGACCCTGCAGATGCAAAAGATTTTGACGATGCAATTTCATTCAAGATGCTTGAAGACGGGTGGTACGAAATCGGAGTTCACATCGCAGACGTTTCTCATTACATCAGGCCGAATGCTGTTCTTGACAAAGAAGCGTTGCAGAGGGGCACTTCTGTTTACCTCGTTGATCGCACGGTGCCGATGCTCCCTGAAAAATTGTCGAATGGAATTTGCTCACTTACTCCTGAGAGCGACAAGCTTTGTTTCGCCGCTGTGTTTGTGATGAATGAAAATGCAGAGATCAAAAACCGGTGGTTCGGCAAAACAATCATTCACAGCAACAAGAGATTTGCGTATGAAGACGCTCAGGAAATTATTGAGGGGAAAGAAGATAAATTTTCAGTACCGCTGCTTGCGCTCAATCGCATTGCAAAGCAACTTCGTGAGATGCGATTCAGGAATGGTTCGATAGATTTTAATTCTGTAGAAGTGAAATTCAAATTGGATGAGAAGGGAAATCCGTTGAGCGCATTTCTGAAAGTACCCAAGGATGCAAACATGCTCATCGAAGATTTCATGTTGCTCGCTAATAAATCCGTTGCCGAATTTGTTGGTAAGAGGAAGGGAAAAGAAATTCCATTTGTTTATCGCGTGCATGACCTGCCGGATGATGAAAAACTGAAAGACTTTGCTGACTTCGCCGCGATGTTCGGTTACAAATTAAATTTCTCCACACCGAAACACACGGCACATTCTATTAATAAGATGATGGAGAAACTGAAAGGTAAGCCTGAAGAGTACATGCTTGAAACTCTTGCAATTCGTACCATGGCGAAAGCTGTGTACACCACGAAGAACATTGGGCATTACGGACTGGCATTTGATTTTTACACGCACTTCACGTCGCCCATCAGAAGGTATCCCGATGTGATGGTGCATCGCATTTTGGAAAAAGTGCTGAATGGTGAGCCGGTACGGGATGAGAATTACGAAGCAAAGTGTCTGCATTCATCAGAGATGGAACGCAAAGCTGCAGATGCAGAGAGAGCATCTGTGAAACTTAAGCAAGTGGAATTTATGGAGAAGCAGATCGGAAAAATTTTCAACGGAATTATTTCCGGCGTCACTGACTTTGGAATTTTTGTAATCACCGAAGATTCGTATTGCGAAGGGCTCGTCCGGCTCGACTCGATCAAGAGTGATTACTTTGTTTTTGAAGAGAAGAAATATTCCGTTCGCGGAACAAATACTGATCGCAAATATCGCCTCGGTGATAAAGTGAAAGTGAAACTGGTAGACACCAACCTTGACCGCAGGACGATTGATTTTGAGATGGTGGAAAGCGCGCGCAGGTAATTTTCATCACCATAAAAATCTTTATTTCCTCATTCTCTTTTTTCATGCAAAGCATTGAAAAACTTCAACAATTGTTTGAAGAAGAATTGCGAAAGCAGCGCTTCAATCGTCAGCCGCGTAACTTGTATGAGCCGTTCGAATATATTCTTGGTTTGAGCGGCAAGCGCATGCGTCCGGTAATGCTCATGATGGCGTGTGAAATGTTTGGCATTGAAGCAAGCAACGCAATACCTCAGGCCATTGCCATTGAGTTGTTTCACAACTTCACACTCATTCATGATGACATCATGGATCGCGCGCCGTTGCGAAGAGGAATGCCGGCTGTTCACGAGAAGTTCAATCAAACGATTGCGATTCTATCGGGCGATGCCATGCTAGTGTATGCATATCACTTCCTGATTCAAACAAAATTTTCACCGGTTGAAAAACTTGTTTCAATCTTTAATGATTGCGCCATCAAAGTTTGTGAAGGACAGCAGACAGATATGAATTTTGAAACTGCCGGCGATGTGAGTGTTGAAGATTACCTGTTTATGATTGAATTGAAAACAGCAACACTCTTGGCTGCCTCGTTACAAATTGGTGCATTAGTGGGTGGAGCACCTGATGCCGATGCAAATCACATCTATGAATTCGGAAGAGAGTTAGGTATTGCGTTTCAATTGAAGGATGATTGGCTGGATGCTTTTGGTGATGCTGATAAAACCGGCAAGCAGACCGGTGGTGACATTATTCAACATAAAAAAACATTTCTGTTCCTTGAAGCGATCAAGCTTGCTGATGGTTCCAGCAGGAATGAACTTCTTAATTTATTTTCTTCGAATGAAAAGCAGGGAGAGAAACAAGTAAAGACCGTTCTTGAAATTTTTCGCCGCTTGAATATTGATCACATCACAAAAGAACAGAGCGACAGGCATTATGCCAACGCAATATCATATCTTGAAAAAGTGTCGCTCACTGAACAGGAAAAAAAACCTTTAAGAAACCTCGCTGCGGCACTTATGCAGCGAGAACATTAAAGAAATGATCCGTTGGATTGGCGGTGCTTCTTCATGCCGTGACAATCTTTCCGCGAACCAGCGCAAGAGGAGAGAATTCCGATAGTGAGAGCGAGTATAACGATAAATATTCTGGAAATCCAGGTTTGATTTTTCATGTGTGTTTTTATGTAAGCAAATCTACAAACTCTTTCGCAAATACAATCCGGATTCTTTCCCCAAGTGCATACTAAATTGTGACACTGCGAAGGTCGTGGAGAGATTGTTGAATCATTTGCGCGCGACCCCTCGAAAAGAGATCAGGATGACCGATATGGCAATTTGTTATGCACCTCTTTGTTGTTTTCCAGCCGGGATAAAATAATGCTCCATGCGGTTTCATAGGGAATGATTTCCATAGAGTCAATTTCTTCTGAACTGATTTTTCCTACGGCTTTTAGTTTTTCTAAGTAGGGTGCAGCCCGTATTTTTACTTTCTTAGGATCGTAGTTGTAATTTACCAACTGGCGCAGCATCTTAATAAATAAGGTGGTTCGGGGTGCTTTTTTCCCTGAAAGATATCGTGAGGAGAAAACACGCAGTGACTCGATTGTTCTTTCCAGTTTATCTTCATCTCCCCGGTCAATGATGTAAAGAATCTGCGCAATGAGGATGGCAGGATAAAAGCCGGCTTTGTCTTTTGAATAGATCGGAACTTCATTTAGAAACTTAAGGATCTTGAAGTCTTTTGTTTTCTGTTCCCCCGGGACCAGATAATTAATGTATGCCTCATAAATTTTCCAGGTTTCATGTTTTTCGGGAGATAAAAACTGAAAACGCTGATGATGCATAGCTTCTTCAACAATTAAAGAGGCTTTTTCAAACTTGCCTGCATGCGTAGCGAGCATAAAGTAGTTTTCCAGCACCACAAACCAATTGTTGCTCCCTTTCTTGTAACGCTGTAGCGCTTCTTCAGCATTTTGCTTTCCCAATTTGAAGTTACGAAGATGAAGACAGCATACCATTTTTAGAAGCGACACTTCCCCTTCGCGCGACGCCACATAAAATTTCGGATGATTCTTCGAATATTGCTGAAGCCGGTTACAGAGGTTGAGCAGAAGACGATAGTTTCCGATAATCTGGTAATAGAGCATGCCTACGCGGTAGTGCAATATTGTGAGGTGAAAAGTGTGCTGGTATTTTGCCAATTCTTTGCATTGATTGAAATAATCTTTTGCAGTTTGCTCCAGTTCGGGTTGAATCGCTTTGCTTCTCCCGAATTGAGCTACTAATGAACCATACATGAATTCAGCGCGGTTTTCTCCCCGCACCTTTTTGAGAGACTCCGTTACTATATTATGATAGTGCTGGTATTCCTTTTTTAATCCTGCCATCGAATAGTGGTGCCTGAGCATGCGCGCGCAGAGAAATGCAATCTCATTCAAATCAAATTTTTCCGCCTGGCTCAACGTATTTCTTGCCATTGCAATAGCACTGGTGCGGGCACCATGAGTGAGGAGCAGTTTTGCGCAGAAATAATTTCGGTTGCATTGATATACCGCCTGCTGGTAGGCTGACTCCTGAATTTTTTTGTGATTGATAAAGAATAACGTATTCACCAGCCGATCCTTCAACCGGCTCTTCAGCATTTGATATTTCTTGTCAGACGGGGAAGTTTGATAGAGTGCAGAAGCCGCTTGTTCATCCGTAGTAAATGTTTCGTCAGAAATCCCATTGAAGAGTTGCTGATACAGATTTCCGGTTACTAAGGACTGCCGATAATCTATTACATCAATTTTATTTAGCTGTTGCTTTGTTACCAGCGATACCATTTCACGGAAAACTTTCATACTGTTTGATAAGGATATTATACCCCAAATATAGTGCGTTAATACGAATAGCCTCAGAAGCCCGCTTTGAAAAATCCGAAAAAGAGATGTTACTTTTTAGAAGTTTTTGTACCTGCAACTATTCCATGTATGCATATACCTTTGACATCTGAAGATAATGAAGAGAAAGAAACTTCGAGGGAAGTACTTAAAGAATGCTAAGCCCGAAATAAACGCAAAGTGAATTTCTTTGGATTAAAGGATGGGTTTCGATAAATATAATTTTTGTACACAAATTATCAGTTTAGGTGGATTTATTTGTTACTCGATTCAGGTTTTGGAGGAATTTTAATCAGTCAGTAAGGAAAAAGTCTTAGAACCATTGCCTGTAAAGGATCTCAAGAGGAAGATTCATATCAAACAACAGGAATTTTCAGGAAGTTTTTCCCGCTGTTTTTTTTTTAAATTCTGAGTACTAACTTGCTGGAAGCCTTTACTATCAAGCATTCTGTTTCATTTTAAGGGTAATTATTTGGATGTTTTTCTTGTAGCAAAATATAGTTACTTAAAAATGATTACTGATTATGAGATTTGAACATTACATAGAGAGATTAAGCAAAATCCTGAGTGGTGTGAACCGGATAATCAAGAGCGTGACGTTACTTATTGACGAGTTTAGTACATTTTCCAACGTGTCAAAAGGGATACTTTTGGTCTGTACAAAAAAAACAAACTCATGTCAACCATCCTCTGCCAGATTATCATCATGCTGAATCTTATGCTTGGAAACGGCAATCATACGCAACAAGCACAGTCAATTTATAATTCACATTCATATACTACCACCAGCAAAGGGGTAGTCATTATTGACACAGATGAACTTTAAAACTTATATAGCATGATGAACTTGAAACTAGGTTTACTTGAGCAAGTTTGGGAAAAAGCTTGCTTAATTCCCGGAATGGATCCAACACTCATCCGCCGTGATGAGCAAGGAGGTTTGATCAGAAAGTCGGAATTCAATAACGAATCCTCGATCTATGGATGGTGCTTTCATCATCTGAAACCTGTTTGGGAAGGTGGCAATAGTGAACTTGGAAACGTGACTCCGCTGAGTTGCACTAATAAGATCATCACTCTTGTCGGTTCTCTTAATCAGTGGCATAAGGAATCGGAGATTTGGGATTAAATCATTTCTGGTGTTTTACTGCCCTGATGGCATTTCTTTCCTCCCAATTCTGCCCTACATTCTCATTGAAATTTTGCCCAAGAAGTTTTACTGCCAAGCGCGGAATTAATCCTTTCAACCTCATATAATTCTTGAAATAAACAGGCCGTGCACCTAATGATGTTTTTGCAGCACGAGCAGTTCTCCCCAATTCCAATTCATTTTTCCCGCCTTCAATTGCATCAGCGATCGCATCGAAAAGAATATTGAAATACAACCAGTGTGTTTCATTGGCCGGATAATCTATTCCGATGTAGTGTAACTCCCACAAGTTTTCAAAGACAATGTTAGAACTGAAGGCGATAAGCTTATTTTCAGAAAAGTAACCGAATAACCGAAAACGCTCTCCATAAGCTTTTTTCATTTCAGCAAAATAATTTCCATTTACAATAATCATCCTGATTGGTTGACGCTTCACCACTTCGAGATAAAGCATTTCTAACTGAGGCGAAAAAGTCTCTATTTCCTCAAGTGAAAATTCCTGGCGAACGACAGATAAAAGTTTTTTACGAGTCTTTCGAATTCGTTGCGCATACCGGTGGCGAAGCGCAGCAACATACTCATCAAATGTTTTCCAGGAAGACAAATCCAATTTCATGGTTAAATCAGAAGGCCAAGATTGAAAATGAAATTGACGAATCCACTTCTCATCAAGGTACTGGTTCCAATCTTTCACTAAGATGACGTGAGGATAGGGATGAAGTGTTTGAAAAAATTCTTCCAGCACCGAAAAAACCGAAGTAGCATTTGCCTTACCTGAATTATAGTATAATCCAGGTGCATCAATGCGAAGCAAATTTCCACATACAAGAATGTTGAAGCCGTTCTTCATTACGGCGTCTTCAATTTTTTTCAGCAGGAAATTTTTTGCCAGCGGAAAAGAATAATGCCTGGTCATGAAGCGCAACCACTGGAAATATGCGACAGCAACAACCTCCTTATTGTGATTTGAAACGATAACGTAGCGGAAAGAAACATCTTCGAGATTGCATCGCTCAATCACGGCACAGTGAACGGAAGCAAGATGATGATTTGCGGGAAGAAATTCATCCCACAATTCGGCACATTCAAGAATGGAAGTACAAACCCGGTAAGTCAACTCAGCGCTTTTCAAATACCCTTGTTAATTGCAATGACAGGTATAGTGACGAGAAAGCGCTAAAGATATTTCCTTTCCAAAAACTGCGCGCAACTTTGCTATTTACTTATTGGAGTAAAGCTGAGTTGATTCAATGTTCCGGAAGAGTAATCAAATTCATAAAGCCCGTCTGTAGAAATGAGAAGAAGAATTCCCCCGAGTGGAATTACATCGCGCGTTTCACCTGCCTGCACAGTTTGTTTCAGGATCAATGCAGTTGGATCAGAAGCATCATACATTTTCAATCCTGAAAGATCATCGCAGACAAAAAGATTTTTGCCATCAATGCCAACTCCATAAGGATTGGCGAGATCGTAAGTTTTTGCAATCACAGGATTGCTGATGTTTGTGATGTCAATCACATTCATCTCGTTGAAGCTTTGCCCGCACATATTGCCCGCATGAATCGTTGAATAGGCATAATTTCCCTCTACCACCACCGGATCGCATCCGGTTACGTGCGTGACGGTTGAAATGAGTGAAGGTGAAGAAGGATTGTAATTGTTGTAGATACTTACACCTGTAGTGCTTCCCACAAAGAGATATTGATTGTAAGGAAACAACGTCTCAGCATTCCACCAACCCGAAACCAACCCATTGTCCACCGGCTGATTTGCATTTTGAATGTTGAACAGCAACAGGGAAGGGTTAGCAATGCAGTACAAATAATCACTGCTGATGGCAAAGCGTGCAAGAGATCCCGCAACTCCATTTCCCGGTGCGCCCGAAGTGGTGTTAGTTCCTCCGGATGTGGCAGCATAAAAAAGATCACCCTCGAAACGTATCGGATAAGTGTTCGAACAATCCTCTTCAATGGTTGTGTCGCTCTCAATCCAATCGGTTACCACTCCTTTGGTGCCATCTGCGAACCAGCCATTGTAATTGCGTTGCGGAAACACATTTTGATCACGCCAGATTTCTTTTGCATTGTTTGGATCGGAAATGTCAATCCCCACAAGATCAATATAGCTGTCGGCGTATAACACATTGTCCTTGATAGCGATATCGAGGTTGCCGGGAACATTGATAAAGGCAATATTTTGAGGTGATGAAGGGTTTGTATTGTCAAGGACGTGAATTCCTTTATCTACTTCACTCAAAAAAATGTAAGGTGCTTTGTAATAAATTTTGCCAATGTTTTTCATATCCGTGATGGCTGATGACTTCACTGCCGCCCGCAGATCATCGTAACTCATGTAAACAGGCTTGTAAAGCTGGTAAGTGTAGAATTGTTTGCAATCATCTTTCAGGCAAGATGAAAATGAAATTGCCATGGCAGAAAGAAGGACGAAGCATTGCAGCGTTTTCAAAGTAGCAGTTGTCATGAGAAGAACGATTTCAGCTAAAGACAACGGACATTTCCAAAATGCTGCATCCAAAAAATTCCCTCATGAAAAAAACTTTCTTCCTCGTGCCGCTGATTGTTTCAATCATTCTTGTGCAAAGTATTTCCTCCTCTGCGCAAAGTCATTTACAGGACGTAGTGTATATGAAAGACGGAAACATCTACAGAGGGATCATAAAACAGGAAAGCACAAATGATGTGAAGATTGAAATCGCGGGAGGAAGCGTGTTCATTCTTGCCCGTCAAAATATTGATTCAGTACGCAAAGAAAACCAGCCCGTCTGCGATGGGTTTTCCTTTCAGCAAAAAAAGTTTGGCTATTTCAACATCACTGAAATAGGCGTTGCCATCGGGAGTTCTACGGTCTACGACTATTGGTACCCGAATGAACAAGAACTGTCTGCCGGATTTACTGCGCAAACCATTCAGGGTTATCGCTTCTATTCACATTGCCTCGCCGGAGCAGGAATAGCCATTGATTTAATCCAACACGCCATGATTCAACCTTTTGGCGATGTTCGCTATGAATTGCTGAAAGGAAGAGCAACACCCTTTGCTTACGCTGATTTCGGATACAACTTCGACCTGGCCAAAGATCGGGATGATGGGTATCAAAAAACGGAATACAATGGTGGTATGATGTGGGGAATAGGAGCAGGGATGCGATTCAATTTTAAAAGTACAGGAGCATTTTTGTTTGATGTGGGATATAAATTTTCGGAAAGAAAAGAATACGTCACTTATGTTGACGGATACTCATCAACGCTCACTCAATATGATTTGCGAAGGATGGTGATAAGAATGGGGTTGTCTTTTTAACCCGTATTTGCAGTCTTGCTAAACCGATTGCGTCAGCCTCAGGCGAGACGCGTCGGTTTATTGCAAGGCCGCTTTCGGCCGGTATGATGCAGTGATCAATTCTAAAATGATTTTTATCCAGATCAAAATACACGGAACTGCTTTAACAACAAGCGGCACTAAAAAATTTGTTCTGACTGCCGGAGGGAACAAATCAGTAGGAGAGAGGCAGGTGAAAACAAAAGCGAAGATCAGCAATGTGGTATTGAAAGTATTCTTCTCCTGCGAAAAATACCAGAGTGCAATTCCGCAAACCGCAATAATGAATGTTGCTGATTCAGCTTTGTGATTGAAGATGATCACCCAGATTAAAATGCTGCAGAGGAAGAGCCATCGAAAAATAAATTGATCATAGCGCGTCACGAACAGAAGTGGTAAGCAGAAGGTGATTACGCCGGCGAGAGTGATCAGATTTTTCGGCGGATCAAAATGAAACCAGCTGTGGAGCCATCCCATCACTGAAATTCCGGCCGAACCCCCGTAATCCATCGAGAGTAATTTCCACCAGCTTTCATAAAGAGAAATCAATTGTTCCGGTGATACAAGGAGGAGGGGAAACAGTGCGAGAAGAGTCACCCATAGTGTGCTGTACGCCACAAATCTTTTCTTATCAGGATAAAGCAGAAATAAACTGAAGGCTACCAGTCCGAAGATTTTTATAAAAACAGTGAGTGCTATCATCAAGGTTGCCCAGGCAATTTTCCTTCTTTCCAAAAAACAAAAAGCAAGAATGAGCAATCCGGCAATCAATGGGTTGCTCTGCGAATTTTGGAGTGAAGTGATTAGTTCAATCACCACAAACCACCAGACGGCGACACGAATTTTCTTGTCATTGACCGGAAGCGATTTGATGGCAAAGAAGAGAACGAGGGCATTCAGCAGATTCCAGCAAATTAATCCAATAGCCACCGACAGGAATGCAAATGCTCCCATGAAAACAGCGAAGGCAGGGCTGTACTTGTAATAATCAAAATGCTCGGCAGGATACGGAGCATACAAATCCTGGTGATGAAAGAGATGGAAAAAGGATTGACGAAAGATGATGTAATTGTTATAGTGTGTTGACGTGTCACTCTTAGAGCCGAGATGATATTCCTGCAACGCTGTTCCCGCGGCAAGCAAAGCATAGATGGCAAGAATGAACCTTGGGTTGGATAAAACTTTTTTTAAGAAAGACCACATCAGTTTTCTTCTTCCCTCACTTGTGAGTATTCTTTTGAATGGTGGGCGGATGATAATGCAATGAACAGAACAATTTCGTAATGCTGTTCTCTGCAATTTTAGTTCTCCTTGCTTCTTTGCGCAATTTCCCGTATTGAAACACCGTCAATCATCACATCCTTCAGCACCGCATTACCTTCCCTGACGGACACTAATGCGTATGTGGTGCTGCTCGTATCACGAAGCGAGCGACGGTAAACATTTTCTGCTGAACCACTCTTTAACTCATCCATGTAAAACCGCGTGAATGGATATTCGATGTAAACTTTATTTTCATTTACTCTTGAGACATATTGTACGAGTGCTTTAACATAATCGGGATCGTCACCAGGCGGTTCTTTTGAAATGGACGCAATGCGCGCAAAGCCATTGTCATCGCTTGTGAGTGTCACGAACACCGGTTCATTTGCATAGTAGTCGCTATCATTCCCGATTTCTAACCAATTGGCCTCAAAGCTCAGCGTGATAAATTTTCCCCGGAACGGGTCACTCGGATCAACAGGCGCTGTTTTGAATTTGAATTCTTTTCCCTGCGCTAATATTTTTTCTTTCTCAAAAATCATCTGAGCCGGAACAAACCACTGCATGCACGCAAGTACAGCGAAAATCAGCACAAGAAGAGTTTTAGTTTTCATTGCAGGGCCTCAATTGTTTTTCTTTTCCTGATCATTAAATAGTTCGCAACAAAAAATCCTGCGCCGACTGCGACGAATAGTATCCCTCTCACGGCGAAACTCATGTTACTATCGAAGAATCGGCACGTTACCAAAGCGGTAATGATGAGCAAGCCGTAGTTGAGCGTGCCGAGATTATTTGCCCGTGCGCCGGCCCTGATCTTTTCGAGCCCGAGCAGGAAGATGAGAATGTTGATGAGCGTCACTGCAATCACCGGCATACCAACGATGAAAATGATGATGAAGAGTATGAATGAAATTTCTATGGGATCAAATTGGCTGAAAGACTTCTTTCGGTACACCAGAACCAACAGAACTATTGCCGCCATTGATAGGAGTGAAGCTGCAATGAATTCCGGGGACCGAAGCATTCCGTCATAAAAACTTTTTCTGTACAGATCATCCCAAAACCAATCGAAACTTAGTGAGAGTAGCAAAGAGAGTGTTCCAAGCGAGCCGAGAACCATGAAACTGTTGTTCCGCAATTTTTGGTGTACAAAAAATTTACTGTTACCGGTTATGCAGAGCAATGCAAACAAGCTCATGTACGCGATGTACATCAGCTCATCAAATTTACCGCTGAGTGTGCCGAGTGCAACGATCACTGACAACGGCACAATCCAGTTGTGAACGATCGTAAAATTGCCTTTTGGATTCTTTCTGTTCAGCGAATAATAATGTGGAAGTGCGAGCAGCAAGAGAAGCCAGTACAGATATGAAGTTTCATCAGGAAAGCTCCAATAGCTTCTGTTCACTGCATACGCGGTAATTCCAGCCACATACAACAGGGAAGCCAGTGATGAATTCATGATGTACATCAGCGGAAAACACAACAACATCCATGTCAGGATAAATGCACTGAGGTCACCCGAGATGTTGTAAATCTGACTTATTAATGAGATGGATGCGCCAACAGCAAAAAATAAAAATGCTGCGGTGGATTCACGCCATGCCACGCTATCACTTTTTCTCAGCAGCACAAAAACACAAAGCAGTTGTCCTGTGAGCAGTGGAACGAAAGACAGAATTGTTTTGGCAGTGCGTGAAAAATCATCCCAGTTGTGCGCGATAATGAGAATGATTCCAAGTCCCATCAGAATCGCTCCGAGAATTCCAAAGATAATCAGCAGGCGGTTTTGCGGACTGGCGCTTCTGCTCTTGTAATAGTTCCGGATACTCTCTGCCGTTTCTTCTGAAATGATATTCGCGCCGACAAGTTCGGGAAGATCATTAATCAGGTGTTTACTCATTCCGGTATGCTTGATGACATGAAAGAAAAACTGATGTGCCCGTAATGTAGCAAACTTTATTTTTCGGGGAGCAACATTTCAGCTTCACTAATCAACTTTAAAAAGCTCGCTAAAACTTTTCCTTCTATGGCAAGCAAAGCATTGATGTTAAAATGAATTTAGAAATGGAGAAAAAACTCCATAGGAGTTTGAGCATCCTTCTTTTTCTTGACGGGTCAAAAATTTTTTCAGGAAGAATTTTCTTTTCCGACTTGAAATTCCTGCCGTAAACAAATCTCCTCAAGTAAGTACTTCTGCAAAGTTTTTAAACTGTTTAGAAATATCATTCCTCAATATGACAAAAATCAGAATCGAGAGATACCTTTATTCAATAGTTTTACTCCTGTCATACAAAAGGTTGGGGGTATGCGAATTCGATTTCTTCCTCTGCTGTTTCTTCCGGGCATATTAAATGCTCAGAATTTGGTATCGAATAATTCTTTTAATACGTATTCCCCTGCCCCTGATTCCTACGCTGAGATGTGCCGCGCAACAGGGTGGAGCAGTGCTACAGGGGCGTGCGTGCTTGTAGTTGGAAGCGGAAGTCCTGACTACTATAACACAGCCGGATCCGGTGGTGCGAATCCGCCGAACACTTTTTGGGCAACAGTGAATCCTCATTCAGGTGGAGGAATGGCCGGGCTCGCTCCGTGGTATGCTTCGCCGAATTTCCGCGAATACATTCGTTGCCAGTTGAGTTCACCACTTGTTGTTGGAACTACTTATGAAGTATCCATGTGGCTTACGAATGCAATAAGCACCATTCATGGTTATGGATGTAACAATATGGGTGTTTACTTTTCTTCCACGCCAACCAATCAATCCGGCGGTTTACCGATTACTTCGGTGACTCCGCAGTGTGAAATGACTTCGGTATTCTGGAACACTAACTGGCAGCAAATAACTTTTTATTATACGGCCAGTGCCGCATATCAATACATGTGTATCGGTAATTTTCATAACGATGCCGGAACGATAGCAGTAATGCACGGTAGCGGCACGTCAGGTTGTTATGTGTACATTGATGATGTGGTGGTGCAGCCAATAGTTGCCCTTCCCATTCAATTGATTTCATTTACTGCTGAGTTGGACAGTAACAATACTGTGGGGTTGAAATGGGAAACTGCATCAGAGCTGAACAATGATTACTTCGCGGTCGAACGCTCTCCCGATGGTGAGCGCTTTGAAACCATTGGCAAAGTGGGTGGACATGGGACAACAGCAGAGAATCACGAATACGCTTTCACCGATGAACATCCCATGCACGGCTTAAATTATTATCGTATCGGACAAATTGATTTTAACGGAAGTCAAACATATTCTCAGGTACGAATGGTAGAAGTCAATTTGCCACAAACAGAAATTCAATTGCTGGTTTCTCCAAATCCTGCATCTTCGAATGCCAACATCATTATGCTGGTAGCCAATGATTGTAATTCTGTTTTGGAAATTTCAATGATAGATATTTCAGGAAGAATTGTCTTCAGGGAAAATATTTCCTCGCAGAGTCCTGCGGACAATGAAGTTATCTGCTATCAGCAATTTCAATTTTCTTCCGGAGATCTTGCAAGCGGATTGTATTTCATAAAAGTGGTTTCCGGAAACAATCTTATCGCCTCGGAAAAATTGTTGGTGCAGTAGCGAAATATTTCGCTGCATTTTTTAATAGCGACTGCGTCCTTTGGGAATGATATTTTGATTCTAACTTTTCTGTTATTCATCCTGCAGTACTGCGGGATTACAATTTAAGCCGAGATCTGTTCGGGAGTGAAGAAGTTTCCTTACAATGACGTTAACACACTTCGTGTCATTCCGACGCAGGAGGAATCTGTTGTTTAGCCTCGATACAGATTCCTCCTGCGTCGGAATGACAGCCTCGCTGGTGTTATGAACCTCCCTCAGGAATTAAAAAAAGTCATTATTGAAAAATTCATATTACTATCTTTAAATCCCACTTCTTCACCATGAGAAAACTTTTCCTCCTGCTCCTGATTTTTTCGCTGAATTTTATTTTGCCAAACAATTCCCCGGCACAATCTTGCGCACCTGCAGTGTTTGGGAATTACTATACCGTGACGAGTGATCAACCCTTTGGATACGGATCACTTTATCAATGCATCGGGCAGGCAAATGCTGATAATGTTGGGGGAATTATTGTTACTCCGTTCTTTTCAACCCTGTATCTCTTTGGCGCTATGCCTCAGATCACGGTTGACAGTTTGCAGATCTTCCCTGATATTTCTATCACTCTTGACGCTCAATCCTCTGCCTTTGATCCTGTGTTCACCTTCGCTGCTTCCGCATCTCACAGTTGCATTGGCACAAACATCATTATCATTAACACCTTGCCCGGAAACATCTATGTTACAAACACTGATGACAGCGGACCGGGTTCGCTTCGCGATGCCATTAATGGTGCCGAACAATCGGCATCAAAAGACAACATCAAGTTTGATATTCCGGGCATGGCGCCACAGGTGATTCATCCGCTCAGTCAATATCTTATTCACCATTCCCTGAACATTGATGGTAGCTCTCAGCCTGCAAACGGCTATACGGGCACGGCACCAAAAATTGAGCTTGATGGCGATGGTCTCGGTAATGATTGTTTTGACTTCCTTAACTACAGTTTGTCTTCGACCTCGGTGGATGTATATGGAATGAACATCCATGATTTTAACGCTGCTGTTTATGTCTATTACGCCAGCAGCTTTACGATGGGAGCCTCAGGAAAGCAAAATGTGATTTCCGGTTGCCAGGGAGTTGATGTACAGCAATGCAGGAACATCACCATTCAAAATAATTTTATCGGTACTGATACAAGTGGTAGCATCGCGGCAGGAAATGAAACAGGACTTTTCCTTCTTCTTGATTCGAATGTTCTTATCAAAGACAATCTCATCTCAGGAAACAGCAACGGTGTAAGTTCCATTGAGTGCGATGCCATTAGTATCAAAGGAAATAAAGTAGGGACCGACGTAAGCGGAATGTTTGCAATCCCCAATGAAAATGTGGGACTTAATATTGATGCGAGTTCAGCCAGCGTGATTGGAGGAACTATCGCCAGTGATGGTAACCTTATTTCCGGCAACGGACTTTACCCGAACACGGATCCGAACGGAGGAATTATGGTGGTTGATCACGTTAAGATCATCGGAAATAAAATTGGAACCGATGTGACCGGAACGTACGCAATTCCAAATATCCGTGGTGTAGAAATCGCAGGCAGCTCCAATGTTGGCGGAACCACCGCTTCTGAAAGAAATCTCATAAGTGGAAACACTGTCGGTATCTATTTGTACAGCGGCCCTGTTGAGATAGCAGGAAATTATATCGGAACTGATGTAACCGGATCAATAGCAATCCCCAATAGCAACGGCATTTCGTTCAACAATTATTTTGCTTCAGACACACTCCGCATTCATGATAACCTTGTTTCAGGAAATACGAATACAGGAATGGGTGTGTTTGCATTTTCATCAGGGTACAATATTTATCGAAATAAAATCGGAGTAGATGCTTCGGGACAAACTGCGCTTCCAAATGCAGATGGAATCTTTATCGGCGAATCGCACGGCGGAATAATTGGGGGAAACGATACAACATTTGCTAACATCATCAGCGGAAATACCGGGAACGGAATTTTATTTTCTTACAACACCGATCAACAGCCCATCGTAAGGAATAACATTATCGGAATGAATGCATCACAATCAATGTTCATTCCCAACCAAAACGGAATTTTTCTTTCAGCCAACAACGACGGAACGATGATTGATCACAACACCATTGCAGGAAATAGTGGCCATGGAATTTTGATCGGGGGAGTTTTTTACGGAATGAGCGCTGACAATAACGATGTTGACTTCAACATCATTCACGATAACGGTCTCGACGGAATTCACTGCACGAGTCAACAAAATACTTTTTCGCAAAATTCTATTTATGATAATGGCGGGAAGGGAATTAATCTCGACACCACCGGTAATAACAACATCGCCCAGATTGTGATGCTGCAAACAAATGCAGCGGGCGCAAGCGGAACCTCGATGCCATATGCTACAATCGAATTGTTTTACAGTCAAAGCCAGAACAACAATCCCCAGGGAAAAACTTTTATTGCGAGTGTCACTGCTGATGCAACAGGAAACTGGAATTATTCCGGTTCACTTTCTTCACCGTGTGATGTCACTGCAACGGAAACCGATGGTTCCGGAAACACGTCAGAGTTTTTAGCAGTAGTATATCCTTCGCCTTTTTCTTTAGGACCTGACACCGTGATTTGTGAAGGAGCATCATACACGATCTTTCCTGACAACTCCTACAACTATTATGTTTGGAATACAGGTGATACTACTTCAACAATCACTGTTACTACTACAGGAAGTTATACACTCGCAGCTTCTAATGTTGAAGGATGTGCGGTCAGTGATACCATTTTTGTAACGGTAACTCCATGCCTTCTTGTTGATGAGTTGCCAATTTCTTCTTTCACCGTTTATCCGAATCCAGCACAGGATAAATTTTTTATTGAAGTAACTTCCTTCCAGCAGCAACAGGCGAATTTCTCCTTGAATGATGCAGCGGGGCGAATTGTTATCGAGCAGCAGGAGATTTTGAGTAAAGGAAGAAATATCATCCCGGTGCGGGTTGTTCATCTTGCCAAAGGCGTTTATGTTTTCGAATTATTTGTGAACGAAAAAATGGAACATAGGCTAATGATGATTGAATAAATCAGAATACATTTTTCGTCCCGAGAATCTTTTCCAGTTCATCAATCAAAGGAATCTGACCCGCTAAGATTTTATTTCTCGCTTCTTGTATTGAAAACCATCCAGCGCGATCTACCTCCGGAAAAGATCTTTTCCTTCCTGATTTCGGAGGCCATTCCATTTCAAACTCATTGCTCCTGATTGTATCTGCATCTGCGCTTCCTTCTATTGCAAATGCTGTTACCAACTTTCCTCCTTTCTGCCGGAGAGGCGCAAGCGGAATAAAATTTCCTTCAATTGTGAATCCTGTCTCCTCGAAAAATTCTCTATTTGCTGCAACTAATGAATCTTCTTCATCACCGAACTCTCCCTTGGGAATTGACCATGCGCCATCCTCTTTCTTCGACCAGAAAGGCCCGCCCGGATGAACCAGGAAAATTTGCAACTCACTTTTTCCAAAGCGATACAGTAAGATGCCTGCACTTTGTTTGGACATGGATCAAAAATAGGGAACGCAGCAACATCGCGATTCGCGATACGCGTATCGCGAATCACCATTCTGTAACATAAGCCATAGTCTTAAACGTTACACTGCGAACTACCTTTCTTCTTTATGAATTCATCGCGCTTGATTCCTTTCTTCGTGGCATTAGCAGTTATTCAGTCTCATGCACAGCAGAAAGTGATCGTGTTTCAAAATATTTTTTCAGGAAAGAAAATCGAACTGAAAGCGGGCGATGAAGTGCATCTGAGATTTACGGTGCACGATACTGCTGATGCTCCACTCGATATTGCCATCAGTGATGTGACACTATTTGGTACTATTGAATCTGTTAATGACAGTTCCATTCTTCTTGTTTCAAAAAACAAAACGTTCGACAGAATTTCATTGACTGTTCCTTTGAATTCCATCGAAGCATTTAGAAAGTACAGCTCAATACGGCCGGTGCTAAAAGCGGCAACCACCATCGTTGCTGCGGCCTCAGGGTTATTGATCTCACTTCAGATTTCGAGCAGCGATGAGATTTTTAGCTGGCAAAATGCAGGGCTTGCCGTGGGGACAACGAGCGCAGCATTCATGTCGAGAAAACTGTTTTCTGATAAGATGAAATATTTTATGGTCGAAGGCTGGAGAGGGGGAGTGGTTATGAAAAATTGTCCCGATTAATCGGGAGGAAATTGGAAAATTGAAAATAGTCAGGTGTGCCTTACATCTCACTTTTCACCATTTTCATCAGCTGAAAAAACTTATTACCAGGAGAATCAGTAACGAAAGATTCAGGAAGGCGGTGAAGAATGATTTTAAGAAAGGGAAGATTAAGCCACAATAGACCAGCAAACTAATGCACGAAATGCCGGCAACATAAAATCCCCAAGGTTCCCCGCTTCTCAACCCAATGAATGAAATCATTTGCGTGATGCCGCAAGTCATGAGGATATGACCGTCCATCAGAAGACGAAGCAAATCGCGATCGTACTTCCTTCCGTGTTCTGATGCGAGAACAAAAATGTCATGAAGAATTCCATTGAGCAATGCCCAGCATCCAGCTATGAGGGCGAAGATTGGCAGCAGAAGGTGCATCAATCAAAAGTAGAAATTGAAATTGCTTTTCGTGGGAAAATGAAGTTCTATCAACCCGTTCCTGTCATTCAGAAACGCGAGGAACCTATTTGAATCAGCGTACAGATTCCTCGTGCCTCGGAATGACAAAGTCGGTCCGCGTACTGCACAGTGGATATGGTTTATGGATAAATATCAATGGCTGTTCCTATTGCCAAATGATAGTACAACTCATCCATCTCAGCATCTGTCACGGCAATGCAACCGTTGGTCCAGTCACGCCAGCGATGGAACTTTCCTATGAAGCCGCAACCATTCAAAAGGCCGTGAATTTTAATATCACCTCCTGCTGATTTGCCAAGCTGCTTTGCTGCCTCTGCATGTTTTATATCAGGATAAGAGATACCAAGATTTTTGTAGCAGGTGCTGTTAGGGTTTTTATCATTGATAAAATACGACCCTTCCGGAGTTCGATTATCGCCTTGAAGTTGTTTAGCGCCTGTAGCATTTTTCCCGATGGAGATAGAATATGTTTTGAGCAATTTCCCATTGGACCAAACGTCCATCAGATGGTGAGATTTGAAAACAACGATCTTATCAATAGTAACTCCTGCAGGAAGTTTTTTCTCCGGAAAGAAATAATAGCATGCAAGTCCCATTAGAGGAATGCATATTATTATCAAAGCTCTTTTCATTGGGAAACAAATAACGCAATGAGGAGTACAAAATTTTTCCGCGGAAAAAAAGGAATGTGATCACTCTCCCGTGATTAAACAAACCACTCCTGCATCTCTCTCAGCTGTAGATTTTTCTTTTTCTCATCTGAAAAGTCGTAAGTGATCTTTCCTTTGTCCATCATCATCAATCGTGAGCCATAGTCCAGCGCCTGGCGAAGGTTGTGAGTGACGAGAATAGCAGTGAGATGTTGTTCACGAATCAATTGATCGGCGAGTTTGATTACAATTTCAGCTGAGCGGGGATCGAGAGCAGCAGTAGGTTCATCGAGCAATAGAATTTTTGGTTCATCCATCGCCGCCATCAGCAGGGTCAGCGCCTGCCGCTGACCTCCGCTCAATTTCCCCACCAGCGTATCAAGTTTGTCTTCCAATCCCAAATTCAAAACAGAAATTTTTCCCCGAACAAAATTTCTGAACTGCGGATTGATTCCGATGCGAAACCCTTTTCGCCTCGTGCGCAATGAAGCGAGGCGAAAATTATCAATGATGGTAAGATCAGGCGCTGTTCCTTTCAACGGATCCTGAAACACTCTGGACATCCACTTGCTTCTTTCGAAATCAGCTTTCGAAGTGACATTGATTCCGTTGATAAGAATGGTTCCTTCATCAGGAAAATAATTCCCGGCAATTATATTCAGTAGTGTTGTTTTTCCAGAACCATTCGAACCGATGATCACCAAAAATTCCTTTTCCGCAAGCGGCAATGAAACATGATCAAGCGCAAGAATTTCTGAGGGTGTGCCCCGATTGAAATATTTTGTGATATGGTTTGCTTGCAACATCATTCATCAATCCATTCAAATAAAAATCTTTCATCGTATTCAATTTCAAATTTCTTGAGAAAGCCAATGTATTCTTGTTTGAAGGTTCTCTTTTTGTGATGCTCTTTTTGATTCATAATGTACTGAATAACCTGAGTAAGTTGTGAATGACTGTAGGAAAGTGCTCCATAACCTTCCTGCCAATTGAATTTGAATTTGCTCAGTTTGTTATCATTGATGAAATCATTACTTGCTTTTTTTATCTCGCGCACAAGATCGGAAAGGCAACAACTCGGTTTCATTCCGATAAAGAAATGAATGTGATCAGGCATTCCATTTATGGCGAGCATTTTTTGTCCTTTTCCGTGAACAATACCTGTGATGTATTTGTAAAGTCGCTCTTCCCAACTTTTAGAAATCAAGCTTTGGCGTCCTTTGACAGCAAAGACTACCTGAATGTAGATTTGAGAAAATGTTCCCGGCATAACGAAGGTTTTTGGTTGTTAGAATTAATGATTGATTTTAATTGGAGATTGCAGCATCCCGAAGGGATGAAACGTTTATAGGACGCGAACATGAATGAGGGCGCGATGCCGAAGGCATCGCACATTGGGAGTTAAAATTTTGAATGATCGTTTTCATGAGTCATGTGTGATGCCTTCGGCATCAATTGGTTTCTTGTTGTTATTGCTATAAACGTTTGATGCCTTCGGCATCAATCTGTCCACTGCTTTTTTTTTCAATAAACGTTGGATGACCTCGGCATCATGTTCCCCGGTTTTTCAAATTCGGAATTCCAACAACAAGCAACACAATCACCGCAGTCACTGCCTTCAACCAATTCGGATTCACACCGAGATCAAGAGCAACCGCAATGATCATCCTGAAAACAATACATCCAATCACCACACCGAACAATCGCAACATCAATGATTGAATTTTCAGCACACTAAACAACGCTTCACCCATCATCACCGAACCCAGTCCGAAAATCACGATACCGATGCCCATATTGATGTCGCTGAATTGCTGAAACTGGGAGACAAGAAATCCGCTTACTGCAGTAAGAGCATTCGCCATCGCAAGCCCAATCACCTTCATGTTTTGTGTGTTCACGCCGAGCGCACGTACCATCATCTCACTGTTTCCCGTGGCGCGCATTGCCACACCAAAATCGGTTTTCAGCAGCCATGATAAGATGATCCACAAGACCATTATGAAAAGCAACAGCAGGCAAAGCCACTGCAAATTATTCGCGGAGAGAAATGAAAAAAAAATTTCAATATGTGCAGTGCCGATAAGCGGGATGTTTGATCTGCCCATGATGTTCAGGTTTACGGAATAGAGTGAAGTCATTACGAGAATTCCTGCAAGTAATGGGTTGATGCGCATGCGTGTGTGAATCAAACCTGTGGCCGTTCCTGCCAGAGCGCCGGAAAATATCGTGATGATTAAAATAGCCGGAAGAGCAATTCCTCTTGAAAGTAATGCTGCAGTGACTGCCGCGCCGAGTGTATAGCTTCCGTCAGTTGTAATATCAGGAATGTTGAAGATGCGCAGCGAAATGTAAATGCCGAAGCCCATTGCGCAAAATGCCAAACCGAGCAGGAGGGCGGAGAGGTAAAATTCCACGGGAGAAAGTTAGTGAATGGCGAATGGTGAATAGTGAATAAGGAATATGGAATTGTAAACAGATAGTATGGAGTTTTTTTGTGAGAGAAAATGGTGATTGATCACGAGCTACCGTGATCATTTTCCCTTCAGCAAATTTCTTGCACTGAAAAAGCCCATTACCAATGCAATAATGAAGAGAAAGAAAAATGGCTGATGTCGTGTGCTCGGTGGCTGACTTGTTCGCATCCCCAGTGTGAAAAAGTTGCTGAAGCCGATGGCGATGATAAGGTAAACGCCAATGCAAATCACTGTCAAGCTCAACACAAGAATAAATTTTTGAAGTGCGCGGTTGCCCGTAGAATTTTTCATCGCGAAATTATCAGCTTGCTCTTACTCAGCGTTGCATCATCATTGAGCAGCATCACGAAATAAATTCCTTCAGCTATTGTATTTGTTTTCAAACCGAAAGGAAATTGATTCACGCGTGTTGAAGCGGAGCAGAACAAAATGTGTGGTTTCATTTCTTAAATGTAAGGAAAATTTCCGCGGGAATAAACTCAAGTGAACCCATCATAATCGGAAGAATTGAACCTTGAGAAACATGATCATAAATATCATCGTGAAGACAAATCGGGTACTGATGTGTATTTGCCCAACTTGTTTAATTAATATCAACCGCAAAGTCAAAGCGATAGTGTCAAACACCAATACATCAAGAGATGTTACCCCTCCCAGGCCAACTGCATAGCCGCCTTTTACTGCAAACAATTTGTAAAGCCAAAGCAACAATTCTGATGATAGAATAGCTATTGCAATGTTTTGAGGCGAAATAAAATACCCAATGCTTAATAGTCCCAAAGCAATTGACGTATAGAGCATATTCTGCCACGAAAAAATTGCTTCCGAATGAATGACACAACCTTGCTGCAAAGTGTAATCAAGCTTGGAAAAAAAACCAAGGAGTGTCCAACTAATAAGAAGTACAAAGCTTGCTGCAGAAGAACTCAATCGCCGGACCCACTCTTTCTCTCCGTGCCATGCCTTAATATACCAGGTAAGTCCTCCTAAAAGTGTAAGGATAAAAATCAATATTATAAGACCAAGCAAAGTGTCCATTTTTCAACCGCGCATCGGATTTAAGGGGATGTGTGGCTTCACCTTTTCCAAAGTTCAAAACTGTTCAAAACTTTGGAAAAGGTCTGGAGCCAATTTTTATTTCATCACTTCAAATTGCGAATCAAATGTGATGTTAAACTCCTTCGCCACTTCAGGATTATAAACTCTCTTTCTCGCTTTCACAATCTCCGGATGCAAGCCGTCTAAATTTCCCTGCTTAAGAAATTGCGACGCTTGTTCGCCTGCCTGGTATCCCCATTGATACATGTCAGCTCCATACGCAGCAACTGCGCCCTGCTTCACCAGACCTGCTTCTGATGTGAAGATGGGAATATGTTTTTCACTACACGCTTTTACAATGATGGGAAAGGAAGCGAAGATGGTATTGTCAGGCGGTGCGAAAAAAACATCAATGGCTTTGCTAAGCAGCGAACTCATCACGAGTTGTGTTTCGGAAGAATTATTTACAGGAAGTGCAATCAAGTTGAATCCAAGATGATCGCAATCACTTTGAAGCGCAGCAAGTGCATCACGTGATTGAGGCTCCGCCTGGTTGTAAACGGTGCCAATTGTTTTTGTCTGAGGCAGAACCTGTTTGATCAATGCAACAGATGTATCAATGTACCAGGTCTCTTCATACACGCCGAATAAATTCGCCGGGGGATTTCCGGTTGCATCAAGCAACTTCGCATTTTTGGGACTCGGTGAAACCATCATGCACACGGGAATTGTCTTTGTTTTCTGACACGCAGTGATCGTTGACAGCGAGGGATTCGTTGCAATGAGATTTACTTTCTGAGAAATAAAATAATCAGCGATCTGCGTGAGTGTGGGAATATCATTTTGCGCATTGCGGTAAATAACCGTCAGCGTACTGCTGTCTTTGCTGAAACCATTTTGTTTGAGCGCATCGAAGAAACCATTGTTGGCCTGTTCCAGTGTTTCATCTTTGAAGGCATCCATGAAACCGATAACAGGAGCATTTGATTTTTTCTCTGAAGTTTTACAACTTAAAACAAAAATGAGAAAGAGGGAGAGAAAAATGTATTTCATTTTTAAAGACTCATTCTTTAAGATGCAAGATATGAGACTTAAGAAATAAGACTAAAAAAATCTCTTTAACTATTCACAGCGAAATCGGAAATCGGAAACCGAAATCTTCTTACGGTTTCACAATCTTCCCCCTTTTATCAATTTGAGTATCCCTCAATACCATCACGTGAGGATTCTTTGGATCTTTTGTTTTCAAAACCACTCTTGCCATTCCGTTGATAAAGGGCAATGCGAATTCATACTCCGGCTTGATTACCCATTTACCGGTGTGATCAATGTATCCCCACAGGTCTTTATCATTTGCCGCCGGAGCCAAACCTTCCCTGAATGCGCCTGCCTTTTTAAAAGAAGGAATAATCACAGTGGTTCCCATTTTGTCAACATATCCATACAGTGCAGAATCGCCGTCCTGAACATCTGCAACACCTTCACTGAATGTTCCTGCATCCGTGTATTTCAGCGGAACTACCACGGTGCCATTCAGATCAATATAGCCGTATCCGGCGTGATTGTCGCGCACGAGCGCAATACCTTCTGAATATTCATACACGTCATCGTACAACGGCGTTACTATCCACTTGCCAAAGCGATTGATGAACCCATATTTACAACTGTCCTTGCTGCAATTGCCAATGGCCGCGATCGCATGTCCTTCCGTGAAGTCACTCGCATCATCCCACGGATAGGTAGCAATCACTCTTCCATCCATGGTCACATACGCATCCTGACAGTTTGATTTCTGACAGGGAAGTTTCACTGCGCTCATGCCTTCGCTGAACGGAGCTGCTTCGGTGAAACGCGGAGCGATCATGGTGTCACGCGTTTGCAGATCTAAGAAACCATACAATCCGTTTTTCTTAAACTTTTCAAACTGACGTGATGAGAGACGGATCTCTCTTTCTACCTGCTGCCGGTTCGGATACTGGGGATAGTGGTCAAGAAACTGGCGGAATGATTTGGCTGAGAAAAATGGCGTTTCGATTTCATACACGCGCTGCCATGCCTTATCTGCATTGCGGTTACCCGGATAGGAAGCGATAAAATTCATGAAGCTGTTAATCTGATCATCGCGGGTGCTTTGGTAGTAGATGCTGTCTTCTGCCTGTGCCGCATACGGACTCAAAGGATACATGCGGATGAATTGGTCGTAGCCGGCCGGCGAATGATCTTTTGTCTTGTCGAGAAAAAGGAGCAACTCATAGTTCGCTCTGGCGCGGGTAGCGTAAGGGCTTCCCGGATATTTTTCCAGGAAGCTCTTGTACGATTGCCATGAGCTGTCTGCAGTTTTTGTTTTGTACAGATATTTTTCATAGAGCGTTTGCGCCTGGCTCACCTGCTCGGCGTCAGGATATTTTTTCAGAAACTCTGCATAGCTCGAGTAATCATTCTTGCGCAGCGCCTCGTTGAATGCAACTGTGTTTCGTCTTTCTGTAGCTTCTTTCAGACGCTGAGATGACGTGTAGGTGTCAATGAAATGATTCCAGCTTGAAGAGGTATTGATGGAATCCGCAATGCGGAATGCTTCAGCATTAATTTGCTGCTTCAATTGAATGACCGTGAATTTGCGCCAGCCAACAGCACGAAATTTTTCAAGGTCTTTTTCCTTCCATTGCTGCGACAGGTATTTTTCACTTCTCAAAATATAAGTGTTCGCTGAATCAGGATTGTATTTAGGATTATCCTCCATGAAAAAAGTTCGTGCAAGCAGGTATTGTGCAGCGGGATTGGGCTCGGGGCGCTTCAGCAATTCATAGAGGCGTGCAGAGGCAACATCATAATCACCGTTATTGACAGATACAAGCGCCTTAATGAGCGACTGCGAAAGGCAAATATTGGGGATAATGAGAAAAAAGAGGTAAAAAATTTTTGATCGCATACGCATATGAATAATTCCGGGGTGCAAGTTCCGAAACGAAAAATAAATGAGAAATGTTACGGAAAAGCGGATGAAAAGAGGGTAGAAAATCGCAGGTTAACGGGCCATTGTTTTCTTTATTTCCTCTGTTGATAAATTCCTCCGCTGAGTCTGATGTAAGGATAATGCCGCATCACTGCTTACTGCAAAGTCAGTTACAATACCAAAGCTCCTGAAACTGCTATTGTTCTCTGCCGTTTGAGGTGATCATAAATTAGTTTTCCAAGGTTATAGTGCCCTTGAATATTGAAATGAATTTTGTCCTGTTCAAAGTTGGTCAGCGAAAATGAATTGATGTTAATGAAATCAAGCCCTGCGATCTTGCAATATTTTTCCAGATAGTTTGCTGTCCATTTGCAAGTCAGGTTTGCTATAAGTGATTCCGGGTTTTGGGGTGGTGAAATAATTATAAGTCTATTTTTTTGTTCAGTGCAAAGTTGATTCACCAATTCCAATTGATGCGTCAAATATTTTAATGTCCACCGGTGAAGCCCTAAAACAATCCCTGCAAGCAAGTTGATGTCGCGAAAGTCGAAAAAATTTTTTCTTGCAAATTGCAAAGGGGTGGACGACTCATACTTTGTAAGTTCCTCCTTCCATATCATTTGCCGGGTGAATAATGCAGGGTGAAGTGAATAGGCAACTTTATTTTTTATTGTTTCATGCTTAACGATTGGCTTCTGCAATGGCATTAAGGGAAAAGGCCTGATAAACAGATAAATCAGGTTGGGTTGTTTTGTGTCTAAGAATATTTTTGCCTGGTTAGGGAGCTGGTTAAATGAAAGGTAACTTCCTAATGACACCTGGTATTCTGTGTGGCTGCCCGATAAAAGCCTTGTAAGAACTGAATAATACAAATCCTCACGGTTAATTCCGCCCTGGTGGTTTATACAGCCGCCAATGAAACCGATATTGATTTTATCCATGTTGCTTTCTGAAAAGTAAAAGATATTCCTGTGGAGTTATTATCCTCTTGTTGTCCAAAGCAAAGCTTCTGCCTTTTTGCCTGTTGGTTGTAAAAGCGTCAAGTGTAAAACCATCGTGATTGAATTTATCAGAACAAACTTTATTCAGGCACCATTCGTCAATCAATTTTTGAAAGAAGATGGTTTGGGTTTTATGCAATGACATTAAAGCAAAATTTCTTTTGCAGAGTTTTGTCAACTGCATAACTGTAAAATCAAGACAGCCGGTGTCTGCTATGTTTGCGTAAGGACTGTTACCATAACTCATTTCGTGACTTTCGATTTTTGAAATGATTGGCTCAACCATTTTCCAATAATCTAAAGTGTGCTGTTCAGTGATTGGGAAAATGTTGTTGTCTAAATGAAAGTCGTAGTTGCCGAAAAAAACAAACTCAACGCTGTCCTTAAATTTGGAACTTAAAATTTCGTCAATGTTATCAACTCCCTTTCGGGTTTCAACTATCAGATTTAGTTTATGTGTATCACCAAATTCGCCGGTGAAAATTGTTAGGTCGTTGCGGCTTTCAACTTTAGGAATAAAGACTGTATCAATGTTGTCAGAAAACTTGTGAAGCAACTCTCTGTCTTTCTTAAACTCATTACTGTTGATTGAGTTTATTCTTAAGCTGAATTTCTGTTCCGGCAGGTTCCGGATGATTTCAGCAAAATCCCGTCTGGCGTTTGATTTTAGTCCGGGTGTTAAATGGGGATTTTGAACATCCTGAATGCTGTCTTCAATATCAAGTAAAATTTTGCAGTTACTCTCAGCAAGGGATTTAATAAGCCGGACAGTTGTCAAAGGCTTGTAAGAGGGAACACATTGATATAGTTTGATAGCTGTCATTTAGCATATTGTGTTGTCTGATTTATATCTGTCTGGCGATGGATGCATTGCCGTCATAGAGTTGCCGATATAGCGGCATGTGTTTTTATTGGACTGTAAATATTCCATTGATTAGCTTGAGTGTAACAACTTGTCCCGTTCGTTTAAAAAATCCTTCATCAGCATCAAACTTAAATTCTGTGTAGGATATTTCATTTGTCTCAGGATTAAAAGTCAGGTTAGATTTTTCGTTTCTCGGATATTCAATTGCCAGGTCGTTATTGTTTGCAAAACACGATTTGCATTTTACAATGGAATCACCGGCGATTTTAAAAATTTGAATGATGTCGTGTTGGTTCCCGTCTCCGTGTGTTCCCCATGCAAAAGTTAAATAAAATGTTGACTTGTTAATAGTGATTTCATTTACTTCAAAAACTTTGCTGTCTGTAAATTCTCCTGCTCCTGCTTCATTTTCAGAATTGAGTTGCTGAACAATTATTTTTCCGCTGTATGATTCAAACTGAGCAATGCAATTTATATGATGCCAGGTCCCGCCAGTAAGGTCATCCCAACTGTAAAATTTGATTTTTTTGTCTGCTGATATTATTATGGTCAAATACTTTGATAAACTATCTAATGAATTACTGAAGGTGATAGGATTTGCCAACCGCGCTGAAAGTTGTTTTTAAATGTGGTTGCTAAGCTGTCAAGGGGTAATTGATAATCTGCAGATACCAATGATTTGAAAGCTTCTGTCAGTTCAATGTCCATCTCGTGCAACTCTTTTATTTGGCTGAATGATGTCAGCCAAAATAAAAGTCCGATGATGGTTATGTAAGCTCTGTTGACCATCCTTTAACGTTACCGCTAACACAGGATTAATAAAGTCTTAAAAGAAGGGGGCAAATAGAAGCACCGTTCTTTGATTACCGGACAAAACCCTTCTTTCTAAACTTCTTAATTTCTCTGTTAAGTGTTCGCTTTTCATTGCTGGTCTTTATACAACTCGTTGTACGTCTTAACGTGATGTGGAAATTCTTTTTGATAGAAAGGATAAGGGATGCCTAAAATTGTTATTTCAAAAATGTCACTATCTATTCCATTGACAAGACACCCTCCATGTCCCTTTATCTCATTTCCATTTATGTCAAATACTTTCAGGTTTGGAATATTCATCCTGATAATAAGCCTGTCTTCCGGATGATCAGTAAATTTAATATTATTCTTTAAGCAATAGTTTTTAAAAAAGTCGTATCCTGAATTAATAGAAGTAAAATTTATCTGACCGAAAACAACACCCATCGGTGCATCTGCATTTTCAAGTTCCGTTGAACCGATTTTTTCATCGTCAAGTAGTATATCGTAAAGTTTATTTGTCATCTTAGCAAAGTTTTTTACTGCCTCTTAAATATCCATTTTATTCTCGAAGTATCTCCCGGATAATTATCTGTGCAGGATGAACCTTCACAAAAACCAAGATTCCATTTTGATCCTAAATTTATGTAATAACCCCAACCGCCTTCTTTTGTCATCTTTTCTCTAAGGTCTTTTGTAATCTGAGAAACCTTCATTCCAACTTTGAAACCCTCCGGTGTGATAAAATTTGTGTCTGATGTTGCTAAATAAATTGTGTCAGCATTGTCCACCACTAAGTCAAACTGACAATTGTTGATTCTAATTATCCTATATGGCTTTGCCTGGCTCGGTGATATAAGAATTTCATTGCCAATAATAGTATTCTGAGAAGTGTCGGCAGTTTTTATGTCGGTCAAGTCAGGTGGTTTTTTGTTTTCTGTCTTACAACTCACCAGGAGAAGCAATATAAGTATAATAAGATAATTTGTCTTCACATGTTTGTCTTTAATCTTTTTGTTATACGCATACTCAATTAATTCAAAACAGCATCCTTCTTCATTTTCACCAACCGGAATTCCGGCCGGTATACCATATAAAAAGAGTATGAGTATTCAAATTGCGTATTGTGTACTCTGAAAAAATTATAGTCACCTTCAAAGCGGGCTACGATTGTTAAGCCGGGAAACAATTCTTTTTCATACATCAGGGAGAAAAACATCAGCTTGCGAAATGGTTCCGTGTAGGCAGGATCACGCTGCGAAACAGATTGATAAAGATATCCGCCATGCCCGCTTATAAAATCGTGACTATACCAATAACTCAGCAATGCATCCACATGATATTTTGATTTCAATAACAAGTTCGCGTAAACGCCATGCCCCGCTAAGAACAACTGGTTAAAATAATGATGACCGAGATCCTGGTAGTATACATAGTAGTCTTCCATTCTTATTTCAGTAATCAGCGCCGATGTACCGGGGAAGTAGCTCAGCCTGATACCTGCGGCATCGTCGAATAAACTTTCATCATGAGGAAGATCAAACGTATCTAACTGCCCGCCGTGATGCACAATGATGGCCTGCAAAGGAACACTTATCTTCCACTTGTTTTTATTAAACAATACCGGCGAGACAGTGGCGCCCGTATTTAGAATTTCCCGGTCATGCGGAATGCCTGCGTACTGATGATGTTCCCAACTAAGGTAAAGATCACCTTCAAGAAATTTTTTCTTCGCAGTAAACTGGACTCCGTTTTCAATATGATCACTCATGTAGCGCTCAAAATCATAGAGCGGTTGAATGAAATTATGATTCACAGTGCCTTCAATAGTTCCAAAGAGAAATGCGTAACCGTTCTTCTGCAACTTGAGGGTAAATGTTGGAATCACCTCGAAGATGGTATTGTTCCCAAAATCATCCCGAAGAAAAACTCCTGCCTGCAATCGCATATACCTATTCGGATTCCACGTGAGGGATGAATGAAGCATGACCCCAAAATATGTTTGTCCCACCATCAGCGGGTTGAAGTACTCATTGTTCTTTAGAAAATTCTCATTACTCAATCGGAATTTCAACCAGCCAACATCAGAGGAATCTATGGGAATAACTTCTTTCAGACCTTCATTATCATATTGTGCCTGTGCCACAGTGATAAAGAGGAAACAACCTGCAAAAAACGACAGCAGAGTTTTTTTACGGGATGAATAGGACATCAGTATAAAAAGTTGGTTACTGTTTCTATGCTTTCTTGCGGGGCAATAACGAAGGAAATTTTTTGGCGGGCTAAGGTAAAGAGAAAATATGCAGGTGTTAATTGATACAGTCTCAAATGAGTCAGTCAGCTAAATTCATTTCGGAATGACTCTCTGGTAGTTGTAAATTTTGAAGAGTCAATTACTAAGCGCAAAAAAATTGGCGCAAGTTTTTTCTCCTTGCGCCAATCACTATTCTGCTACAAAATATTATTTCACCTCGGCTTTTTCTTCTTCTTCACGGGTTGCGGTTTCGGCTGCTCCGGTTGTTGTTGCGGCTGCGGATCCTTCTTGATCTCCTGAGGATTTTCACGTTGCGGTTGCTGAGGCGTATTATCATTTGGAGATGTTACCTCGCGTGGCGGTACTTGATTTTCCGGAACCTGATGTTCATCCTTTGCTGGTGCCTCCTGTATTTTGTCGTTATTGTTTTGCGGATTCACATCCCGCTGAGGATCTTGCTGTTGCCGGTCCTTATCGTTAGCAGGATTATTCTCACGAGGAGGTACCGGATTGTCTTTCGGATTTTTATTTTCCGGAGTAACATTCTTCTGAGGTTCCTGCTTTGGCTGCGGTTTCCTGTCTGCAGGAGCAGCATTTGGCGACGCTTTTTTGTTCTCCAGTTTCTTATTAGATGGATTAGTTTGCTGCTTCTCATTACCTGCAGTTCTTTCATTCACAGCCTTCACCTCTTTTAAAGGAACTACTTTTTGCGGCTTTGGCTTTTCTCCATTCGCGGCTGTTTTTTGAACTTGCGGACGGTAAATGGCCAACTCATTGTTACTTAATTTCTGGCCGGGCTTATCGGCAGCACGAACTTGAACAGGCTCAACCTGTTTACCTGTTCTTTTCTGCACATCATTCCTGTCAGGCCCGGAAATATATGTAACGTGGGTACTATTATCCACATAGGTTTTATTGATCACAGTTGAATTGCTTATGATCTTTTGATTATCTCCCCGCGGTCCATAGTAATGTTCTACATCAGGGCGATCAATGTCGCGATCGGGAACAAATATCCAGCGCTCAGGAGGAATATGATAGCGACCGCCGATTACGAAGTTTACATCCCATCCGGGTTCTAATGGCGCCCAGCCATAATAACCGGGAGCGCTATTCCATGCAACCCAAGCCGGTCCCCATACAGTATCAGGCACCCATATCCATCCATAAATGGGATCAAAGTACCATCTGCCATAGTGGAACGGAGCCCAACCCCAGGCATAGTTTGATACCCACGTCCAACCATAGTCGGTAAATACCCAATGACCGCCAGTGCCATAGGGAGAAAACCCGGCTCCCACACCCGGAACCCAAACATAACCGTAGTTGGGATTTTCAACCCAATTACCATACGGGCTTAGGTCATCATAAAAAATCTGAAAGCTTACGCCTACCTGTGCGGAAGCTTTTTGTGGAGTCAATCCGGTACTCACATTCAAAAGAAGGAGTACAGTCAAAATCTTAATGAGCGATTTCATGATTCTTGGTTTTATTGTGACTAATTGTGGCAAGACAAATACCAAATCCATGCCCCCTTCTCAAAGAGCTGGGTTAGAGTTCATAACTTCAAATAATATTTGACAATGTGGAAACATCTGTCAAAATTTCGTCAATCAACCAGATTGAATATTCTATCGGCGTTTGAGTATTTTGATATCTTGTCCTTGCTCTGAATTCTGAATCAACCTGTTAAGTCGGGAGATTTGTCTTTCTTTTTTCTTGGCGCTCATTAACCAATGCGTTGCAGTGCGTTGATACCAGGGCGCTTTTGCCTGAAAGTATTCCCAGGCTTTTTTGTTCTTTCTGAATTCTTTTTCGAAAACTTTATCTAAGGTAATCACCTTCTGCTCGAAGGCTTAAATTCCGCTGCGCTTTTCCTGACGAAAATTAAATGCTTTAAAACCGGAGGGCTGCATCAATCCAAGTTTAGAAAGTCTGTCAACGTGTTTGATATTTATGTTGCTCCAAATACTTGTTGGCTTGCGTAGTGTAAACCGAATGGTATAACTCCTCATCAATGCCTTTTCTAACGGCGTCAATCCAGCCAAAGCGGGAGCGCTTCATCAAGAGCTTCAGAATACGTCATTCCCGGTTTGCCGGTATGCGTTTTATAAATACCCAGACATAACTCCTGAGCTTTATCGTGATTCTTGCTCAGCCAGTTTCGAAACTGAGAGGGAGATTTGAAGAAATTAATTTTCATCGTCCTGCTCTGAATATTTTGTTATAAGTTTCTTTGGCGCCACTTCACACCAGGCAGTTGTTAACGCATCCCTGAACATTGCTTTTCTCGCTTTCCTAAGTTCAACCATTGTCCAGCCTTGTCGCCCCCAGGCGCCTTCAACTGGATAAATAATTGTTTTGTTGAAGGAACAAAATACAGATTGATTGATGAGTGATAATTTTAAGACCGCTCGTTTTTCCTTTATCCACATGGTGGCAAATATTTTTTTCTTTACCCGAAAAGAAGGGCGCTCGAAGTGGGGAAGTTCTTCTGCTTCAGGAAGCGAAAGCGCCATCCTTCTGAATGTTTCTAAGTCTACCATGGGCGCAAATATCAGAATATAAAATATCAGGAATTAAAATTCATCCCGCCGTACTCCTGGATGTATTTTGAAATTTTACCAAAACATGTCGGGATTTTAAGGTGAGATACTTAAGGCTGACAGAGATAATCTCCTGTTTAGTTTCCCTTTACATGCGTATCCACAACATAGGATGCAATCCTATAAAAAGAATTGTCCAGGTCAATACTTACCCAGTAGGTTCCTTCAGTGACAAATGTCAGCGTTAAAGTATAGTGGTTGGCGGTATGTGTAATCACCGGTATAAACTTAGGGAGGGTATGATCGGAATAATCATAGTTATTTACCCTGGCAATTAAGTGAACATTATGATCACTATCGAAGGCAAACACAATTTTCTTCTTTCCTCTTATGTGCCCTACGCTCGGTGTGAGGTGAGTGACTTTGTATATATCATATCCTTCTCTTAAGATCGGCATATTCTCATATTGTTCCAGCGTCAGGGTATCCTTTGTTAGCTGCCATCGCGCATCTAATGGCAAATGATCACGGCGAAACATGACAGGGTCTTCCATAAAATAGTTCATGTTGCCGGTATTTTGTGCCCACGTTATCTCCATTAGCTGCCATCTCTTATTTACTTTCACCACGTTCCACACATGATTCGAAGAACCGAAACCGTTCAGTATCCACTCTGTATTTATATTGCTCTTCGCATACCCGATAATTGTTTGCGCATCCATGCCGGATGCTACAGATAAGGCAGTGAACAGATCGCAGAAATTCTGGCATACTCCTTTATGACTCTCGAGGGTCACCATCGGTTCCTGCCACTTTCCACCGCCATTCTCAAATGCATCCCAGTCATAATTGATATGCGATGTGATCCATATAAAAATGCTGCGTACTTTTTCTGAATCACCTTTTGCCGGAGCAATCAGGTATGCTGCAAGAGTCGCCACCGTCACTTCTTTCGTTTTAGGTGTCGCCTTTGCATAGGCATCTATTTGCGAGTAATCTTTCAATTTCGCTGACGCATTCATTATAGCAGTGAACAGAAAAAAGAAAGTGATTATTATTTTCATTGGTAAAAAGAGCAAGCCTTTTTTTCACAGATGTAAATTACGCATTCAACGAATAACATCTTCTGTTGGTATCCACTTGCATTTACTCAAAGGTTGAGATAACGCAAGCGGATGTTTCAAAAATTATCTGTAAAATGCTATTTGAATTGAAAGAAGAAAAGGTGAGATTTGACAGCGGAAATTTACCATTACGAAAAATAAAAAGAATTGAATCATTATGACAAAATCAGGCTCAGAATCATTATGGAAATCTCCTGCCAACGCAATTTTAGCATCCTGGTTGGTGGCCGGTACATTGGACGTAACGACGGCAATAGTGGTTTACTCCCTCATTCTTCATAAAGCATCTGCAATAAAAATTCTACAAGGTATTGCCAGCGGCATTTATGGCAAGGATTCCTATTCAGGAGGAGTGGCAACAGCAATGGTGGGGCTTGCATTTCATTATCTTATCGCATTTTCTTTTGCGATTTTATACTTCCTGATATTTCCAAAGCTCGCTTTTCTGAAAAAGAATTGGATCATCAGTGGTTTGCTGTACGGTCTTTTTGTTTGGTTAGTCATGAACTTATTGGTAATACGCCTGGTGTTTCCAGCCCCTAAACCCATCACCTGGGAATCCTTTTTAATCGGGGCTACCATTCTTATGATCATGATAGGATTGCCAATGTCCTTCATCACGAATAAACATTATGCTCTTAGAGAGAAGATTACTTGAATGAAGGGGAGAATCTTAGTGTTTTATGTTTCCGTAGTAGTTCTGTTGACAGGCATTATCACGAACGGTTTATTTTCATTTCTCCTGAAAAACTAAACTGCAACTCATGTGCTACAGATTTTTTGTGAGGAAAGGAAGAAATTTAAGCTATAATCCGAATTGGGGCAAGAATGTTTTTTTGATACGAAGAAAGAGGTCGAAATTTGATGCGGATCTATGAAACCATATTCGTTGTCTGCCATAAGGCGGACAATCACTCCAATAAAACTCAGCGTAACTATATCATGGAAGAAGGAAAAAAGTATCCGATCATTCCCCTTAGCAATCCCATGGTTGCAGGATACTCGCTGCAGCTCGATCAACATTTAAAATCCGATAATAAGCGCATCATCATTGAAGTTCCCCGCCCTGCCATTCTCAGCAGTGAGGTTAGTACAGTGGCGAATCTATTAGCCGTAGTTCAGCACAAGAAAAAATGGATTGATGCATTTCTTTTCGGGATTGATTTTTCTTTCCTGCCCGATCATAAATCGCCCGTCAAATCTCTTCCTGTAGAGGAATGGGCAAGTGATCCTGACTATCAGCGGTGGTTCTATACCCTGGGTATCAAACTCCCCTTTGCTCTATTCTTTCTGCGCAATGAGCATGCACGCATGTTTGCAATTCACGGAGATTTTATGCAGGAATTGCTGGAGCAGCAAAATAATCAGCAGCAAGGGAAGTATCTGGTGGTGGAAGTGCCCACTGAAAAAGAAAAACTCATCAACAGCCGAACGTACTATTCATGCCTCACATTCTACTCGTATTGCAGCGGCATGCGGATAGATGCAAAACCCTACATTGAATCTATCATCGCAGAAATGGATTGCAATTTTACCTTTAAGCAAATGAAGAAAGATTGGCTTGCAAACGAGTATCTGATGGTTCCGGGCGGAGGGAGGTGAAGACTGAGAACAAAATAACAGAAAGGAGAAGATGGTGGGAAAGTGACTAACATTGTTGCAATAAGAAGTAAAGATGCTTCAATTAAAAATTATAGTTGCCAGCACTCGCCCTGGTCGAAAAGGCATTGTCATTGCAAAGTGGATACTTGAAACCGCCCAAAAACAGTCGGAATTTGAGACGGAACTTTTAGATCTTGCCGAAATCAACTTGCCTTTTCTGGATGAACCTGAGCATCCCCGCTTTAAAAAATACAGCAAGCAACATACATTTGAGTGGAGTGCAAAGATTGAATCGGGCGATGCTTTTATAGCTGTTACACCCGAATATAATTACGGGTATCCTGCACCACTAAAAAATGCATTGGATTTTGTTTATCAGGAGTGGGGCAATAAACCAATTGCTTTTGTAAGCTATGGCGGAATTGCAGGGGGTATCAGGGCAGTACAATTGCTAAAGCCGGTCGTGCTTGCTATGAAAATGATTCCTATTCTTGAGGCTGTTAACATTCCTATGTTTACTCAATATATTCATGAAGGGAGATTCATTGCGAATGACATCATTCAAAAATCAGCAGATCACATGTTAAGGGAGCTTGTCCGGTGGGGTGGAAGTTTAAAAGAATTGAGAATGAAAGGTTCTATTTGATTTTCGCAACCCTGAATAGTCAGAAGACTCAAAAAGAAGATAAGCGGGAGTTCAACCATTCAATTCATTACGATGCAACTGAGTTTTAGCATACGACTTTCGGTATTGTTATTTTTTGCCTTCATCGTTGCAACTATAGTCGGGACAGTGAGCCATGAATCCGGACATTATCTTATGGCTAAAGCTTTGGGATATAATGCAAGGATATATTATGATTACACAACCTGGGACGATCCAAAGTCAGCAGATTTTATAGACTCTGTAAATTCAAAATACAGGGAACAAATTTTAGAAGGTCAGGATTTTCCCGGAAAAGAAAAGTACAATCAAATTATAGAGAAGCATTCAGAAGATGATTTTTGGATAGGGCTTGGAGGTCCTTTGCAAACCATGTTGACGGGAACAATTGGTCTTCTTCTGCTTTTCCTTTACCGCAAGTCTTTTTACTCACGAGAACAACTCACTTTCAGACAATGGGTTTTAGTTTTTGTTTCTCTGTTTTGGCTGAGACAAACAGCAAATTTTTTTGCATTGATCGGTAGCTATGTTATTAACGGAAAACTCTCAGTTTGCAGTGATGAAATCAGACTTGAGCAGTCTCTTCAATTACCCGGCTTGACCATTTCTGCTCTCACAGGAATTATAGGTGCAGTGATTTTGACAATTGTAATTTTCAAATTCATTCCGGCAATGCAGCGGATGACGTTCATACTTTCAGGAATTACCGGAGGAATGACAGGATATTTTTTATGGTTAGTTTTGCCCGCAAGAATTTAGTTCACTAAGCGTGATCAAGAATGTTTTTAACTAACATTGCATCTACCTTGTAACGGTTTATGATGAAAGCAGGTTTATCACCCGAAAGATTGTTGTTTTAAAATAAAAGGTTTCTCCATAAAGAAACTACACAAGGATGTGATAAGGAAACAAAAATGAAAAGAAAATCTCCCGACGATAAGCCGCAAGGCATCGGCACAAAAATTCTAAAAGGGATAGGCATTGCAACAGCTATTATCTCGCTGATTCTTGGAGGCAACCAGGTTTATAAAATGATTCTGGAGAGGCAACACCGGGCCGAGCGCGACAAAAAAATCGGTGCCTTGCTAAAAGATTCAGAATCGCAGGTGAATGCCAACGATTATAACGGGGCATGGAAAACATTAAAGCAAGCTCAAGAATTGAACGCCGATTCACGGGAGGTAGAAAAGGAGCAGGTGCAGGTTGCAATGAAATGGATTCGCAGTGTTTATTTTGAAAGAACCGCTGCGATAAAGAATTATTCGGAGGTGGTTGACATGTTAACGCCTGTTCTCAATCACGAATTAAATTTGGTTGATGACAAGCAGGCAGCAGATATCCTGGCTCACATCGGATGGGCAAACTATCTGAAATCGTTCGATGGGATTACCGATTTAAAAACGGAGGAATTGTTTCAGGAAGCAATTAGGAAAGATTCACTCAACGTATATGCAAATGCCATGTGGGGCTATTGGCTTATAAAAAATGGAAATCCCTTGGATGAAGCAAAGGCGCATTTTGAGATGGCATTAAAAGGTGACAGGGACAAACCTTTTGTGAGGCAAATGCAGTTATATGCTTTTTATATGAATCAGGATATAAATGTGCAAATGGAAATTATGAAAGTGGTAAATTCAATGCGTAAAGGTGCGGAAGAGCTAAGTGTAGACAAACGCCAGGGGATAGTAAATGAGGCATACAATTTTTTTGGAAAAGAATTATTCGATAGCATCAACACCGTTTTATCACCGGATGAGCATCTCGCCACTTTTAACTATCTCATTAGTCAAACTGATTATGCAACCCATCCGAATCTGTTATTGACTCATGCTCTTCTTTTAGAAAACGCAGGCGAAAAATCAAAAGCACTTGTGATTTTTCAATCTTTAAAAAAAGAAAAATATTTCGCAAGAATGAAAGAAGTTGATGATGGGATAAAAAGGATTACGGGTAAAAAATGAAGATGTTACCTTTTGAAAAGGATCACACATTATCAGGATATTTCGAAATTAACCAAACGATTGTTGTTCCAATCAAAAGTCCGCCAATTGTCAGGGTAAAAACTATAAATGTTTTAAAGTCTTTTGCAAGGCAATAACGACAGTATTGAAGAAGTTAGGCACAAGCTGCGGATGGTATCGCAAAATGCGTGAATCATGTAACATTTTTCCAAAATTGTGTAACGATAATCGTTTAAAGAGAACTTAGGTTTACAGTGTAATAATTCCGTTACACCCGTCCCGCCGGAAGCGGGAAACTAAATTCAAAAAAAATGTCAACAACACCAACAACAGGAAACTCGTCTCCTGAAAAAGGAAACTGGAATTATCAGAAGAGCAAGCTCAAAGAACAATTCCCGACCTTAACGGATTCGGATTTGCAATATGAAGAAGGCAAAAAAGATTTCATGTTCACCAGGTTGCAAACTAAACTTGGCATAACCAGAACAGAACTTGATACAATTATTTCAGAGTTTTAAGCATTCTTAAATTTGAAAAAGGTCGTTAACCAATTTGCTTAACGACCTTTTTTTTGCGAGGCGCGGTTGCTTGTTCCAGCCAGGAAGGAGGGCACTTTTTCTTATTCTCTCCCAAACAAGACCACGTGTTCACTCTGCGTTTGCATAGCGGTAGAAATGCGGAGCAGATAACTTCCCGGCCAGAGAGAACTTATATCAACGTCAAGATGATGGAAGAAACCGCTTGTGCTTCTCAACAGTTGTCCATTCTGATTAAACAACTCAATAGTGGCATTTGAAGGGTCGAAAAAGATAACTTCCAGGTAGGTGCCGGAATTTATAACCTTCCAATACTGCTCATTGGAGGTAACGATCATTTGCTTTTGTCCGCTGCAACTGTAATTATCAGACATGTCAGGGGAAGAAGCGGCCTTGCACCGGCTGTTTACGCAATCAAAAAACAATGAAGTGTTGATGTTGGAACATTCATCGCACAATACTGCCTGGAAAAAACTCGCTGCGCGCTGAACGATGTAAGCCCTTACCTTCGAATTCTGGTTATAGCTAAGACCGAAGGGATCAGCATCTCCTCCGGTTCCATGACCCATATCAGAATCAAGATAAACCTCGGCACAAATGTTTTTGCTCAGGCATTCATCATAAATAGCGCTTGATCCTGCAAGCCAAACGATATTGCCTGCAGCAGGATTGGTATAATGGATGCTGTCACATTGATCTGCGGTAGCTTTGCTTCCGGTACTATATGTATTAGCGTATAGATTGTATGCCACCGTGGCATCCAATTCCCCGTGAAAGCCAATGAAAGGCGGCTCACCCGCATCTATAAAATTCAGAGCGGTTCCGCTGCTGTCTGACTCTGCCAGACCACCCCATAAATTTATGACACCACGGATCGTGTAGCTCATGGCTGGCTTGCCATAATAGAACCGTGGCATGGGAGCACGATCATCCAGGGTGCCGAGAACGGCGGATACGCCGGGCATTACGGCATCGGCCTCTTGCTGATCCAGGTAGGCGGTGTTCACAGCAATCACCCCACCTTCGCTTTGGCCTCCTATAAAAATTTTATTCACGTCAATCTTATAAGGTTCACCTCCATCGTTCTGCCGTTTGATGATCGTTCTGATGGCGCCGCGGGCATCCTGCAATCCACGGTAGAGCGCAAGCATATAGGAGGCAGAGATCCCGCTATTGTCGCCATCTTTGCCGCGGCGGTATTCAACACTAAAAGCAACAAACCCGCGCCTTGCGAAATCTATACAGTAATCTTCCTCGTCTGATTTATCGCTGCATTCACTGAAACCACCACCATGAAAAAGGATGATTGCCGGGAGTTGAGGATAAGTACCGCAGGAAAGATAAGGATAATAAACATCGTAGGTGAGTGAATTTTCAGCAGCATCACTTCCATATAGGCATCCAGTGTTGACTACACAACTTGGCTTAGTGATTTGGAAGTCAATGAAAGCATTGGAGATATTTGATGAAGCATAAGACATGTTGCTCACGGTGATGATCTTGCTTTTGGAAAGGAATGTACTGTTAAGACAATCAGAACAGGTGAATCCGCAAAAGGCTTGCGAATAAAGAAAGGATGGAAAAATGATCGCTAACAAGAGCAATATCTGCGTACGGCAGTTAGGTTGTTTCATGGTAAGTTTGTTTTTGGACAAAGAAGAAATCAGAGTGAATTTTCAATGGGATTGCTCCTTGTCCTGAATAGCACAATTCTGAAGCCGGGATTTTGAATTTCGGGAGTAGAATATTATGACTCTTCAGGATGGATTCTTTGAAGTGTGGGACGTAAGTGAAATGAAGTGAGCCTCTCAAAAATGTTTTACCTTGAAGGTAAGCAGCACCTGAAATCATAACTGGCGATTGCCATGAGAAATAAAATGATGAGCGCAAAAAATCCAGCGGATTGAAATCGAAAGTTGATAAGTGAATATTGTTCAAAAAAAACTGGGAGAAGGGATTGATATTTCCGGAGTAATGAAATTGAATGTTCTATGAAACTATGTCTCCTTGTGATTTGCTGCCTTTGTTTTTTGGAGAAGATTTCTTCCTGTTTTTCTTTGCATCAGATGCTTCGAAAAGTTTGTGCCCGATGATGACTCGCAAAATTTCTCCCACGCTCCACGCTTGAGCAACACATCCGCGGGGCGTAAAAGGCGGCTCCGCATCCATGATCTCGGAAACCGATCCGATGCATCTTTCGCTGAGATGGTATTTGAAATCTTCAATCACTTGCTTCGCTTCTGATTTACCTTTTGCTCCGTCCACTTTAATAATTGCATCCACATAAGCGCCGAGCAGCCAATCCCAAATAGTTCCCTGGTGGTATGCACTATCGCGTTGCAATTGATTACCGCCATAGTGCGGTTTGTAATCAGCGTGATCAGCAGATAAGCTTCGCAAGCCAGCCGGGGTGTACAATTTCTCTTTTACGATTTTCAAAATGCTCTTTGCTTGTTTGCCTTTCATCAGCGGGAAAGGAAGTGAAATGGAAAACAATTGATTCGGCCGAATGCTTGGGTCTTTATACGCTCCGTTCACGCAATCGTAAAGACATTTCATTTCTTCATTCCAGAAAACTTTTGGAAACTGTTCTTTCACCTTCTCAGCGCGGGCAGAAAAAATTTTTGCTTCTGATTTTTCTCCGTTGAGCTTGAGAAGATCAGCATAGATCATGAGGGCATTGTACCAGAGTGCATTGATCTCAACAGGTTTCCCGATTCGGGGAGTCACCACCCAGGAGTCTATTCTTGCATCCATCCAGGTGAGTTGCTGTCCTTCTGTTCCTGCATACAACAAGCCATCTTCATCCGTGTGAATGTTATAGCGTGTCCCTTTAAAATGCCAGGCGATAATGTCTTTCAATACAGGTAACAATTCCTTCAGTACAAATTTTTTGTCTGAAGATGCTTCGAAGTATTTATGAATGGCGATGAAGAACCAGAGCGTTGCATCTGCAGTATTGTATTCAGGCGCCTCACCATAATCCGGAAAGCGATTTGGCAACATGCCCTGGCTTACACTCTTCGCGAAGGCAGAAAGAATTTTTTTCGCATCAGCGAATCGTTCGGTTGTCAGGCACAAGCCGGGCAGTGCAATCATGGTGTCGCGTCCCCAATCACTAAACCAATGATAGCCGGCTATGATGGTTTTCAAATCTTCGCCGCGCTTTACAATGAACTGATCAGCAGCGAGCGCAAGAGTTTTCAAAACCGGATGACTGTATTTTTTATTGGAAAGAATTTTTTCCCGCCTTGCAAATTCTTCTTTGAACAATTTAACGGCATCTCTTCCTCCGGGGTTTTCTGTAGAGATGATGATACCAAATTCATCATCTGCTTTCGCCTCCTTCAGAAATTTTCCATGCGTAAAAAGATCTTCCGTGAAGTCAAGCCCGCGGTATTGCTCTTCAGCATATTCAAAATTTCGATACCAGTCCGGCTGATGATTGAATGATGAATCAGGAATAGAAATGAAAAGTTCCGGTGAATCACGATATGCCTTCGCTCTGAGAATTCCATTTTGAAAATTTGCTTCACGATTGATGTCGTTATTCTCCCGGGAGAGAGAATGGAAATCCCTGAAAGCAACGAGCGGAAGAAATTCAATTTTGAAAGTTGATGGTGCTGTGAGCACTTTGTAGATGATCAGCGTAGTATTCTCTCTGTGAACGGCGGCAATTGTTTTCCTGATAGAGGTTCCATTTGGCATCTCGTACAGGAATTCGGGAAAGAGATCGCGAGTGAATGATTTGAGAAAGCTGAAGCCCTGAGGATGTATAGCATCTTTGTATTGGTTACTTCCCAACTCAAAACGCTCATCACTGTCAATGAGGGTCTCATCTAATTTTGAAAGCAAATTCAAACGCTCAACGGGCGGCTTCATGGAGGCGATGAGCAAACTATGGTAGCGACGCGTGTGCGCCCCGATGAGAGATGAGCTTGCGTATCCACCCAAGCCGTTAGTCTCAAGCCATTCTAATTTGGTTCCTGACTCAAAAGTGTAGTTCATCGCCGTTACATTGCAGGTTCAAGTAACATTTTTTTCTTCTCATGAATGTCTTGCACAATAAGGAAAGTTTAAACGCTGTTGAAACCAGACAAACAAAAAAGGTTTCAACTTCCGCTGAAACCCTGACTCGCTATGGGTGGGAGTTGACGGGTTCGAACCGCCGACCCTCTGCTTGTAAGGCAGATGCTCTGAACCAGCTGAGCTAAACTCCCTTTTAAAAGTGGTCGCAAAAGTAACTGCTTACGTCGAAAGCACAAACGGATTCTGCAAACTCTAAGATTCATGGTGACTGAAACTTTACTTTTGCCGGCATGAGCGTGAAGTCAGTTCTGGCAAAGCCGTTTGCGAATGTGATTCACCGGCGAATTGTCAAGTGGAGCAAAGAAGCAGAGCGTGCCCAGGAGTTTTGGTTTCACAAGCTGATTACTGACGGAAAGAAAACTTCTTTCGGAAAAGAGCATCAGTTCGAAAAAATCACAAGTCATGATGAGTTTGTAAAGCAGGTGCCGCAAAGTGAATACGAAAATTTCATTCCTTACATCGAGCGAATAAAAGGCGGAGAAGAGAATGTTTTGTGGAAAGGCAAACCGATCTACTTTGCCAAATCTTCAGGAACCACTTCAGGCATCAAGTACATTCCAATCACCAAAGATTCCATTCCCAATCACATTGACACTGCGCGCAACGCGTTGCTGATGTACATCGCTGAAACAGGCAATACGCAATTTGTGAATGGCAAGATGATTTTTTTATCAGGAAGCCCCCGGCTGGAAGAGGTTGGAGGGATCCTCACCGGGCGATTGAGCGGCATTGTAAATCATCATGTTCCACGATATCTGAGGGGGAATCAACTGCCATCCTATGAAACCAATTGTATTGAGGATTGGGAAATAAAAGTAGAGAAGATTGTAGAAGAAACGATGAAGGAAGACATGACGCTCATCAGTGGCATTCCTCCCTGGATGCAGATGTATTTTGAAAAGCTTTTAGAGAAAACAGGAAAACAAACCATCAAAGAAATTTTCCCCAACTTTCAGGTACTCGTACATGGCGGCGTAAACTTTGAGCCCTATCGCGCGAAGCTGTTCAACACCATAGGAGCCGGGATTGATTCCATTGAAACATATCCCGCTTCGGAGGGATTCATCGCATTTCAGGATTCACAAACTGCAGAAGGATTGTTGCTGAATGTTGATTCAGGAATTTTCTTTGAGTTTGTTCCCGCCGGGGAAATATTCTCCTCGTCGCCCGCAAGATTACAATTGAAAGATGTTGAGGTAGGCGCGAACTATGCCATCATAATTTCCTCCAATGCGGGATTATGGGGTTATCAACTTGGTGACACGGTAAAGTTCATTTCAAAAAATCCTTACCGGGTTGTTGTGACGGGAAGAACAAAACATTTTATCTCTGCTTTTGGCGAGCATGTGATTGGCGAAGAAGTAGAGTATGCTTTGATGAAAGCAGCAAAAGAAGAAGGGTTGGAAGTGATTGAATTTACAGTAGCACCTCAAGTGAATCCCTCCGATGAGTTATTGCCATATCATGAATGGTTTGTTGAATTCGCCGTTGCCCCTGCTGATATAAATTCATTTCGATTGAAAGTTGACCAACTTCTCCGGGAGAAAAACATTTACTACGATGATCTTATATCCGGCAATATTCTTCAGCCGCTAAAAATCACTCTTCTGCAAAGGGATGCTTTCCGCAATTACATGAAATCAATCGGTAAGCTTGGCGGACAAAACAAAGTGCCGCGATTGAGTAATGACAGGAATGTTGCTGACGCAATTCAACCGCACGTTGTGAATGCTTGAATTCCCGCCATTAATTCTTCTTTTGAAAGGTTTCGAGTCCTATTTCTTACTATTTCAATTCAATAGCCCTTCAAATTGGGTAGCAATCATATATTATAAGTACCTTTGTGGTCAAGATGAAAGAACTCGAAATTTACCAGGCAGTCTGGAAAAAATACTTACCCGTGATCGCCATGAAATTGAAGCAGGTGATCAGGAACAACGAATCATCGCACGTTGGCATGTATCAATTCGAATTCCACAGCACGGGCAAAAAGAAAAAGGTAGGCTATCAATTCGATCTTGAATTGAATAAAGGTCGCGTTATGAATGATATTTCAGGATCACTGGTAGCCAAGCAATTGACTGAAACAATGAAATCAGATCCTACAGTAAGGCCTTTACTGAATTCAGGTCATTTCATATTTAGCCTCAACAGTGATTATATTTTAACCATTCAAATCAAGAGTGAAGTTCCACACCCTGTAACTGAGGCGTGAGAGAGTGGTTATCTTTTTTGCTTCAATGAATTGATGAGTTCCTCCTTATCACTGTTATCATCGCTTCGTACCAATAACTACTTTTCTGTAACTTCCTGGTTAATTTCGTTCTTCAAACTATGAATGAAGCAACCGGAATCGGGAAACTGTTCATCATTTGCGGAATAATCCTGGTTGTGATAGGAACTGTATTGTTGTTCGCGGGCAAAATTCCATTCATCGGAAAATTGCCGGGAGATATTGTTATAAGGAAAGGAAATTTTTCATTTTATTTCCCTGTCGTCACTTCGATTGTGGTAAGCCTTATCCTCACGCTCATTTTCTTTTTGATTTCCAGATTCAAACAATAATTTTACCTTTCAGGATAAATTTTTCTCATGCAGTGGATTGCTTTTGTTCTTGCGATAATAGTTTTAATCTACCGTTTCATTTCGAAACAGAAGCGGGAACAGGAAGAAGCGGAACGAAGACGCCGGCAAATTCCTCCCAATACTCCTGCTACAACAACATCCACAACCACAACTGAAAACCCGGAGAACGGTGATAAACCGCAACCTAAAACGATTGAAGAGATTCTGAGGGAAATGCACCGCCGCGTTGAGACGCAATCAAAACCGTATGCAAAACCCGTAGCGCAAAGGCCGGTGTCCCAAAAGCCCGCAGCAAAAAAAGAAGCGCCGAAGCCGCTTCCAAAAGTTCATGCGAAGAAGGAACCTGAACCATTTCTTACGGAAGAATATTCGGCCTACAAAATTGAAGAGGCCAAAATTCCTGCAAACATGGCAGAAGATTTTATTAAGCAAGGGCAGCTCTCTGATATTTATAATGTGCCGAAGAAAAAATATTCAGCGCTCAATAATTTCAACCTGCAGGATGCGGTGGTGGCACAAATTATTTTACAGCGTCCTGAATGGTAGCGCCATAAAAAAATCAGGATTGAAGAGATGTTCTACCCGTCATTCGGGTCATTCTGCATCACCAATTGCATGGTCTGCCTGCTTTTCTGCTCCAGTAAAATCGTCTTTCCCTTCAAATATCTCTCGATCACTTCCGGCGTATAATGACGAATGGTGAGAAGTTCAAGATGCTCATTAATCAGCACTGCGAAAGGTTGTTTCAGTTCTTCAAGCAGGGGAGAAATTCTCTCTGAGAAATCAGCACAAATGGAAAAGCTTAGTGCAGAGTTTTGCATCAGGTTCGCTTTCACTCTGTGGTTTGCAAGAATCCTGAAGATGTGACTCAGGCTTTCTTCAGCGATGAAAGAAAAATCTTTCGGATAAATAGAGATGAGAATTTGATTTGGTTTTAAAACAAGAACGGGAGGATAGCCTGAAACATCACCGTCTTCATTGATAATTGTTCCTGATTTTCCGGGATCAGGAAAGTAACGAACATGCAGCGGAATTTTCTTGTTCTGCAGCGGCTTGATTGTTTTTGGATGAATCACTGTAGCACCGTAATATGTCATTTCAATCGCTTCATGATAGGAGAGGAGATCAATTTTTGTTGCGTTTGGAAAATACCGTGGATCAGCATTCAGCACACCATAAACGTCTTTCCAAATCGTGACGCTTTCTGCATCCAATGCATACGCAAAGATTGCTGCTGAGTAGTCAGATCCTTCTCTGCCAAGAGTCGTGGTGAAATTTTCTGAAGTGCCACCGAGAAAACCTTGCGTAAGTACAAACTGATTGTTGAGTAATGAAGGAATCTTCTGCTGAATGTTTTGCTCGGTGATTTGCCAGTCTACTTTCCCTTCCCTGAAAGTGCTGTCAGTTCGAATGCAGTCCCGCACATCAAGCCATTGAACAGGAATGTTGCGATGATTCAGGTAACCTGCGAGCATTTTTGAAGAAACCATTTCACCGATGGAAACAATCTGGTCGTAGAGATAATCGTAGGCGTCATGCGGCTCATCTTCGAGAATCCAATCAATCTCCACAAAGGTGTTGTTCACCTCATCAAAAATCTTGTCCTCTGTTTCGTGAAAAAGCTCTTTAAGGATTTGGTAGTGATCATGCTTCACTTTTTCGAGCAACTCATTTGCATTTCCTTTTTTGAAGTAGTATGCATTCACAACTTCTTCGAGTGCATTTGTTGTTTTACCGAGAGCCGAAACAATGAGCACAATCTTTTCCCCCCGAAATGCTGAAAGAATATTTGCGACGTTGATGAACGAAGCTGAATCTTTAATTGACGCGCCGCCGAATTTAAAAACTTTGATCATGCTGAAGAATCCTTTTTCAATAGTGCCGCGCAAAACTAAAAGTATTGTCACGCAGATTGCGCAGATTAAGCAGATGAAAAAATAAGTGGTGCTGCAAGAGTAATTCTATTCCACAATAAATAATGAGTTGTGTTTTAATTCCAGGCAAAAAAAATCTGCCTGATCTGCGAAATCTGCGAGACCTTGATTATTTCAAAACAAAAAAATGATCCACACCGGTTTTTCTGGTTGTGGTAAAGTTCTCGGCGTAATCAACGCCAATCATTCTTCCCAATGTTTGAGCGCGATACTTCAATGACTCCAAAAATTCAGGAGTAGAAATGTAAGTGACGGGCTCTTTGGAATTTGGATTATAGAACTGCGATCGAAAGCACATAACCGCTTCCATTCGTTTTTCCCAATAACCGGAGATGTCAATCAGAACATCAGGCTCGAGCCACATATCCTGCAAATAGTGGTACAATGCTCTTGGTCGCCACGGCTCCTGCGATTGGTCATCAATTTTCGTTTCAATCTTTTTCAGACCTGAAAGAAAACATGCTTCGCGAACCAGCTCCGCAGCTCTGCCATGATCGGGATGACGGTCCACCACAGCATTCGCCACCACAATTTCCGGCTGATATTTTCTGAGCATCGTAATAACCTTCAATTGATGCTCTTCATCATTTTGAAAAAATCCGTCGCGCATATTGAGATTCTCACGCACATGCACTCCCATTACTTTTGTTGCTGCTGCGGCTTCTGCATCCCGAATTTCAGGAGTGCCCCGTGTTCCCAATTCGCCGTGAGTCAGGTCAATGATGCCTGCTTTTTTTCCGAGCGTAACATGTTTAATAATAGTCCCGGCACAGGAGAGTTCTACGTCATCAGGATGAGCACTGAAAGCAAGGAGATCGAGTTTCATTTGGTGAATGGTGAATGGTGAATGGTGAATGGTGAATGGTCAGTGGTCAATGGTGAATGGTCAATAGTCAATGGTCAATGGTCAATGGTCAATGGTCAATGGTTAGGTAATACAAGTGCAAAGGTAATTTTTACGAACACCTTACTTTGCAGGATTATGAAAAAGGAATTTGTTGTCCTTGTAAATAGACATGGAAGGAGAGTGGGTGTTGCTGAGAAACTTGAAGCGCATAAGAAAGGATTGCTTCATCGTGCATTCAGTGTCTTCATTTTTAATGATCGAGGAGAAATGCTTTTGCAGAAGCGGGCCGCAGGTAAATATCACTTTGCAGGATTGTGGAGTAATGCGTGTTGCAGCCATCCCCGCGAAGGAGAAAAAGTTTTGTCGGCTGCGAAAAGAAGATTGATGGAAGAATTGAATTTGAAAGCCCTGCTTGAGTCAAAAGGGGTAATTACATATAAGCTTTTCGATACAAAAAGCGGCTTGACGGAACATGAGTTGGATTACATTTTCACAGGGAGATTCACCGGTAAGATTGATTTCAGGAAGAATGAAGTGGAAGATTTGAGATGGATTTCAATTTTGCAGTTGAAGAAAGAAATGAAGACATATCCTGAAAAATTTACGCCGTGGTTTCTGACAATCATGAAAGAGATTAGTAACCTTCTAAAATGAAATTCCCTCGAAGAGGATGTTCTTCAAGGGAATCAGCTTGTGCGGAGAGAGAGGGATTCGAACCCCCGGAACCCTTGCGAGCTCAACGGTTTTCAAGACCGCCGCATTCGACCGCTCTGCCATCTCTCCGTGTGCAAAGGTAAGCCGCAGAATTCATTTGGCTGGAGGAATACTTTAGAGTAATGACCAATAAATTCGATTTGCTTAGTCTCACCGGAACCGGACGAGAAAAACATGGTGTTCGACAAAAAAGAATTCTGACGTTCGGGGAAAGCCAGTTGCATTCAGGTTAATGCACCACGGCAATTTTTTCAGAAACATTTTTTCTGCCGGCAATTGCAGAGGCAACATAAATTCCTGATGTTGGCGTCGTGAATTCAAAACGGTTGATTCCTTTAGCCGCGATAAAATGTTTTGCTACTATTTTTCTTCCCAAAATATCTGAGAAGGTAAATGATACTTCTCCTCCGGTTTCGCTGTAATATTCAACCATCATATTTCCCTGTTGATGCACCATCAATCCATTCTGTTGTGATGATTGCGTTTCAATAGAAGTTGGAATTACGGAAGGGCTTAAGATCCAATTCACAATCGTTGTATCAAGCGGGCTCATGGCAGTGGGATACCACGTTACCCAATGTCCTAATTCATCAATGGCAAACTTTTGAAAATTCCAGAGGACGGGCGCGTCAGCGACTCCGTTCAAGCTTTCATGCGTGAGCCAGTCGTAGATATCGCTGATTTGGTTTCCACTCACTGTGGTTAGCGACATCATCTGAAAGGTGATACCATAAGTATCGAGGCAAAATTCGATGATGGTAGAATCATCATCGGATTCCTGGTTAAAATCATCGGAAGGAAAACCGATAATCTCAAAATCAGTTCCACCGTATTGATCGTAGAGTTCCTGCAGCAAACCATATTCATACGTGAAGGCGCAGAAGCTTGCCGTGTTTACCACCAGTACCTTCTTACCGTAAAATACAGAGAAGTCGAGCGTGTCGCCATAGATGGTTGGTTCAGAAAAATCGTGAAAGGTTTGTGCCTGTGAAAGCGGGGAGAAAAAAACAAGAGCGAAAAAGAGGAAGAATTTTTTCATCGTATAAAGGTTGAGACTTTTACGCAATCCGGTTGCGTAAGTTTTCTTTAAAGGAAATGTGATCTGTAAATTTAGGTTACTTAGCCGGAACAAGCTTCATCATTAACATGGAGCGGATCAAAAATATACAGCCGCGGATTTGAAGACAGATTTGTTTACTAGGTGCGCTCACGTTTCGAAATTATTTTTTTCGCTTTTACCTTAACGCCCGCAAGTTAGCTTTGCATTTTAAGCTTGATAAATATGGACAAAGATCCAAACCTCATCGTTCACACCACGCACCCGCTCAATGCCGAGCCACCGCTTGATAAGCTGCGTGAAAATTTCATCACACCCTATCAAAAATTTTACATCCGCAATCATGGCGACATACCTCAAATAGATCCAAAGACATTTCACCTTCAGGTAAACGGCCTGGTAGAGCATGAATTGGAATTGTCACTCGATAAGCTCATAAACGATTTCACAAAACATACCGTGATGGCATCGCTGCAATGTGCTGGCAACCGTCGTACTGAATTGCTTGCAGTGGCGCCGATTCCGGATGAAGTACTGTGGCAAGAGGGCGCGATTGGAAATGCAACATGGAAGGGAGTGCCGTTAAAAGATATTTTGATGGCCGCAGGCATAAAAGAAACAGCACGCTATGTCGAGTTTACGGGTGCCGATGAAGTATTTCGTCAGGGTGAAAATGTTGGATTTGGCGCATCCATTCCCATTGATAAAGGAATGAGCGATGATGTGTTGCTTGCTTATGAAATGAATGGCAATCCACTCACTCCCATTCATGGGTTTCCCTTGCGTGCTGTGGTTCCCGGTTATATTGGCGCACGAAGCGTGAAGTGGCTGACGCGAATTACATTGCTGTCCGGGCCATCAAAAAATTATTTCCAGGATCATGCTTACCGCTTGTTTCCACCGGAAGTGAATGCTGAAACAGTGGATTGGAATTCCGGCTTGCAGTTGAGTGAGATTGATGTGAATAGTGTGATCACTTTTCCGAAGAACAGTGAAATAATTTCAGATGCAGAATTCACGGTGCAAGGTTGGGCGATGAGCGGGGGAGGAAAAAAAATTGCACGGGTTGAGGTTTCCATTAACAGTGGAGAGACGTGGATTATGGCAACGATCACTGAGGGCAATCAACCATGGGCGTGGGCTTTCTGGGAAGCCCGATTGAAATTAGAAAATGGAGAACATGAAATCATCGTGCGTGCGTTTGATACCGAATCGAACACGCAACCGGAACACGCGCGACAAGTATGGAATTTCAAAGGGTATATGAACAATGCGTGGCACCGGGTTAAGGTTCAGGTGAAAAGCGAGAGGTGAAATTGTGAGTCCCGGTTAAATAGGGAGAGCTTGGCAATCTTGAATGGTGGAGGGTATGGTATCTGTTTTCAGATTTCAAAAGAAATATTTCTTCGCTGCTTTTTTATTATTCTTGGTTGAGGTATTTATTGCTGTGTTCATTCATGACAAATTTATCCGCCCCTATGGTGGTGATTTTTTAGTTGTCGTCATGATATATTGCTTTCTTAAAAGCTTTTGGAATGAACCGGTTTGGGTAGTTGCAGTATCGGTGTTGTTGTTTTCTTATTTAGTTGAAGTGTCGCAGTATTTTAAACTTATCATCCACCTTGGATTGCAAAACTCCAAACTGGCTACTGTCATTTTAGGGAGATCCTTTCAATGGTTTGATATGCTGGCGTATACCCTGGGAATTGTCCTCGTTTTTTGTCTTGAAAAAATGAGAATGGGTAAAAGCTAAATGCAGCTCCGGTAATTCCATCTTTGCTCTTAATATTATGAGGTAGCGCAAACGGGCAACCTAACCGCTGTTATTTTTTTACATAAGGCGATGAAACATGTACAGTACAAGAATCGCTTCCCACTTCCAACCATATTGTGGATTCACAAAATTTATTCTTTCCCCGTTGAACAACCTGATAAATGAGGTAATTAATGTTTTTTGCCCGTTCTTGTAACTAATCAGGTTTAAGTACGTAAATCTCTGTCTGATCCTTCAATCTAAAAACAATGTCGGATCCAGAGACCATGCAAAACCAAGCCATCATAAAAAATATCCTTCCCCGTAAACTACAACCTGTCGCCAACCCGCAACATCTGCAGTTGCTCAACCCGTTAGTAGCGCACACTGTTGAAGTAAAAAATATTTTCCCTGTAATAAACATTGATCACTCTCACGTTTCCTTCGAGGTTGCTATTCGGCCGAATGTGAAAAGTATGCTTCAATGCAAAATCGAAACGATGGTAGTGGGTGAGGAGACTTCCCAAATTCAAACCATCGTGATAAATAGTTCTGATGTTACGGTTTTGCGTTTTGTAATTGGTGTTGATGACAACGAAAAAGTTAGCTGATTCATAGAAGCGCTGTAGCACTGTAAAGGAATATTCTGAACCGGAATTTCCTCACACATCAAACTCTCATTTCAAATTTGCCCTGTTGTTGTAGTAAACGTCTTTGCTGTGTCGCCTGACCTGCAACTCAAATTTTCATCAGTGGGTAGTTCATAGTAAGCTGTCTCCAGGAAAGATATTCTACCCGCCGGTTTAAAATGGCGGGCACTTGATTTCCCCCTTAACATTCTTCCGTAAATTGTTTGCATGGCGCTCCTGCGCTTCGTCGCATTTCATTTAAAGAGTCTCATGTGGAATGGGAATGATTGAGAACAGTACATTGAAAATTTTTTTTAACTTTGATATAACTCCCCATGTCTCTGTTGTAGCTTAGAAACATCAAAAAAGGATATGCATAATGGAGATAGCTCTTCAATATTTTTTCTTTCGATCTAAAAACTAAAACCTAACATGAAAAGAAATTTTCTACTCCTTCTCGCATTAACTATCTTTTCAGTCCCGGCGTTAAGCCAATATTATTATATCCCCTTTCTATCGGATCCCGGTAACCCCGGTGGACTCAATCCTGATAGTGAATATCCTGTTGGTGGTGGTCTTCCGGCAGGATGGACGCCAATAGCTTCTACCGGCAATCTTCCTCCTTCATGGAGCAGCATAGAAACACTTCCATTTGCATTTTCTTTTAATGGAAATGCTGTCACTCAGTTCAAGGCCTCGACAACCGGCGTTGTTACTTTCGATGTGAATGCAGTTGCTGTTCCTTCCGCCTACAATTCAACACTTCCTGATGCATCCATTCCTGATAACTCCATTATGGCCTGGGGAATTCAAAGCATGGGTGTGAATGACAATATCTGTACGAAAGTATTCGGTACGGCTCCCAACAGGCAATATTGGATTTTTTATACCTCCTATTCGAGCAACAATGATTCCGCTCACTACGTCTATTGGTCAATCGTGCTTGAAGAAACTTCAAATAACATTTATGTCGTCGATCAGCGTAACAATTCTCAGGATCAAGACCTCACTGTAGGTATTCAAATCAACTCAGCAATTGCAACCGAGGTCACGGGCTCGCCGTTGATTGATGCATTTTCCGGTTCTGACCCTACTGAGGCCGACAATAATTATTACAAGTTTATTCATGATGCCCAGTTCTCTCTGAACATGACCGCAACTAATATTACTATGCATCCTTACCAGAGTTTTGCCAATCCGCCTTTCTTCGTGACAGGAAAATTATTAAACGAAGGGTCGGCGACTATCACGAGCTTTGATATTAATTATTCCATCGACGGTGGAGCTCCCATTACGGCCCCTGTCAGCGGTGTTTCGATTGTCTTTGGCTCTCAATATGATTTTATTCATCCGACGGCCTGGACACCTTCATCAACAGCAGATTACACCGTTACAATTTGGGCAAGCAATCTGAATGGTGGCAATGATGAAGACCCTGCCGACGATCAGCTCAGCACTATCATTCATGTAGTTCCGGTAGTAACTCAACTCACTCCTTTATTTGAAGAATTCACGAGTTCCACTTGCCCTCCTTGCGCCGTTAACAATCCCATATTCGATGCATTGCTGGAAGATAATCCTGGTAAGTTCACTTGTGTGAAATACCAAATGTCATGGCCGCCTCCCGGTGATGATTATTATAATCCGGATGGTGAAACACGCAGAACGCTTTACGGTGTTACGGGCATTCCTGATTTAGAAGTTGATGGTATTAACCCCGGAGTGCCCCCCGCATATTACACTAATTCTAATTTCGATCAGGAATACTATAAGCCATCTTACATGACTATTGATGCGACTTATACTATTACCGATAGTACTGTTAGCGTCAATTCAACAATTACTCCATTAATTGATTTTACCGGAGCGATCAAAGCTTTCATTGCGGTGGTAGAAAACCCCACACACAATAATGCTTCCACCAATGGCGAAACAGAATTTACTTATGTAGAACAAAAGATGCTTCCTAACGGAGTGGGCACATTACTTCTGGACCTTACTGCTAATTCTGTAAAAACAGTTGATAAATCTTACACTTTCTCTGCTTCCAGCAATGTGGAAGATTATGGTCACCTGCTTGTTGTGGAGTGGGTTCAGAACCTGACTACACATGAAGTTTATCAATCTGCTTTCGCTACACTCGTCACAGGTCAACAGGAGATTGATAATGTTTCAAGTGGCATCATCAATGTTTTTCCTAATCCCGCTACAGATGTTTCTGATCTTTTCTTTCAATTAGAAAAAGATGATGTCGTCTCTCTCAAAATTATGAATACCCTCGGCCAGCCGGTTTATGCAAGCGACATGGGAATGATGCACCACGGAAATCACCACGCAAGCATGTGCGTTTCTGATTTGAGCAATGGTATTTATTTTATTTCATTGCAAATCGGGAAAAACATCTACAGGAGCAGATTGGTAGTTCAGCAATGAGAGCAGGAAGGCACTTATGAGTGCGGCAAGAATCTTGAGTTAATCTTATAGAAGAAAAGAGAAGTGGCAGCTTCTCCCGAAAGTGAATTTCTCTCTATCTGAACTTGCTAAAACCGTGCTCTATGAAAAAAATAATTTCCTCATCGGCTATTCTTTTGCTCCTTTTAATTTCGAACTGCGGTTATGCGCAGTGCATGTATCCCGTTTCATTATTGGAGAGAGTACAACAATCTCAGATCATTATAGAAGGAAAAGTAATTTCCGCAAGCTCATTCTGGAATGATTCGCAATCCATGATTTATACGGCAAGTGAAATAGAAGTGTATAAGTTCTTTAAAGGAGAATTTGCTTCAGAAAGAATTTCAGTGATTACAGAAGGTGGGCAGGTAGATAACGACATGGTGGTCGCAGAGCCGGGCATTCGGCTTTATAATGGGCAGGCAGGAATATTTTTCATGCACCACTCCAATTACAATGTTTCAAGAGCAACCGGCAGCACAGTTAACTATGAATTGTATGCCGCGAACCAGGGGTTCATAAGATACGATTTGACAGATAAAACTGCCCATGATCCTTTTGGAAGTTATGATGATCTTGAGACAGAACTTTACAACCCGATATTGAGTGTTGCCGGCAATCCTTCCTTCATTGAGATAAAGGAGGTTGATTTTTTCCAGCCCGGAAACAATAGCCGGTCACTGCTACCTCCTACTATTTCTTCCTTCAGTCCCACTTCAACTTATGCCGGCACACTGAGCGCCAACCTGTTTACCATCACCGGAACTAATTTCGGTTTCAGCTACGTGCCAGGCACCTCGAAGCTTGAATTTAAAAATGCCAATGACGGAGGTTCCACCTATATTACTGCACCGGATAATCACATCCAGAGTTGGACCAGCACCACCATCACCGCCTGGATTCCGACGGGTGCCTGCAAGGGGCAAATCAGAGTTACAAATAACATCCCTGAAAGTGCAGTGTCGTCCTCATCAGTTACTATCCTCTACAATGAAACGAATGTTAATTCAGGCGGGACCTACTATTTGCCCGATCTTGTCAATGATAACGGCTCAGGTGGATACACCTTTGTTTACAATACAACATTCAATAGCAACACGGCGGCAGTTGGCGCTTTCGAGCGTGCGCTTGGAACATGGCGCTGCGGTACGTTTGTAAACTTCACAAAGTCCGGAACCACGTCCATTGCTGTAAATGCCAGCGATGGAACGAACGTTATAACTTTTGACGGATCAAGCCCGCTCTCATCAGGTGTTTTAGGTACTGCCTACAGTTACTATACGAGCTGTGCGGCAGGAGTATGGTATCTTTCAGAAACAGATTTAAAATTGCGCACTAACGGAACAGGAGGAATTACCTGGAATTACGGGCCGGGTGCGACTACGTCAGGATTTACTGATCTTGAATCTGTTGTCTTGCATGAATTAGGTCATGCTCATCAGTTAGGTCATACAAGTCTTAGTCCTGTTACAGTTATGCATTATTCTATCGGCAGTGGTACTGACCGCAGAACCCTAACGTCTGCCAGTGAAGTTGACGGAGGCGATGATGTTATGTCACGAAGCATCATCAGCAATTCGTGCGGACCATCTCATATAACAGCGCTCACAGCAGGCACCTGCGCGTTCGCTGCTGCGCCTATTGCTGATTTTGTTGCTTCGTCAACGTCAGTGTGCAAAAACAAGACACTTGACTTCACAGATTTGAGTACTAATTCACCTACATCATGGTCGTGGACTTTTGACGGTGCAACTCCTTCTACCAGCACTCTTCAGAATCCAACAGGGATAAAATATACAACCGTGGGTAGCCATGCAGTTACTCTCACTGCAACGAATGCTATTGGCTCTGATGCGGAAACGAAGAGCGGCTACATTACAGTGAATGCTCTGCCCACTGTTACAGTTAGCTCGGCACCGTGCTCCAGTGCGGTGGTAGTTCTTACAGCTACTGCTACTCCCGGAACAGGAATTAAATACAAATGGAAGAAGGATGGAGCTGCGATAAGCGGTGCAACTAAGAAAACTTATTCAGCAACAGCAAGCGGCACCTACAAATGCACGGTGACCATCAGCGCTACAGGATGCGCAAAAACCTCATCGGGTATCGCGGTTACAATCAGTTGCAAAATGAATGATGCAGATGCATCTCCTGCTGTGAATGTTTATCCGAATCCGTCAGCAGGTTTTTTCGTGTTCGGAACTTCAGCTTTTGATTCCGATGGTGAGGTTGAGATATATGACATCACAGGCAGGCGAATCGAAAGCCATCATTTCTCAAGTAGCGATGTGATAGCAGGACAAAATCTTGCAAACGGAATTTACATGGCGGAGATCAGAGTGAGCGGAAAATTAAAGAAAGGGATTAAATTGGTGAAGGACCAATAATCCTGTAGCAATAACTATATGGCGAGATAGGCATCTGTTTAAAAATAAATTCGAGCTATCCTTCAGTCCTTCGCAACACTTTGACAAGCTACTGATGGACCACCTCTGGATAATGACCAATTATCAATCACCAATTTACCAAATAATTATAAAAGAAAAAAATGAAGGAATGAATCTGAGTCCACCGTCATTTTGAAATTTTAATTTTAAAATTTGATTGATCATTGATCATTGGCAATTGGTAATTTTTTCAGGTTCATCTTCCGTTGTTTTCCCGCTCCGCGGGATGGGTTCTCAGGGTGACCTCCCGGCACGGTGCATGCCTGTTCCTGTCGAAGGATTGAGTTTGCAAATCTTTTATATAAGTTTTAAACCGCTTCCAAGAGATCTTCTTTGATTGAGTGGTTCTGAAAAAAAATTTTGCTTCGCTTGCGAAAAAAAAATCATTTTAGCTTTCTGAAAACAAAAAAGAATACCGCTCCTTTATTTTTCCAGGCTGAATGATCTCAGGAAAATCCTACGCTACGTTTATTCGCTACTACCGAATCGTTCCGGTTACCATTTTGGGCGCAGTGATAGGATTTATCTATTCCAACATCCTCTACTTCAGCAAACTCTCAGCATTGAATAATTACATTCCCGGTGCGCTGCTTGGAACTGCCACGGCCATGGCGATCGGTTACTCGGTTTTAGCTTTCGATTTTCTTTTTATGAACCGTGTGATCCGGAAAGCTCAACCCTGGATTTTGCTAATAACAAGAATCATTGCGTATTCAATTTTCGCTCTTTTCTGGATTTCACTCCTCTATATTTTTATTTACGGGATTCGTGACCGATTGCCGTTGCATGAGATCGGTTTGAAGTTCAGGGAAAACGGACGCATACAAATCGTGAGCGCCGGCGCAGTCACCATGACAATTATAGCCGTTTTCTTCTACCAGATTTCGCTGATGCAAAGCCGCAATGCACTCGTCAATTATTTGCTGGGAAGATATTCAAAACCGAAGAGGATGAAAAAGATTTTCATGTTTCTTGATCTCACCTCCTCCACCACACATGCTGAGCACTTAGGTGATTTGAAATTCAGCAGTCTGCTCCAGGATTGCTTTTTTGATCTCGCAAGATCAGTGCATGAAACAAATGGCGACGTCTATCAATACATTGGCGACGAAGCAGTACTGGTATGGGATTATCTGGATGAGAAAAAAAATTCCAACTGTATAGAATGCTTTATGCGTTACCGTGACACGTTGCAAAAGAGGGGTGAATTCTATATGAACAAGTATGGTTTTGTTCCCAGATTTAAAGCAGGCATTCATGGCGGGGATGTGGTAGTGGTTCGTGTGGGCGAAATAAAAAAGGAGATCGCTTATCACGGCGATGTACTCAACACCACGGCGCGGCTCGAATCACTTTGCAATCAAATGCAAACGCCCCTGGTAATTTCAGGAAACTTGCTGAGAGACATTCACCTCAATGGCGAATTGAAATTTGAGCAGATGCCTTCTGTTCCATTGAAGGGAAAGGAGCAGTCAGTAGAGATTTTCAGGTTGCTATTGCAATAAAAAAATTGCCACCAGGACAAGCAGGACTTAGCCAGGATGCTCGTAAGATTTCAAAGCGCCTCTCCTTCGGCCGGCCGATGTAAAAAATTGAACGAGCGTTAGTTGGTCTGTTTCAATTAGTTCTTATCTTGTTGCCGTTAGCCTCATTCATTCACCCAAAAAAAATTTCAATTATGGTAGCAATCGTTGTCATTTACATCGCTGTAATAGTAATGATGTTCGCCGCCTTATGGCGCATCTTTGAAAAAGCCGGTCAACCGGGTTGGGCCGCCATTGTGCCCATCTACAACCTTCTGATTGAACTGCGCATCATTCACAAACCATGGTGGTGGATTCTTATGTTTCTCATTCCATTAGTGAATATCATTTTCGCCATTTGGATGGTAAACCTGATCAGCAAAAGCTTTGGAAAAGATGAGGGGTTCACGATCGGCCTCCTGCTGCTTCCTTTCGTCTTCTATCCAATACTTGCCTGGGGTAAGGCCACTTACCAGGGGGGAATCGTGAGAGAATCAGATCCTACAGTAATTGATTCCGGAGCGATGAGCTGAACGAACAGTTTGAATTCCTGTGTCTCGGATGAGCAATTCATTGCTGAGGTCTTTAATTTCATTGAATGCCTTTGCAGAAAGTTTCTGTGGATCTGAAACTACCCGGTAAGCTGTGTGTGAGTCGAGCAAATATTTCATTGCATATACTCTTTCATTTCATCGAGCGGTTCGTCAAAGTCGGGAGACATAGAACCTTTGCCAACTCCAACCCCAAGAATTCTCTCGTGATTTTTTTCGCTTGCTTGCTTATGTGCTTTCGCAAGCAATGAGTCAAGATATACATCAAGTTGCGTTTTAAAATCTTCGGGCAACTGTGCAATTTTTTCGAGCAGGGAATTTACTGAGGGTAGGATCATTCACTGCGGCGGCATACTTCTGAGTTTCCTCCACTCAAAAAGTTCGTGCACTCACGGTTGACATTTCGTTTAGCGGTTTGTCTTTGCGGGCATCTGCAGTGATCACCACTTCCTTTCCTTCCATCACATTTTGTTCCATCTGGACAGAGAGTACTGTTTCCTTTCCTGCATTCACTACAATATTTATTGCGGCATCCTTATAACCGATGTGAGTGATTTGGAGAACATGATTGCCCACAGGGACATGCTCCAATCTGAAATTTCCATTGTCATCTGTTGATGCACCAATCACCGGATCACGCCCAACAAGAATCACATTGGCGCTTGTTAATGTTGTTTCCACAATGACGCTTCATTATTAGTAATCTTCATATCAGTTTAGTATTTACTTTGCATGGTTTACTTTGATGCATAAACAATATAATTATTGAAATACTTTTCGACTTTACTTTTATTCTTTGAAACAAAGTCAGCATATTGATCATAAATATCGAAATGAAAGCACGTTACCATCACATAACAATCGAGGTAACCATCCTTCTGCATTCTTCGCGCTTCTTCCAATAGAGGGTCATTGCTGTTCTTAAGCATTTGTTCCCAACAAAAGACTTCAAGGTAATGTGATTCGGTGAGCTGATTGGGCTTAACAATGACTCCTCTGTCATCACAATAGTCTTCGATTTGCTCCATGGCATCTTCGTAAAAAGTCCACGGTTGTTTTACGACTATGGAGTCAGGATCATTGTAGAACATATCAGAGCTGTCAAGCCCAATCCTGTTTGGAAAGACGCCTCGTGCTGTCCACTTGATATCAAGCTTTTGGTTGTTCATGTACGCTGCATCGTCCAGCTTCCCCGTCATTGCAAGATCGGGATACACTGCCATGGTCAGGATTGATTCCTGGAGGGCGCGTTCATAAAGCTTCTCCTTCATGTATGCATCTACCAGGTATTTTCTTGGTTCCAGGAATGTGGGAAATCTGTTCACCGCCTCTTGAAATGATTTGATCGCTTCCGTGTAGTTTCCCATAAAGAAATAGCAATCGCCGAGGTACAAACTCGCTTTGTAAAAATCAGGCTGCTCACTTACCGCTCTCTTGTACAATTTTGCAGCACTGCTGTAATCCTTATTCACAAATTCCTTTTCTGCATCATCAAAATATTTTAAAGCTTTTTTACTTACTTCTGAATCCACTTCCGTGTCAATAAAACGAATTCGCAGCATGGTTGATGCCCTGTAAGCTTCATTAGACATAAGAGTAGCTTTTCGCATCGTGTACTTGTACTTATTAAAAGCTAGCTTGGAAGGTCGAATGTTGTTTAGCATATTCATCAGGTTCTTTGCCAGGGAATCATCCTTTACTTCATTCCCGTCCTTGTCTTTAGTGGTGACTGTCATAGCTCCTCCAAGAAGCTGATCCATCATTTTGCTGCTTTGATATTCCTGATATCTCAAATCACAGAGGTAATCCCAGCCTGCTCCGTATTCCGGATTTTCCCTGAGCACTTTCACAAGATATTCGTCTGCCTCATCGGTTTTTCCGTTGTCAGCAAGAGAATGTGCCTTGTCTAATTTCTTATCGAGTTTGTTTGACTGAGCAAATGCGACTGATATGGAAATAGAAAGTGTGAGTACTATGGAGATAATTTTATTCATGTGGTTGGTGTTTTAGAATGAAGTATGAGGAGGAATCAGTTTTTCATCAAGATATAGAGTGAAAGTAACATTTAAAATGAGCTTTGCCTTCACAAACTTTTCAAAGAGAAATCTTCTGACGTTTCAAATTGAGTACTGCCTCTCGCAGGTTTTATAAATTAAAATGCAATTAGGTAACTGCTAATAACGAGCAATAGATCGAACAGATGCAATCAAAGAATCGCCCTCAGTTTGGATAAAGAATTCAATTACCATGGCAGGAAAAAATTCACACGGCGGAGGATGATCTAACTTCCGGCCAGCCCCATCATAAAATCCAATTTGATTATTGTTCTTATCATAATTATTAAGTACACCAACCGGTTCAATTTGTATTGACAAGCCGGAATCAGTTTGTTCAATCCAGCGAATCCAATAAATATCAGCACTTAATCTGTTTAAATTAGTTTGCAATTCACAAATTTCATCCTCTGTTAAAATAACTACGGAATCAATTCGAACCTGTTTTAAATAATGAAACCAGACGGAGTCAGATGAAAAAATAAAACCCTTGGACAAAATTGGGGCAAAAAAAGTATCTGATTTTTTATTTTTTGCAAACGTTAGTTCCAATTTAATTGCTGCTTCAAGAGATGCTATAGTATCACTAAAATTCTTTTTCTTCTGATCACTCAGTTGAGAGCAGTTATAATTCGCGAGAGATACTGCAAGACATAAAATCAGGATTCTCATTGCTCCTTTTTAAACTATCATTTCACTCCATATAAACCACCTTCTCCACCTCCCCAACATTAACTCTCCCATTCTCTTCCCTCCTCTTCATCTCCTCCAGCGCACTTGCCACAAATTTTACAAACAACGGATGAGGATTATCTACTGTACTCTTCAGCTCCGGATGATACTGCACACCGATAAACCAAGGATGCTTTTTAAGTTCCATCACTTCCAACAAATCACTTTCAGGGTTCGTGCCCACTGCAGCAAAACCATTTTCTACTGGCAGGTGTCCTCACCCGCCACTACTGAAATTTATCTCTTCTTTTTCTTAGAAGCTTTCGCTATTTTGTTATACGCTAAAGCGAGCTGAATCCAGTACTCTAATTTCTTTTTTGTATTCAGTGCATCTATATCAACAAAAACATAACCTTTCATTACTCTACCTGTAAAGTCCATGGGCTTGCAACCTTCTTTCTCCATGGCTTCATCAAACTTTGCGGGGTCAAGACGTACCATCAGGCGATCCGTTTCGACGCCCACGCACATTTTATCATTGACCATAAAACATAAACCGCCAAACATTTTTTTCTCTTCAATATTTTTATGAGTTTGAGAAATAATTTCTCTTGTTCTGTCAGCTAATTTTTCGTCGTAGGCCATTGCGTGAGTTGCGATTAAATTCAATTTGCTATTCTGATTTTTTCGGCATCACTCCATATAAACCACCTTCTCCACCTCGCCAACATTCACCTTCCCATTCTCCTCACGCCTCTTCTTCTCCTCCAGTGCACTGGCTACAAACTTCACAAACAAAGGATGCGGATTATCTACTGTACTCTTCAACTCCGGATGATACTGCACACCGATAAACCACGGATGCTTTTTAAGTTCCATCACTTCCACCAAATCACTTTCAGGGTTCGTGCCCACTGCAGCAAAGCCATTCTCTTCAAAAGCATTCAGGTATTTGTTGTTGAATTCATAGCGATGACGGTGGCGCTCGAAAATCTTTGTGCTGCCATAAGCCTGGAATGCTTTTGTACTCTTCTTCAGATCACATTGCATCGCACCAAGGCGCATCGTACCACCCTTCATCACCACACGCTTCTGCTCTTCCATCATATCAATCACCGGGTCGGGGGTATCGGGATTTACTTCGGTAGTGTGTGCTTCCTTCAATCCTAAAACATTTCTTGCAAACTCCACCACTGCGCACTGCAAGCCGAGGCAGATGCCGAAGAACGGGAGATTGTTTTCGCGTGCATATTTTATCGCAGCGATTTTTCCCTCGATGCCGCGCGCACCAAAACCCGGAGCTACCAAAATTCCATTCAGGCCGCTGAGCAGGTGATGTACATTCTCTTCGTTGATGTGCTCGCTATGAATCGAAACTACTTCCACATGGCATTCATTCACGGCGCCCGCATGTATGAACGACTCGCGGATGCTCTTGTACGCATCCGTAAGCTCCACGTATTTTCCGATCAAGCCGATCTTCACTTCTGATGTCGGGTTCTTCAGCTTGCCCAGGAAGTCTTTCCACGAATCAAGATTCGGCTCATCACCCGAACGCAGCTTCAGCTTCGCCAGCACAGTGCGATCGAGATTTTCTTTCAGCATCAGTAACGGCACATCGTAAATGCTATCGGCGTCAATGCTCTCCACCACGGCGTTCACCGTCACGTTGCAGAACTGCGCCACTTTACGACGAAGCTCGAGGTTCAGGTGATGCTCTGTCCGGCACACGAGGATGTCGGGCTGCACACCTTCTTCCAATAAATCTTTTACAGAGTGCTGTGTGGGTTTTGTCTTCAGTTCATTCGCTGCTTTCAGAAACGGGATGAGCGTGAGATGAATGACAATGCAATTGGTGTTGCCCAGTTCCCACTTCATCTGGCGGACACTTTCTATGTAGGGCAGCGACTCGATGTCACCCACGGTGCCACCGATCTCCGTGATCACGATGTCGTAGTCGCCGGTGTTGCCGAGCATTTGAATGCGGTGCTTGATCTCATCCGTGATGTGCGGAATCACCTGCACCGTTTTGCCGAGGAAGACTCCTTCACGCTCTTTGGTGATTACATCGAGGTAGATGCGACCGGTAGTCACGTTGTTCGCCTGGCTCGTGGGCATGTTGAGGAACCGCTCGTAATGACCGAGGTCGAGATCGGTCTCTGCCCCATCATCCGTTACATAGCACTCGCCGTGCTCATAGGGATTCATGGTGCCGGGATCTACATTGATGTAGGGATCGAACTTTTGAATGGTGACCCTGAAACCTCTTGCCTGAAGCAGCTTTGCAAGAGAAGCGGAGATGATGCCTTTGCCGAGAGAAGAACTAACTCCGCCCGTAACGAAGACGTATTTTGAGGTGGACATACGATTTGTTGTTACGGGCTTCAAAGTTATGAAATTAGATAATGGAAAATGGAAAATAGTTTGGGTGGAGACTTAAGAGTGGAGACTTAAGAAATAAGATGTAAGAAATAAGACTGTGAAATGGAAAGCGATTAAGGCGCAGGTCATCTTTGACCGGGCTCTGCTTCAGACTTGAGTACAATGTCATTAAGTTAACGGAAGAGATTTGACAACTTTTTTAAATTTCTATGGTTTGATGTGCAGTAATACCTTTGAAAAGTTGTCAAATCTTGCCTTCCATTTGATTCAAATTCATTCAATGACCAATGATCAATCCTTAATTTAATGACATTGGACTTGCGCAAGCAGGAGTTTTAGCAGGTACAAACTCCCATACCGGAATGTTATTCCGTAACCTGGACTCGAAATCAATCCTTGATTAAGTCTTCGAATCATTTAAAGGGGTTAGTTACTCAGAATGTCACATTACCCTGAGAGATTGATGGGGGCACGGTTGTTACAGTGTATGGTCGTGTTTTAAACCCACACCCATGATGATCAACTTAATCGAGACGAAGGCAGCATCTATGGTATTGGATTCAATAAAGAATATTTATAGAAAAGAAATCCTTAACCTGATTAATGACTTTCCCGGCATTACTGTTAAGGAACTTTATAAAGGGCTGTGTTGGAAGCAGTCAGTGGTATCCCATCATTTGGTCTGCCTGAGGCGATCAGGTTTGGTTCGATCTGAACGCGCCGGGAAATCCATTCACTATTATGCTCATCTGGAGAATATCAACGTAATGAGACTACTTGTACAACAACTGGCGACTTACTTCAAGGGAGTTGATTCCCGGAAACTTCAGAGTGTCGCTTAATTTTTCTTCGAAGAAAATAACCTTTTCTGCCGCTGTTGGTGCGAGCGCCGTTGTTGTGTCGCTGACCAACAACCAAAGCGCGAGCAATTTTTTTTCCGAAGGGATTCCTTCGGAACAGGCAAAGAAGGTAGAAAATTTTTATTGGGATTTGCGGTTGACAGGGAAATCAACCTCAAGTAAGAATCCGCACTTCAGTTGTTGGTTTGGTCTACCTCGCGCATGATCAAGTACAAAGACCAACAACGGCATTAAGATAAAACTTTGTTCCTGACTCCTTAGTTTTTGACAAACACTTTCCTCATTATAACCTTATTCGCAAATGCAGTGAGAAGATAAACACCGGATGAAAGCGAGCTCACGTCAAGTTGAATATTCGGTAGTGTGTATTCAGAAACCAGGTTCTTTACGAGTATAACTTGTCCGGCGAGATTGGTGATCTCGATTCGGTCTATTTCATAATTGTTAGCTGAAATGTTCAGTTGATCTGCAACCGGATTTGGGTAAGCATTGAAAATCATTTCCTCTTGCTGTGCGATTCGCAGCGGAGTACTGAAAGATTGAGTGTCACTCCACGCAGACCATGCATTCGGATTGCTTGCGCATTTAGAGCGCACCTGCCAGACATATCCTGTGCCCGGAGTGAGCCCGGTTATCTTCTTCGATCCTTTTGTTCCGGCCGGATTTATAGCTGACCAGCTTGACGCTCCCGAAGGTTTGTAACGGACTTTGTAACCAATGGCACAGTTGGTAACTGCCCAGTTCAGCTTAGCGCTTGTGCCGGTAATATTGGACGCAGAAAGCCCTGCAGGTGTGGTGCAAATGATGCTGCAGCAATTAATGGCCCAGACCGGTTTGGTAGAAGAAGTGCCGCTACCGAGTGTACCGTCGTTGTTGGTGGAAGAATAATCATTCACTATGGTTCCGCTGCCGTCATTCATGCGCCAGTAAGAGATCAGGTTTGGCTCACTTGCGCTAAGCACGCTGTTCATGGTGTTTTGAATCTGGGATTGTGTCCGCGCGCTGTTCCACATCCTGATTTCGCGAAAGGTGCCTTTGTGCATTCCGCCGAGACGAAGAGCTGTTCCAATATTGATGTTGTTGAGTATGGTGTCTTCTATCCAGTACTGGTTCCAGACCACCATATTTCCATCAATATATAAAGTGACATAAAACGGCGGATTAATATTCCTGTCGACCACGGCAGCAACATGGTGACATTGTCCGTCCCGTAAATCCTGCCCGTCTGCTGTAGCGAAAGCTCCGACCTTCAGGAATAATTCCAGGTATCCGTTTTCAATTCTAAGACTGAGTGTTGATGACCAGACACCGTTGTTCCATTCAGGATCGCTTCGTATAATGTTTTCCTGGGTATAACCTGAAGCAGGCACGTCATCGCGAATCCAGGCTTCGAGGGTGAAATCACCTGTGCCGAAATTGTAGACTGAATTAGCCGGCACTGTAACTAAGTCATCTGCGCCGTCGAAATAAAGAGTAGTGCTTGAGATTTGTGCCTTCGACAGAAAAGAAATGAAAAGAAGGAACGCCAAAAACGGAGGGAGGAATTGTTGTTTCATTTTCCAGGTGTTTCTATTTAAAAAAGTATGGATTTTCTGCCACTGTTGAAGTGTTCGCCAATGTAGGAAGAGTTTTGAATATGAAAGGGAAATTTTTCAGGGAGTCGCTCTCCAATTCTTGCATGAACTCCTTTCTTTATTCCTCACTTGCTTCAAGAAGAGTCTTGAAGTACTGTTTCGATTTCTTGCTTTCATACTTGAAGGGAATGGTGAAGAGCAAGCATCCAAAAACCACCATAATAAAAGGGATCAATGCTCCAAACGAAAATCCTTCTTTCAACACTTGCCGGTATTGAGCGATTAATGCCAGCAGTACTACAATGCAAACACTAAGGACAACTCCCATCCAAAAGATCATGAAAATTATTACCGCTTTTGCAGGACGCATTCTGATTCTGATTTCAGTATATGCCTGCGTCTGAGAAACATGTCCCATGATCATTGGCAGAAAAGAATTTCTATAATCAATGATCCTGCGGATTTTAAAATAGCCGTCCTTTAATTTTCCTTCGTAGGGTTTTGAGGAGTTTTTTGTCCAAAAAAAATGATTGAATGTTTCTTTCGGCTCGATGATTTGTGCGAGACGCTTTATAACCTCATCTTCCGATAGCGGAGATATTAATTTATAGTTTTCAAAAGGCAGAACTTTCATTTTTTTATTTCAGGTTTTTACTTTCTGCAATCCTATTTGCTCTCTTTTTTCTTCATCATCTTCTTCAGCCACTCGCAAATCCGGCACAAAGGTCGCCAAGGGCTTTAAAATTTGGGAGATGGTTTGCTATTCAGTGTAACCTCCTCACGAAAGAAAATCTATCTTATAATTACAACTTCAGTTTCTCCAAATTGTATTTCACTCCCCGCAACCAAATGATAACTTCCGGAAGGAAGATTTTTTGACTGGATCGAAACTATTTGATTGCTCCGATTTACTGTTATATTACTCATGCTTAACACGGCCTGACCGATACTGTTAAATAACTCAAGAGTCATCTTATCTGAATTCTCAGAAGTGATTGTGACATTTATTTCATCTGAAGCAGGAACAGGAAAAGCGCTGATGCTAAATGCAGGATAAGTAATTGGTGACGGGATGCCCACAACCGATGATAACTTAAACAACACAACATCACCAGCTCCGTGATTGTTAGTCACGTCCCCATCATTTGAATCTGTGCTTCCCGTAAAAATAACTTCCTGACCATTGAAGAAACTCACATCCCACATCTCATCGTAACCTGAGCCGCCAATACATTTTTGCCAGACAAGATTACCCGATGAATCTACCTCGATGATCCAGCCATCAACCGAACCATGATTTCCTGACACATCTCCATCATTAGAATCAACAAAACCGGAAAGAATAAAATGATGATCAGATGTTTCCAGTAATCCAAATGGGATATCAAAACCGGAACCCCCGAAACATTTTTGCCAGATTATATCACCATCGGAATCCAAATGCACTAACCAAAAATCCCAGATGCCATGATTTCCTGAGACGTCTCCATCATTTGATTCCGTAAAACTTAAGACCATATAACGTCCTTCAAAAACCTGAAGCGCATTAAATCCCTCTTCGCCGAGCGAACCGCCTAAACACTTTTGCCAGACGAGGTCACCGTCAGCATTAAGTCGAAGAACCCATGTACTACCGCTTGTTTGGTCGCAGCCGATAGGATCTCCATCTATTGAGGAAGATGCTCCGGCAACAATGTATCCTCCATCAGAACAGGTGCTGATTCCTACACCCAGATCCGCATCACTGCCGCCATAGTTCTTGTTCCAAACAATATTTCCGAAAGTATCCACCTTTGTTACCCACAGATCATATTGCCCTTTGTTGCCTGTAAAATCGCCATCGTTAGAATCTGTAAATCCTGTAATAACAATTGCTTTATCCAATGAAAGTGTAGCAAATTGCACATTATCATTGGACGAACCACCAATAGATTTCTGCCAGATAATCTGTCCCGATTTTGTTAAGCGAACTACCCAATAGTCATGATCACCATGGTTGCCGGAAACATCTCCATCATTGGACTTCGAATATGCTACTATAAAGTATCCGTTGCCTGCTTCATATCCATCATATCCAAAATCTGCATTCGTGCCTCCCAAACATTTCTGCCATTGAAGACTTCCGTTTGCATCTAACTTAACCGCCCAAACGTCCTGAAGAGTATCATGTAATCCGGAAACATCTCCGTCATTTGAGCGGGTAACACCTACAATCAAAATACCTCCGTCAGAAGTTTCATGCGCTCTGAAATTGCCCTCGCTATTTGACCCGCCAAAACATTTCTGCTGGAGAATTGATGGTTGCGTAAAGGCGATTGTTGCTTCTGTTAAAAGCAGAATTAGAATAGTAAGGGTCTTTTGTATAAATGACTTCATGATTTCTTCAGGTGATGATGCAAGAACTTAAGCGCGGGCAATCTTTCAGGCAATGAAGATAAAAACTTTGTTGCTGCAATCAGGAAGTAAAACTCTTCACTTGAAACAATACTGCACACCTCCTGCAAGTCCGAAATAAAACTGGCGTACAATTAAGTCTTTGTCAAGCAGAAAATATTTGAAAAGACAATTTAGAGAGATAGAGATTTTCTTTGAAGCCCGGTAGCGCATACCTGCCTGAAACAGCAAAGCCGCATCGGTGCTTCTGAATAAATCCTGTTCGCTCCAGGATTCTTGAGTTCCATTGTTGTAGTAAGCGGTTGTGTGCTCATTCTTGCTCAGTAAGAAATCGACGGAGCCACCTGCTGAAATAATCGGAGAGAATCTTCCTGCATTAAAATCATATTTGATGAGAACAGGAAGGGTGAAGAAACTTGCCTGCTCATTATAGGAAATGATGTGAGGATCGGTGCCGCTATAGCCGTTAAAACCAAGTCCGTCAAACTCGTCACCGAAATCTAACTTGTCAACGTTTAATTGGAGTTCGAGCTTTTTAATTTCAATGCCGGGACAAGCAAGTATTTTCCAATGGCGGGTAAAAGAATATTCAAGTGAAACATTACCTCCGTAATCCCAATGACCAATTACGCTATGTTCGATATCGGGTGAAGAGTTATCAAGATCAGGGCTCGCCTGATTTCTAAAGAGGCCGAGATCAAAACCCAATGAAAATTTTGAGCAGCTTGAATCATTATTTTCCTGCTGCCCTTTAACCAAAACAGCGGTAAAGAGAAAGTATAAGAGAATGAAGAACCTCGAAGTACACATTGCATGTAAATGTACGAGGATTCTTATTCAGTAGTCTTCAATTTTCAACTACGAATTTCTTCACATCATTCCTTCCATCATGACTCACTTGTAATAAGTAAGTTCCGGAGGAGAAACCCTGCGAGTCAAGTTGCTTTGAAAATATCCCTGTAACCGTTCCAAGATTTTCCGAATACAATTCTTTCCCCGAAAGATCGAATACTTTCATGGTGATCATGCTTGGTTCAGGCGATTGAAGTTGAATGCTTAAACTATTAGCGGCAGGATTTGAAAGGATATTGAAGGATAAGGAACCTGTTTCTTCAAAGATGCCTGTAACACTTTCGTCAGCATAACCATCGCAATTGTCATCAATTCCATTGCGGACAATTTCTTTGACATCGGGATGAACAGCAGGATTTGAATCATCACAGTCATTATTTACACTTGAATAAGCTCCATCGGGACTCACTGAGAAAATATATCCGGGAGCATTCATCGCTCCATAACTATCGCCGTCATCATCAGGATAGAAGACGACACTACCTATATCTCCTGCTTTAATCATCTTGTTAGGGGTGGCTTCATAGGCATAATCAAGTATGGTGCATGGGGATGCCTCACTACTGACAGAGAGTCTTACCCAACCATAATGCAGTTCTCCATTAAAATTGAAACGCAGACCGAGATACTTTTTTTCCTGACTAATCCAGTTGCCGGATGTATAACGATATCCGCTTGTAAAGGATAATGAGAAATATGCTAAGGTTTGGCTCGACATATCGTCCCACTTTAATTGCGGATCAATATTATCACCGGCATTGAGAACAGCGGGGTAAAATTCAATTTGAGCACCAGGATAATTTTCAACGTTTGCGACCTCATTGTTGTCAACCGGCGAGACGTATACGTAACCGGTTTCAGTGCCTGTAGAGGAATATAGATAGGTGGTGATCCAATAGTCAACTAAGCCATCATTGTTTAAATCGAGTGAGTAAACTGAATTCAGTGAGACGGCATCAGGATTGACATCTGTGTAAACTATTTGAGCGTCGGCCAGTTTTGAGCCTGCGAGCAGACAACCAGCCATTGCTGAGTACTGCTTAAGTTTTTTACTGAGTGTGGCATTTTTCATAGGTGAGATTTTTAGAGCGTGAATTAATATCAGGAGACATAACACTGCATTTCTCTGCACTGTTGTTGGGAATGCGCTTGTTATGTTCCATGATTGGTAAATCTAACGCAATAGATATCAGGTTTCGTGTATCTAATAAAAAATTTCTAAACTGTGACAAAGTGATTTAAGTGAACCTCGTTCGGGCGAGACAATTTTCTCCATGAAAAAAATATTCATGCTCATCTCAAGCAAAGCAATCTCTCGGCTTTCAAGTCCGAATTTTTTTTTGTACTTGTCACTTTGTACCCTGATTTCTTTTTTCATTTCGAAGAAAGACTGTCAGGTACTGGAATCAGGAATATGAAAAGACGTGCCGGGGAACCAGGTAGTGAAATGACGATTGATTCAGTTCGCGGAGAAGGGACGATGCTGAATCTTATTTTTACTATTTGAAATCATTGGAGTACAAATAAACAGATGAGAGCTATATTAACGGCATAAGTCGGCAGCAATATTAACATCAACCAACATGAAAATGTTTTACGCCGTTATCGTACTTTTTGAAATAGGCGGGTTAGTTTTCTATTTAGCAAGTTGTAACAATAAGTCAAAAGTTAACAAGCAAACTCAACAACAAAATCAAGACATGACCAAACGACAAATGGTTGACCCTAACAACAACCCCTACACGGGACTTCGGGACATGGCTTTAAGTGTTACCGCAGAACAAATTCGTGTTCAAGTTCCATCCGACCAGACAAAAATTTATGGAGTAATTATGGATTGGGATTTAGGCAAAGGAACTGCGACACTTGTTTCATTCCTTTCGGGTGACGCAAGTTTGTATTTAAGTTCAGGCGGAGGTATTATCGGTGGCGTTGGCCACGACAATGTACACCAGGCAGCTGTAGCGTTTATAGACAAAGCAGAAGATTATTTAAGCAGGACAATAAAAACCGAAACCGCTCCTTTACCTGACAAAAACGGTGTGAGATTTTATTTCTTAACCAATAAAGGCAAATTTGTAGGGCAGGAGCAAATGAAAAATCTTGATAACCGCTCATCCCAATGGCTGGGCTTATTTGACGAAGGAAACAAAGTGATAACTGAATTGCGCCTGAGTACTTCAAACAAATGACGAGGCAATCATGACATCAAGCGGATTTTGCATCATGCCACGGAAATAAAAAATTTATTCTTCTCCATCAATCAAATGCATAAAACCTGACGCAGAATTACCAGGACTGCGTCAGGTTTAGGATAGTTGATAAAACCACTGCTTGATATAAACTATGGAAGAGGTGCAATGGCAATGGCTGCGGTGTCACCTGCATCGAGATAATCCAGCGAGTTAACACCATCAGTATGCGTCGCATCAACGTGCAAGGTTTCTGCAAATGCTGCCTGCGGACAGGTACCAAGCATGGTGCCCACCGGGATTACTTTTGAATAAGCATCGAGCGGACTTGCTCCCATGGGTGAATTACCAACGGTGTAGAAATTATTTCCAATGGTTACTGCACCGGCTGAATTGCCTTCGATTACAGGATTGCTGTTTCCTTTCGTCACATTGAAACTATAGGTCGCAAAGTCGTGCGGATGTCCGGCAACGAAACGCAGCGTAACATTGTCCGTAGCCTTGTCATTGTAATAGCCAAAGCCGCACACGGTATCTGTAGTACCACTTGGAACAATCGCATCCTGAACATCAGCATAACAGTGATTATTATCAATGCGCATATAAAAACGGAATGCAATGGCCAGTCCCGCACCATTCTTGACCACATAGTGTTCGGGCAATCCATCGGCTGTTACCGTTTCCTGGGAAGGATCGAGAACAATGTCGGAAGGTTTCTTGGAAACCACATACGTGTCTGCAGGTATAGCCTGAACAACACCGGCCGCATTGACCAATTCGAAGGTTAGTTCATAGAGGCCTTCCATGGATAGTCCTGTTGTATTCAGATAAATGGTTGCCGTGTCCTGCCGTTCCCATTCTGCTCCCGGTTCGGGTACATCCAGTACTGCATCCGTATGCGGTATTTTATATTGAGCGTTTCCGCCAACCATTGCTGCACCCATCGGAAAATTATTAGAAGCGAATTGTGTATGTCCGGCCACTACAATCGGATAGGTATAGTGCTTTGCAATATCTCCGGAGAGGTTATGATCGCCATCAGCAATAGGATTCAGGTTCCCGTCAAAAATTCTTTTAAACCTCCAGCGATAATGCGATGCGGCGGCGTTCGGGAATCCTGCACCGAACTGAACTACGAGTGGAAACGTGCTTCCAAACGGACTGATGTTTCCATAACCTCCGTATTGTGTAAGACCAACGGCGTCCGCCAAATGACCGCTGGCTGCGTGAGACTGTTGAATGCCCCGAATACTTGCTCCGAAGTTGATGCTCTTCATCCAGATCACATCACCCGGCAATGGATCGCAAGAGCAGGGCCTCACCCGGTCATCATAGATGCGGATGTTGATGTCCGTTCCGCAGGGATAATTCCACCAGGTGTGGCAAGGTTTAAAGGGACGATAAACCGTTACCCAATTACCATCAATCAATACCTCAACCCAGACGTAAATGTTCTTGCCGCCGAAGTCCCAGAAGCTGAAATCGAAATGACCGTTGCAATCACTTTCTGCCACGCCTAATTCTGTGCAGCGATAGAACCACGGCCAAAACCAGGGCCATAAGCAGAAGTAGGGATGCAAATCGGTAAAGTGTTCTAAAACAGAGCTCTTAATGGCAGATAGTGAATCAGAGATGATGGCTGTTTGAACTTTTGCAGGAAGCGTAGGCAACGCAATCGTTTTGGCATTGCCGGTTGTAGAACTCATAACCTTTGCCATCCTGATACCCGGAACTCCTGATAGGAATGGTGGGTCCGGTGGATTGGGATTCGGGATGGGAATTGGAATGCGTTCTTTCGGCCAGTCAATATGCGGGCGAAGCTTGGTGGCTAAATCAATGAATACCCAATCGGGGATATGGTTCCACCAAATAATAATCGGATCAATATCACACACATGAACTCTTGCATCGCAAACAGGCAATATCTTCTCGACTCCATCAATGATAAACGATTTGGTCAGGTTACCTGTAATGTGACACCATGGCCAGAAGATGGGCCAGTCAATGTGAGGTATAGCCGTAACATCAATTGTATGCTCAGGAGAAATAATGGTGGAGGTTTGAAATCCGCCCGCATTCTTCAACATGCCCGCTGAAACATTTTGAGCTAACTCTTTCGGCATTGGCGGGCCTATGATAAGTTGAACCTGGCCTCGCATAAGCGCCACCGGAGTTTCCAATGTTGCCTCTCCTTTTGAAATGGGTTTAGACTCCAGCAATTTGCCGGTAGCATTTTCGAATACATAGGCATGAGCATTTTTCAATGCTTCGTGATGCCTGCTGTCAATTTTTAGTTTGACAGGCTTTGATCTTGTGTCTTTCATAAGTTATTTTTTTTGCCTACTCTATTTCCCTTTTCAGCTTCCGGGTGCTTACTCTTTTCTTAGGATTTTCAGCTTGCTCCTTCTTTATCACATCTATAGTTCCGGGGAATCCATTCGCTGGCCTTCGACAAAGGCTAAAGCATTCTTGAAATATGGATTAGTGGGATCTCTTCTTTCCTTTGCCTGATTTTATTCTGCATTTAGCATTAAGAGACAGGAATTAATAAAGAAGCGTTAGTGAAGTATATCCTTCACTGCTATCGGTGCTTAGCATTATATCCCGTCCGAAATAAAAACGATTGTAATTTTCCTGCCAGGCAAATGAATCTATAGTGCCGGGAATAAATTGCAGGTCACCGCTGACAATCGTACTGTCAATATTTACCTTCTCCCATGCATCATCTCCCTCAGCGATGAGCTTTACTTTCAGGTGACCACTTAGACCGTTTTCAAATTCTTTATAGCAGGGGAGGGCAGTGCCTGAAAAGGCAACTCCGGGACCATCGGGGTTTTTAAATTCCCAACAGTAAGCTGCATCGGAATCTTTACCGAGGCGAAGTGTGCGGCCCGGTTCCAGATTGGCGCGTTGAAGTAATTCATTATCACGATAGATTTCAAGGACTACAGGAGCGTTACTTCTGCTCCACCAGTTGTGACCGGTTTGAATTGTCCAATAAACTTTGGTTACTTTAGTTGACATGACTTTTGATTTTGTTTTTTTCGCCTATTCCTAAAACCATTTCGGCTTCCGAATACTTCCTCTTTTTATCCCGTTCTTTCAGTGCTTACGGGCACAGGAAAGAGGGGCAAGGATTTTTAGCAAACTCCTATATGAATTGATTTATGAAAATGCTGTTGTTTTAAATCTTATGGCAGCAAAGGTGCAGTTCAGCGCTACTCCAGTACAACGGGAAAAACACCAGTAACCGCGGGTGATTTAACGGGGGTGAAAGAGCGGTTATATAGGAAGGAATAGGTTCTTTGCAGCAGATAAATCATCTACAAAATCATGGAAACAAATAATTCAATGGACAAACCTATAGGACATGGCGGGGCTACAGCTATTAATACCGCATTTTGCAGTTCAATAAAATGAACCGCAGACCTGTCCCGATTTTTTTCGGGAGAGCGCAAAGAATTTCGCAGAGAAAAAAGGCAAAGTTTGACACCAGATAATTTGTAACTTTTTCTTTGTGCTATTCTTTGCGTTTTACTCCGGGTTCTTTGCGACAAAAATTCGAACTGCAAATTTCGGGTTAATCGGTTGTTCTTCGATTGTTTTAACCCTCTTTAAGCAATCTTGCAACAGCATTAGCAATCGGTAGTCCTGTCTTCAATTCAAAGTATGAAAATGCCGGTGAAGCATTTACTTCAAAGCAATACCATTCGCCTTTTGAAGTGCACCGCAGATCAATGCCTGATAGATGGAAGCCCAGGTGTTTGGAGAGCTCGATGCAATTATTTTCAACAGCTTGCGGCAGGGTTACAATTTCCATTTCAGTTTGAGAGTAACGATAGTCTTCAGCAACAGAATGGATTTTGCAACTAAACGTACGAGTACCCACCACGTGTACTCGATAGTCAGTGCCTGCAATAAATTGCTGGAATTGTGTGGGGCAAAATTGGACATCCTTCATCCGAACGTAATCTTCGTCAGACAATTTACGGACAATACTTCGAATTCCGCTGATGGATTTATAAATGATTTGTCCATGTCGCTTCCAAAATTTCTTCAGTTCATATGGAGACGTGGTTATTAATGTTTCAGGTATAGAGAAGCCGAAATTCCCGATGATTGAACATTGATAAGGTTTGGAATGATTGGAAGCCATCAAAGAAGGACGGTTAATAACCAAAGCGTCGGTCATTTCAGACCAGCTCCATAGAATGTCTTCCGCCGCCGCCATTTGCTGAATATGACTATCAGTTGTGTCAAGGGCTTCATACTCCTCATAATCCCTGAAATTATAAGTTCTAAAATAACATGTGCTGATATCGCTAACTGAAATTTTTTCTCCATAAATCTCTATCGTTCCTTTCAGCTTTGGAATAAAATTGATTTTTACTTTCAGCTCATCTAAATCGCGGTGGTTAAGAAAATAGAACGGTACATTCATTCGCTTCAATTCGTCAAACACCATTTGCATCGGTGTATCATCTAACAGTCCCCAAAGCAGTATCATGTCAAGTTTTTTTTGAAAAGAATTTAATGATTGCAGCAGCCACTTTTTTGTCATTAATATCGGGAAACTGAGATGCATGTGCAAACTTCCATTCGCCATCAAAATTTCTTTTGAAACCGACTTGCAATAGATTTAAGTTCGTCACTTCAGCTAACCGGAGTGAATAATTTTGAAGCACTGCATTCTTTGTACCGATACATTTTCGCCCAATAACAGTTATTCTCGCATAGTCTTCATTTTTCAATGTGTTTGTTGTATAAGACCTTGTATTGGATCTCTTCAATGATAGGGTAGGGATGGCTTGTTGCTGTGCCAATTTCATCCAATATTCTAATCTCCACAGTTGACCATTCAAGCAAGTGGGCGAAGGAGGGTTGAGTACAGGACATTTCAACTGTGAAAGAAACCATAGCATGAACGCATTCATTTCGCTGGCCACATAACTACGGTCTTCTTTATTTATTTGGACCAATTCCATCGGATAGATATTTGGAATAAGCGTGAGAACTCCTGAGATATTTCCAAGTTGGATTTTTTTACCCGATGCAACAATGCTTCCCTTCTCAATTTGATGGAAGAGAATATCTGTATCCTTTCTCGACAGATCCATACTCGTAAGTAAAGAGGCCGCCCCCCTGGTAAACTTATTTACCAAAGAAGCGGCTGCTTCGTCAAGAATGCTTGCAATTACCAGGACCATTAGTTCTTGTTGCCTTTTCTTGCGGCTTTAGCTACTTTGCTTCCTACGGCAGGGCGTTCAGTTGATTTTATGAAAGCAGGGTTTTGACCAATAGTTTTTTCAAGCCCTTCTAAACGCTGTTCAACAGAGGCAAGCCATGCGGGATCACCAATATTTTGGAATGGGTCTCCTACTTCAGCATCTTTTAGCTTAGGAATTTCTATCTCCCGCTTTTGATGTACCTCATAAATAAATTCCTTATACTCTTTGAATTCTTTGAAATCTTTAATGAACTCCTTATGGGTCTCTTTGATATCTTTATTCTCTTTAATAAACTTGTGAAAAGGTTGGAAGCAAGTGAGAACAAGATCATTAAAATCCCCATCGCCGGCATCTTCTGATAAAATGTCGAAGGACACACCTGTTCCTAAAACAGTAGGGGAAGTAAGCTGCATAGCGGAATCCCGAAAAACGCCACTGCCAGGATTATTTTGGATTTGAATCGTCCAGGGAAATCCGGCTCCGGCAAGTACAGTTACCGGCGGTGAGCCAACAGTGCCCGGATGAGGGCCGTTGTTTGTTCCGCCGCCGCTTACTACAAACTGCTGAGCAAAAGCAGCAGACTTGGATTTTACAGTAATGGTCCAAGTTCCATGCATTGTAAGTGACATAAGTTAAAGTTTTTACTTTTTCGCCTACTCGTTCCCTTTTCGGCTGCCGGGTGCTTACTCTTTTTATCCCGTTCTTTCAGTGCTTACGGGCACAGGAAAGAGGGGCAAGGATTTTTAGCAAACTCCTATATAATTAATTTTTAAACCTTCCGGTCTGTTAAGTCTGTGTAAAAGTTGATGAAAGCTGTTGCACATCTGAAAAGAAATTCTTTTAATCTTGTCGCAGCAAAGGTGCAGTGCAGCGATACCGCCGTACAACGGGAAAAATACCGGAAGCCGGGGGTGATTTAACGGGGGTGAAAGAGCGGTTGTATAAGAAAGAATGAGTGGGTTCCTTGTATAGGATAAACATTGTTGGCTTTAACTTTCAATCCAGTAAGCCGATATTAGTCTTGCAATCGCATACTTTACCACATCTGACCAATTTCAATAACCAGTACCAGAAGTTATAAGTAATTCAATATTCCAGACAACAAGAAAGGATTGATGGTTGTTAACCATTTCAGGTTGCTTCGACTATTCAATCAAGCATTAGCGGGGGAAAGGCGGCTTCTGAATATGCCTGTTCTATTTTTCTAACCGTTTTTTCCCAGAGCCACTTTTTCCTTACCTCTTTTGCCCCGGCTATTCCAAGCCGCTTGCGAAGTGAAGTGTTTCTTGATAACTCGATAATGGATTCTGCCAGCGCATTGGGGTTTTTTGGAGGGACTAATTTTGCAGACACATTATGAGCTAAGATTTCAGATGGACCTCCAATGTTTGTTGCAACTATAGGCAAACCATATAGCATTCCTTCAAGAACAACCATACCAAAGGGTTCATACCAGCTTGGAATCACCAGCATGTCTGCTTTTTCATACCATCCGTTTATTTCGCCAGGTGTAAGCCAACCTGTGAAATGCACTTGGTTTTTAAAGGGGGTAAGTGTATCAACCAAGCATTCTTTTTCGATTTCAACACCTCCGCCATAACCGCCTGCCAAAACAAATTTGGCCTTAGGGAAAGAGGTAAGTACTGTTGGAATAGCATCTATCAAATCCCAAATTCCCTTTCGCTCTACAAATCTTCCGGTGTATAAAATAGTCAACTCAGTTTCTTTCCATTCGCGTTTTATAGAAGATAGCTCTGCCTCTTTATAATCTTCAATTCCGTTTCCTGCTACGCTTACTTTGTTTATTGCCTGAGGATAATATTCGGCCAGTATTTCCTTTTCACTTTCTGAAATGGCAATGATTCGATCTGATTCATCGATGGCTTGTTCCTGCACCTGCCAGTGATTAAAAAGTTTCCCCACCTCATACTCAGCCTTGTCAATCGAATGCACGGTAAAAACAATTGGGCAGTTACATCTTTCGCGTATTCTCATTGCGACAGGTAGTAACCATGCAGTGTGCAGATGTATAATATCAGGCACCCAATATTCTGATAACACATCAGCGATCTTCCATGCTTCGTTGGGAGCGACGTGAAAGAATAAAATATTTTCACGAACAATGATTTTTTCAGTGGAGAATTGATCTCTCAGGTCTTCCATTGAGTTGGTCTCCCAGCTTCCATAAGGCTGTTTATTCAGAACCAAAGCCCCACCGACAAGCAATACTCCAACTGAATAATGTTCTTTAGCGAGCGCTTTTGTCAATCCGCCTACTGCTGTACCGAGGCCTCCCCAAATTATAGGAGGATATTCCGGCGTTATGTGAAGGATTTTCATGTATGATTCACGACTAAAACTTTTTTATATCATAGAACATCTCAGCATTGTATTTTAAGGCATTGTTTAAAGAACAACAGGTTCTAAATTGCTTTGAACTGAATCCTTCTGAATGATACCCTGCCAGTGTGCGTTTGCAATCCAACAAAATGGGTAACATCACTTCCTCTTAGCGGATCAGGATTAGAATAATCTGTTACTAAGCTCCCGTTGAGGAAGACATTGTAATTCTGACCGATGCACAGAATTTCCATTTGATTCCACTCTCCAGGATTTTTTAATTGCGGATTATTAGGCGCAGCAAATCCATAGATGGCCGCGGTTTTATGAATATCCAAACCAGGGGGATTTCCCTCTCCGATGTTATTAATCTGAACCTCGAAGCCAAAATTGATAGCCACGTAAGCCGTGTTATCAAAACCCTTGCTGTCTATATTAGGGAAGCGAACGAATACTCCGGAATTATCATCGTCACGCCATGTGAGAAACTCCAGTTTCAAGCTGTAATTCTGTGGCATCGCATCGGTATAATAAAGTAATCCTAAATCATTTCCTGGCTGTGATTCTAAAGCGCCACGTACGATATTAAAGCTACCGGGATTATCCCGGCCCGGTTGATTTTTAATGGTGCTCATCTTCCATTTACTCAAGTCAACTCCGTTAAACATCATTGTATAACCGGCATCGGGTACATCAGGAGGAACAATAAATTGATCGGCTAACCTTCTTGCGAGTCCAACCCCAGTCAACATCGGATTAGGTGATCCTACTGTCGGAAACAGAACAGGTCCTGCGGCATAAGCATTGGAAACGAAATGAAATTTCCCGGTTTCATCCGTAACCGAATTCATGGGGTCACTGCCCATCCATAAAGTGCCGGCTTCATGATGCGTGGTGCCCATGCCATCTCGCCTTCCGCCATTCCAGCGATAGTCATAAGCATATAGGGCTTTCAAATCAGTAGCGGCGTTAGCAGGAAGCCATGCGTTTGAATTCGACAGCACCTCGAAATCTTCTCCATCAGCAAAAACTTTTGCAACATCATCTGAAGCTTTATCCATTGCATCCCACAATGCCATATCATTTGCGTTTAGACTATACGTGATGAAAGCGCGGGTTACTCCAACTTCATCAACCGGTTGCTCTGTAGCGAGGCGTATAAAACTTCCGGGATTTCTTGCTTCGGTTTCACCTATGCCCCTGATAGTAATAACAACCGTAGTATCACTTGATTGGTTGAGCGCGTTGACAGAATCGAAGTCAGGAATTTTTTTGAAAAGCTCAGCTTCTGAATCTGTTGTTGGCTTTGAAACTCCCGAAGCTGTTATCTGCAAATGGAAGAATCCTTTCTTGCCATTACCGCGATCGTGAGCGCCTTTAACAAACAGTGCAGATGCTTCGAGGGCTTGCAATACTGAACCCAGATTTTTTACTGACGTGCGCGGAATTCGTATAGTGAGATTCGATCGCAAATGCGCCATCAGGTTCTGGCCAATAAGGTTGTAGTTATTAATTCCCTGAAAAGAAAGTAATGCCAGGCGGGTATTTTCAATGGTACCAATTGCGAGCACCACTTTGGTGCTTTCAGCAAGTGAGATAAATCCCTGCGTGGTTTCGATGCCGGTTACATGTGCAGTACCGTTAATTATTTCGGTTTGCAAACGAATTACCCTGCAATGCGGAACCACCATCAATCTCTTCTTAACATCATCAGGAGTGCCGTTGTGCATTGATTCGTTCGAGGCCTTTCGTGTTGAATCAATCATAAGTGGTACAGCACTGAATTTATTGATTGGAAATAATCCCGAAGCACTCTTGGTTTGCACGGCGAGCGGCGCTTCTAATTTGAACTCGTTTACCTTTAATGGAGAAGAACCCGGAGGCGTTCCCGGATTAACAGGTAGCTTATTGAAAGGTATAGCATCAGAAATGTTTCCGTTCTTTATGCCGTCATGCAATTGCTTTCTGAGAGCATTATGAAGACCTCCATGGATAAAATCGTTACTAACATCGGTTCCTATTTGTGAGGCAGCTTCGGCGAAATACTTATTGTTAAGCTCATCCTTAACTATAGATGGCCATTTGTCATCAGGCATTTCAGTTAGGCCATTTAAATTTAAAAGTTGCGGCGACCAACCACCAAAAAATACTGACCTGCCTCCTAAACAATAGGACAGCCCTGGGAAGCCACCTTTAACATCCGAGCGCCATGGCAATCCCCATATTTCATTTCGTGGCACCATGGGATCAATTTCCGTTGCGCCGGGCGGAACGAGACCCAGTATGGGATAATTCTGAAAATGCTCACTCAGGACAAATGGTCCTGCTTCAAGAATGAGAATGCGGTGGCTGTGACTTTTGTCTTTTTCAAAAAGATGTTGGGCAAACACAGGCCCGAAACTGCCACCGCCAATCACTATAATGTCAAATGGGAGTGCATCGTTTTGCGGACTTCCGTCTTTGCGGCTTCGTCCCTTATCTGTACTGTTGATTGCTTCATCAAAACCATTGCAGATATATCTTCCCAATACATCTTTCGAAAAATCGGTTTCCTGAGATTTAATTGCTGTCATAAACAAAAAGGTTTTAAGGTATTTGAATCTGCAGTTTATTTTTTTTGACTTAGGATTAAGGGGCGTTATAAAGATTTTCTGTAACCTTCGTTTTTATTTTTAAGGTTGATTTTTGTAAAATAGTTGAAGCCTTTTTTTTCAAATCGATTCAGATAGCATGTGAAGATATTCGTCAAGTACGGAAATCCTGATCTCTCGCCACTTTCAATCCCATTTAATATATTTAGGCTCTGGTTAAAATCTTTCGGTCTGTTAAGCCTGTGTAAAAGTTGATGAAAGCTATTGCACATCTGAAAAGAAATTCTTTTAATCTTGTCGCAGCAAAGGTGCAAGACAACGCTACCGCAACACAACGGGAAAAACACCAGGAGCCGGGGGTGATTTAACGGGGGTGAAAGAGCGGTTGTATAAGAAAGGAAGGAATAGGTTCTTTGCAGCGAATAAATAATCTATAAAAAAACTTGGTTAAACAATTCTCCTATGCAAAACATTAAAAAGACGCCGATAGAGGCACTATGTAAATACCTGCTTTATGGAATAGTGATGATCGTGTTGTGGCTACATTTTTCCTGCAAGCAACAACAAACGAGTCCTGCACCTATTGAGAACATTTCAGACGACGCGTACTGTGCGACCAAGGTTGATAGCCTGATCCAAAGTCCTGAAGACCATACCGTGTTGGATTTCGAAAACCTGAGCCGCCAATGCCAGATGAAATTCCTGAAACAAGGACAGGACTCCCTTAGTGTAATGGATTCTACATCTCAGCATTTTCTCGCCTTAAGTCAGTTAGTATATGAAGCCGGATATTATCTTCTTGAGAAAGAGTATGAGGCAATTTGGTTTGAGGCACATAAAGGAAAATCAGTGCTTTATGACAATACAATTCCTGCTCAAAATGTGGTGGCAGGCTTTGATGTAAAAGTGAAAATAAGTGTATTGATTCAGTACTATACTAATTCTGGCTTTGGAGACAATGGCGGAATTTTATGTGAGCCGGTTCTTGGTCCGATATTACCAGACGGGACAAGGGCTCTTGCAATTATGATTGCTACAGCTAATTCAGTGAATGGGAGTGGTAGCGGTTCGCTCACCATCAGCCAATATTGCGTTCTTAATAATCCGGGTCCGTACAGTAATATTTCTGACTTACATTTGTTGACACCACCATCGCCACCTCTGCCAGCAAGCCCCTTTAACACTACTATAGGAAGCCCAATTATTTCTTCTCATGACCCAAGAACTTACCGCTTTTATAGCTGGGACATGATCTATAATCACTACATTAAAGATAACCACCTTGATCCCCAATCTCCCTTCGCTTCGGATGGCAGACCCAATAACCCAAACGGCTACATAGGTTTTGAGCTTGGTTATATTGATGGCGATATGCAGACACAGATTTGGGATCCACTACCTCCTAATGATGGCAGCGGTGCTATATTATCTGTTGCGCCATATAATTATAACAAAGATGATGTATCAGGCATTACCACGCTCTTACCGCTTTATGACGATAAGGGTCACCTCGTTTTTAATCCCGCGGTAATGTTACCAAAAGATGCAGGAGGGAAAGGTGAAGGATACATCATGGAAATAGGAAAGCCCTGTCCGCCATACTGCGGCAGTAGTGGTACTCTTTAATACGGTGAATCACTATCTTGCGAAGAAATCCCCACCGCCCAGTGAGTGATTTCTTCAAGGATATTTTTACGTGGATTCCTTTCGATGTTGAGCTTGGAACTGTTCTCATCTTTATCCTTTTTTCCAAAACACTTACAACAGAAGAAGTAATGGCAGCGGTAATAATTTTTGTTTCCTGGTTGATGGATGTTTTCAGCGATGCTATAACATTCAGTTATCATCCATTCTGGTTACTGCTTCAGGAGCACAGTAATCTCTGGTTCCCGAATTATAGCATGCCCATCATTTTCGCTTTGTATGCTATTTTGTATTTCTATCTTTTTCGAAAGCTGGAAATAAAATGGATAGTAGTATCCGGTTTCATGTTTTTTCTGTTACTCCATGTTGTCAACTTATTATATTACCAGGGTTACCGGGGAACTGCAAGCAATTCATTGCTCGCCGGTCAGCTGCTAATTGGCGCCCTGGCATTTTTATACCTCCGGCATGTTGTGGAAACATCAGATGAGTCACCTTTTCGGAATTTTATGTTTTGGTTCTCTGCTGCAACATTGCTGAGTAATTTTGTTACGGCGCCTGTGACTTCCCTTTTAAGCTGGCTCCCATCAAATGACCCTAAAGTTTTTGGTGCGCTTTATAGTATTATTGGATTGTACATCGGTTACTACCTCAGTTACTTAATCATCATCATTGGATTATTATGGACCCGAAAGCGTGGGATATTATTTTTTCAGTAGGCATTAGCACCTTCGCATTGCTTGTGCTTTTTGTGCTGGTAATCAATTTGCTTTTGGTGAGCCGCAACAAAAGGCTGACACACCGCAATGAGGTCCTTGAAATGAAAACCTCCTTCGAGAAAGAGTTGATGAAAACACAAGTGGAAGTCGCAGAAAATACACTCAACGATATTGCCCGCGATTTGCACGATGATGTAGGACAGATGCTTACGTTCAGCATCATTCAGCTTAACAACATTCGACCGATGCCCGATGCAGCGACAGAAAAAAATATCGCGGCAGCCCGCGAGTCGGTACAAAACACACTTCAAAGTGTACGCAGTATTTCGAAAACACTCAGCAATGATTATCTTTCTTCTTTTGGAATGGAGGAATCTTTAAAGAGATTGTTTGAGCGAATTGCAAGACAGGGTATCGTCAGGACTACTCTTGTTTTCCCTGCAAACGTCCTGTTTAGTTCCCGGTCTAATGAAGTGTTTGCCTTTCGCATTATTCAGGAATTGGTCACAAATACTCTGAAACATTCCGGTGCAACAGAATTGTCACTGATCATCAGCGAAGCGGACGGTAATATTCAAATAGAGTATAGTGACAACGGCAAAGGGTTGCATGGAGATCAATTTAACAATGAGCAACTAAAAAACAGCCTGGGCTTTACGAATATTTTCAAGCGGGCGGAATTAATGCATGGCGAAATCACCATTTCAAATAATTCAGAAGGTGGATTCTATCTTCGTCTTTCATTTCCGAATAAGTAAGAGTATTTCAACGCGTGATCAAGAGCGCAAAATCAAAACGAAACCTTCCCCAATATGCAGATCAAAATTGCACTTACCGACGATCACCAATTGGTGCGAAGCGGCATAAAAATGCTCATTGAAAATTTTCCGGAATTCAAAGTTGTCGTCGAGGCATCAAATGGAAAGGAGCTTCTGGAAAAACTCGCACTGCTAAAAGTTCTGCCTGAAATTGCAATGGTTGATGTTGCTATGCCGGTAATGGATGGATTTGAAACAACAAGAGAGTTGATTAGACAATACCCAAAGCTGAGGGTTGTAGCCTTGTCAGTCCATGATGATCTCCAAAGCGTGAATAGTATGATTGAAAGCGGAGCGAATGCTTACTTACTCAAAGATTCTTCTCCGCAAATTGTAAGGAACACGTTGCAGCAGGTTTTTGAAAAAGGATATTACTACGATAAGTTTGTGATCGAAAGTTTGATGAAAGCAAGGCAGAAGCAGCAAGATGATGAACTGAAAAAAAACAACAGGTCGGGCCGTAACTCCGGAATTGATCCTGCATCACTTCTCACAGTCAGAGAGATTGAGTTCATGAAGCATAGCTGCAGCGAACTCACCTATAAAGAAATTGCTGACCTCATGGAGGTTAGTTTGCGAACAGTTGACGGCTATCGCGAATCGGTATTCTCCAAACTTGATTTGAAATCAAGAACCGGAATTGTTTTGTATGCTATTCATAAAGGATTGGCCCAGTAAAAGAAGAAGTGGTTGTATCAATTAATTTTGTCTGGAAAATTGGAGGTGATTTTTTACATTAGTTCCCGCAGTTAACCAAAAATCAAAAACCATGAAAAAATATTTATTCGCCTTTTGGTTCGCCCTGACCGCAACGGGACTTTCAGCACAAACCGTAAACAATAAATTAAGTTTTACTGCCGGGGGAGGGTTTCAGTTTTACTACGGGGATCTCGGAAACAACATCTATAAACTTAACCCTTCCTCCTATGGCTCAGTAAATATTTCGCTGGGATATTACTTAACAAGATCCTTCGATGCCGGCTTCTTGGGATTCGTAGGTGACTACGGATATTGTCAAACTGAGGAAATGAAAAACACGGAGGTTCCCTTAAGCGACAGATGCCCCGGTTGTACAGCAAGAATAGGAATGGGGAATTTGAATTCGCGGTTGACTTCAGAAGGAATTTTCCTGAGATACAAAATTGCCAATGGGTATCTCTTTTCTGAAAGCTCGAGAATAAGGCCGTACATTTTCTCAGGTGTAGTATTCAATCATGTAAGTGACCGGATGAAAAAGAATTGCGTTGTTGCAGGCAATTACTATTCGGTAAACAACGGTTTGGGCTTGCGGTATTATATGACTGAAAAAATCAGCATCGGTTGCGATCTTACAGTTGGTTATTTCCTAAGCGATAAGCTTGATTATATCAAAAGATGTAGAAACGATATGTACATTCAAAACACTTTCTTTCTCGGAATAGATTTGTTCTAATGGTAATAGTAAGCACTGTTTCGGTGAAATTCACCGATAGCGAAACACGTAGATCAGGCACAGGCGGAACAGTACATCGAGAAAAACAAAAAGCAGGTAGGCGTAAATAAAAAGAATTCTCGAGATCGTAAAATCTTTAATGAGAAATACTACTATAGAAAGGAGCAACGCATGAAAGATGATCGCTAAAAAATGCTTCGGAAGTGATCGGCCGAAAAACTCATATTGCTCCCCCCCATAAAGCTTCAGCACCAGAGCGGTGATAATCCAGCAAAGCAGAAGTGCAACGGATGCTTTGAGAAAGTAAATTTGAAAATTGGGTTTGAAATGTCCCCAGATCAAAAGGTATGCAAGAATAAAAGAAAAGATGAGCAGAAAAACATCTCCTGCCAGATTTAACAATGAATAAAGGCGTAACCTTTCTCGAATCATATTCAGGAACGGATTTTTCTGTTCGTAGTGCGAGCGCCGTGGTGGTGTCACTGACCAATCCCTCAGTACAACAAAGAGGCGCGAGCAATTTTTCAGGCAATGAAGATAAAAAAAGTCAATGCAAATTATTTCACAGGCTGAGACCCACAATCATTGCATGGGTGTTAACGACTACTGATAGAATCATTGAGCCAATTAATCCGAGGCCAAAAAAGTGAGCGCTAAAAAAAATAGCGCAAGCGAAAATCACCCGCGCTATTGCAATTTCTATTTTTCCTGAAATGAAAAACGCTTCTACATGGGACTATCTTTCTTCATCATCGAAGAATCACCTGAAGATGCTTGCGGCGGCATCATTCCCATTTGCTGCATCATGGTCGCCATATCTATTATTCCCCAGTGGTCAGTTATTTTTCCGTCCTTAAATTTTAAAGCATCAGAAAAATCAAAACTCATTTCCTTATTCGAGACGGGCATACCCATGAATGACCCAGAGTTGGTTCCCTTGAAGGTTCCGTATTGCATCACCCAATCTCCCTCGGCAACCGTAGCCGTAATGGTAGATTTACCATTGGGGAATGCGGTGTGAAAAGAAGATATGATCTTCCTCAATATTTCTTTTGATGAGCCGGTCATACCGGGAGGCGGAGAATGGTCAACAGCATCATCAGAGAGGAGACTGTCAACGATTGTTGTGTCGCCGGCATCAAAGGCATCATCTAACCTTTGAACAAGCGCTTTGTTTTTTTCAAGCGTGTTGTTTTCTTTTTTCATCGTTCCATTGTCGTTGCATGAAGCGATGACAAAGAAAATTAATGCCGTAAAAATCAGGAGCAGAGATGGTGTCTTCATGTTGATGTTTTTTGTGAGGAAATTTTGTGGCCAAAAGATACGAGCGGCATTTTGGAATTTCATTTCTTAAACATTTTTTTATTCCACAAGAGGATTCAATTGCGTTGCGTCGTTAAACTGTCTGATGGGGGAGCAATACATCGCCCCTCAATAGACTCAATTTGTTAGGAGCACGTGCATGATTGAAATGAAAGTTAAGAGCGCCGACACTATTGATCTTCTGACTTTTCTGTTCTCTCCACAGAAGTAAAGGTTCTATGAAGGTTCACGTATGTTGATTTAGCAACCTGAAAAAATTCCCCATTAGATTTGTGCGATCAATGTTCAATATTTAATCCCTCAGAGGGGTACGGAATTTTTCGAATGAAACACCTCATCTTCTTTTTAATATTTCCCCTGTCGGTAAGTTCACAGGATGCTGATGTCTGGAAGAGGATTGATCATTTTGCAGAGAATACTTCTCCTGAGAATTTCACAGATGTTAACGAGTTCGGCAATTTTATCAATCAGCATTATTCAACGGCAAATGAAAAATCCCGCTTCATATACACTTGGATTGCAATCCACATCAGTTACGATACAGACTGTTTTTTGGGAAGAAACGATAACAAACAGGATGCAGAGTCCGTCTTTACAACGAAGAGGGCGGTGTGTGAAGGGTATGCAAATTTGTTCGACAAATTGTGCTGGTTAACCGGAGTAACAAGCATGAAAGTAGAGGGTCTTGGAGCAAGGCAAGCACACTCGCAGCATGCATGGAATGCCATAAAGGTGAATGGCACATGGTATCTTATTGATGTAACCTGGGCATCAGGTGGTTTAGACAGCAGCAATCAATTCGAACATGCCTTTTCTGACTATTATTTCCTCACACAACCCGAACAATTTATTCATGAACATCTGCCTTACGATCCCATGTGGCAGCTTCTACGCAGCCCCGTGACCAAGAAAGATTTTTTTAACAAAAAATTTGCTGTCATATCAACTATTGGTTCCTTTTCTTTTGAAGATACTATTGCAAACTATTTAGCACTCGACAGCGTCCGGCGTGAGTACGATTTTTACAGGAGATCATTCGCATTTGATCCTTTCAATTCTTTGGTGAAAGAAGGTTATACATACTCACTCATGTTGGTTGCGAATAGCTACATCCACCAAGGTGATGATCGGTTCAACGATTATTTTAAAATAAAGAAACTTGCATTTGACTCTGCTCAAATCTTTGCTGGCAAAAGAGAGCAGGTAACTCTGTTGTTAGACAGTTGTTCACAATATTATTATGAGGCAAATCATATTTTTCAAAACCTGGACGCGCCGTCGCAGCCGGAGAACCTCATCGCGCTGAAAGAAAATCGCATGGTAATAGCTGAGAGATACCGCAATCTTGCCGAGGAAAAAAATTTCGTGAAATACTATTTCTCAGCATCGCCTGAAAAGAGAGCGTCAGTTCTTCACAGTTATCTGAAAATATTAAATTTCAAGTTTTAAGAGTTGGTTTTATGAGGTCAGGAATTAGGGTGTGATATTCCCCGGAAAAAATTGCCTTGCCTGTATCTTTTCAATCTTTCTCCGTTCTGAGAGAAAACATTTCATGAAAAGAACATTCTCGTTTATCACCGTATTCCTATTTTTCTCTGCAATTCTTTCCGCCCAAACACCCACTCAAACCGTTCGTGGTACAGTGGTAGAGCAACACGTTGAAACACCCTTGCCCGGCGCCAATGTGATAGTTGTCGGAAGCGATCCTGTCATTGGATCATCCACGGATGACAACGGAAACTTCAGATTGGAGCATGTGCCTGTAGGCAATCATGTTCTTCAAATCACTTACATGGGTTACAAGGATGCGGCAATAAACATTCTTGTGAATGCCGGAAAGGAAACTGTTGTGTCAATACAGCTTGAACAAAATGTTGTGGAAGGAAAAGAAGTGGTGGTCACTGCAGATTCCCGTAAAGACAAACCGTTAAACGAAATGTCAAGCGTGAGCGCGCGAACTTTTTCAGTGGAAGAAACACAGAAATATGCAGCGGCCGTAAATGATCCTGCCCGTATGGCGCTGGCGTTTGCAGGAGTGGTTTCAGCAGATGACGGTAATAATAAAATTGTGATTCGCGGCAATGCACCCAATGGTTTGTTGTGGCGCATGGAAGGTGTTGATATTCCAAATCCCAACCATTTTTCTGATGTAGGAACCGCAGGCGGTGGCATTTCGATTTTGAGTTCGCAATTGCTCGCCAATTCTGATTTCATTACCGGCGCATTTGCTGCTGAATATGGGAACGCCTTGTCAGGAGTATTCGATTTGAAATTGCGGAAAGGAAATAACGAGCGAAATGAATTTACACTTCAGGCAGGGTTTCTTGGATTGAATGTGGCAGCAGAAGGTCCGTTCAGCAAAAACTGCAAGGGATCTTATCTCGTGAACTATCGCTATTCTACACTCAGCATTCTCAGCTATCTCGGACTTCTTGATCATACGAGTGTCACCAACTTTCAGGATCTGTGCTACAACATTTATCTTCCGACAAAGAAGGCAGGTTACTTCACGCTGTTTGGCTTCGGAGGATTGAGTGATGAAACTTCACGCGCACCAAAGGATTCTTCGAAGTGGACGAATTATTATGATCGCTACAGCGAAAAATTTTATGCGAATACAGGAGCGGCAGGATTCACTCATGGAATCATCATTAATTCACGCACGTATCTGAAATCTGCATTAGTGCTTTCTTATGCAGGCAACGGTGACAATACAAGTCACTATACTCAGGATTATTCTTCTCTCACAGACGATCTGCTCAGTTATGTGCAGAAAAAAATTACACTCAGCTCAACGTTGAACTACAAATTCGATTCACGCAATTCACTCCGCGCCGGAGCCATCGCAAACAAATTGGTGTATGATCTTTCTGATCAGTGGCTCAACGATTCTACGAGCCTGCTTCAAACCTATATCTCGAATAACGGCAGTACCTACACGGTGCAAACATTTGCGCAATGGCAATTCAGATTGAACGATGCCATCACTTTCAACGCCGGTTTTCATTACCTCTATCTTTTCCTCAACAATACATCTTCAGTCGAGCCGCGCGCTGCAGTAAGCTGGGCATTGAATGAAAAGCAAACCTTAAGTGCTGCATACGGTCTCGTGAGCCAGATGCTGCCGATTGGTGTGTACTTCGCGCAAGCGCAGGATGAGCAGGGTAATATTTCCTTGCCGAATAAAAACTTATCGTTCACAAAGGCAAATCACTTTGTGCTGTCCTATGATTATTTGTTCTCGCCCAATGTTCATTTGAAAACAGAGGTGTATTACCAGGGTCTTTTCAATGTTCCTGTTGATGCTGATTCAGCAACTTCTTTTTCAATGCTCAATCTCTCGCAGGGTCTTGTCACTGATAACCTGGGAAATACCGGCACAGGAAAAAATTATGGCGTTGAATTCACGCTCGAAAAATTTCTGAGTAAAAATTATTACGCTCTTTTGTCAACCTCAATTTATCAATCGAAGTACAAAGGTTCAGATGGCGTGCTGCGAAACACGCGCTATAATGGGAGCTATGCGGTTACCTTCACCGCAGGAAAAGATTTTTCTTTCAGGCAAAAATTTAAGAACCGTGTGTGGGGATTGAATGCAAAGGTGATTTACTCAGGTGGTTTCCGCGATACACCGATCGATCTTGAAGCATCTCGGCAAGATGGAGAAGCCGTGTATGTCAATACCGAAGCATTCACCAAAAAGATTCCTGATTATTTCAGGACTGATGTGGGAATCAGTTTGAAGCACAACAAAGCCAAATCTACGGGCACGTGGTCGCTCGACATTCAAAATGCAACGAACAGACAAAATGTTTTTGTTCAGTACTACGATCCTCATCAGCAAAAAATTGTGACAGCTTATCAAACGCCGCTGATTCCGGTGTTGAATTATAAGATTGAGTTTTAGACCTTTATTTTTTCGGACTCTGGTGTATCTCAATTATTCTATCCGGCCCGGAAAAATTCACTTGCCTCTGAAATCACCAATAACTTTTGCATCTTGTGAAGAAATTTTAAGCTATGAAAATAAATAACATCGAAGGACTTACCATGAAAGAGTTGCAGGATGAAGTTGATCGCGGAGGAAAATTTGTGATGTACCAATATTGCGTCTCCCTCCTCGTAGTGACCTTTCGCCGGCCGACTGATATTTATTTTGTTCGCGGAAACGAAAGTGCAGTTGGAAAAGGGATTCAATATTCCTGTATTTCATTCGTGGCAGGATGGTGGGGAATTCCCTGGGGACCCATCTATACCATAGGTAGCTTGATTAACAACTTCGGAGGTGGAAAAGATGTTACCATCGGAGTCATGCAATCATTGCAGCAGGCAGCACAGCAAGTTGAGCAAGCTCCTAAGAATTAATTTATTCATTGCCATCCCAAATATTTTTTTTGTCAATTGCTTACTAGCTGTACCTATTGCCTATTGCCTATTGCCTATTGCCTACAGCCTACTTCTTCCCGTGCATTCTCTCTTCGCCAAAATCCCCTAAGTTTGCGCGCCTCTTTAAAACACCTGGATGGATCGGAATACAGTTATTGGTTTTGTTCTTATTGCTCTTTTAATCATTGCTTACACCTACTTCAACACGCCCTCGGCAGAGCAGTTGAAACAAAAACATAAGGAGGATTCTATTGCTTTGGTTCAGCAACACTCCCGGGCACCCGGGACTGATTCATTGCAGCAAGTGAATCCTTCAGATACTGTGAAAGTGGCAACTGCTTCCCCAGGGGTAAAGGAGTTCCAACAAATTTTCCCTGACACCACCAACCAAAATGAAGAGCAATTCACTATAGAAAATGAAGTTTTAAAACTCACACTGTCGAACAGGGGAGGAAAGGTTGTTTCAGTGGAGTTGAAAAAATTCAGGACGTATGATCATAAACCGCTTGTTCTTTTTACTCCCGAGAATACTAAATTCGATTACACTTTTTTCGCGGGAACAGAAAAGATTGAAACAAACAATCTTCCTTTCAAGCCTGAATCAACTTCCTTCTCCGTAGCAGGAAAAGACTCCGGAACATTTACGTTTCGCGCATACAACGGTGCATCGCGCTACCTCGAGCAGAAGTACGTGATGAAAGGAAATTCCTACATGGTGGATTATTCATTTTCGATGGTCGGAATGGATAGCTTGTTTCGCAATGCTGACTCGTATGTGAGTCTCGCCTGGGATACAAAATACAACCGCACCGAAAAAGATTTGTCGCAGGAGAGAACCTATTCTTCTGTCTATTTCCGCACCTGGAATGATGATGTGAACAGCATATCAGAAAGATCAACAGGCGAGATGCACGCGCCCGGAAAAGTGCAATGGGTGTCAGGTAAAACACACTTCTTCAACTGTGCCTTAATTGCTAAAAATCCCTTTGATCAGGGTGATGTTAGCTCGCAGTTTGATCTTAATGCAACCGATTATGTGAAGGAACTGAAAGCAGCATTGGTATTGCCGTATGACAGTAAGCAGAAGAATGTTTCTTTTCCCATGCAGTTCTATTTCGGTCCCAACAACTGGCAGGAACTGAAAAAATTTGACATTGAATTAGAGCAGGTAATTCCGATTGGTGCCGGGTTGTTCGGGTTCATCTCATCACCGCTCAACAAATTTTTTTTCATCCCCCTCTTTAATTTTCTCAATAATTATTTTACCAATTATGGATTGATCATTTTGATCATGACGCTTTTGCTGCGCATCATTCTCTTCCCGCTCACATATCGCTCATTCGTATCTGCTGCCAAGATGCGTGTGCTGAAGCCGGAGATTGATGAACTGAAAGCAAAGTATGGTGATGACCAGGCAAAGTTTGGTCAGGAGCAAATGAAGCTTTTCAAACAGGCGGGAGTGAGTCCGCTTGGCGGATGTTTGCCACTGCTGTTGCAACTTCCGATTCTCGCGGCGATGTACACCTTCTTCCCGCAATCTATCGAGCTGAGGCAACAACCTTTTTGGTGGGTCACCGATCTATCTACGTATGATTCCATTTACACGTTCCATACAGCCATTCCCTTTTATGGCAATCACATTTCACTCTGGACTATCATCATGACGGTGACGTCAATCGGATTCGCCGTCTATAACAATCAGCTCAGCGGGGTCACCGGGCAAATGAAATGGATGGCCTATATCATGCCTGTGATGTTGCTGGGAATTTTTAATTCGCTGCCCGCTGCGCTTACATATTATTACTCACTTTCTAACGTCATTGCATTTCTGCAACAGTTCCTCGTTAAGAATTTTATTATTGATGAACAAGCCATACACCGCCAAATTCAGGAGAACAAAAAGAAGCCGGTGAAAAAATCCAGTTGGGCAAAACGGCTGGAAGATTTACAGCGAGCGCAGCAACAACGACAAAAAGGAAAATGATGGAATGATTTTTGGCCAAAAACTGATTATTTTCCTGAGAATAGTTACCTTTATTTTCTAAACAAAAAAAACCAAACCATGAAAAAATCAACTTTACTACTTCTTTTCTGCTTACCGCTCTTCGTTGCCGGCCAAATAATACAGAAGGCACCGGGATTTTTATTAAGTAAACCGGAAAGCAATCTTGCAAATAAAGCAATACCCTATGTAAGACAATTGTCAGGAGAAGTACCCACTGGCAATGAACCTTCGATTCCACTTGTTCCTGCACCCGCCCCTCCACAAAATACGCTGAGAGATGTTACAGCAACGGAAATTGGAACTACTTACTATGATTTGCAAACTAATGGTTCGGTATATCCACGCCTGATAAACAATGGCGATGGAACATTCTCTGCCGTGTGGACCATGTCGCAGGAATCCACACCATGGACTGATCGCGGAACCGGTTACAATTATTTTAATGGATCCACTTGGGGTCCTGAGCCGGGCACGAGAGTGGAAGAAACGAGAACGGGTTTTACAAATGTTGCAGTAACAGCAAGCAACGCCGAATTTCTTCTACCTCATGCAGCTACTGCTGGTCCTTCCGGGGTAGGTGAACCATTCCTTTCAAACCGTCCTGCAAAAGGATCAGGAGTGTGGACTTCATCGGCGACAGTGCTCGAATCACCGTCAGCAGGCAGTTTGTGGCCGCGTCTTGTGAGCGGAGGAAGTGATAATCAGACATTGCATGCAATTGCTATTACTACACCTACTAATCAAAATCCACCGGGCACCCTTTATCATGGACAAAGCGGAGCACTTCTCTATTCACGTTCACAAGACGGTGGTGCAACATGGGATTTGAATCAGGTTCAGTTGCCGGGCATTGATAGCTCCCTTTATGAAGGATGGGATGGTGATGCTTATGCTATTGACGCCAATGGTAATAATGTAGCCATAGTGCTTGGCGGCTTCACTCGCGATTGGGTACTGCTGAAATCTACTGACAATGGAACAACATGGACGAAGACGGTGATATGGCAATTTCCAATTCCCTTTTATCAATCAGGAGCGCTTACTGATGTTGATGGAGATTATGTTGCTGATACAATTGACACACAGGATGGATCACTCGCCGTTCTGATTGATGACAATGGCACAGTGCATTGTTGGGCTGGCTTTAACAGGGTGTTTAATGATGGTACTGCTGCCGGTTACTATTATTTCCCCGGACAAAACGGAATCCTTTATTGGAATGAAAGCATGGCTTACAATCCTCCGCAGATCATTGCAGGCGCCGTTGATGTAGATAGTAGTGGCACTCTTGACCTTGGGACTCTCGCAACTTCTTATGCTTGCGGCTTAAGTTCTTTCCCAAGTGCCGGCATTGATGCAAATGGTAATATTTACTTAAGCTATTGGGCAATTGTAGAAAATACTGCCGACGCTAACGGAAATAATCTGGGACACTCTTATATCATTTACTCAAAAGATGGAGGCACTACATGGTCATCTTTCACTGACCAACCAGGTCCGGTTGATTATATTGTTGACAATCTTACCGAAGGGTGTTACAGCTCCCTGGCACGCAAAGTTGATGATGCTTTCATTTATGCTCTGGTGCAGGAAGATTATTGCGGGGGACAAGGAGTTTCTGTTGATGGATCAGGTGCTGTTATTGATCCCTGCAATACTGGCGGAACAAATTACATGATGTTTATCAGCATTGGAAATTTCGTGGTTGGTACTCCTTCAATTGCAGACAACTCCGCAAACATTAAAATGTACCCCGTACCCTCAGATGGTAACTTTACCATTGAAGGAATTAGCACTGATAGAGTAAACGTCCTGGTGACCAATGCACTCGGTCAGTCAGTGGCCAAGTTCACTGATCAAAAGGTAAACAAGAGCCGTGTTGAATTGAACCTATCTTCGCTCAATAATGGAATGTATACTGTAAGTTTTGAAAACCAGGGTCAAACCATCTCAAAGAAGATCACCCTTTATAAGGATTAATTTTTACATGGTACTTTCAAGAACCTCCGGGCAAATTGTTCGGAGGTTTTTTTATGAGCTAACTGAATTACTGCATACCGGTTACTCAATTTTAAAGAAAGAGAAGTTACATTCACATGACTTCTCTTTTCTTTTTTCTAAACTGTTTTTTGCATCTTTGCGACAATCTCAATTGCCAATGTCATTTGTTACATTTGTCTGATCAAAAAAAAAATTCTGAACCAAACACAATTCAAAGCTCATGAAAAAACTTTTACTCACTTTAAGTTCAGTACTTGTTGTAGCGATCGCTTTCAGTCAACAGAATGTTTCTGTCAGCAATGAAGCACTGAAGGGCCGTCTCAAAAACTTCCCGTCGCAAGATGGAACTCCTTACGCAAATCCCTTAATGGTCACTCACGTGTTGCCACAACATCAAAGCAACGGTGGTCTTCGATCACTTACCGAGGTGAAGTTTTCCAGTTCTCACAATGGATTCATGTTATTAGTAAGTCAATCGCAGTGCCTCACGGTGAACACTGATTTAAAACTCATCAACTTCACTCAACGCGCTCCTGAGAGCATTGTTCAGGCGAATGGTGGAGGAACTAATGCAACCGGTATTATTACAAACAGTTGGTCTGTGAATGATGGAGCAACATGGGATACTGATAACGTAGTCATTCCTGTACAGGGTGCCTCTCACTGCCGGTATCCGTCTGGAGGCATTTACAATCCTCCCGGAAATACAAATCCTCTTGAAGCTTATTCTGTAGTTGGGGGGCCATGTACTGATGACGTTAACTGGATACAGTATTACTATGGAAGCGCGAAACTTGATGGTTCCAACGGCGATCAGCAGTTCTACGATAATCAAAATGGAAATTCTTTTCAGCAAATGCCGCGCTTGAGTTTTACTACTTGCGGAAATTTAGCCTTCGTTTTGGGATCTACTATTGATTTTAATCCCACCCCGTTATTTACTGATTTCCCGGGAGCTGTTATCAACCGGGGGGTATTTAATACAGTAACAAATAAATTTGACTGGACTCAAATTCCTGTTCATGTACCTCTTGCACTTGATCAAACCGGTACGCAGGAATTTGAAAACCTGGGCAATCTTGCGTTTAATGATGATGGCTCTATCGGTTACTTCGTAATTCTTGGTGTTGATTCAGCTAACCCTGTTGGATATTATCCTATCATTTTCAGATCTACGGACTTTGGACTTACATGGGTAGAACAATCATTCTTTGATTTCAGAAATATTGCTGTATGGGATAGCGCTCTTTATCTGCCGACACACGGTTCTACAAGTAAAAAACCGCTCTTCTCATGGACTGATGGCATCGATGCCGTAGTGGATAACAATGGACTCTTACATTTAATCTGCACCATATACAGTGCGTCTTCTGATGATATTGATTCACTTGGTTATAGTTACACCTTTCCCAAGCCACTCATTTTCGACGTACACCAGGTCGGTGATGTTTGGGATGCTTACTTCATTGATAGCGTTTTAACCCTCAATGGTACTTCTATAATATGGACAAGCACTACGGCTCCTTTTACAGTCGGAGTTGACGCGCGCATTCAGGCAGCCACTTCTCCTGATCGCACAAAGATCTTTACAATCTGGGCTGACACTGATCCGCAATGGGGCCTTACCACGAATGATTTGCCTGATCTCAAAGGAATGGGCGTTGATTGGTCATCAGGTGTTCCTACAAATACCGGGGTCATTAACTTCACTGCGAATACCGATTACCTCCAGGTGAATTTCTGGCATTACGTTTCCGACCGTGCTTTCGATGCCGGTGGTGGAATGTTTACAGTCCCTGTTACCATTTCACAATCACGCGACGGTCAGAGCGTCATGGATAATGTGATGGATCACTACTATGTAAACGATGTTACCTTCCCCTTCACAGTGGGAGTTCCTCCGGTAAATAACGTTTCGTTCTCGGTTGATCAAAACTATCCGAACCCTTTCAGCGATCAAACGCAAATAAAAGTAACGCTCGCCAGACCTTCTGATGTGAACCTGAGGATCACGAACATCTTAGGTCAGGAAGTAGCGAATAAGAACTTCAATTTTTCAGGCGGAAGTCACAACATCCATTTAAGTAAAAGCAATTTCAGCAGCGGGGTTTACAATTTCACTGTTACCGCTGATGGCAAGCAAATAAGTAAGACGATGATTATCCAGTAATGATGTAAACTGAATTTTTAAAAAACCTCCGGGCAATTGTTCGGAGGTTTTTTGTTAAGAAGATGTTGGTGTGAAGAAACCCGAGAATAATAATTTCAAATTTTGAATAATTGTCCCGATTGATCGGGATGGATAAATTGTTAAATGGCTTTCGCTCCCTCTGTTATTTTAGCCATTTAGCCATTGAACCATTCAGCCATCGTTACCAATAACGATTAACAAATAACTTTACCCCCATGATTAGAGTAGGAATTTTTTTCGGCGGGGCTTCGCGCGAGCGCGAGATTTCATTTGCCGGTGGTAGAACGGTATATGATAATTTGGATAAAAATCTCTTTGAGCCAATTCCCATTTTCGTTGATTCGAAGGGAAACTTTATTGAACTGACCTGGAAATTTATTTACAAAGGAACCATCCGCGATTTCTATCCTCCTGCGAATTTTATTCCTTCATCACAATATAGTTTCCTCCAAAAGGAGTCCTTCGGACAGATTTATCTTGAGTCACTCGGTGAATTGAGTGCGGAGCAACAAGAAAAAATTATTTCTTCTGTCGGGAAAAAAATTTCCATTGAAGAATTGAAATCGAAAATTGATTTTGCATTTCTCTCATTGCACGGTGCGTGGGGAGAGGACGGAACAATACAGGGAATGCTTGAATGGCTGAACATTCCATATTCCGGCTCCGGTATTCTTCCTTCTGCAATTGGAATGGATAAAGCGTTTCAGAAAAAGGTGATGAAGGAAAGTGGTTTTGAGGTGGCGAAAAGTTTTGTAATCCACCGCGATGAATGGATCACCCCTCAATCCCCTGAATGGGAAGCCCTGTCGCGCAGCGAAAGCGGTTCTCCCTTTAGCGAGTTAGACAGTAGTGAGAGCAAGAAAAGTCAGAAGGAAATTTTCAAACGCGCGGTAAAAAAAATTGGGTTGCCTTTTGTCATTCGCCCGGCGAATCAGGGATCGTCCATCGGTGTTTCCATCGTTCATAAAAAACACTTTGAGGAATTTTCAGTCGCGGTAAACGCCGCATTCTTCATCACAAAAATTTCTTCGAAGGAATGGAAAAAATTTTCAGAAGAAGAGAAAGTACATTGGGTTCACACAGTTTCGGAAATAAAAGATGGAATTGGAATCCCCTTCATCATCAACAGCACGATAATCTATCATCCCGGGGAATTGCTGCAATTCATTGACAACTATTTTGCAAAACCTGATGATGATCTCTTTGTTGACACAGGTGATTCTTTGCTTTTGCAAAGCGTCTATCAGGAACAGGAAGTGCTCATCGAAGAGTTCATAGAAGGAATCGAATTCTCCTGCATTGTAATTCGCAATGATACTGATGAAGCGGGAAGAGAATCACTGGCGCTTCCTCCAACGGAAATCAGAAAAGGAGGAGAGGTATATGATTACCGCTCGAAATATCTCGCGGGAATGAGCCGCAAGGTGACGCCGATTGATTTGCCCGATAAAGAAATTGAACGCATCCGCAAAGCATGCGAGCAGTTGTTTGATTTCTTCGGCTTTCACGTGTATGCGCGCATTGACGGATTTATCCGCAAGCGCGACAATAAAATTTTTCTAAACGATCCTAACACTACTTCAGGAATGCTGCCTTCATCATTCTTCTTTCATCAGGCGGCAGAGATCGGCCTGAACCCTTCGCAGTTTCTCACCTATATTATTCGAACATCGCTGAGTGAAAGAATTCATTCACAATCATACACGGTAAATTATCGCAGGCTTCTCACACAACTCGATGCTTCAATTTTCGCTCTGAAAACACAGGCAGCAGAGAAAATGAAAATCGCTGTGATTCTCGGCGGCTATTCTTCTGAGCGGCACATCTCCGTAGAGAGCGGCAGAAATGTTTTTGAAAAACTTTCTTCTTCAGTAAAGTATGAACCGGTCCCAATTTACCTGGTAGGAAACGAAAGTGAGTATGAACTTTACCAAATACCCATCAATCTTTTGCTGAAGGACAACGCCGACGATATCCGCGACAAGATTCTTCATTTCTCCAAACACCCGGTGGTTGAGAAGATAAAGAAGCAGGCGAAGCAATTGACCTCGAAATATGCTTCACCGACCCTGGTGTTTGAACCAAAGAAAATTTCCCTCGAAGAATTAAGTAACATGGTGAAAGGAGTTTTCATTGCGCTTCACGGCAGACCGGGAGAGGATGGCAGGTTGCAAAGTGAGCTGGAAAAATTTGGAATCCCTTACAACGGCTCCGGAGTGCTCTCATCACAAATCACCATCAACAAGTACCAGACGAATGAAATTTTGAAACAGCACGGATTTAAAGTTGCCAGCCACTTGCTGATGATGAAGGAGGACTGGATTCGTGACAAAGAAAAATTTTATGGTGAGATTCTGTCTGTTGTTACCTTTCCTTTCATCTGCAAGCCCGTTGATGATGGATGCAGTTCGGCTGTAAAAAAAATCCACACGCAGGAAGAGCTTGACGCATACTGTCATTTGCTTTTCAGAGATAAAAAAGAAATGCCGAAAAGGTTTTCAGAAAAAATTAATCTCCACCGCAATGAAGAATTTCCGGTGAAGAAAGAAATGTTTGTGGAAGAATGGATTACCGCCAACGGCGCAAAGCATTTTCTTGAGATCACCGGGGGCATGCTGACAAAGATGAACGGTACAGGGGAAATCCAATTCGAAGTGTTCGAGCCATCTGAGGCGCTGGCAAGTGATGACGTGCTTTCGCTTGAAGAAAAATTTCTTGCGGGAGAAGGGCAGAATATTACACCCGCCCGCTTTGCGGAAGATTCTAACGAGTACAATCGGATTGCTGACATCGTGAAAAAAGATTTCGAAGGTGTTGCCAAAGTTCTTGGCGTGGAAGGATACTGCCGCATAGATGCATTCGTTCGAATCTTTGATCCCGGAGCTTCGGGGGGAAAAGTAGAGACTGTCATCATCGAAGTAAACTCATTGCCGGGCATGACTCCGGCTACAGTGATTTTTCATCAGGCAGCATTGAACCACTACAAGCCCTTCGATTTTATTGATAAAATTTTGGAATTTAGCTTTCATAAACATCAAGCCCTTGGAGCGCACTAAGTCACTGTGGCAATTCATCCGCAGCCGCAAATTTCTTTACAATGTTTTAGGTGCGTTGGCGTTCTATGCCTTCTTTGTTGTAATATTTATTCTCTTCGTCCGCTGGTATACCAATCATGGAGAGTCTATTAAAGTGCCTGAGGTGCGGGGACAAAATTTTAATGACGCTGTGAAAATTCTTGAGAGTCAGCATTTGCGTTTCCAGATTTCCGATTCATCGTTTGATGATTCCAAACCTTCGCTCACGGTGCTGGATCAGAATCCAAGACCGAAATCACAAGTTAAAGAGTACCGCACCGTCTATCTCACCGTAAATTCGAAAGCTGCACCGCAGATTCAGTTGCCCGATCTCAAAGATGTTTCGCTCAAGCAAGCCTCTATGATTCTTCAGAGTTACGGTTTGAAAGTGGGCACGCTCACTTACAAGCCCGATCTTGCAAAAGATGTGGTACTTGCAATGAATTTGAATGGGAGAGAAGTGCTGGCAGGAACGAACGTGAAGAAAGGAAGTAAAATTGATTTGGTGCTTGGTGATGGATTGGGACAAACACAAATTGAAGTGCCCAACCTCATTGGCTTATCATTGCGGGAGGCAAAGTTTGTTCTAGATGGCTCATCGCTTAATCTTGGTGCACTTGTTCTTGATGCCTCAGTGAAAAATGATACGCTTGATGCCGTGGTGTACAAACAAATTCCTGATGCCAATGATGTCAACAACAAAATGAATGCAGGTGAGGGGGTGGATGTATTCTTAACTTCGCCGGACGATTATAATTCTAAATAGAACGATTCATACTTATGAAAAAAATATTCAGCGGAATTATTGCAGGCGTTATCGTAACTGTTTTTCTCGGGAGCGCTTCGGCACAGGAACAAATATTGCCGTTGTCATTTAACCCGGTGATTGCGCACAAACCAATTCAACCCTCTACGTTGCGCACAGCGTTGTCGCTTCCTTTCTTTGACGATTTTTCTTACCAGACCAGTTATCCCGATCCAAATAAATGGGTTGACAGGCAGGCATTTGTAAATCTGACTTTTCCAGTTGATCCTCCCACATTTGGTGTGGCAACGCTGGATGGGCTGAAAGAGAATGGTCAGCCATACGATTCTATTGGTCACACCTTCTTTTCCATTGGTGGTGCTGACACGCTCACATCACAACCGATTCTTCTCGGAGGTAATTCTCCTGCCGATTCTGTGTACTTCAGTTTCTTTTTTCAGCCGGGCGGTTTAGGTGACGAGCCGAATTCTGACGCATTCAATAACGGAAATTTCAGCCTGGATGCGGGTGATTCCCTCGTGCTTGAATTCAAAGACAACTCGGACACAACGTGGCAGCACATTTGGGCACACGATGGAACCAATAACGGAATTAACCTGTCGCTTCCATTCCAGCAGGTTTTGATTCCACTCACCAATCCCATTTTTTTTCATGATGATTTTCAATTTCGTTTTCGCAATTACGCTACGCTCATCGGGCAATATGATTGCTGGAATATTGATTATGTGAAGCTGGATGCCGGACGAACGTTCCAGGATGTCACCTTGTTAGATGTTGCGATCCAGTACTTGCCCACCTCTATTCTAAAAAACTATCAGGCAATGCCATGGAATCAATTTCAGGACTTCCAGGATAGCGAAAAGGCAGCACAGCAATTCGTCACTGTCCGCAACAATCAAACAAATGTGTATGGACAAAACACCAACTTCAACCGCGTCGCTTATGAAGCAGTAACCAATACACCACTTGATCCGTTAGTTTCCGTCAGCAATAATGTTCCTGCCCTTTCATCCTTTACAAATGCATTTGATGTGCTTCCCATTCAGAATTTTTCTCTTGACAGTGTAAATGTTGTTACAAAGTTTTTTATTGGAGGTGTACCGGGAGATCACAGGAATGATACCCTGGCACGCAACCAGATATTTTCAAACTACATGGCTTATGATGATGGAACACCTGAGGCGGTTTATCGCTTGCTCGGCTCACCGGCATCCCTCGCTTTGCAATTTCATTTGAACCAGCAAGACACGCTGCGGGGAGTTGAGATTTTGTTTGCACATACGGAAGTAAATCTTACCCCTAATCTTTTCAACCTGTTTGTGTGGAGGTCACTCGATCCGGAGGACACCTTGTTGCGCGATGAGTTTCTGACGCCGCAATTTCAAAATGAGATGAATGGTTTTACATTCTATCGCCTGTCACGACCGTTGGCGATAACAGATACATTTTACATCGGCTGGCAGCAGGTCTCCTTGCAGAGTGATTTGAAGATGGACGTAGGCTTGGATTTGAATGATAGTTCGGATCTGAAATATCTATGGTACAATGTGGATGGATACTGGAATCAGTCACTATTTCCCGCTGCAGTAATGATGCGTCCGGTGCTGGGAGAAAGCATTCCTTTCGGTATTGGAATTCCTCCCGTGAATGAAGGCATTGATGATTTCATAATTTTTCCAAATCCCGCTTCTGATATGCTTTATGCAAGCGGAGGAAGCAATCATCTTCTTCTCCAGGCATTTGACATTTCAGGAAAGGCAATCACCGCGCCAGCCACAGACTCTAAACTTGAAATCCGAAACTTACCGGCGGGAATGTATTTGCTTCGCATCGCCGATTTGCGCACGGGAAAAACTTCAGTTCAAAAATTTGTGAAAGCCGCTGAGTAGTGAGCGTATCTTTTTTAAAGTCTTTCCGTGGGACTCTGCGAGGAACTTTGGAAAGGGTAATCATCGCATAACTTTCAAAATAAAAATCTCATGACAGAAATTTCCTCTCAAGAATTAAAATCCCGCATTGACAGCGGCGAAAAACTCAACCTCCTCGATGTCCGCGAAGAATGGGAATATCAGGAATTCAACATCGGTGCGAAAAATATTCCGCTCTCAGTCTTCATGAGTAAACTTGACGAACTGCAGGATTGGAAAAATGAAGAAGTAATCGTGCACTGCAAGATGGGCGGCAGAACTATGCAGGCAGCAGCGATTCTCGAACAAGCTGGATTTAAGAACGTGGTGGTTTACATAGGAGGAATGGATGAATGGATAGCCACTTTTGTGAATCCACCCACACAAGCGCATCAATAGTTATTTATACAGTGTATCAGGGTATCTTTAGCTCTGAAATTTATTCCTGATGAAAAAACATTTACTTTTTCTTCTCTTCATCCTGTTCTCATTTGCTTCTTACCTGGAAGCACAGACGCTGCTTCCGATTTCAGAAGGAATAAATTCTTCAGGGTCAAATGCGGGCTTCGTGATTAAACTTCGTGATCATGTTTACCTGTTTCGCGCCATGAGTTCTTCATACGGGTATGAACCATACGTTACCGATGGAACCCAGGCAGGAACATTTTTATTGAAAGACATCAACGCCGGAAATGAATCATCCTACAGCAATTGGTTCTATCGAATCAGCGACACATTGTGTCTCTTTTATGCCAATGATGGAAATGCGAATCATGGTAATGAGTTGTGGAGATCGAATGGCACCACAGCAGGTACATACATGGTTACTGATTTAACACCGGGTGCACCATCGTCGAGCATTTGGTTTTCAGATATGTACCTCGATAATAAAACTTTTTTCACGACACATGATTCAAACTGGATTGGATCATTGTATGTCACTGATGGGAGTACACTTGGCACTACGCAAATCCTCACCGGCTTCAATGCGGCCAATCCGCAATCGGGAAATGTCATCGCTGTTGCAAATGGAATCGCATATTTCTATGTGACTGTAGGTCCTTACAGCGATTTACACTTGTGGCGAACTGATGGAACCGTTATAGGCACTTATGAGCTTACTGATTTGAATGTCACACCCGGCAATCAAACTTTTGGTGCTACACTCGGTAATGACTATCTGTTTTCTGCGAGAGATAGTGTAACCGGACAAGAACTCTGGAAAACAGACGGCACTATTATAGGAACAGCACTTCTCAAGGATTTGAATCCCGGCATGGCCTCAAGTTATGCGGATATCCCCCACCTGCTCGGAAACAAAATTATTTTTCTCGCTAATCCAAACAACACAACCACGGCACTTTGGGTAACAGACGGAACTCCTTCGGGTACATACCCGCTTGGAGACAGCACTATTTTTCCTTCACTAAGTCTTTGCTGGATTGTTGGAAGGGCAGACAGCAACATTTACTTTGGAATTAGTGACTACTATTCCAGTACGATGTGGAAGACGGATGGAACAATTCCGGGAACTGTACAGGTTCACACTTTTCCCTGCAATAATTGTGGTTTCGGTTCGGGAACGAATGCGGATACTCTTGCAGAAGCATACGGACTAAAGTTTTTTGTCTTTGGTGAGGCGCAATATATTGGTGCATTAGGTTCGATTTGGGCAACTGATGGAACTGATGCTGGTACGTATCAGGTTTACGCTGATCCGGATATTGAAGATCAGCCAATCAATCAACTTACCGGAGTTTGCGGAAAAGTTTTTTGTGAGATGAAAACCGGATACGATGGTGAACATGATCACCTTTGGAGAATTGTTCAGGATAGCGCTTACGACCTGAATCTTTTTTCTAACTATTGGGAGTTGTACTGGATTTATTTCGTTGATGATGGTTCGATTTTCTTTTCTGCCACTGATTCAGTTGGCCTGGAATTATATCAGTTACAGGTTTGTCCGGTTACCACTGTCCAAAATTTCTCTTCATCTGATTCACTGCTGCTCTTTCCCAATCCGGGTGACGGATTATTAACTGTAAAGGTGCCCGGTAAATTAACCGGCGCTGAAGTTCGGGTGAATGATATGATGGGAAAGTATGTGTATTCAGGCAAGGCTGAATTTTCTACTGATGGGAAATTAAATCTGCATCTTAAAAATATTCCGGCAGGAATGTACTCGCTGCAAATTATTTCGAATGGAAAAGTCTTGCAGCAAATTTTTATTAAGCAATAGTTGTCTTTTAACTTTGATAAAGTCGTCAGGTATTTATTTCGCATCGAAATTTTCTCCATGAAAAAAAAATTACTCCTGCTCTTGATAACCTCACTTGCAGTCACATTTCAACTGAGAGCCCAAACATTGATTCCAATATCAGAAGGGATAAACCCGTATGGGTCTTCTGAGCCGAACCAACTTCTAAAACTTCAGGATCATTTGTATTTATTTACAGCTACGAACCCGTCAATTGGTGTTGAGCTTTATGCTACCGATGGCTCTCAGGCAGGAACTTTTTTATTGAAAGACATAAACCCCGGTGTTGGAAATTCATTTATTAATTCTTTCACCCGAATTAATGATACGGTCTGTATTTTCGAGGCGAACGATGGAAGTACTAATCATGGCAGTGAGGTATGGAGGTCGAACGGCACTCCTTCAGGAACTTATATGGTTGAGGACTTAACACCAGGGCCTTCTTCAACTAACTTCAATATTTCAAATGCGGTACTCAATAATAAAACCTTCTTCACAACTTATGCAAACGGGATTGGCGCATTGTATATTACTGATGGAGATTCACTGGGTACTACGCAACTTCTTTCAGGATACAATGGCGATTACCAACAATCGGGTGCAGTTGTCGCCGTTGCAAATGACATTGCATACTTCTTCATACCTGAAGACCCGGATTACGATCTGCACCTGTGGCGGACAGACGGGACTATTGGCGGCACTTTTGAGTTAATGGATTTAAACATGACGCTTTTTAATCCGCGCTTAGCTTCTGCACTGAACGGAATGTTCATTTTTTCTGCATCAGATAGCATACATGGACGAGAGCTTTGGATAACAGATGGGACTGTTGCGGGAACAACAATGATTAAAGATTTGATTGTAGGGTCATCCGGAAGTGATCCAAATTCACCCCTGTCACTGAATAATAAAATCATCTTCACAGCTTCTCTGCCTCCCAACCAGGCAATATGGGCGACTGATGGAACATCAACCGGAACTTATCCCCTTGGAGACAGTACTGTATTTCCGGTTGCAACCGATTTTTGGTACGTAGGCAGAGCTGACAGCAATTTTTACTTTGAGGCTAACGACTATAATAATGGTGATAGCATTTTATTATGGAA
>DASRAJ010000158.1:0-30402 GCA_035638255.1 Chitinophagales bacterium
TACATGGAAAGACGAATGGTAGAATCAAGAATCGTAATAGCAACGAGGATGAGTATAATGCTGATGCCCATGATGAACCAACCGATCTTCCGCAAATTATCATTCATCAATTCCACTAATTTGCGCTCATAGTAAAACTCACTTACTTCTGGATGCGCCGTCACAACCTTTTCAATTTTGTTAATGCTGTCCTGGCTTGTGAAATTGGAATATAATTTCAAATTGATGGAAGCAAAGAGCGGATTGTAATCCAGAAGGTCTTTGAAATCTTCCCCGTTATCTTCCAGGAAAATTTTTGCCGCATCATCGAGTGCTTCCTTCTTCGAAACATATTCAGCGCTCTTCACCCACGGTTCCTTTTCCAAGGTATCCTTAAGTGTGAGAATTTCTTTCTCCCTCACATTGTCTTTGATGATCACCGTGAATTCCAGATTCTCTTTGAACTGATTCGCCAGTTTTTTTCCGCTGCTGAAAACCAGCGCAAGAATTCCGAGCATGAACAAAACGAGTGACGTGCTGACGATGCTGAACAAATAATTCGGCTTGAAACGCCGGGATGATATTTTTTTCTCTGCCACGATGATGATTGATTGTACTGCGAAAATAAAAAACGAACAACCTCAACCTTAATTACACATCGTCTCTTTTCAACAAGATAAACCTCATACGACCATCGAATAATATCTCTCTCATGATTCCCTATTACGATTCACCATTCACCATTCACCATTCACCATTCACCATTCACCTCTCCCTTTCTTAGCTTTGCAAAAATTTTCAGAAAAAGAAAATGGAATACAAATTCAGCGACATAGAGAAGGATGTGAAAGAATTTTGGACGAAGCATGACGTGTATCGTGTTGAGCTGGATCACTCCAAACCGAAATATTATGCTCTTGATTTTTTTCCATATCCTTCAGGTGCCGGCTTGCATGTGGGTCACCCCCTCGGGTACATTGCCTGCGATATTTATGCGCGCTTCAAGCGATTGAAGGGCTTCAACGTCCTGCACCCGATGGGATTTGATTCATTCGGATTGCCGGCGGAGCAATATGCCATTCAAACGGGGCAACATCCTGCCGTTACCACCGAAAAAAATATTCAGACCTTCAAAGAGCAGCTTGATAAAATCGGGTTCAGCTTCGACTGGAGCCGGGAGATCAGGACAAGTGATCCCGGATTTTACAAATGGACACAATGGATCTTCATCAAACTTTTTCATTCGTGGTACAATAAGAAAACAGATAAAGCAGAACCTATCGCTTCATTGATTCTGGAATTTGGAGAAAATGGAAATTCAAATGTTGATGCGGTGTGTGATGAAACCAGGATTTTTTCTGCCGATGAATGGAAGAATTTTTCGGAGAAAGAAAAGAGCGACACTCTTCTCAATTATCGGATCGCCTACCTCGCCAACTCATGGGTGAACTGGTGCGCTGCACTGGGAACCGTTCTCGCTAACGACGAGGTGAAAGACGGTGTGAGCGAGCGCGGCGGATACCCTGTGGAAAGAAAGTTAATGAAGCAATGGTCACTTCGGATTACAGCGTATGCCGAGCGATTGCTGAATGGGCTGGAGAAAATTGAGTGGAGCGAAGCGATCAAAGAATCGCAGCGGAACTGGATTGGAAAATCAGAAGGATGTTCCATCCAATTCACCATTCACCATTCACCATTCACCATTGAAGTTTTCACTACCCGGCCTGACACTGTCTTCGGCGCAACATTCATCACGCTCGCGCCTGAACATGAGTTGGTGGAAAAGATTACAACTCCGGAATACAAAAAACAAGTTGAAGAATATGTAGCGTATGCGAAGAACCGCAGCGAGCGTGAACGCATGACCGACATCAAAAAAATTACAGGCCAATTCACAGGAACGTATGCGATTCATCCTTTCTCGGGAAAACAAATACCGGTTTGGATTGGGGAATATGTTTTGGCCACATACGGCACAGGCGCCGTGATGGGCGTGCCCGGTCATGATGAGCGTGATCATCGCTTCGCCATACATTTTGGTTTGCCCGTCATTTCAATTATCGAAGGTGTTGATGTCACTGAAAAATCTTTTGATGAAAAAGATGGGATCGTTTGCAACTCTGATTTTCTCAATGGACTTTCAGTTCCCGATGCCATTAAAAAAGCGGTTGATGAAATTGAAAAGCAGGGAATCGGAAAGCGAAAAGTGAATTACAAATTACGCGATGCCATTTTCGGAAGGCAGCGTTACTGGGGAGAGCCGATTCCGATTTATTACAATGAAGAAGGAATCCCGAATACTGTGGATGAAAGTGATTTACCCGTGGTGCTTCCTGAAGTTGACAAATATCTGCCTACAGAAACCGGCGAGTCGCCGCTCGCGCGCGCAACAAACTGGAAGTATAAAGGAAAATATGAGTATGAATTAACCACCATGCCCGGCTGGGCCGGCAGCAACTGGTACTACCTGCGCTATGGAGATCCGAACAATGAAAAAGAGTTAGCATCAAAAGAAGCAATCAACTACTGGCAAAACATTGATCTCTATCTCGGCGGCGATGAGCATGCAACAGGGCATCTCATGTACTTCCGCTTCTGCACAAAATTTCTTTTTGATATTGGAGTGATTCCTTTTGATGAGCCGGCGAAGAAGTTGGTGAATCAGGGAAAGATAACACATGTGACTCAACATATTTCGAGATTGAATGGACAAGATGTTTTTATTTCTCGTGATATTTTTAATGATTATCTATCAGAAAACAATCTGGATTTGGTTGAGGATACTAATCAAATGTATATTGATATAAATCTTTCCAATCAAAATAAGATGGATGTTGAAGCTTTCAAGAGATGGAGGCCCGAATATGCAAATGCAACTTTTATTAAGAATTCAGAGGGAGAGTTTTTGTCTTGGGACGGATGGGGTGAAAAAATGTCTAAGTCAAAATACAACGTCGTCAATCCCGATGAAGTTGTTGAAAAATACGGAGCCGATGCATTCCGTCTCTACGAAATGTTCCTCGGTCCTCTCGAACAAAGCAAACCCTGGGATACAAAAGGCATTGACGGCGTCTTTCGCTTCCTTAAGAAATTCTGGAAATTATTTTTTGATGAAGAAGGAAATTTTGTTGCGAATGATGAAGCTCCAACAAAAAATGAATTGAAAATTCTTCACCGCACCATCAAGAAGGCCGGCGATGATATTGAGGTCATGTCCTTCAACACAAGTGTGAGCGCCTTCATGATTTGCGTGAATGAACTCACGGCACTCAATTGCCATAAGAAAAAAATTCTTGAGCCGCTGCTCATTATTGTTTCACCGTTTGCTCCATTCATTTCAGAATTTCTCTGGCAAAAGCTTGGCAACGCAACTTCCATTACCCAAGCTTACTTTCCAATATATGATGAATCATTGCTGGTAGAAACTTCATTTGAATATCCTGTCGCGATAAATGGAAAAACAAGAGTGAAAATGAATTTCGATCTCAATCTTCCACAGGAGCAAATTGAAAAGGAAGTTCTCTCTGCTGAGCAGCTTCAAAAATATTTCGATGGCAAAACCCCGAAGAAGGTGATTGTGGTGAAAGGGAAAATGATCAACGTGGTGGTGTGATCTCTTTCAGAAATATTTACAAGCTGTAAACAATTCCTATACCCGCCGTCCAGTAAGGATTAAAATATCCCGCATGATTGACGTGAAGATATTCAACACCAAATGTTGACTTCACAGCAACACTGAAAGAATGTAACCACGATTGTTTCTTAGCGAGACGGAAACTTATACTAACCGGAAGATATGATCGGATAAAAATGCTGCTCTTCAAATTCTCTGTCTCTTGTTCAACCGGCAATAAAATGTACCCATATAAACTTGACGGTTTATCATTGACATAGTAGCTGACAAGAATGCTCGTGTCATGCAATGCCCTCACCGTGGAATTGATTGTAAAGCCAGCTTGGATTCCAAGTCCGGAAGAAATGCGCAACCGGTGAGACAAGTCAGCATTCAATATTCTCACACCATCAAATGCAATTTCATTCATCGCAATCTTGTACTCGTATGAAGATGCCACCAGGGTGTCTGTGCGTACGGATAAGTTACCGGAAGTGAGCGTGTCACCCGGAATTACCACGTTGTGATGAAAAGAAAATGGTCTCATTTCCTGGATTGCATCTGCATAAGAGATTCCTATCTGCCACTCGCTCTTTGAATTCTTCACCCTTCCTCGCTGCGTTCGAAAGCCAACGGAGCCTTTGAATTGGCGAAACTGAAAGGAAGGGTTCGGCGAGTTAGTTTTTGGGAATGAATCGGCTGCGGGCGGAAAAATACTTAGAGAAGTCATTTGCAACAGCTCATGAAACGGAAGATAGTTGAAGTAGATTGTTCCTCCTTGACTGCGAAAGAAACTTATCGAAGAAAGAGTTGGTGGGTGATTACCTACTGTATCTTGTGAAAGTAATTTGATAGTTATAAAGAAGAAAAATAACAGTAGGGGTACTTTCATAAATTTTATCAAAGTTCAAGAGCAGCCAACGATTGTAATCAGCAATGATTGTTTTGAAGCAGCAGAGGATAATAACCAACTTTTTTTTCTTTGCTGAGAATAAACTCTGAATACTAAACCTGAAACGTTAGCGGTAATTTTTTGGACGACAGCGTTAAGCCGGATTGATAAGCACTATGATGACCAGGTTTTCAATACTTACAGTGTGTATTTTTCAAGCAGCAACATATTGCTTGGGACAAGACACAATTCGACTTGATAAGAGTGTTCATTATTCAAGCAGTACTGAACCTTACCGATCAAAATATTTTGCTTCCTGCGCGAAGTATGCAAGAGAGGTGATTGTCTTTTCAGATACACATAAAAGAATCGAATACTGCTACTATTATGACAATGAGAGATTTTGTTTTGGAAAAACCTACAAATTGACTGATGATTCTGTATTGGACATGGATGAAGAAAAATGGGTTTATAAAAAACAAGGAGACAAATACTTTGTAAACAGATTTTTCAAAGGGACTTATGAATCCGGATATGCCATAAGCCTTATGCCATTCGAGACAACGGGAATTTTTACAACAACTACAAGTGATAAAATAGATACCCTATGGACGACCGACTATTCAGCCGACCATCAAGATAATCCCTACGACCACCCGAAATATGAATTTCATAAGACAAGGGTTAGCGGAAAGATTTATGATGCAAAAAAAATTGACGAGCTGCCTGCATTCCTGAATGGAGATTCAATAAAAGAAATCAGTTTAAGACGCACCGATGGATGCATTGGAGAACCATTTTACTATGTGAGAACAATGACATTTGTAATAACTAAAGAGGGACGTATCGTGAATATTGAACAAGACTATGGAAATTTTGACCTGGATTTTTGTCCTTACTATGTAATGGACTTAATCAGGTTGATATACCAACTGAGTCCTGTGAAGCCGGCTAAAGTGAAGGGTGAAAGTGTGAATGTGAGGTGGATTGTTAAGGTCAATATGAATGACGATTGATTTAAGAACGCGAATATTAAGTAACACAGGGTTTAATCATCACCCAATCTGTATCTATCTGTTCGCCAAGAATAAATTTATGAGTCCCGGCTTTCACAAAACCATGTCGCTGATAAAATCGCGTAGCAGGATTATTCTCCCACACGCCAAGCCAGATGAGATCACACTTTTCTTGTTGAGCGATCTCAAAAATTTTTTCCATCAACCTTGCCCCGATGTTTTTGCCAATCAGTTCCGGAGCAACATAAATGCGTGAAACTTCAAGAGGATTTTCGTGGGTAAAATTTACACCCTGTTCTGCCACTTCAATGTCAGGGTGTGTGTGAAGAAGCTTGGCATAAGCCAGCGCAACAGAATTTTCTTCAGCAAGAAGATAGATGACAGAGGAATCTGAAATTTCTTCTCTGAGTTTTTCTTCTGTGAAGGTTCCAGAAAGATAATTCTTCATGTTTTCTGAAGAAGTAGTATCCTTCCATTTTTCAAAAAAAGTTTTTTTGCCGAGCGCTGCTAATACTTCAGCGTCATCAATTGTTGCCCTTCGAATCGTGATTTGCATTTCAATAATTCCCCGCGCCAAGAAATGACAATTCTTCGAGAAATGTCATTTCTCAACCGGGCGGAACATCTTTCCGAACTTTGTGCTTACCCATTTTTGTTTAAATCAACTTCACTATTGACCAATGACCAATGACCATTCACCAATGATCAAACTCATCGAGTGCCCTCGCGACGCCATGCAAGGCATCAAACATTTTATTCCTACCGAAAAAAAAATTGAATACATCAATTCATTGCTGGAGGTTGGTTTCGACACAATTGACGTTGGAAGTTTTGTTTCGCCGAAAGCAATTCCTCAAATGGCAGACACTGCCCTCGTTCTTTCAAAGCTGAACTGGTCGCCGGAGAAATCAAAGCTGCTTGCGATCATCGCCAACACGCGCGGCGCAAAGGAAGCAGCGATGTTTGATCAAATTTCTTTTCTCGGATTTCCTTTCTCAGTATCAGAAACTTTTCAGCAGCGCAACACAAACTCTTCCATTGAAGAATCATTGAAGCGGGTGGAAGAAATTCAAAATCTCTTCGTGAAATACAACAAGCAGCTTGTGATCTACATCTCCATGGGTTTCGGGAATCCGTACGGTGATTTGTGGAGCCCGGAAATTGTGATGCAGTGGACAGAGAAAATGATTGCGATGGGAATTAAAATTATTTCACTTGCTGATACTATTGGTGTTGCTGATCCGAAAATCATTTCGATGCTGTTCAAAGATTTGATTCCTCAATTTCCCAACGTTGAGTTCGGTGCGCATCTTCATACCACGCCGGAAACGTGGAGAGAAAAAATTGAAGCAGCTTACGAAAATGGTTGCAGAAGATTTGATGGAGCCATTAAAGGTTATGGCGGCTGCCCTATGGCGAAAGATGAATTGACAGGCAATATGCCTACTGAGAATTTGATTTCTTTCTTTGAAGAAAAAGGTATTGAGCTGCAACTGAATAAACCGGCATTCCTGAATTCAATGAAGATTGCAGATGATTTGTTTCTACGATAAAACTATGTTCAAATTAATTTTTATCACTGCGACACTTTTCTTCTTCTGTTCATGCCATTCTCATAAGCTGCATGATGAGAAAGGACATGAAGTAAAGCTTACAAAAAGAAGTATGACGCTGCCTCTCTATGATTCTTCCGGGGTCTATGTGAAAGATACCGTTGTGGTATTTGAAAAAGGGAAGAGACACTGGGTTTCGTTTACAGAACTTCATGATCCCCCGCCCATACAGGATTCGATTCAGGTTTGGCAGGATGGAAAACTTATCGGCTATATGATTTCTTCACAGAAAGATCGGTTTATTCCAATTGATAGCGTGCAACAGAAGTAGCTTAGTATTAACAAAGACAAGCTGCAAGAATCTCTATGGTTCGCAGATGAAATTTTCAATCGGGCTCTTTGACAATGACATTTTACCCTGAGTTCCCATTGAGTCATTCAGAGTACGAACCATTTTTGAAATGGAAAAACATAGAGATGACGTTTCTAAAGCGAGGCTGTCATTCCACGCAGGAGGAATCTGTACCGAGGCCAAACAATAGATTCTTCCTGCGTCAGAATGACACGAAGTGTATGAACGTCATTGTAAGGAAACTTCTTCACACCATGGCAGATCTCTGCGTGAATTGTAAGAAGTTTCATCCTGAATGACTGATGGAGGGTCAGTATGCAAGAGTGCATCTTCGTTTTGCGATGAAAAAATTTTACCTTTCGAGATAACTTTATCACTGATTTGGCAATGAGAAGATTGCTCTACTCCACTTCAATTTTTCTTTCTCTTGTTTTCTTTTCTCATCTCTTGCATGCCCAAGTGTGGACTGCTAAAACAAATTACGGCGGCACACCACGCAATCGCGCAGCAGGTTTCTCCATTCCTTCCATTCACAAACTTTACATCATCGGTGGTTACGATTTCACATATCAGCAGGATACATGGGAGTATGATACACTCACGAACGCATGGACACAGGAGGCGAATTTTCCCGGCGGTCCAACCACTGCGGTTGCATTTTCAATTAACGGAAAAGGATATGCAGGCACGGGAGTGAACGGCGGTTATTTATGGTACGATTCATTTTACGAGTACGATCCCGCAACGAACACGTGGACACCCAAGGCAAACTTTCCCGGAGGAGTCAGAGGGTATTGCGTTGGATTTGCCACCACCGATAAAGGTTACATCGGTGGCGGATTCACAGGCACACCGGGTTTGTTCGTCGCTTACAATGATTTTTACGAGTACGATCCAATAACAGATACCTGGTTACAGATTGCAAACTATCCGGGCGCAGGTGCTGCACTCGGCGCTTCAGGTTTTTCTGTGAATGATAAAGGTTACGTTGGCTGCGGCTCTTCAATTGATGTTTATGGAACGCAGACTCTGCACGACGATTTTTGGGAGTATGACCCTTCTTCGAATACGTGGTTACAGAAAGCAGATTTTGCAGGAGGAATTCGCGGTGAAGCCACTTCATTTTCAATCTGCGAAAATGGATTCATTGGTTTGGGTTATGATATTCCTCATGCTTCTTTTCAGAATGATTTCTGGAAATATGATCCTGTCTCAAACTCATGGAATGCGATTGCAGACTTTGGCGGTGTTGCACGCGCATACGCTCCCGGAGCAGCGATTGGAAAGTCAGGATATGCAGGAACAGGATTCGATGGCATAACGGAGATGAATGATTTTTGGGAGTATCACGATTCATATATCGCTGATTTCACTGCTTCGGCGGTTTCAATTTGTGCAGGCGATTCGGTTTCCTTTACTGATCTGTCAAGCTTCAATGCAACAAGCTGGAATTGGAATTTTCCCGGAGGAAACCCTTCTTCCTCATCTCTTCAAAACCCTACGATCACTTACAATGTGCCGGGAATTTACGATGTGACCATGACGGCATACTCTTGTGATAGCTCCAACATCGCAAAGACAAATTACATCACAGTAACTTCAGTTCCCGTGAAGCCCGATCTTGGTAACGACACCTTATTCTGCGGAAACTTTTCTTTGACACTTTCAGCAGGCATAGCAGGTTTTCAATATCTCTGGTCAACAGGAGATACGACTCTTTCTATTGATGTTGCCGCAGCAGATACTTTTTCAGTTTCGGTTTTCAATTCGTGTGGCATTGAAGCCGATACAATCATTATTACTTCAGAAAATTTTCCGTCAGTGTTTATCGGAAATGATACTACTGTTTGTGATTCCGTGATAATTGAATTGAACGCTGAAGGAGATGCCGGTGATTTTCTTTGGTCAACAGGTGCTACGGATTCTTTCATTGTAATTAATAGTGAAGGAATTTATTGGGTTGATGCATCAAATGCCTGCGGAATAGCAAGCGATACAATAGTGATCACCTTACTGTTGCCACCTTCTGTAAATCTTGGCAATGATACTTCGCTCTGCGACTTCTCTGATTTTTTTCTGAAAGCAAATACATCTGCAGATTTTTATTCCTGGTCAAATGGAGAAACAGGTGACAGCATTCAGATTCCTGCTCCGGGAATTTATTCAGTGGAGGCGTCGAACGAATGCGGTTCATCCTCCGATACCATTCTCATTACTCCCTGTGAGGCCGTGTATCTGGTTCCATCCGCCTTTTCACCGAATGGAGATGGAACAAATGATTTGCTTTCACTCATTAAGATTGGAGATGCTTCACTTATTGATTTCAGAATTTTCAACCGGTGGGGTGAAATGCTTTTTCAAACGAAGAGTGAAGATCAAAGCTGGACTGGAACCTACAGGGGATTGGAAGAAGAAATGGGCGTCTACGTTTTTCTTCTCAGGTATCGCGACAATGATTCCGGAAAGGAATCAAAGGTGGTCGGGAATATTACTCTTATTCGATAGCCACTTTCCTTCGGGAATTTATTGCTGAATTTCAATCGCACGATCAATATTTTGCAGAAGAAGATCATCTTTGAGAAATGATCTCATCTTTTATAAAATACCTGCACCAATCCTGTCGGGTATGTTTTGCAATCTTTCAAGGTGAACTCATGCCGCTTACCTGATTGAGGAAAGAGCGGAATACCACTTCCAAGCAGAAGCGGATGAATCGCCAGCATCATCTCATCAATCAAATCATCATCGAAAAATGTTTTGATCAATTCTCCACCACCGAAAAGCCAGAGATCTTTTCCTCCCGATCCATCGGGATCCTTCTTCAATTCATTGACGAAAGATTTTACATCGCCGGAAACAATCTGTACAAGGTTGTTAGGGGAGCTACTCAGTGTTTTTGAGAAGACATAGTTTTTCATTCCGGAAAAAGTTTCCTGACCTTGTTGCTGCATCAATTCAAAAGTTTTTCTTCCCATTAAAGTGGTATCAATTCGCGACAGGAAATCCTTCATACCATAATCCTGGTCGGTGAAGCACCAATCGTATTCTCCGTTCGGCCCGGCAATGAAACCATCAATGCTTACTGCAACATTCAACACCACTTTTTTCATGGCGAAAATTTTTTTGTAACCGATTATTCAATTAGAATTTTTCTTTCTACCAGTGAAAGCGACGCTATGTGCATTTCGATCAGGGATTTCGCTCTCCAAATATTGCACTCCCGATTCTCACCATCGTGCTTCCCTCCTCAATGGCAGTTTTATAATCGCTGCTCATGCCCATGGAAAGAGTTTGCAGTTTGCAGTTTGCAATTTGCAAGGGTGATTTGGGCAGTTCTTTTTTTGCCAACTGGAAATTGCCAATTGCCAACTTCATCTCATCAAAGAAAGTTTTCAGTGATCGAAATTCTTTTCTGATCTGTGTTTCATCTTCAGTAAGTGTTGCCATTCCCATCAAACCTTTAATACTGATGTGCTGAAGATCTTTCAATTCAGGATGATGAAAAATTTCTTTCGCTTCGCTGAAACTTAACCCAAATTTGGTTTCTTCCTGCGCAATGTGAATTTGAAGGAGCACGTCAATCACACGATTGCATTTCTCTGCCTGCTTGTTCACCTCTTCCAGCAGCTTCCAGCTATCAATCGAGTGAATGAGTGAAACATACGGCGCGATGTATTTCACTTTGTTGGTCTGAAGGTGGCCGACAAGATGCCACTGAATATCTTTCGTTGCGAGCACCGGGGATTCATGTTTCTCAACAAGCTCCTGCACTTTATTCTCTCCGAAAATTCGCTGTCCCCGATCATATACCGCAAGAATTTCTTCCGGAGTTTTCGTTTTGCTGATAGCAACCAGTGTAACTCCCTTCTCTTCGCAATACTTTTTGATTTCAGAGTAAGCCATCTTATTTCAAGCTAATCAGATTTCATTGGACAAGAAATGACATTTCTTCAAGAAGAAATCATCCTTATTTTAAGCTGGAGCAGATTTCGCAAAGCAAGAAATGACATCTCTTCAAGAAATCTCATTTCTAAGCGCGGCGTAAAATGAAACAAATACTTTTGCTGCGTCCCAACAAAGAATGAAAAAGTTTTTCGCCCCCATCATCTTCACTCTCGCTTTCTCTCTTTTCGTTTCCTGCTCCGGCAAAACTGATTCTATTCCTTCTAAAATAATTCCTCAGGATAAAATGGTTGAAGTGCTGGTTGATGTTCACCTCGCAGAAGCATCCGCCGACAACCGCGGGCTCAACACCCCGCAAATCAATATGATGATGGCAGCGAAGTATGATTCACTATTTCAAAAACACGAAACCACATTCTCACAATTCAAAGATTCTTACGATTATTATCTCGACCATTCTGATCAGTTGGCAGAGATTTACTCGCAGGTCGTCAGCAAATTAACAACGATGGAAACCAAACTAAGCGCCGGAAGAAAAATCAAGCCGCCTCCCAAGGAAAAAAGAGATACGATATTCCAGCATTGAACATTTATACCCTCGCAGCTTTTAAGCTCTCTCAAACAGTTCTGTTCAGGAGTACTACAGACAATTCCTATTTTCGTCACAAGAAATTTTAAATCATGATCAACAAGCAAGTTGCAAATGCTGATGAAGCTGTCATGGATATTCCTGATGGTGTTACCATCATGTTCGGTGGATTCGGTTTGTGCGGCATTCCTGAAAATTGCATTGACGCATTGGTGAAAAAAGGAACGAAAGGCATTGTAGCGATTTCAAACAATTGCGGCGTTGATGACTTTGGACTGGGAAAATTGCTGAACAGAAAACAGATTCATAAAATGATGTCATCTTACGTTGGAGAGAATGCGGAGTTCGAGCGGCAGATGTTATCCGGAGAATTGGAAGTTGACTTAATGCCGCAGGGAACGTTGGCAACACGAATTCAAATGGCCGCCATGGGCATTCCCGCCTTCTTCACGGGCGCAGGTTACGGAACCGAGGTTGCAGAGGGAAAAGAAGTACGCGAGTTCAATGGTAAAATGTATTTGATGGAACACGCACTGCATGCTCCTTATGCAATCGTGAAAGCATGGAAAGGTGATACGCTGGGAAATCTTGTGTTCAGAAAGACAACGAGAAATTTTTCTGTGCCCATGGCAAAAGCCGGTGACATTACTATTGCAGAAGTAGAGCAACTTGTACAACCCGGCGAACTTGATCCTGATCAGATTCATGTTGCAGGGGTTTACGTTCACAGGATTTTTCAAGGGAGTAATTATGAAAAACGAATTGAGAGAAGAACAGTGCGTCTTAAATAAAACTTTTCGAATGGTCGCTCAATGAAAAAGTTAGCTGTCGTTTCATCAATTGCTTTTTTGATCAACTCAATATTCATTGATTGTTCATTGGGACAGATTGTTGATCGCCGTACGTTTGATGATCCTCATACGATTTATGATCCTCGCCGGTTTCTTTTTCGTGAAAACGACACCAGGATTAACCTGGGGAATCAAGAATTTCTGGACAGCTTCATTTCTGTGTACTCACCGTTTTTAGAAAAACATCCTGATCTGTCATTGGAATTATCATCGAATTCGGATTCGCGTGAATGCAATAAGGAGGATACATTGCTTTCATATCTTAGAGGGTTAGCAGTAAAAAATTATTTAGTTCAGCATGGAATGGATGGAAGCAGATTGATTATTAAATCTAATGGGGGAATGCATCCCCTGGCTCCTGAAGAAATCGAAGGAAAGGATTATCCTTTTGGTAGAGCGTGCAATCGCAGAGTTGAATTTAAGATCATCAAGTCCAATAAGTAATGGGAAGACATTTCAAAATTGGGCGAGGTCAAATGACTCTGGTAAAAAAATAATTAGCAGTTCATAATTCAAAATCAAAAATGCCACTCGACAAATACGGAATCGCCAAACGCATCGCACAAGAATTGCGCGATGGAATGTATGTGAATCTCGGAATAGGAATTCCTACACTCGTTTCTAATTATATTCCGAAAGGCATGGACATTATTCTCCAATCAGAGAATGGAATTCTCGGCATGGGTCCTTATCCCACCGAAGAAGAGATTGATGCTGATCTCATCAATGCGGGAAAAGAAACAGTGACCGTAATTCCCGGGGCGAGTTTCTTTGACTCAGCAGAAAGCTTCGGAATGATTCGTGCAGGAAAAATTGATCTCACGGTATTGGGTGCCATGGAAGTAAGTGATGAAGGTGATATTGCGAATTGGAAAATTCCAGGTAAAATGGTGAAGGGAATGGGTGGCGCGATGGACCTTGTTGCTGCTGCAAAAAATATTATTGTCGCAATGATGCACACCAATCCAAAAGGCGAATCGAAGTTGTTGCCGAGGTGTACGCTGCCGCTAACGGGTGTAAAATGTGTGAGGAGAATTGTGAGCGAGATTGCAGTGCTTGATGTTACGCCGCAGGGATTTAAACTCATTGAGCGCGCTCCCGGAATTTCAATAGAAGAAATAAAATCGAAAACAGCAGGACGTTTAATTGTGGAAGGGGATATTCCGGAAATGAAGATTGACTGAACTTCGTCAGTCATCAAACTCAATAATGAGGGCACTGCTCGTATTTCTTTTCCTCTGGGTTTTTCAGGAGAGTTCTCAATCTCAAGATACGCCTATCTCACCGATTGATCATAGAGATGTTGGAAACTATAATTTCCTTGATGGAAAATTTTTCAACACTGATTCTTTGAAACATGAAGAGCTTTACTACGACAAGCTAATCTCGTTTAAGATTTTCTTTAAAAATTCTGTGACTCTTTGGTATCAGTTTCTTCGGATAGATGATACGAGCTTCCTGGAAACAAAATATTTCAGCGATGGCAAAATGGAAGAGAAAGTGAGGTATACAATTTTGGATTCTGTCTTTTCAACAGATACTGTTGCTTTAATGAATATTGAAGGAGAAATCTTGAGGGACACTTTGATTTTTGATACTGTAATAAATTTAGTAAGAGATGGAAGAGCAAATTTTTACGATTCATTAGGTTTTAATCTTCATAAAGAATATTCCACGGGAAAAGCCAGGAAGGAAGTCTATTGGAATTATGAAATAGGATATGAGATGTGGTCAATCGGGTATGACGCTACAAAAGACACTTTGTTTTTCAACCACATTCTTAAAGATAATAAGAGCGAGCTTAGTAAAATTTTGTCTGGGAAAAAATGGATGGCATCAGGTGAATCTGCTTCTAATTTTTTTTCTCAAAAAGAAAATGCAGTTTCAAAATTCGAGATCGGCAAAGAATATGGTCGTGTTGGGTTAAGTTTTTCTCAACCTGATTCCGAAAATCACATTACTATTTCAGTACGCAGAACGGAAGATACAGAGGATTTTAACGGCAAATGGAAATTAGAAGAGGGCAATCATTTAACAATTGAATTGGGGAAAAAACGGCTCGATTACCTCATTCTTTTTTTAGATGATGAGCAAATGATGTTGAAACTTATTTCAGACACAGAGTAAAAACAATTTGATTACAACACTAATCTCCTCCTTTCCTTAACTTTGTTTCAAATTATAAATCATGGAAACTCTAACTGCCCCACGAACGAAACAGGAAGTAGATTTCCTTCCTCTCAACGGAACAGATTACGTTGAGTTCTATGTCGGCAATGCAAAACAAGCTGCTCACTATTATCAGAGTGCTTTCGGTTTTGAGCCGGTTGCTTATTCGGGATTGGAAACGGGAGTGAAGGATCGCGCTTCATTTTTGATGCAGCAAAACAAAATTCGTTTCCTCCTCACAACCTCGTTAATTGAAGATTCACCGATTGCGGATCACGTGAAGAAGCACGGCGATGGTGTAAAGGTGATTGCGCTTTGGGTGGATGATGCAACAAGCGCGTATGAAGAAACAACAAAGCGTGGCGCAAAATCTTTTTTGAAGCCAACCGTGGAGAAAGATGAATCCGGAGAAGTAATTCGTTCAGGGATCCACACGTATGGAGAAACGGTTCACATTTTTGTAGAGCGAAAAAATTATCACGGAGTTTTTCTTCCCGGATACAAACCTTACAAGTCGCTGAGAAAAACAGAACCTGTCGGACTGAATTTCGTGGATCACATGGTGGGAAATGTTGGATGGAATGAAATGAATGTGTGGGTGAAATTTTATGAAGACGTAATGGGATTCAGAAACATTCTCACCTTCGATGATAAAGACATCAGCACCGAATATTCGGCACTCATGAGTAAAGTGATGAGCAGCGGAAACGGCAGAATTAAATTTCCGATCAACGAACCGGCAGAAGGAAAAAAGAAATCACAGGTAGAAGAGTACCTTGACTTCTATCGCAGCCAGGGTGTGCAGCACATCGCACTCTCCACTGACAACATCATTGAAACAGTTTCCACGCTGCAAAGTCGTGGCGTTGAATTTTTGAAAATCCCGTCTTCTTATTATGAAACCGTACTTGACAGAGTTGGTCACATTGATGAGGATCTTGTACCGCTGAAAGAATTGGGAATTTTGGTTGACAGCGATGATGAAGGATACTTGTTGCAAATTTTTTCGAAGCCGGTAGAAGACCGTCCGACTTTGTTTTATGAAATCATTCAGCGCAAAGGAGCCAAGAGTTTCGGCAAAGGAAATTTCAAAGCGTTGTTTGAAGCGATTGAGCGTGAGCAAATGCTGCGCGGAACATTGTAGATTTCGGAATGCGGTCCCGATCCCGGTCAATCGGGACGGGATGATTTCGGATTTCTTTGATTATTCACTATTCACTATTCACCATTCACTATTCACTATTCACCATTCACTATTCACTATTCACCATTCACCGTTCACCAAATGAAGGCACAAACACTTGCGATCGCCCTTTCACTCTTCACAGTGCAAATAATAGTCGCACAGTCCCCGCTGTCTGTTCTTGAAAATCGCCTCTGCAAAACATGGAAGCTTGATCGAACAGTGCAGGGCGACAAAACATCAAGCACTGATCAGGCACTCAGTGATTTTGTAATGATCCTTAATCCTGATCACACCGCGAAGCAAGGCATGGCTCCCGACGGATTGATCGGAGGCAAGTGGACTGTGGATGAAAAAACAATGACGCTGATCATCAAGGATGATGTCACCAGCCAGGAGTACAAAATGAAAATCTCATCTCTCACAACTGATGAATTGGTATTGCAGGATCCTTCAGGAAATCCCGCATCGTACATTCATTATCGCGCGAAATAATTTTTTTAAGCATCATCATCACGTTGATTGTATGCAATGTTGGTCATGGAAAAAATTTTTCAAAACACTTTTTCAAATCAAATTGCGGGGAGAAATTTTTTGAAAAGAAAAAATTTTCAGTGCTGATCACGAAGACGAAATTGAAATTCTCATAGAGAAATTTGTAATGAAAAAAAATTTAGTGATGATAAAGATTTTTTTTTTCACTTCAGGTCATTCTAAATTTGCACGCATCATTTCCTGAAGAAGAAAAAAAATTTCACTTCGCTTTTCTTTATTCACATTTCCGTGTGAATAATTGTGCGTAATAAATTTCAGTGTAGATTTAAATGAAGATTACATTTGGTTCAACAAAAATTCAAACTATGGCTACAAAAAAGAAAGCTGCGAAAAAAGCTGCTAAGAAAGGCGCAAAGAAAGCTGCTAAGAGAAAACGTTAAAGCAGAAGCACTTTGCAAAATTGAAGGGCACCAACAAAGTTGGTGCCCTTCGGTTTTTACAGCAGTCCTCTTCATCATGCTCCTTTGATCAGATGCTTCCGGGGCACCGGCGCATCCTGAATGCTGCATTTCTTTTTCATTATTGAATCCAAAGTTTCAACAGTGCAAAATTGTTTTACTTCACACTACACACAGTACTCCATTGAAATTCAAATTCACGTCGAAGCAGGCCCTGCTCATTTGCATTGGCATATTCATCGTGTCCAATGCACTTTATCGTTTCCGCGATAACAGAGTAACACCCATACTCACATGGGATGTGTTTGGTTACTACCTCTATTTACCTGCGTTCTTCTATGATGATCCTGCTAAGCTGAACAACATAGATTATATGCTGCAGAATTATAACCCCGGCGGATTTTATCAGGCAGGGAAAGCGCCGAATGGAAACTACATCATGAAGTACTCATGCGGGCAGGCGATCATGTACTTGCCGGCCTTTGTGTGTGCTCACCTGGTTGCAAAAATTTTTGATTACCCCGCTGATGGATTATCATTCCCGTACCAGGCAGCAATTAATTTCGAAAGTTTGCTTGTCGCGTGCATCGGGTTATGGCTGTTGCGAAAAATTTTGAAAAAATATTTTGCCGATCATGTTGTTGCAGCCGTCCTGATCATCATTGGTTTAGCTTCAAACTATTTTCAGTATGCCACTTTCGCCAATGCCTTTACGCACAACTACCTGTTCGCTCTTTACGGCATCATCATCCTACTTTCCATTCAATGGCATTCATCACCGCGATACTCAACATCAATTGCTCTCGGATTTTGCTGCGGGCTGGCAGCACTCACTCGACCGACAGAAATGATTACTGTTTTGATTCCATTGTTGTGGGGAGTTCATGATCGCGCCTCCATTTCAAAAAAATTCCTGATGCTGAAAAAGGAATGGAAAATGATGGTATGTTTTTGCATCGCTGCATTCTTAATTGGAAGTATTCAACTTGTTTATTGGAAAGTGTATGCCGGATCCTGGCTTTATTTCAGCTACGGTGATAATCAAACATTCAGTTGGCTGAAGCCGCACGTGTGGAATGTGCTGATGAGTTATCAGAAGGGATGGCTCGTCTATACACCTGTAATGATTCTCTCGCTCATAGGATTTTTCCCTCTTTACAAAAATCACAGAGAGCATTTCTTCACTGTTCTCATTTACATTCTTGTGTTTTTTTACTTCGTCAGCTCATGGGATAGCTGGTTGTATGGCGGAAGTTTTTCCATGCGCGCAATGATTCAATCTTATCCCATTCTCGCCTTTCCCTTAGCATCATCCATTGAATGGATTTCAATGAGAAAGATTTCCATTGCAATTACTACAATCTTCATTGTAGTATGTATCTGGCTGAACGCCGTAATGAGTTACCAGGCATTTTTTTCCTGGCAGGGAATTATGGACGGATACAACATGAACGCAAAATATTACTGGCGTGTGTTCGGGAAGACAAAAATCAATATTGACGATAGAAAGTTCCTCGATACCAATGAAGAACTCCCTTCTGCTCTTCAGGATCATCTGAAAGGAATTTATTTCAATGATTTTGAAGAGGCCGGTTTTCCTACCGATAGCTCCCAGGCATTTTCAGGAAAGCATTCTTTCCTCCTCACTGAACAACAGCAGGAGTTGCCGATAAGAATTCCGGTGAACGCAAGTGAACAATGCTGGTACCGGGTAAGTGCGAAAGTTTATCCCACTGAAATGGAGTGGGATGAGTCGCACCAGGCACAAATGGTAATTGGATTGTGGAATGATAACACCATGCTAAAGCAAAAATTCTTCCGCATCTACCGCGTTGCTTCTCCCGGCTCGTGGCAGAATATTTATCTCGATATTAACGGCGCTGTAACCCAACCCTATGATTCATTGAGCGTGAGCATGCGGAATGCAGGCGGAAAGAGAGCGATGTACATTGATGATATCCAAATCGCGAAAGTACCTGCAGAATAATTTTTTCTTTCACGATCACGTAACGTTCCTCTCACCTTCACTAATCAAACGCCTGGTTCGATTGATCGGCGATCTTCAGCATCTCTTCATATTGCTCGGGTGAAAGATCGTTGAAGAAGAAGTTGACGGGATTAATTTTGGTGCCGTTCTTCCATACTTCATAATGCAGATGCGGCGCAGTAGATTTTCCGGTGGAACCAACGTATCCGATCAAGTCACCGCGATTCACTTTCTGACCTTGCTTCACCACAATGCGGCTCAGGTGACCATACATCGTTTGATATCCCACCATGTGCTTCAGCAGAATGTGATTGCCATAGCCAGTGCTGCTGTATTCAACATCGGCCACTATGGCGTTTCCGGTAGCATACACCGGGGTTCCGACGTTTGCAGTAAAATCCAATCCCTCATGCATCTTCGGAATTTTGTAGATCGGGTCAATGCGCATACCGAATCCCGATGCAATGTGTTTGAGATCTTTGTTTGAAACAGGCTGAATGGCGGGAATGGAGGCAAGTACTTCTTCCTTCCGCTTGATGAGCTTTGAAATTTCATCGTACGATTTTGACTGGATGTACAACTCCTTTTTTATCTGATCAAACTTTTGCGAAGAGGAAATCATCAATTCACTGTTATCATAATCCATCAGCTCCTTGTATTTGCTCACGCCACCCGAACCTGCCTGGCGAATGCTCGAAGGGATCGGTTCCGCTTCAAATATCACCCTGTAAATATTATCATCACGATCCTGCAAATCACCCATCACGTTTTGCATCTGATCGAGTTGCTGGTTCAGATTATCATATTGCAGTTGCAATTCTGAAATCTCACGCTTCAATGCTTTTTCCTTTGGTGAATCGAGATAGGAATAAGCAATCACTACAATGATGAATGAGAAAACAAGGACAGCAGAAATAAAACCAATTGCGCGGAGCACTCGTGTCCGCAATGCCATTTCATACTTCTCATACCGCAGCGTAAGCGTGTTGTAATAGTACTTCACCTTCTTCATACGTATGAGTTACGTTTGGCTAATTTTACGGGCTGGGGTGAGAGAGAATGGAAGCAAAAATAACAAAAGCAAAACTCCAAGTACCAAATTCCAAATTGCAAGAAAATATCAAATTCCAAATTTATAAAGGTGCAATCGAGGTTTGATTTTTTTACTTGAATTTTCTTGATTCTTGATTTTTGAAGTTTGAACTTTAAAGTATGACGTCGAAAGAAATACGCAAAACCTTCCTCGATTTTTTTAAATCGAAGCAGCATACCATTGTGCCTTCAGCGCCGATTGTGGTGAAGAATGATCCCACACTCATGTTCACCAATGCGGGAATGAATCAGTTCAAGGATATTTTTCTCGGTGATAAAACCCCCGTTTCAAAGCGTGTTGCTGATACGCAGAAATGCCTGCGCGTTTCAGGAAAGCATAATGACCTGGAAGAAGTGGGCATTGACACGTATCACCACACCATGTTCGAGATGCTCGGCAATTGGAGCTTCGGCGATCCCGATTCGCCTGATGGCATCGGGACAGGTTATTTTAAGGAAGAAGCGATTGCATGGGCGTGGGAGCTGCTCACGAAGGTTTACAAGATTCCTGTTGACAGATTGTACGTCACCATTTTTGAAGGCGATGAAAAAGAAAATCTTCCACGCGATGAAGAGTCATTTTCTTTTTGGAAGAAATGGATTGCTGAAGACAGAATTATTTTAGGAAATAAGAAAGATAATTTTTGGGAGATGGGTGACACAGGTCCCTGCGGCCCCTGTTCTGAAATTCATGTGGATACGCGTGATGATGCTGCAAGAGAAAAGGTGGATGGTAAAACTTTAGTGAACGCAAGCGATCCTGAAGTGATTGAGATTTGGAATCTGGTTTTTATCCAGTTCAATCGTAATTGGAGAAATGGAGAGCTTCAGCAGAAATTTTCTGAATGGGATATCAATCATAAATCAGAGGAATATAAATCAGAAAGAGAGTCGCGTTTAAGAGAGGCTTCTAAATTGATTGAGTTACCCTCTAAACATGTTGACACGGGGATGGGTTTCGAGAGACTGACAAGAGTGTTGCAGGAAAAAAAATCGAACTACGACTCCGATATTTTTCAACCACTGATTCAATTCATTGAGAAGCGCTCAGGAATAAAATATGGTGAACATGACAAGAGTGACATCGCCATGCGGGTGATGAGCGATCATATTCGGGCAATTGCTTTCACCATTTCCGATGGACAAATTCCTTCCAACACGGGAGCAGGTTATGTGATCAGGAGAATTTTGCGAAGAGCTGTTCGCTATTACTATTCCTTTCTCAACATTAAAATGCCGGTGCTTCATGAAATGGTTGCTATTCTCGCAGAGGAATTTGGAGAAGTGTTTCCCGAAATAAAAGCACAGTCGGCATTTGTTTCACGAGTGATTGAGGAAGAAGAAAATTCGTTTCTGAAAACCCTTGAGTCAGGATTGAAGCGCATTTCACAAATTGAAGAGAAAGAGTGGGTGAAGGATAATATGCTCGATGGGAAAATTGCCTTTGAGTTGTATGATACATTTGGTTTTCCGATTGATCTAACGCGATTAATTGCACAAGAGAAAAATTGGAGTGTAGATGAAAAAAGTTTCAATGAAGAGTTATCAAAACAAAAAGATCGCAGCCGTAAAGCCGCTGAAGTTGTGAGCAGTGATTGGGTCGAGTTAAAGAAAGCAGACAAAATTGAATTCGTGGGCTACGACTCGCTGGAAACAAAAGCTTTAGTAGTTAAATACAGAAAGCAAAAAACAAAAGACAAGGAAATTTTCCAGCTCGTACTTGATCGCACACCATTCTATGCCGAAAGCGGCGGGCAAGTAGGAGACAAGGGAAAAATTTTATTTGGAAATGAAGAGGTAGAAGTGCTTGACACAAAAAAAGAAAATGAACTCATCATTCATTTCGTAAACAAATTTCCATCTGACTTTAATGGAGAAGTGATTGCAAGAGTGAATTGGGATTTGCGAAGTGACACGATGAACAATCACACCGCCACTCATCTTCTTCATGCTGCCCTGAGAAAAACTTTGGGCACGCACGTGCAGCAGAAAGGCTCACTCGTAGCTCCCGATTACTTGCGATTCGATTTCTCTCATTTTTCGAAAGTGTCCAGGGAGGAATTGGAAGCGATTGAAGCAATGGTAAATCAGAAAATCCGTGAGAACATTTTGCGTGAGGTGCAGGTGATGCCGGTTGACGAAGCGATGAAAACGGGAGCCATGGCTTTGTTCGGCGAGAAGTACGGCGACCAGGTTCGGGTAGTCACCTTCGACAAGAATTTTTCACGCGAGTTGTGTGGAGGTACCCATGTGCCTTCAACAGGCGTGATCGGCTATTTCAAAATTATTTCTGAAGGTGCTGTGGCTGCCGGTGTCCGAAGGATTGAAGCAGTTACAGGAAGTGCTGCAGAAAAACTGATTCGCGAAGCGTTCAATCGTATCGAGCACTTGCAATCGGTGGTGGGGGGTGATCCTGAGAAAGGCATTGTTCAATTGCAGGAAGAAAATTCACGATTGAAAAAACAAGTGGAAGAATTTTCAGCGATGCAAATCAATCGCGTGAAAGAAGAATTGAAAGCAAAAGTTGAAAGCATAAACGGTATCAACTTCATAGCCGCAGAAGTTTCAGTTCCCTCTGCTGATGCGCTGAAGAAGCTTGCCTATGATTTGCGCAATGAAGTGGAGAATTTATTTCTTGTGGCCGGCGCTGCCATGGATGGCAAAGCGAACCTGTGCATCATTATCGCCGATGATCTTGTTGAGAGAAAATCGTTGGATGCCGGGAAAATTATCAAGGCAATCAGCAAAGAAATTCATGGCGGCGGGGGCGGACAAAAATTTTTCGCTACAGCGGGCGGAACAAATGTGAATGGAATAACAAAAGCTATTGCGCTCGCAAAGGATTTCATTCCTCAATAATTCACTCTTGAAAAGAGTAATAGTGGCGGGAGATACTCAACTTCTGATGAATACCGGGTGATTTGCTAAAGTTCTTTCTTCCCTTTAAAACTTAGCTTCTGAATCACAAACCAATCGCCGACGAAGTAGACGCTATCATAGTATCCATTCAATGAGCTTGAGGAGAGATATAAACTATCATTAACAAAATAACCGCCGATATTGTGGTTGTAGTCTTCAAAAGAAAAGTGATTGCTAGAGTCAACGGTTATGGTGGGAAGGATGATGGGTCCGTGCGTAATAACAATTTGATTAGTGCCCACGTCTTCGACCTTTAATGAGTATGCGAAAGCAGTATCGCTTTTGAAAACACCATTGGAGTCCACACCATTATCGCTTTCATAATATTGCCCGGTATAAGTACCGGCAAATCTGTTAGTATTGGAATTAGGACTCGTCATCGGCGCCGGCAGATTATCTTTATTGCACGCCATTATAAATAAGAAAAGCGTAATTCCAATGATTATCGCACTATTTTTCATAGTGCCACAAAGGTAAACCAAATCTTTCTTCTTCGATCCTGTGATTTGAATTTTCATCCGGAATCAATTTGTTTTGTGGAAATGGTATTTTCGTTCCACTCATCATCTACGTGATTATGAAAAATAAGGTTCGTTTTTTCGCGGTCGCCGCCTGCCTTCTTTCAAAATTAGTTCCGGCGCTTGCCCAGGATGAAAATAGTTTAATGAGTTATGGTGGAGGAAGAAATGGCGCAGGATCCTGTTTATTCCGTGATTACCAGGCCATCGGAATTAATCCGGCTAACCTTGGAATTTTTTCAGGTGATGAAATGATGGTGACTCTCGGCTTTTCTGATGTAAGCGGGTTGTTTTATTCCGATGCTTTACCAAAGTCAGATCTGATTTCTTCACTTCTGAATGGCAAGAACCTTTCTTCCGATGAAAAACTTTCTATAGCGCAAAACTTTTTGATCACGGGAAATTCCTTCAGCGGTGAGCTGATGCCTGTCGGCATCGTATTGCAGTTTCCCAAATTCGGTGGTATTGGTTTTTCATGGCGGGAGAGAATGACAGGCAGCACGAAATTCAGTGAGCCGCTTGCCGATCTCGTCTTCAACGGAATTAACTCGCAGTTCATTGATACCATTGTGTACGACATACTTGGCCATGCCATCGGCATTCTCGATTCTACCGTAAACATCGGACACCTGTTCAATGGCTCTTTTCTCAAGTACAATTGGCTGCGTGAATACAACATAAGCTACGGGACAAAAATTACCGGCAATGAAAACTTCAATTGGTACTTCGGTGCGGGAATAAAATTTATGCAGAGCAACGCCATCGCGGATATTACATTTGAGGATGACAGCATCTCCGGCTTCGCTGCATTCTCTTCACTCTTTAAGATTGATTACGCGAACTTCACCGACCCCAAAACGCAGTTGAAAGGTCGCCTGTCTCCTGTGGGAAAAGGATATGGATTTGATGTGGGCACCACCGTCTCTTACAAGAATAAGTTTTACAGTGCGGTTTCCGTCTCTGACATTGGTTCAGTTAAATACAAAGGCAATTTAGTGACCATCAACGATGCATTCAAAGATTCGCTGTTCAATTTCATTGGCATTAATGAGGCAAATATTTTCACCAGCATGGATGACCTTTTCAATGCCGAAGGGTTGTTTCAGTATTTGCCGGAGGGTGATAAAACCGTTCAGCTTCCCACTCATTTGCGTATTGGTGCGGGGTGGAAAGCAACGGAAAAAATTGATCTTGCTTTTGATATGATTCAGCCGCTGAATAGTGTGTCGGGAAATTTGCCGCAAGCAGAATATGCAGCGCTCGTGAACTTTGCACCCGTAAAAGCAATCAAGCTCTCTACTGGTTTCATCACCGGAGGTTTTTCGAACTTTGATATTCCTGTTGGAATCTCATTCAGCTTCATCCCTCACCAGATTTGGCAACTGAGTATAGGCACCTGTGATATTGTTTCGTGGGTGAAACAAAATAAGCCTACGATCTCTCTGAATGTTTCGCTGCTGCGGTTTCATTATGACTAAGGATTTTGAAAGAAGATTTAAGACGTAAGACCTAAGATTTCTTTGATTGTTTTCCTTTCTCAAATGATGTACTTTCCTCAAACTGAATGTATCTTCTTAGAGCATTTTTTACTAAAACTTCTGTACCTTCATTTGTACCAAGTGGCTCAATCTTTCTGAAATCACTCACAGAATCTTGCGGACAAAAACCTGTGATGAAGCTTACAGTTGGTTTTACTGTTACACACGATAAAGGAAAAATGAAACAACATGGAAACCTTCGAGGCGCCGTCTCTTGCGCAGCTTAAGGACACACAGAAAGGGTATAAAAGATTTAAGTTATTCCTTTTGATTTTTATGCTTTTGACAATAATCACAAAGGCACAAACAGCCGACTCATTAATTGGCTATTGGAAATTTGTTGACTTTAAAATGGATTCAACAGAATATGGACTCACTAGAGATTCATTTCAATTAGATATGAGTGACTGGGTAGAGAAAATGATGAGAAAGGAATTTGAAGGTGCAATTTATTATTTTGAGAAAAACAAACACTACACTTTAAAATGGAATGGCTGGATTAACGGGACAGGCAAGGTTGAAGAAGGAACCTGGGAATTTAACAAAGCAACACAAAAAATAAAATTTACTGTCACTGTCACTGATGGAATAGTTTCTCATAAGGGAGATGTATATGAAGAAGATACTAAGTTGAGTGATGATACACTTATTTTACGGAATGATAGTTCTCAAATGATGTTTAAAAAAACTAAAATTTCTATTGTAGAAGATATACCAACACTGGTATTAGCATGTGCATCTAAAGAGGAAATTGCAAAAAAATGGTACGTGATAAAACGCGAACTGCCAAATGTCTCAGAGGAGCAAATAAAATTAGAAAGTGACCAGGCGAAGGGTTCTTATATATCTATCAAGTATGATGGTGTATTCGAAACAGAATTATTGAAAATTAAAGAAGAAGGAAATTGGTTCTTTGGCTTTTGTAATTCGTCAATAATTCTCAGAGTTAAGGGCTCAAAAAAGATTTGGGATAATGTCTGGAATATAAAGAGCATAAACGAAACGGAGTTAGTCTTGATAAATGATGAGACCAAAGAAATTATGTCGTTATCAACTAAAGAGTAAAAACCAGGGTAAGCCAACAATATCTCTGAATGTTTCCGTCTTAGGGTTTCATTTTGAATGAGGATTTTTAAGATTTAAGATTTCTCTTACTTCCCACAAACTCAATGTACTTTCTTACTGCTTTTACCACTGCATGATTCTTCGATGCATTCAATGTGATGAAAGAGGTGATTTCAATAAAAACTGTCTTGTTTTTTATTACACGCCGCCAGGTTCCCCTTATCACTCCATCTACAACAAGCATGTGATTGTAAACAGGATTTCCATCACGCTTTTCTCCGATAATATTTTTGGGATTAAACTGTGCATAGCTTCGATTTCTGTAACTGATTCCGTACTCATCGTAATCTGGCATCAGGAAAGTTGATTGATGTTTGGGTTCAAGACGTGATTCTGTGCCAACAAAAAGATATTCCTGATCATAAATAGAATCATGCTCATGCACAAAGTGTGATGAAAGTGCTGACATACCCGCCCTTGCATCCTTCATCGTAAGCCCTGACCACCATGCAAAATCCTGAAGTGTGGCCGGTCCACGGCTGGCAAAGTAGCGTTTGGTAAGTTCTGCAAGCGCTTCTTCCCGGTCTAAGGTTATGGCGGAAGGCACTCTCTCTTCAAGTAAAGCATAAGTAAATTGTTTACCCTCGCGCGGACCACTACAAATAATTCCGTCAAGTTCTGCACGCATCAACAGGTATCCAAGACGTAAGCCATCTGAACTAATTTTTGCTTTTTCAAGTGCTGCCTTTAATGTTGAACGTGTGAGTTGCTTTCCACCCAGCAGTGTTTTTGCCAGCTTATCATTACTGCGCTTAAAAATTTTATTGTCCAGCTCAAGCTTTCGATACATGTGAGCATTACCAACATTTACACGCGGCGATGTTAATGCGAGCATCCACCGAATATCTGCGGGAGTTACGAAATGCCATGTCGGGCGCAACATGTGTGTGCGGAGAATGGCGCCATCGTTGAAAGCTTTTTCGACATCAGCATCATTCAATCCGGACAATCGCAATCCTATTGCCCATTTTGCCATTGCAAAATCCTGGGCTTGCACCGCTCCCATCCACGATACTATTTCATGCGGTTTTTTAAATTTTGTTTCGGCAATTTGCTGGTTGATGAGGCGGTGTTTTACGATGTCAGAGGCAGTCATAACAGGTTAAGAGTTGCAAATGTCTTAATGTTCCATAGCTATTCTTCTTCATCCTGCCAGTCATCCCCGAATACAAGCAATTTATTTTGTTTTAAATAGTCGTATTGCTGTTGTGTCAGGAAGATGAGGTTTGCTCCTTGGCCGCCTTCATCTAAGTCGTAAAACTGTCCATTGAGTTTGTTTTCTGTAACTGCCTGTTGAATGAGTGTAATGAACTCCGGATCTGCCCAGTCATTTTCATACAGCAAATCTTTGGAGTAAGTCTTTCCATTCAAATCAAATTTGAACGTCACTTTATTGTTAGCCGGCTTGCTGAAGTTGTCAGAAATGTTTGCCGGATTAAAAACACCATGTGAAATTTCAGAGAACTCTTTTGTCAACTCAGTATATGGGTTTTCAAGATTTTCGAGCTCAAGATCAAAGGAAGAAATTACATCCGGAAAATGTGAGAGCACGTCATTCAAATTCCTGTTGTCGTCTTGTACCATACGTTCAGTTGCTTGTTTGATTTGTTCTGGAGTTAGGTGGTTAAACAACCCGATCTTCTTCCAGGCTGCAATTGCTTCGTCAATTCGTTTTGATGTCAACTTGCTTTTGAAATTTTCATAGCTGATGTCAATCAAAGAATTCATGTTTCGAAACATTTCGGTTTGCTCTTTTCTCAGAGCAACTATTCCAAAATACCTGTAATCCGTCTTTATGTGATGAAGCCTGTAAGGTGACTGTAAGTCTGATAGAACTTTATTGAAGATTTGATAAAACACTTGCTCGTCAATTTTACCAAAATAGTTGTTGTCTTTTCCAATGTCATTCGGAGAGATAAAACTTTTTTGCTTGAAGATTTTTCCATTGCATTTAATGCTTACTACCACTTTATAAGAAGTAAAATCAGAAAATGATTCTGCTGAGTCAGCTTCAACCTTAAAATTGAAATCGGTAAATGATAATTCAGGAAATATTTGTGAAACATCTTTATGAATTTCTTCGAGGTAAAGAGAAGGGTCGTTGGAATATTTTGCCAAGTCAAAGAATTTCGCGTTTTGGCAATAGCCGATTAATTGATAGTTGGATTCAATTTTACCATCGGTTATGTCAGATTGAAGTTGCTTATAGCTGTCTGTTACAATTTTATTCTCAAACAGTTTGTTTGAAAATGGAATAAGGTTGGCGGGACTTATCCATTCAATGTAAGCTGATTGACTTGATAGTTGTGATAGAAGCTGAAGCTTGTGAAAGAAATTCCCGGAGTCAATCTCAGCCTTAAAAGATTGATAAAGTTGAGGAGTTAATAAATCTGCTGCATTTAATTTGTTCAGATAGTTCTGAAGTTCTGCGTTTATTTTATCCTGATCTCCCGGGCTTAGCTTTTCATTTTCAAAACCGATTGAGACTCCTAATCCAATACTTTTCCTCCCAAAAATCTTGATCATTTCTGCGTACTGCAAAGCAAAAAATATGGAAGAACTGGTGATCTCGTTGCTTCTTTTCAAAGCGTCTTCAATGTCGGGCTTTTGTTGCGTAGTTATTAAGTCAAGTTGCAAAAGTTTATTTATTGTGGTTTCCATTGTCTGCCCGGCGGCAAAGTTTGTGAGATATGCTATGATGCTAAAAGTGAGCAGGAATGTCTTCATTTAATTACGCTTGACGTGGTTGTCTATCACGTGAACAGAGTGGCCGGTAACGATTGTTTGTGCTACCAAGATATGTAAGAGTTTTTTTTCAAAATGAGATTCTTTCTGTTTTAGCCGTGCCAGCGAATGAAGAATTTTGTCATTCCCCCATCGTTGATCAAAATCAATTTTCATAAACCCATAGAAAAATGACTCTTGCAGGCCGGTGGCTTACGATCTTTTTTTCTTCTTCATTATTTGTTAGCAATGTTGGTTTTGCACAAAGAGAAATAAAGACCCGGGAAGATTTAAAGTTAAAAGGCGATGTCAGGCTTTATTATTATGAAGACTATCAAGTGAAGGTAGAAAACGGGCAAATCGTCAGGAATGATAAATTGTTTGATAGAATCTTTCGTGGCGTTAATTATGATTATTACGTTTTTGACCGAAAGGGAAGAGTAATCGTCGAAAGATCTAATTATCATCCCATCGACGGAAGCCATGGTATAGAGAATCGTTACCGGTATAATTGGAAGGGAAAGATTACGCGAATGGAACTTTATTCTTCTACCGGAAAATTGCTTCAGGTCAGGGCTTATCATTACAACATTAAAGGCGATTGGGTGCGAGGATATTTCAAGGAATTGTCAGATACTTCTACAGGAAGCATTATAATCACGTATGATAGCCGGGGAAGGAGGGTAAGCGACTTGTATACACAGGGCAATTCTTCAGAAATAAAATCTTATACCTACGATGAAAAGGGCAATAAGATTATGGAGGTATCTTCTTTCACCTGGCGTAAGAAAGCTGACACTATACAATATACTTATGATTCAATGGGACGATTGACAGGTGAGTTTACCGGTCACAATAAAAGCCCGAAAAACATTTATGAATACGATGAGAGCGGAAAGATGGTTTTAGAAATAAATTTTTTCCAGGGTGAAGATCGCCACCTTAAAACGCAGTATTACTACAACTCAGATGGGAGCATGAGAGAGAAAAAAGTAACATCATATTCCCATTCCAACTTTAGTATTTGTAATTACATGTATGATAGCAGAATAAATGTGATTGCAGAAACCTGTTTTGACACCTTAGGAAAGCAACGTCATAGCTATTGCTATCAATATGATGATGCTAACCATCTTCTGGAAAAAGATTTTCTCGAACCAACCGGAGAAGAAACTAAGAGAATCTACAAGAACGAGTATGATTCACACGGAAATTGTATTTACTCAATCACTTACGATGAGGATATCCCTTTGAGTGTTTATAAATGCCATATTGAATATCGCTGACGAATGCCGCACAGGTTATCTGTAATAGTTAGTACTTGATCTGACAGTTGGCTTTTTTTATAAGGCTTGTGTTTTCAATTGATCGTTCAAGTTTTTTTCAGGTATAAAGGACAAAGATGATCTTAAAAAAACTGGAGAGGAAGGAGCGATGATCACTCCT
>DASRAJ010000159.1:0-40205 GCA_035638255.1 Chitinophagales bacterium
TGAATTATACACCCTGTATCCCGTTCAAATGTTTTTGCGCTGGTTCGATCAACGCCCCATAGAACATCAGCTCGAGCTCTCAGAATTTATCGGTCATTTTTGCTATGAAAAACTTTTCATCACTTGTGAAACCGATGGCGCGAAAATTTTTGCATGCAGGGAATATGTGAAATCATGTGTTGGCAATTGGGAGCGTGAAGAAAAGCTTCTTCTTTTTATTGACGACATCATCCGGTTTATTGTAGAAGTGAATGAAATTGCTGACAGCGGCCTTTTTGCCTGTGAGGAAGTTATCTATGAACTGCGTGATATCATTTCATTGTATTCTATGATTAATGAATTGCAGCAGCGCAGTAATAAATGGCTCGTGACTTATCATGAATGGCTCTCATTTAAAAAAAACTTTTCATTTTTCAGTGACACGGAACCCCTTCCTGAATATGAAAGGTTAATAACAGACCTTCAAGGTAATTTGAAGCGGCATTTGTAATTCAAACATGTTCTGTATAAGCACTTTTTAAAAGAGGCAACTGACCATTTATTTCTATAGAGTATGACTAAGCGGTAGCCGATTTTCATCAAGCGCCCCAATCATTCTTTGGTTTTCTGCCAGTACGAACAAACACTTAGAAAAAACTACCACGCCGCACGGTGGTCTTGCTAATTGTGGTGGCAACGTAGTAGTCGTGTGTGTTGTAAGTGCAATGTTACAGAAGCGGACGACACCAAACGATGGAAAAATTCCATCTTTTCTTACTCAGATGTAGCTTTCCTAAATCTCCTCACAAAAGGTTTGAACGGGCAAGCCCCGGAGTGCACTATTATGGTATCATGAGAACAAATAATATTTGGACAGTCCTAATGCTCTAAAAGTTTCAAATAGTATTCTTGTTGTTTTTCTGTCAGTCCTGCATAATTTCCTTTAAGCCAAAAGTCCTTCAAGTCAGCCGTAGACTTGAATGAAAAAATATTTGGCAGGACACGCTTTGTTAAAAGATCTATTATTTCTTCTCTCGCATTGTCAGCAGATGTTGTGTCGCTTATTGTCCACCATTTGTCAGCAGGTTTATCAAAATAAAAACCAATTCGTTTCGTCCAATGACTATTCAAATAGTTTGGTTTATTAATCTCGGTCAACTCACAAAGTTTAAGGGATACAATTCCAACGTTTACTGTCAACTTGCAAACTGTTGCTGTTGAAGATTGGCTACTCTGAATTTGAATAAAATAGATAAGGTCACCATTCGCCATACTGAAATTCATTCCGGTCCTTTTAAATCCCTTTTCTTTCAACAGCTTAAAAATGTCGTCAGCAAGCTTCTCTTTAATTTCTTTTGAAGTCAGTTGCATTGCTGATTGTCTTTGCCGATGTTGGTCTTTGCGAATGTTTACGCGCGGGCAGACCAACAACTCAAGTTAAGGTGCTCTCCCCCTTCTGTTGTTGGTCTATCTCCACTTGGGCTATGCAAATATCAACAACTTCATCAAGTCAGTTGCCTTGCTGCTTGTTTGTGATCATATTGTCTGTTCAGCCAAAATTTTTTGTTGATCATTGCACCACTGCCGTGCCCTTACAGATTTTTTTCTCTTTCTCCTAAAATTAGTATCAAAATTTAATTGTGCGATGTCATTGTTTAAGATTGCCCCTAATGAAGTTGGAATTAAATAAGTAAAAAAGAAGGGCTTAAATACACTCATGTTTGTTTACACCTTTTCATTAGAATTGGAGTCGTTCAAAGTTAGCAATCCTATTCCCTATCATCAGGAAATACTTCCTTAGTTCTTTTTTCCATCTCAGCAGCAATCACCTGTCCGGATTCACCCTGGTCTTTGAGCCGCTCTATTATATTGTCATAGCTTTTAGCATCTCTGTCCTGACTTAATTTGAAAACGGTATCCATTTCCTTTACTTCAATTTCAAAAGCCACAATCGCCTTCATTAATTTTTGTGTGTAGTCTGCCGGAAGGTTATCATAAATCGTTGTAGACTGTGGATTATGGTTTTCAAAATGCAGCGTTGTCATTCGAAGCACATCTATTAATGCAGCGTCATCCAGGAAACTGATAATGCCCTTAGCATGTATACTCATGTAGTTCCAGGTAGAAGGCGTATAAGGATTACTATACCATGTACCGCTTACATAGGTGTGATGCCCGGTGAAAACTACAAGCACATTCTGATTATGCAAAAAAGCTTCATGATGATCTGTATTCTTCATGATATGCCCCCTCAATATTTTCTTGTCCCCTTTTTCTTCAATAAAAACCGGCACCTGTGTGGCAACAGGTTTGTTTTCTGAATCGCTTCCGGCTAAAAAAGCAAATGGATACCGATCAATAAACTTTTTAATTACCTGTTCATCTTGTTCTTTGTGATAGGGGAGATCGTACATAATTATAGGTTTCTTGTAAGTTATTAATTTAATGTTTTCATTCATTTTCGCATTGCTGTGAGTGTCCTCATAAAGTTGCCGCTAACATTCAAATATCGGAACTTTTGAAGGCTGCACACAAGACAAAATTCATATGCGGGTAAAAATGTGAAAAGATTTTTTTCCTGCCACAAAAAACTCTGATTAAAATACAGACAGCAAAAATGACTGTATGGCAATCGAAATAAAAGAATCTGATCACAACCCTTCAGAGAATGATATTCGTCCGCATAACAACTTTGCATACCATGGTGAGATTGTAACAATATATGGATTTCGGATTGACCACGGATACTCGTATGTGATCATTCATTCAAAAAAATTTATGGCAGAAACTTTATGTGTACCGCTCCATGAAATTTATTGTCTGATTCTTACAGAAGAAATCGTGAAGCTCTTTACCAATAACACAGAATTGAATGTTGCCGATGTAGTGCTGAGAAGAAACGTGAACACCTATGAGCTGATTTTGAAAGATAAGGATACCGGCAAAGAACATTTTTACAAGTGCATTACATACATTCACGAATTACAGAATCTCTATCATGATTTACTCGGTTCGTCGCCGGGCTTTCCTCTCAATCTTGAATTCGCTATTACCAAAAAAATTTCTTCTGCTTTTTAATTCCATACGCTCACAAGTAAGCTTTCACCCGGACATTAAAAAGTGAAGCGTCCGAATCTCTGACACGACCGGACGTTCAATATGAGTGTTTAGGAAATATGTCCTTTTTATATTCACGAGCCATACCAATTAAGTGTCTTTGGCCGGCGTCCTCGCCGACCACATTGATGGAGGTTGGCGGGGACGCAGGCCTCGGACTAAAACTAAACGCGGATGAAAAGTATCGGGGTATACCCGTGGTACTGTTTACCGGCTTAGTTCAGCAGAAAGATATTGATGATGCTTATGAGTCGGGAGCACATTATTACGTGGTGAAACCCTATGCCCTGACAAATTATGCAGCTACGCTGGAAAGAACAAAAAAATAGAATGGAGAAAGTATTCTGCCAAACCTCCGGGAGAAGAGTTTGTTATCAACTATGCTTTTAAATAGTTTCACTTATCTTTTGCCAACCGCATGCAAATAATGCGTGAATTATGTAACATTTTTCCAAAATTGTGTAACGACTGTCATTTCAACAGGACTTATGTTTGGTGCGTAATAATTCCGTTACACCTGTCCCGCCAGTAGCGGGAAACTAAATTCAAAAAAAATGTCAACAACAACTCCAACTCCTGAAAAAGGAAACTGGAATGAGCAAAAGAGAAAGCTCCAGGCAAAATTCCCCACCTTAACGGATGCAGACCTGACTTACGAAGCAGGGAACAGAGACGTAATGTTTAGCAAGCTCACGACTAAACTTGGTATAACCAGAGCAGAACTCGATGAAATTATTTCATCGTTTTAATCTCATTTGACTTTAGAAAAAAATCGTTAAGAAAACTACTTAACGATTTTTTTTACTCACGTTAAAAAAAAACAAAGCCAACCGTGCTTCAGCAATCAGAGTTAAGATCGGGAAATCTGGTTTTCTACAACGGAAGAGAGGCAGTGGTACAAAACACTCTTATAGGTGATTTGAATTCTCCGGGAATATTATTACTCAGTGATATGCTCACACCAGCCAAAAACAAGGCGAAGATTTATTCTGATGGTGTGCTTCAGGACGTAGATGGAATATTACTTGATGGAAAATGGATTGAAAATTTTGGAGTGATGCGTGAAGATGCCTCAGGTGACATATTTAAAAAACTTCCAAATGGTTATCATGTTAAGTTCAGAAAATCTTTCGCGGGGGGGGGTACGACACTCAGTCGGGCAAGCATCTGTTGTACGTTCATGAATATCAAAATTGGTGGTATGAAATCACGAGTGAAGAATTGCAATTGGATTCGGATGTTTAAGTATTTCTTTATCGCCTGGTATCCTTAGCCAGCGGTATTTCGGTCGGTGTGACACTGACCATTAAATGAATCTGTCATTCTCCTTTCCCAATTCAACAATCCATTGTTGCGAAGCGTCTGTTGAATGTTTATCCGAAAAAATTTCGGTCGGCTCAGAGGCCTTAGGGAACATGCTTCCGCTATTAATTTCTTTTCTAAGTCAGTCATCACATAAATATTTTTACTCTCCATCTTCGCTTTTATTGAAATACCATTACAATGCCGGAGGTTTTTCAAATCCTGAATGCAGACGTTTTGAGTAGCTTCATTAAATGATCTGATATCTGAAGCAAAAGCAACTTCATGGTCATATACACCGCAACAGATATCCAAGGCTGCAATTGTTTGATGCGAGGCGGTAACAGCGGTTTCCAAATTCACTAAAATCAGCCGCATTGTCTTGTGCCTCTCTTTTGAATGGGCAATCCGCAATCCGACCTGTCCCGATTTTTTTATCGGGAAATCCGAAATCGCTCCTCCGCCTTTCGGCACAATCCATGCTTTAATTTTTTAGTAAGCAAATAAATTAACAGTCTAACTTTGTAATGCAACTTGTTCCACAATTCGTCCGCAGTCCCGGTAACTGCTTTTGCGTGTTTTAATTTCAAATAATGAAAACTGATTTTGCTGATCAGAATGAAAAAGAAATTATCTGTTACAAAAATTTCACAACGGTCAGTAACCAACTCTTCGCCATCTGCAACAAAAACAACTGCCCGCAGCAAATCAAACCATGGCAGTACCGCTGCTTCAGAAAAATCTAACGGCAAAGCAAAACGCCGCAGCAATACGTTCCCTATCGTAGCTATCGGCGCCTCCGCCGGAGGATTAGAAGCCATCACCGAGCTGCTGAGAAATCTCTCTCCAACCACAGGCATGGCCTACGTGTACATTCAGCATCTCGATCCGGCGCACAAGAGCATGCTCTCTTCCATCCTTGCCAAAGAAACAAAAATGAAAGTGGTGGAAGCAAAGGAGAAGATGAAGCTCGAGCCCAATCATGTTTACGTCATTCCTCCCAACAAAGACATGATCATTGTTGATGGCTCGCTCAAGCTCAATACGCGCCCTGCCAAGCCAATCGTGCACATGCCCATCAATCATTTCTTCGTTTCACTTGCCGGGAAACGAAAGGAAGGCGCCATTGGCATTGTGCTTTCAGGAAATGCAAATGATGGTGCACTCGGACTGAAAGCGATTAAGAGCGCCGGCGGAGTCACCTTCGCGCAGGACAAGAGCGCAAAGTTCCAGAGCATGCCCAAAAGCGCCATTGCTGAAGGCGCTGTTGACCTCGTTCTTTCTCCGCGACAAATTGCCAAAGAACTCGGGCACCTCGCCAAAAATCAGGAAGTGCTGAAGCACACAATGGGTGATGGCGATGGCGGGGTGGAAGAAAGTGAAGATGAACTGCAGGATATTCTCGCGCTGCTCAACCGCACCACCGGCGTTGACTTTTCCCACTATAAGGAAACCACCATTCGTCGCCGCATCGTGAGGCGCATGCTGCTCAACAAGCTTCACGGGTTGAAAGAATATGAAAGCTACCTGAAGAAGAAAAACGATGAAGCAAATGCCTTATACCAGGACTTACTCATTCACGTCACGGGTTTTTTCCGCGATGCCGATACGATGGAGTTTGTGAGGAAGGAAGTGCTGCCACGCATCCTGAAAACGAAAACTGCTAACGATCCCATCCGCATCTGGATTCCGGCATGCTCTACGGGTGAAGAAGCTTATTCCCTTGCAATACTCTTGATGGAAGCACTCAGCGAAAAGATTACCAACCCTACGGTTCAAATCTTCGCCACTGATTTAAGTGAAGCTGCCATCGCAAAAGCGCGTGCCGGCATTTACACCAAAGCGGAGCTTGCCGATGTGTCATCAAAGCGGTTACAGAAATTTTTCACCGTGATTGACGGCAATTACCGCATCTCAAAATCCATCCGCGATCTGTGTGTGTTTGCGCCGCACAATGTTTTCAAAGATCCTCCCTTTGCCCGCCTCGATCTCATCAGTTGCTGCAACCTGATGATCTATCTCGATTCGCATCTTCAGAAAAAACTGATCGCCACCTTTCACTATGCCCTCAAGAGCAACGGCTATCTCGTGCTCGGCAAATCAGAAAACATCAGCGCGTCTCCGAATCTCTTCACCCCGCTCGATAAAAAGGTGAGAGTGTTTATCAGGAAAAAAAATGGTGATGAAAGAGCGAAGTTTGAAATGATGTATCACCTGACTGAAAAGAGAGCAGTGCCGGTTGCGAAACGCGAAGTGGTGAGAGAAGAAGCAAGAACAGAACGGACGAAGCGACCGGCAATGGAAGAAACCGTTGATGAAATTCTTCTCAACCACTACACTCCCGCCTGCGTGGTGGTGAATGAAAACCTCGACATTATTCAGTTCCGCGGATCAATAGGATTGTTTCTCGAACCTGCTCCCGGCAAAGCGAGTTTGAGCCTGCTGAGAATGGCGCGTAACGGATTGGGATTCGAACTGCGCAATCTCGTTCACAAAGCAATGAAGAGCGGCAAGCAGGTAAAGAAGAGCGGCATTGAAATGCAACATCGCGGCGCTTCGCACAATGTGAGCATTGAAGTGGTGCCGATGAATGGCGATGATGAAAAAAATTATCTCATCCTCTTCGAAGAAATTCCTGTTCCGCTGATTTCTTCAGATACTTCCGGCACTTCACGCAATAAAAAAATAAAACAGCTTGAGCAGGAATTGTTCATCGCGCGCGAAGACATACGCTCGCTCAGCGAGGAGCAGGAAGCAGCGAATGAAGAATTGCAAAGTGCGAATGAAGAAGTGGTGAGCAGCAATGAAGAATTGCAAAGCATGAATGAGGAGCTGGAAATATCTAAGGAAGAAATAGAAAGCGCGAACGAAGAATTGACAACCATGAACCAGGAGCTGCAGGTGCGCAATGAGCAGTTGAATGAGCTGTTTGAATTCAATGAAGCAATCATCTTCACCATTCGTGAAGGGGTGATCATTCTCGACGATCACCTGCGAGTGATAAGCGCTAACCCAAGCTTCTACAAAATCTTTCACGTCACTGAGGAGGAGACGATGGGCAAAATGTTATTTGACCTCGGCAACGGGCAATGGAACATTCCGAAGCTACGCCAACTGCTCGAAGAAATTATTCCGAACAACCAGCAGTTCCTCGGGTTTGAAGTGCATCACACATTTCCTGACATTGGTAAAAAGATCATGGTTCTGAATGCAAAGCGTCTCGTGCAGAAAACTCAGCAGAAGCATCTGATATTTCTTGCCATTGAAGACGCCACGGAGCAGGTGAAGAAGAGAGAGATTGAAGCGCGTGAGAAATGGTTAGAAGAAATGGCAAACCAGGCGCCGGTAATGATCTGGAGGAGCGACGAGAAAGGGCGGCGCAACTTCTTCAATAAAACATGGCTTGAATTCACAGGTAAAACACTGGAAGACGAAATGGGAACAGGCTGGCAGCAGGATGGTCATCCTGATGATCGTGAGCAGTGGATAAAACATTACAATGATGCTTTCAGGAAAAAGGTCGCATACACGGATGAGTTCCGGCTGCGCCGCTTTGACGGTGAATACCGGTGGGTAATGGTGACCGGCAAACCCATCTACGACGAGCACAAAACATTCAGCGGCTTCATCGGAACCGTGATTGACATTCATGATAAGAAGATGGCGGAAGAAGTGCTTGAGCAATCAGAAAAGAAAACACGCAACATTCTCGAATCACTTCCGCAGATTGCTTTCACGATGTCACCTGACCGGTCTACAGATTACTTCAATGATGCGTGGTATGAATACACCGGTGAAGACCGCGCTCATCCTTTCACACCCGGGCAACGCCGGAAACTCGGTCATCCTTCTGATGAAAAAATGAGGGATACATGGAAGAAAAAATTCGAAGCGGGTGAATCGTATGAAGGTGAATACCGCATTCGTGGCAAGGACGGAGAATATCGTTGGTTCCTCACGCGCATCTCTCCAATAAAAAATGCCAAAGGAGAAATCACACAATGGATCGGCAGCTCCACTGATATTGATGAGCAGAAAAAACTAAACGAAGAAATTCAGAATCTCCTTTCGAAAGAAAAATTTGCACGTGCACAAACGGAAGCCGAGCGAAAGAAGATGCATGACTTCTTTATGAATCTCCCCGCTGCCGTTTCAATCATGACCGGGCCGGAGCATGTGTTTGAATTCACCAACATCGCCTCCCGGCAATTCATAAAAACAAAAGGTAACATCATTGGCAAGAGCGTAAAAGATGTTTATCCTGAAATGGAAAGCCAGGGCACTCTTAAATTGCTCGATGAAGTTTATGCCAGCGGCCAACCTTTTGAAGTGAAAGAGATGATGATACAGGTTGAGCTGGAAGAAAAAGGGAAGCTAAAGGAAGGATACTATGATTACACTCTTCATCCTTATCGTGATGAAAAAGGAAACATAGAGGGCATCATCAGCTTTACCATTGACGTGACAGAGCAAGCGCAGGCTCGCCGGGCTGTTGAAGAAAGCTCTAACATCATTCTGAATATCCTCGAGGGTTTACCTCAAATGGCGTGGATGTCAGATGCAAAGGGCAATCGTAACTTCTTCAATAAAACATGGCTTGAGTTTACGGGGCGCACACTCGAAGAAGATAAGGGAATGGGTTGGTTAGACTTAATGAATCCGGTAGACAGGCAAAGGTTCCTCGGAGTATATAATACAGCATTGAAAAATGAAACGGCGTACTCAGCAGAATATCGTTTGCGCCGATACGATGGCGAGTACCGGTGGATGCTTAGTTCTGCAAAACCTAACTACGATGAGAATGGGAAGTTCTTAGGATTCATTGGCAGCGTTACTGACATTCACGATAGAATTATGGCGGAAGAAATTTTGAAAGAGTCAGAAAAAAGAATCCGTAATGTTCTTGAATCATTGCCTCAAATTGCTTTTACCACATTGCCTGATGGCTCAGTGACTTATTCCAACGATGCATGGTATGAATACACCGGTGATAATCGCGAACATCCGTTTGCAGGCGAAGAACGAAGAAAGCTTGGTCACCCCGATGATTTACCGGTATTAAGAAGGTGGCTGAAATCATTGGAAGCCGGTGAACCTTTTGAAGGTGAAGGACGCATCAGAAGAAGGGATGGTGAGTTCCGGTGGTTTCTCACGCGCATTGTTCCGGTAAAAAATGCCGAAGGAAATATTGTGCAATGGATCGGCACCTCCACCGATGTTCATGAACAGAAAATGTTTTCAAAAGAACTCGAGCGCGCGGTTAAAAAACGAACAGCAGATCTCAATACTGCGAATTTTAACCTTGAGCGATCGAACAAGGAACTCCAGGAATTTGCTTTCGCCGCCAGTCATGATCTGCAGGAGCCTTTGCGAAAAATTCAAACCTTTATTGACAGGCTCACGAAACAATACAAAGATGAATTACCCGAAACAAGCCTCGAATATTTTAATCGCATCATCAATGCAGCGAACCGCATGCGCCAATTGATTGATGATCTTCTTAACCTGAGCCGGGCCTCAGTAGATGGTAAGTCATTCGTTGTAACTGATTTGAACCAGGTAATGCAGGAAGCTATCAGCAGCTATGATTTAAAGATCGGCCAAATGAATGCTCAGGTGCAATATGAAACGTTGCCCGCGATTGAGGCCATTCCGGCTCAAATGAAACAGCTCTTTGAAAACCTGCTGAGTAATTCACTCAAGTTTACCGAGGCGTCAATTCCATTGGTAACAGTAAAATCGCATAAACTCTCAGAAGGAGAAATAAGGAATCGTCATGGCCTCTATGAGAATAACACTTGGTATGAAATCACATTTACAGACAATGGTATTGGCTTCGACCAGAAATTTGCAGACCAAATATTTGTCACTTTCCAGCGGCTGCACGATACTGTCAAATACCCCGGCACCGGCATTGGCTTAGCACTCTGCAAAAAAATTGTGCTCAACCATGGCGGCGAAATTTATGCTGAGTCTAAAGAAAATGACGGAACCACATTTTATATTCTTTTGCCGGAGAAGCAAATTGAAAAGATGCAGAAAAACGAAATTGATCTTAGTACTTCTTCTTATTGATGAATGAGGCTGCCCTCCCTCTATCTCGCGCGCCGATGTCATTAAGTTAGCTTAAAAGATTTGACAACTCTGCAGTAGTGCGGAGTTGTCAAATCCCGGCAATGAATTCTTAACCTAATGACATTGCTCGCGCGCTCATACACTTGATTGCTACCTTTGCGGCAATTCATAATATGAACATTGAAAGAACAAGAACAAAAACGATTGCCACCATTGGACCTTCCACCAGAAACTATGAAATGATTGGTGCACTGATCGAGGCCGGTATTGATGTGGCAAGAATGAACTTCTCACACAGCACGCAGGCAGATCATCAGAGCACCGTGGATCATGTCCGGAGATATAATGCTGAACACAATTCGAGCGTGTGCCTTCTCGGAGATTTGCAGGGGCCAAAGCTTCGTATCGGTCTTGTGGCGAATGAAGAAATCTTCTTAGCGAGCGGAAAAAAAATTTTTCTCACCTCAGAGGAGTGTCTGAGCACTACTGAAAAATTATGCATACAGTATGAAAAACTTGCCCACGATGTGAAGCCCGGCGAACATATTTTGTTGGATGATGGTAAGCTGAGGCTGAAGGTACTGAGCAGCAATTCCCAAAACATGCTCGAAGCTGAGATTCTTTACGGGGGTAAGCTCACCTCGAGAAAGGGTGTGAACTTTCCGAACAGTAAGCTGTCGGTGCCGGCAATTTCAGAAAAAGATAAGAGCGATTTGGAATTCGCTATACAGAACCATGTGGAGTGGATCGCTCTTTCATTTGTACGTAATGCTGATGACATCCTGGAATTGAAAAAGCAATTGCACCACAACAATTCAAAAGCGAAAGTGATTGCGAAGATTGAAAAGCCGGAAGCAGTAGATAACATTGATGACATCATTTCGGTCTCCGATGCCATCATGGTTGCCCGCGGTGACCTCGGCGTTGAAATGGATCTGGAACTTGTTCCGATCCTGCAAAAACAAATTGTGAGGAAAAGCATCAACGCTGCCAAGCCGGTGATCATTGCCACTCAAATGATGGAGAGCATGATAAATAGTCCGACACCCACTCGTGCAGAAACCAACGATGTTACCAATGCAGTGCTCGACGGAGCTGATGCTGTAATGCTGAGTGCAGAAACTTCAACGGGGGCTTATCCTGTGGAGGTGATTCGTATTATGCAAAAAATTATCCGGGTGGCAGAAACCCAGGAGATGGTGTACAACAAGCGGGAATCGCTCAGCACATCCTCTCCCACCTATTTATCAGATGAAGTTTGCAGGCAGGCATGCCTGATTGCTGAATCGCTGGATGCAAAAGCAATCGTGAGCATGACGCATTCCGGATACACTGCTTTTCAGCTGGCAAGCTTCAGATCGCGTGCACCGATTTTTATTTTCACTGACAATCATCAACTGCTGAACATGTTCAACCTGATTTGGGGGGTGCGGGGTTTTCACTATGATAAATACGCCACCACTGATGACACGATTAATGATGTAAACGGAATTTTAAAAGAGATGGGATATGTAAAACACCAGGACCTCGTGATCAACACGGCGAGTATGCCACTGCATTCGCGTAGCAGAACGAATACAATTAAGGTGAGCAGAATTGAATGAGATGTAAGACTGGTGGACTTAAGACTTGTGGACGTAAGAATTAAGATTTGAGATTTAGGATTTCTTCACTGAAGCTCTTCAGGTTGTCTGACATAAAATCTATCATTTCATTTCTCACAGTTTGTTTTCCATGAGAAATAAAAACTGTTTTCATTCCCGCGTTCTTTGCGAATTCCATGTCGCTCATTGAATCACCAATCATGATGGATTTTGAGAAATTGATGTCCGGAAAATCCTTTTGGGCTTGAAGAGCCATTCCAATTCCCGGTTTTCTCATAGGAGAATTCTCTGTTTTTAACTGTGGCGCGAAATAAATTCCGTCAATTCTTCCTCCGAAATCATGAATGGCTTTGATGATGTTGTGGTGAATTGTTTCTACATCCTCCATGGTCATCAATCCCTTCCCCACTCCTTGCTGATTGGATACGATAATGATTCTTCCAAAAATTTTCGAAAGCTGAACAAGTGATTGCTGAACACCATCGAGCCATTCAAACTGATCGGGATTGCGGACGTAGTCACCGTCTATTTTTTTGTTGATCACCCCGTCGCGGTCGAGGAAGAGCGTCCAGGATTTGTCAATGGTGAATGGGGAATGGTGAATCCCGATTAAATCGGGAGAACTGGTGATTGGTGAATGGTGAGAGGCGAGAAGATCAGGGAGTTCAATTTGTGCGCGCCGATAATCCTCTGGAATTCCGATGTCAATGAAGTAATCATCGAAGGTGAATCCACTGAAGAAAAATTCTTTACAATATTTCTCCATCACATCTTTCTCGAAAGAAAATTTTTCGGGAAGGTTCATTCCTGAAAATAAATCACGGTGTAAAATGTAAATGCCGCCGTTGATGTCTCCTTCATCATAAAACTTTTTTTCTTCGAAAGCAATAATTCTGTTTGATGAATCTGTTTGCACTACACCATAGCGATCAAAATTTCTCATTCGCTTTAGTGCAAGAGAAAGTCTTACATCTTTCGTCTTATGTCTCAAGTCAAACTCTTTAAGGTCAATATTGAAGAAGCTGTCTCCGTTGAAAATGAAAAATTGTTTTTCATCAGAACTTCGGACTGCTTTCAGGATTGCACCACCGGTTCCGAGCGGTTCATCTTCGATTGAATATTCGAGTTTCATTTCCCGATAAGAATCACCAAAATAATTTTTGATAGTCTCCCACTTGTATCCGACAGATAGAATTACTTTTTCAATTCCATGCTTCGATAAATAATGAAGCAGATATTCAAGAAACGGCTTGCCTGCAATAGGCGCCATTGGCTTGGGAATGTCTTTGACGACAGATTGAAGCCGTGTTCCGAAGCCGCCGGCAAGAATTATGGCTGTTTTAGTCACGGGATAAAATTGATTTTAACTTATCAGGATTCTGACGCTGATCGAAAACGGAAAGAATGCGAATGACATCAGCTTCGACTTCGTAGAATACTGAATAAAAGGGAAGCAGTTGCGCCTTTCTTGCACTTTCATCACCTTCAACTCCGGGAAAACTAAATGGATATCTTTGAATTCTGTATAAAGTATTCGCAAGATCAGTCATAAAGCGGTCAATTATTTCCGCATACCAATGTTCATCCAGGTATAAAAGGATTTGCTCTACTTCGCGATTAGCTCTTGGAGAGAGAACTACGTTGTAAACCATTTCGGATACTTCTTCTTGAAATCGTCGAAGCTTATAGCGTTGCCTTCTTCTATCTCTCTTCTTCCTTCTTCGATTGCTCTTCTTTCCTGTTCCGTAATTTGAACTCTATCATTATTAATTTCTGCTTCGGCAACATTTCTGGTTATCTGAAATAAATTATTGAGAATGCTTTCATCATCGATCTTTTCAATTTCCTGATGAAGTTGTTTCTTGAGTTCAATTACTGACATAAATTTTTTTTCGAAGTTACAAACTCATTTCTTCCTCTCAAACATCTTCTCCTCCACCAATTCACAAATTATATGACCCAGCATAATGTGCGATTCCTGAATTCGAGGCGTATCATTTGATGGTACGTTGAACAGATACTTGCTGAGGTCTTTCATCTTTCCGCCGCTCTCACCAGTCATGCCGACTGTGATCATTCCGATTTGATTAGCAAGCTCAAATGCGTTGATCACATTGGGAGAATTTCCTGAAGTGGAAAGGCCAACAAGAACATCACCTTTTCTTCCCCGGGCCTTAATGAGCCGTGAATAGACCTGCTCATAGCCATAATCATTTCCCACTGCAGTGAGGTATGATGTATTCACATGCAGGGCTTCCGCATCGAGCGGATCACGATCAAAATAAAATCTGCCGCTGAGTTCTGCTGCGATGTGCTGTGCATCAGCAGCACTGCCTCCATTTCCACAGAACAAAACCTTGCCATCATGTCCATAGCACTTCACAATTTCATCAGCAATTTGCTGCAGCTTTAAAATCATTAGCGGATCGTGAAGGATTTTTTCTTTCACCGAAATAGAAGCTGTAATGATGTCTTTGATTTTGTTCATAGTATTGAGAAGGTAGAAGGTAGAAGATAGAGGTTAGAAGGTAGAAATTAGAAGTAGAAGTTAGAATCGTCATTTGAAGTTATGCCACTTTTCACTCAGCGAATTAATCATAGCGCTTAGTTCACTGTAAGATTTGTCAAGTTGATTAAAAATATTTTTTGTGATATACTCACATGCCATTGCATATTCAAGCCAACCTCTTGTTTCTTCCGAAGAACCTAAGGAAGTTACCAAATGAGAAACAAAAAATTTTTCATATTTCTTTTTTGCATACCCTTCCCGAATATTTATGCTAACAGATCTGCTTGATCTTCTTATTTGATCTGTTAGTGAATACGTTTCTTCTTTGGGAAATGATTTTGATAGTTTGAAAATCTGCATCGAAAGATCAAAAGCAAGATTATAAACCATGAGATCTTTCACTGAGCGAATTTTTTCCGGACGTTGCATCGTGACATTATTTTTAGAGTTTATTCTTATTTAAGTTCTCTAAAATCTCTTTCATCTTTTCTCTTCACTTTTCTACCTTCTAATTTCTACCTTCTAATTTCTACCTTCTAACTTCTACCTTCTACCCTCTTCATTATTTCGCCAGCCAGGCTGTCGCACCTTGTTTCGTAAACTGAAATCTTCTGAACTCACCACCGAACTGATGAAGACGGTCAATTACTTCATAGCGGGAGAATGAAGGGCAATAAAAAAACATGAACCCACCTCCACCGGCTCCGGAAATTTTTCCGCCGAGGGCTCCGGTCTTCAGTGCGGTTTCATAAATCTCATCAATGATGGGGTTTGAGATTCCTTCGGCGGTTTCTTTCTTCGAATGCCATCCGTAATTTAATATCGCTCCGATCTCATTGAGGTTTCCTTTCAAAATTGCTTCCTTCATCATCACTGCCTGCTCTTTCAGCTTGTGCATCGCCTCAATGGATTTTTCTTTTTTCTCATGAACATTTTTCGCCTGCATCTCAACAATCTTCGATGACAGCCGGCTGGTCCCGGTGTAATACAACAAGATGCAGTACTGCATCTCATTCAAATAATTTTCTTTTATACGCAGCGGGTTCACGATCACTTTATCATCAGCATAAAACTCCATGAAGTTGAAGCCACCGAATGCTGCAGCATACTGATCCTGCTTCCCTCCTGCCTGCCCCAAATCTTTTCGCTCAATCTCATAAGCCAGGTGTGCCAACTCATATTCACCCAGAGGAATGTTGAGCCATTCCGCAAACGCATTCAGTATCGCAACTACCAGCGACGAGGAAGTTCCCAGTCCGCTACCGGCAGGCGCGTCAACATAAGTAGAGAGATGAAAGCTCAATGGTTTTTTCGCGTAATCTTTTGCTACACGATTGTAAATCCCTTTCAATAGATCAAGATTGCCATCAATGGGCAATTCCATGATCGAATCAAACTCCAATCGCTCTTTGCGATCTATTGCATGTAACACAATTTTATTATCCGTGGTTGGCTCAATCGTCGCGTAGGAATACAAAGAAATCGTTGCATTGAGAATCGCTCCCCCATACAAATCGGAATATGGACTCACATCAGTTCCCCCACCGGCGAAGCCGATTCTCAGAGGAGATTTACTTCTTATGATCATCGTGCGAAGGTAAGGGGAATCGTGAATCGTGAGTCGTGAATCGTGAATCGTGAGTCGTGAATCGTGAGCCGTGAGTCGTGAGTCGTGAGAGCTTAATCGTGAGAAGTGAGAGGTGAGATGTGAGAAAGTCAAAACTTTGTATAATAATTTCTTTCTAACTTCTACCCTCTAACTTCTATCTTCTATTCTCTTTTCTTATCACCAATTTCAATCCCGACCACTGTTCATCCACAGCGCACACTTTAACGTCCACCAGTCCAAGAGGAAATGCAGTTACGCGAATTGCATCTTCAGTAACATCTGTAGAAATGCCGGAAGACTTTTTGTACCAGGAAATCCAAATCATTCCGTTCTGTTCCAGGCGTTTTACCGCTGGCGGAAGCAATTTTTCCAGCTCTGAAATTTTCTTTACAAAAAGATGGATGAAACCAACGACTGAAGTTTTATCCTTCACTTGTGTTACTTCCTCAGGAAGATCTCCGAGAAGTAGCGAATAATTCTCAGGGACATTTATGACAAGCATTTTCATCCCGGCTTTGATGCCGAGCTTTTGTGCCAAGGGTTTTCCTGAATATCCGGCCATTTTTTGGAACGATTTACGATTTACGTACTACGACTCACGACTCACGACTCACGATTCACGTAAACTTATCAATTCACCTCACCTTCAAAGCAAAATGCAAACTAGTTACATTGAATCTTTTGTTATGATAGAGGCGGTGCGCATCAAATCTTCCTGCATTTACGCCGGAGTCAAGATGAACCTGGTCAAATTTTTTTTCTTCGGCATAGTCAATGATCCAATCGAGTAATTGGGACGCATGTCCTTTTCCGCGCGCTTGCGGAAGTGTGGAGAGATCATCAATGTAAATGTATTTGCCGGGATAAAGATTATAACCCCATTCGAAAACCGACGCTGAAACGGCGATTCCCTCAGCTTCAATAAAAATCAGCAGGCGATTATCAGCGAGAGTTTGTCGAACCGCCTCGAGAAAAAATTCTTCCTTTAGATGGGGCCTTAATTCACAAAGTACCCTCCTGCATTTTAAAATGTCGTCATCACTTTCGGCAATCCTGATCATGAAATTATTTTTTTTGCAATGATACCGAAGATTAATGTTGCTTTCTTTCGGGGCCTTGCAGCTCATTCTTTTTTCTTCCGTCCTTCCCTCTTAAGGGAGTCAATGAGTTTGGCTTCATCAATAGAGTGAGTTGAAAAAATATCTTTATTATCCTTTGCAATTTTAGAGAGATGGCTGTAAAATTTTTTCAGCACTTCCAACTCTTCTTCTGTTAAATCCTCAATACTGATGAGACGGTTGCTGGCTGTTTTGGTTGCGGCGATCAATTCGTTCAACTTTAACTGAACGGCAAGCGAATCTTTGTTCTGCGATTGCTGAATCACAAACACCATGAGGAAAGTGATGACGGTGGTTCCGGTATTGATTACTAATTGCCATGTATCAGAGAAGCCAAAAAGCGGCCCTGTGATAACCCAAATTAATATGATCAGGATGGCCGCAAAGAAAGTGAAGGGTTGGCCGGAAATATGCGTCACACTTGCTGCGAATGCATCGAACATGAGCGTGATCTTGCGTGGTTTTTTTCTTTTCATGGGATACAGGTTAGGTATGTACCGGCGAGAATAGAAAAAAACTTCGGGAGAGAAAAAAACAATTATGCGCTTACTACCAACCGGTATCCGTTGCTATGAATGTTCACGATCTCCACCTTGGGGTCATCTTTGAGGAACTTGCGCAACTTCACGATGAATACATCCATGCTGCGTGCGGTGAAGAAATTGTCTTCACCCCAAATGGCGCGCAGGGCAACGCTGCGCGGAAGCACATCATTCATGTGCGCACACATCAGGCGGAGCAACTCCGCTTCTTTCGGAGAGAGCTTTTGTTCCATGTCACCCAGTTTTAGAATCCGGAGCTTGTAATTGAAATGATAGTGGCCAATGTCAAATTCTGTAGGAAGCTCTTCGAGTGGCTGAATTTCATCGTTGCGCTTTACGATCGCCCTGATCTTGTAGAGCAACAAATCAGAATCAAAGGGCTTTGTGATGTAATCATCAGCACCCATCTTGTATCCCTTCACCACATCTGCTTTTAATGTTTTTGCCGTAAGAAAAATAAAGGGCACCAGGGGAGTACGTTTTCGAATCTCAGAAGCAAGCGTGAAGCCATCCATCTCCGGCATCATCACATCGAGAATGCACAAGTCGAAATCTTTCTTCTGCGATGTATTCAATCCGACAATACCATTGTTGCAGAGTGTAACATCAAAGTTGTTCAGCTCGAGATAATCACGCAGCACTGCCCCGAAGTTGGGATCATCTTCAGTAAGGAGAATTCTTGTTTTTCTGTCCATACATTTAATTCAATAACTAATGACCAATGACCAATGACTAATTACGCTCTGATAAGACTATCGCTTTTCTGTTGATGTCCATAGGGAAAGTAAATTTCAAAGCGGCTGCCGTTGCCCGGCTCACTCTTTACGCTGATTCTTCCATTGTGCTTCACTACAATTGTTTTCACATACGCCAATCCCAATCCAAAACCTTTTACGTCGTGAATGTTTCCATTCTGCGCACGATAAAATTTCTCGAAGATCTTTCGCTGTGTTTCTGCGCTCATTCCCAATCCGTGATCCTGCACTGAAATCACAATACCATCTTTCTCATTTCTTGTTTCCACAGTAATGTCCGGTGACTGCGTTGAATATTTATTTGCATTATCAAACAGGTTATGAAACACATTGGTGATATGAATCTCATCAGCGAGCACATAAGGGTTGGTTGCGTTAAGATCGAGTTTCAAACTTCCGCCACGGCTTTCAATCTGGAATTGAAAATGGTCAGCAACCTGCTCGATCAACTCATGCACATTGAGCAACTGTTCATTCAGCTCAAAATTTTCTTTATCGAGCAATGCCATCTGAAGAATATGCTCTACCTGCACATTCATCCGCATGTTCTCACGCCCTATTATGTCAGTGTAATAATGCACGCGCGCCTTATCATCTACTACCCGCGGGTTGTTGATAGAATCGAGCGCAAGAGAAATGGTGGCAATCGGAGTTTTAAATTCATGAGTCATGTTATTGATGAAATCCGTTTTTATCTCCGATAGTTTTTTCTGCTTCAGAATCACATAGATCGCAGTGCCAAAGGTGCCCGCAAAAATCAATGACATCAATGCGGAAAGTAAAATCATCCACCATAGGGAGCGCATGAAATACGGTCTTACGTCATCAAAGAAAACAAGCAAACGGTCAGAGCGAAAGGTGATGTCGTTGGGAAAAAGAGGTGCAGAGAATGATGCGGGAATCATTTGAGTAGAGAACTGCGGTGAATGCACGTTGACTACATTCTGATTATTCCCTGACATTACCCCGAACTGAAACGGCAACTGAATTCCCTTCTTCATGAACTCCTGCCGGATCATTTCGTGCAATGAATAAATGTCGAGCCGCTTTTCCACCGGAATATTGAACATGCTCCACTCCATCACCATTTCATTCAGCACATTATTGAGTTGTTGTGATTTCGCACTGATACGCTGATGCATAGGATCGCTGAGGTTACTGCCCACTTCAAATTGAGTGACAAGCACGTGTTGCGAATCAGCATTCACTTGCTTATCATTACCCGTGTCGGCGACCACAAATGCTTCTGTCTGCTTATGAAGGGTATCAAAAATATCGTAGATGCTGTGACTATGAAATTCAACATGAGTGTGAGTAAAGCTTCCTGTAGAAAGCCATCCACTGTCGGCATGCCCGTTGCTCACAAAAACCCTCGGACGCGTTCCAAAGTCAAAGCGGTGACTGAGGAAAGATGCTGTCTCTTGTTTTTCGAGGCGATCAGCAACGGTATTTAAAGCATCCTGAACATCACGGTCAAAGTTTTCGCGCTTGCTTTGCCATTCGTTGTTGATCCATAACCCTTGCAGCGCCACAGCGCCCACGAGAGAGAGTGACAGCAAAAGGATAATGACAGTTATGAATTTCTTGTTCATCCCGATTAGATCGGGACAAAGTTAAAACACAGGGGGTGTATCAGCGAGGGCTTAACTTTATTTTAACGGGAGATTAGAATGCATTGTGGAGGTAGCAACAAAAATTATTGCTTCACAAATTTTGCTGAAGCGTAAGTGTTGCCTGCCTGAAGGCCAAGAAAATATATCCCTGCAGGAAGATCATCCACTTTGATCATAAAATGACCACTCATTGAATTTGTTTTTTCCTTGCATAGAATTTTCCCGGTTACATCTCTGAGAATAATTTCAGTTTCTTTACTTAAAGACGGAAATTCTATGATAAGTTGGCTGCTAGCGGGATTGGGATAGACTTGAACTTGCGGGAACGATGTCTCAACCGAATGAAGAGGTATTCCAACGTCATTAAGAAGGCGAGCCATATAAAAATTATTTTGATCAGAATTTCCCGCGACTACGATTTTACCATCATCCTGTAAATGCATGTCGCTCGTGCCAAAGGAAGCAGATGTGTCAAAAACAGATATGCCTCCTAAACCAAACGTTGCATCAAAAGTTCCGTTGTATAAAAGGCGTGCTATTGTAAGCGTGTATCCTGCTTCATAAGAAACATCGAGACAAAGGGTTTTTCCATCAGGTTGAACCAACATAATTGGACGCGAAAGAAATCCGGCATCTTCAAGAGAAGCGTATCCGTTAGTTCCAAACGTGCTATCCACTTCACCACTTTCATTGAGGCGCAGAATTTCATAATGATTACCATTGCTTGAATAAACAATCATCGTCAGAATCTTTTTATCAGGTTGCACCTTAGTTCCCAGAGAAGCATCAAATTGACCTAAGATCACATCCTCTTGTCCATTGTTTCCGAAGGAGGCATCAGGAGTTCCGTCAGATAATAATCTTTCAGTGCGCAGCAATGTTTGATAGCCGGGAAAAAGAGTTTCCTGCAATACTATTTTTCCATCCATCTCTAAATCCATTGATAGATAGAAGTCTTCCTGTGTCCAATCGAATGTGAGGATTCCCTGATCACCAAATGTTTCATCAAAGCTTCCGTCAGTATTTAGCCTCATAAGATAAATTTCAGTGTTGAGAAGATTGTCAGGAGCAAGTCCGCATAAAAGCAGCTTGCCATCTTGTTGCAATGCAATATCCGTTACCATAGTAAGAGAATTGCCGATCATTAAAGGCTCGATGATCCCATTTATTCCATAGGATGAATCAATGGTGCCATCAGACTTAAACTTGTGAACGGCAAAACCAGTAAGCGGATAATTATCGAAGTCATAGTTAAAACTTTCAAATCCGAAAACCGGAGACGCAAAATTTTCTGCTACATAAACACTCGTTGAATCGCTCGCCATTTTTGATTGCCGTTCTAAAAGTCTTTGGCTGTTAGGAACAAGAATACCATTAACGGCATACGATGAATCTGAAATTCCGGAAGAGTTCAATCGGAACATGGTGAGATCAAAAGCCGAACCCGCTCCGAGAAATTTTCCACCGGGAAGAATGGCAAAAGCACTAACGCTCTTATCTACAGACTCTGAATTCAAAACATTTTTAGAAATAGTCCCATTGATTCCAAAAGTTGAATCAGAGTCTCCGGTGGTGGTGAATCTTGAGACCGCCAGTTCATTGTTACCGTTGAAGGTCGCGGTACCACTGATTAATATTTTACCATTGTCATCCTGGCAAGAACCTAATTCAATTGATTTGCAACTTGTGAAAGTTTTACCACTTATTCCGCTCACACCAAAATTGGTGTCGATAGTTCCATCGTTTGTCAAACGAAAGATTACAGGGTCATTGCTTGTGCCGTTAAAAGCCGATCCAATCAGGATGACCGACGAATCCGCAGAAGGAAAAATGAAAAAACCGAAGTTATCACCAGCGCCGGAAAACAAAAGAAGGGAGCCATCATTCCCGAATGAATTATCAGCAGTTCCATCAGCGTTCATTCTCCAGCAATAAAGATCACTCGTTGAATCGGTTTGAGTGTACCCTGTTACCACAACTTTTCCATTTGGCATTTCAATAGCATGTTGGCCAACTTCATTTCCGCTGCTATCAATGTGCGTGATTCCATTGATTCCGAAAGTACTGTCCGCAGTGCCATCGCTATTCAACCGGACCACAAAGAGTGAACTATCACTGTTTCCGGTAACAAGTATTTTATCATTGGCCTGTTGTCCGATCCCAAGAACGAATGCATCAGGCAAGGAACTAAATGTTAAATTGCTTGCAGAGTTAAAAGAAGCATCAAGACTGCCGTCATTATTAATTCTGGTGATACTGTACGAACCACCGACAATAATTTTTCCATCGTGCTGTATCAGCAATCCATTGTCAGAGTTATGCATTCCAAGGTGCACTTGACCAAACGATCCAAAGTTGCTATCCTCTGATCCGTTTGCCTTCAGACGATAGACCCTTGTTGATCCGCTATATTCTCCATCGTGATCCACTAATATAATTCGATTAGAGTCATCTACGGCTATTGAAGAACCGAAAGCCGAATACTCATCAACTAAAACCTGCTTCACTCCATTGTCACCGAATGATGAGTCAATAACACCGTTATTATTAAAACGAATGAGAAAGGTTTGATGATCATTCCAGTCCAGAACATTTATATTAATGAGAACAAGTATTTTATTGAACTTTGTTAATGCCATTCCCTGAACCTGCTCATTAATGATATCGGGATTGAAAATAAACCGTCCATTAGTTCCAAACGAATAATCGAGAGTGCCGGATTGCGCCAACACAACTGCTTGAATTGACACTGAAAACAAAAGAACATAAAGTTTTCTCATATAGATATAGTTTAATTAACGCAAATCTAAAATTATTTAGCCTGTGGTTGGTCTCCTCTGGTAATGGGAACATAACATGTTGTCTTTGCTGAGTTTTCTTGTGTGAGAGCAACAACCGAATGACAAGCTTTATTTTCAATGCCGGCAAAATTTCGATTCGCGATACGCGTATCGCGAATCGTGCCCTCACCGATCCGTAAACTTATACCCCACTCCTCTTATAGAGTGAAAATACCTCGGGTCGCGGGAATCTTTTTCAAACTCTCTGCGGAAGGTGAGAATGAAATTATCAATGGTGCGTGTAGTAGGAAAAACATCATAGCCCCAAACGGTCTCGAGAATTTCTTTCCTCGAAACAACCTGGTTCCTTTTATCAATCAAAAGTTTCAGCAGCGCCGCCTCACGCTTGGTGAGCGGAAATATTTTTTTTGATTTCCCTTTTGCTGTATAGGTCGCGAAGTTGATTTCATTGCCATCGAATTGGTAGATGTGATTGTTCTTCTCCTGGCTCGTCCCCTTCAGCGAATGACGCACGAGCACTCTCACACGAAGTAATAACTCTTCGAGGTTAAATGGCTTGGTGAGGTAATCATCAGCGCCCATCTTTAAGCCGAGCACTTTGTCTTCATTCGTGTCTTTCGCGGTAAGAAACAGGATCGGCGTTTCACTGTTTGATGTACGAATGGACTGGCATACCTTATATCCATCCAGTTCCGGCAGCATGATGTCGAGCACAACCAGATTGAATCGCTGCTCGCGAAATTTTTTCAGTGCCTGAGTTCCGGTGATGGCTGTCACTACTTCGAATCCCTCCAATTCGAGATTCAGCTTGATGGCGTCGAGAAGGGTCTTTTCGTCTTCTACGAGGAGAATGCGGGATTGTATCATATCAGTTTACAGTTTGCAGTTTACAGTTGGCAATTGACAAACACTTTATCGTTCTTGATTTTTCATTTCTACCTTCTACCCTCTATCTTCTAACCTCTACTTTCTATTTTTCTCACGCCATTTTCGGCAGCACCACTTCAAACACGGACCCACGCGGTTCATTGTCTTTTACGCTCACTGTGCCGCGATGTAGGGCCAGAATTTTTTCAACGATGTATAATCCCAACCCGGTTCCCTTTGTCTTTCGTGTTTCTTCCTGACCCACACGATAAAATTTTTGAAAGATCTTTTTCTTCTCATCATCGGGAATGCCAAGACCGTCGTCAGCGATTCTGAAAATCACTTTGTCATTTTCATCATTGAGAGAAATAGAAATCCTGGATCCTTCTACAGAATATTTCACCGCATTCTCAACCAAATTGGTGATGACACTGGTTAGCCCGCTTCTGTCGCCAATCACCATCACGTCATTGGTTATTGCCAGCTCAAAATTTCGCCGCACTTCGGAAGTTGCTTTAACCTTCTCTACCACCTGGTGCACGATCTCGCTCAAATCACATGCATCCCGGCCGATGCGGAAAGAATGATCCTCAATTTTGGCTGCCAGCAAAAGATTTTCCACGAGTGTATGAAGACGATCCATGTCGCTGATGGAGTTATGAAGGAGCGTTTCTATTTTATCTTTCGGGAGATCGCTGTGTTTGAGCAAGGTCTGCATGGCTACCTTTGAAGAGGCAATCGGTGAGCGCAACTCGTGCGTAATGGAGAGCAGAAAATTTTTCTGCACTTGCTGCAATTTCACTTCACGGCGAAGCGACCGGTTCATCATGATCGTCATCACGATCAAAATGCCGAGGAAGACAGAGCCTTCACCCGTGATCATGTACACTTTTCTTCTTCGCTCTGAGTCTATTGCTTTTATCTGCGGTGACTGATCAAAGGGTTGCATGCTTTCCTTTGAATAACTCAGTTGAAGCAGGTCGCGCTTTTCCTGGAATGCCTCATCATTTATCCGGATTAACAGCAGTACCCACCAGGCAAACGAAATAAAGATGTAGCCCACAAGAACATAAAATGTAAGGATAGATCGTCTTCTCATCATCATCTTGCTTCAAATTTTGCTTGTTAAGTTACACCTATGAAACCGCGCTTGTATGTCCGCAATGAAAAAATGAAACTCTCATGACAAATTACTTTTGGGAATTACGGGCAACTGAACATAGAATGTGGTGCCTATATTTTTGTGGGAAGTAAATGAAATAGTGCCGCCGAAACTTTCTATAATGTTTTTGCTAATCGCCAGGCCCAACCCTGTTCCCGACGATTTGGTGGTAAAGTTGGGCGTGAAAACTTTTTTTCCTTCATCATCGGAAATGCCGACGCCATCATCGCTCACCGATACCGTCAATTGCCCGTCATTGTTCTGCGTGATGATGTTGATCTCTCCTGTTTTCTCTGCGGGAATTGCCTGCACCGCATTCAGCAGAAGGTTGTTGAACACACTCAGCAGCTGCTTTCTGTCAGCAGCGACCACGCTGTTATCAGCATTGCTGTGAACATGAATATGTGTGTGCTCATATTCTTTGTGCAACTCTATTGCTGACCTCAAAATGGAATGCACATCCACGTCTTCAATTTCAGGCCGTGGCATTTTGGCAAAATTGGAAAACTCGGTTGCGATTTCGCTGAGGGTGTCAATTTGCTCAATCAGCGTTTGAGATACCCGTGCCACCAGTTCCTTCAGGTTGGGTGCGTTGTTTTCATAGGCGCGCTTCAGGTGCTGAATGTTCAGCTTCATGGGAGTGAGCGGATTTTTTATTTCATGCGCCACCTGCTGTGCCATCTCCCTCCATGCCAGCTCCCGCTGTGAGCGCGCAAGTTTCTCAGCACTCTTCTGCAACTCATCAATCATGTTATTGTATTCATCCACCAGCTCACCGATCTCGTCCTGCGCCTCCCATTGTATTTTTTGATCGGCTTCGCTTTCGCCCACTCTCAGTTTTTTAAACTTTTCACTGATCACAGAAAGCTTTGAGGTGATCTGTCGTGAGATGAATGGCGCCATCAATCCTGCAATAATCGTCGCAATCACGAGTATGTTTACAAGGGTCACAAAGAAAAATCCAACCTGCTCATTGAGCTGCTGGCGCGTATTGTAATAGGGTAAATTCACGAAGGCAATCAGTTGTCCATGTTTATCACGAATAGATTCGTAACCACTGTAGAATCTCAGTTTGCCGATATGTTCTTCATTTACAAGAACGGTTTGAGTTTCCTTATGCAATTCATAGTATGCTATGGGATTGATTTTCTTTCCGATAATTTCTTTCTCAAAAATACTGGGCTGCGAAGAAGCAAGCAGGTCTCCCGCGCGATTGTAAAAGTTCACCTCATTATCCTGCACGTCTGCCAACTGGCTGATTTTCTTTCTCAGCAGGAGTGATAGCAATGGATGTGAGTCGAGTGTGTCATTCAAATTTTCATCTACCATGTAACGAACTGCTTCTGCCACGCGATTCATTTTATCCTTCACAGTAGTTTGTGCCAGGTCATTGAATTGCTTCAGGAAGAATTTCCCGGTCACATATCCCGTCACGAATAAAATGGATAAGATGAAAATCATAAAGAAAGCATGAATGAGGGAACGCAGTGATGCGCTTCTGAATAGTTGACCGGGCGAACGAACCTGCGGGTGATTTACGATGGTGTTGAGAGCAACAAGAAACAGCGCGAGAAAAAACATCACAATGAACAGAAAGGAAAAGTACGAGAGAAAAAATATCGGTGAGTTGTTGTCTTTTGAAACAACGATGACGATGTTGTTTTGCGGGATGTAAACTAAATGATTACTGCCGTTCTGTGTCAGGAACTCCGATTCTGCTCCCGGCGGTATTTGCCAGCGAAAGCGATATTCATAGTTGTAGTTGCCATGCTGGTCAATGAGTTTGCGTTTGTTGTAGATGGCATAAGAATAAGCAGGCGTCACTACAGGTGGCTTATCTTTTTCGCCCAGCAGAAGCTCGGGATATACGCTGGCGCTCTTGTAGGCATTTGCCTGCAACTGTACAAACAACCTTCCCGTCAGCGTGTCATTGTCGTTAATATTATATTGACAGAGGTATGCAATGTTCCCCGATGTCGAGGAGGAATAATAAAGCTGGTCGCTCTCACTGCCGATGGATTGCATGTAGCTTTTCAATCCCATCTCGGTTACAAAACCAAAATCCTCTCCCCATCCCGGCAATAAAATTCCGTCTTTATCAAAAGCAAAGAAGCGGATTTCATACCGGTTGAATCCCTCCTGGAAATACAATTGCTGCAACCGCTCAACAAGATCCTGTCCTGATGCCCGGGGAGATTTAAAAAACTGATTGACAAATGGATCGCCTTCGATCTTCTTTTGCAACCCTGTCAATAAATATTCTGTGACCGCATCCCGGTCAGAAATCAATTTCCTTGCAAACGTTTGTCGTGTGTTCTTTTCTTTTTGATCCCCATAAAAATAGAGCAACGCAGCACCGGCACTGGCGAAAAATACAAGCACTAAAAACAGGCGCGTAAAATTCAATTGCGGCGCTCCGCCAATCCGGAAGTAAGGCAACAACAAAATAAAGACGTTGATCCACACCATGATCCACAATCCTGACAACCCGATGTCGCTCGAAATGTAATAGAGCAGTGCGATCATGGTGCAGGTGAGGAGCGCCACCACGTTATCAAACCATTTAAGTGGTCGCTGATGCAGGATGGAAATAATTTTTTCCGACAGCAGAAACAAAGAAAACATGAGCAATGCGATGCACAACACTCCAAGGATGCTGAAGTAATCCGGCTGCAGCGGATTGATGAAGGCGAATTCAATTTTCGAATCGCGAACAAGCGATTGAATCACCACCACGCTGTAAATCACGATCAGGAAAATGAGGAAGTATCCGCAAAGGTGTGCGAGGTAGTTATTGGAAGATGTGGTGCTGAAACGAAAGCGCGGACGAAACCTGTTGGTGAGATGAACACTGATCCAAATAAGAAAGAGCAGTTGAATGAAGAGGCTCCCGAGCGAAGTGGCTACCCGGCTGGAGGCAAATAACACCGGATCGAAAATGCGCCAGTTCTCTACATCATCCGGCAGCCATGTTTTGTTGGAGAAGAACAACACCACCACCGAAAACACAACGAATAATAGTGCCGGGCGCACCCATGGATTACGTTGCTGCGGTAACTGGTTGAACAGATGGTTGAGAAAAAACAAAAGCGAAACAATTGCGCTGACGAAAAGCAACAATGACATTCCCCCCGGCTGACTGTCGCGTTCATTTTCATTAATGGTGAGGTAAAATATCGTGGGGACTGAACTATATTTCACAGGCAGATAATTACTCTTCTGAAATTGAGACAACTCAAAATAAGAGGGCAGTTCAAATTGGTCGCTGAAATGATTGCGCAAATAACTGTTCGAGGTCACGTAATCATATTTCACCGGGATGAGTGCGAGGAGTGTGATGGTCTTTCCGGGCTTGCGCACAGCGTCCTTTGAATTAGCGCGCGGAATTCCGTGAACGTCCTGCAGATTTGAAAATATTTTTTTGTAAGTAAGATAATATCCATTCTTGAATTTCTGGAACCCTATTCCATTTGCAAATGATCCAACGGACTGCGCAGGAATCACTGCATTGTCCCCCCAAAAAAGAAGCGAATCGTTGCGATACAACAGCACTTCATACGGCAACTGATTGATGCGCTCTACCTCTTCTTTCGTTAATTTCTTTTGCGAGAAATTATTTTGGAAATATTCCGGGGTAAACCTGATATCAATCTCCTTCGTGACTGAGGAAATGCGTTGCGAAAGAAAAGTCGTTGCCTGCCTCAACTCATTATTGCTGCTGGTGAGGTGAGAAAGTCTGTACGACAAGCCCATCAGCACTGCTGCAAGAAGCAGTAAGTACAAGCGATATTTTGAAAAAGAATTCATGCGCTGCTTAGAGAGAACAAAGTTACGATTGCGAAAGAAAGAGTACATCTGCAAACCTGCCTGACATCTTTGCTTACCTTTATTCTCTATTCTTTTTAGCGGTGCAGAAATTATTACTCTTCATTCTTACCTGTTTCGTCGCCCGGAATCTTCCCGCCCAAATCATTCCCGACACCATGCGCGTTGACTGGACGCATGCAGGATATGAGGGCACTATTCCCGATCCGCAAACGGTTCTGAACGTTACCGATTACGGTGCCATTCCCAGTGATAACAGCGATGATCTCGCTGCTGTTACGATGGCGATGAATTCGCTGAACGGACAAGCGGGAGTACTTTATTTTCCCCCGGGAACTTTCAACTTCGATTCCACGATTAACCTTGTTGACAGTGTTGTGTTGCGAGGCGCCGGTTCTGATTCCACCACACTTGAATTTAACTTTTCCAACAACGGCGGTGATGGCATTCGTATCTGGAAAGGACAACCCGCTTTGTTCGTGGATGTTTTGTCCGGATACCATAAAGGATCTTACCTGCTTGTTGTGGCCGATGCTTCTTCATTCTCCACAGGCAATTATGCAGAGCTGAAAGAAACCAATGGGGCATGGAACAGTGTGCCTGCCGTATGGGCGGTGGATTGTGTGGGACAGATTGTGAAAATCGCCAGCATCAGTGGCGATTCTCTTTTTCTCGATGAAGAATTGCGAATTGATTATACGGATTCGCTCCAGCCGCAGATCAGAGTGTTCACTCCAATCACAAACGCGGGCATCGAGTGTCTGAAGATTTTGCGAGCCGATTCTGTTGCTCCAATTGTGTCATACAATATTTCATTTCTCGGTGCTGCCAATTGCTGGATCAATGGCGTTGAAAGTGATCACAGCATCGGTGCGCACGTCACTGCTGATCTTTCAACACACCTTGCGATCAGCGGCTGCTACTTTCATCATGCCTATGAATACGATGGCGTCTCTACGCATGGTTACGGAGTCACGCTCATACAGCATACGGGAGATTGCCTGGTTGAAAATAATTTCTTCCGCCACTTGCGGCATGCCATGATGGTGAAGCAGGGAGCGAATGGAAATGTGTTCACTTACAATTATTCCATTGAGCCGACACGCACAGAATTTCCGACCGATGCCAGCGGCGACATTAGCGTGCACGGTCATTATCCGTTTGCAAATTTGTTTGAAGGAAATATTGTGCAGACACTCTATATTGATCAAACGTGGGGACCGGCCGGTCCATACAATACCTTCTTCCGTAATCGCGAAGATCTCTATGGCATCGTCATCACACAAGGCGATGTGATGACTGATAAAAACAGTTTTGTGGGAAATGAAATTACCAGCAACCTGCCCTTTCACGGCCTCTACCTGGTTCCCGGCTTCAGTCATTTTCTCTGGGGAAATAACCGGCAGGGAACTATTGACCCGGCGGGCAGTGATTCCCTTCCTGATGTCTCTTACTATTATTCTTCCACCCCTGATTTTTGGTTTGGTGCGATTCCCTTCCCTCCCATTGGCATTCCAAATACCATTAGCTCAAATTCAATTCCTGCTAAAGAACGCTTCGTAAATGGTGGCGTGCTCACACAATGCGGATTGGAAATCCCGACAGGAACTGAAATTGATTTCGCAAACGAAGGAAATGGTTTTTCTGTTTTTCCGAATCCATTCACTTCGGAAATTCATATTGCGATCCAAAAAGATTTTCCCGATGAGGAGATTCAAACTGAGCTGTTTGATGTGGAAGGAAGAAAAATTTCTTCACAAAACTTTAATTCGTCACAAAAGGATTTTTATCTTTCATTTCCTGTGCATCTTGCTCAAGGTTGCTATCTGCTCTCTGTAAAAAGCAACACGATAAAAAAGCAGTTTAAGATGATCACTTTTAGTAATGAATAATTTTCCGCATTTGTAATGAAGCTCTTTGGCATTGTACCGATTTTAATTTTGGGTAACTTGTGTTTTACCATAAAGTATGCAATTGCTCAAAGTCCAACCTACACCTTTACTTCTTTCACTACCGAATCAGGATTATTGAATGACCGTGTGTTGTCGCTTTTAAAAGATTCCCGTGGGTTCTTGTGGACCATCACTTATGATGGTGTTCAATGCTTTGACGGAAAACAGTTCAATCTGTTTCCAACCGTTGGTGCACTGGAACAAAAGGCATCCTCTTCCCCATTTGGAATGGCAGAGGACAGTGATCATCACATTCTGTTTGCGTTTAAAGACGCTATTGAAATTCTTGATCCGGTAAGTCAAAAGATTTATGAGGCCGACCTGCGCAACGCAGTGAACTGGAATAATCCATTGAACGATCTCTTTGTAGATCGTCAGAAAAACATCTGGATTGGGTGCACCAAAACAATCACTGAATTTGATCCTCATTTTCACCTGAAGCAGCAATGGGTTATTGATTCATTCCACCTTCCGCCACCTAAAACGGTATTCAATCCTTTTATTTTCTGCTTCGAGGATCATTCCGGAAATATCTGGTTCGAGATCAACAATTTTCCCTGTATGATGAACCCGCAAACAGGAGAGGTAAATTCAGTCATGAACAACCCGCATCATCGAAAAATTTTTTCTCTCTACGAAAATCGTCTGTATCAGGATAACAACGATAGAATCTGGTTCATTAAAGGCCACCAATTGATCAGGTCTGATCCCCGGGATGATAAAATAAATTTCTATTCCAAATTAGACTCTGCTGCTAACTGGAAAATATATTGTTCACCAACCGGAGAAATTTTCCTTTTTGCAGATGATGAATCATTCTATACAGTAGACCCACTCACGGGTGGATTGAGTTCACTGAAAATTGAGGCGCCCAAACTATTTGGAACTACCATCAGTGATATTGCTTGCCTTATTGAAGATAACAACAGCCAGGTATGGATTGCAAGCAATCTTGGGTTGATACGCGGAACCCCATCCCTCGCATCTCATCATTTTCTGAACGGCTTTGAAGGAACCCGTGATCAATCCGGAAGGCCCAGAGATGTAAGCGATGTCTTACTGCTGAAAGATTATCTTTTCGTACTAACCGCCAATGGAGCGGTCCGCATAAATAAGAAGACGCATCAGGAAGAGCAGTTTCGATTCAATTCAAATTCTAATTTTAAAAATCATTTTTCAGAATGCGGTCAACTGGATAGTGGCACCATATTAATTTCAAGTTGGAAAGGAACTTATCAGTGTAAAATAAATGAGAAGAAGTTTTCGCTTACAGCATTATCATTTCAACATCCTGCAATCATTGATTCATTTGCCTTTTTCTTCCAACGCGATTTACACAATAATCTTTGGTTTGGGTTAAGCAATAATCACGGGGTAGTGAGGTGGAACCTTCCTAAAAACATTTTCACTCATTACAGCCAGAATGATACGGGAGAAAAATATATTCCATTGCGCCATTTTTCGAGTGCTGTTGAAGACGAGAATGGTTTCTTTTGGATGGGATACAATAAAGGCGGACTTACGTCCTTCAATTATGCAACACAACGATTTACTGATCCGCCCGTAACTAACCCGCATGAAATAACGAATGAAGTCTGCCATTCCATTGTGAACGATCATCACGGACATTTATGGATTAGCGGCTCGTATGGCTTGATTGAAATACTGATCAATAATAAAAGTTACCATCGCTACACGCTCCCGGATGGAGTGCCGTCGAATGTTATCTATGAAATGGTGATGGATAAAAAAGAAAAACTGTGGATGCTTACTCCCGTTGGTCTTTCGTGTTTCAACATCACGAGCAATCAGTTCTTCAATTTTACAAAAAAAGATTTGCTGACACGGGAAGACCCTGTTCAATTGCTTTATGACTCTTCGGAAAACATAATCTATTTTACTTCGGAACATGAAATTCATTTTTTCTATCCTGATAGTGTTCCGCTATCAAACAAAGTTCTCTGCCCGTCAATCACTTCATTCACCGTGAATGGAAACAGATTTGACATGGAGAACGGAAATGAAGCACGATTGTCACCCGGAGAGAATTCCTTCGCGTTCAATTATTGCGCTCCCAATTTGGTAAATGCTCAAAGCAATGTTTATGAATACCGGCTTTCAGGTTATGATCAGCAATGGGTGAAAGCAGGAAACCGGGAGTATGTGAATTACACGAACCTGCCCGCAGGTGATTATGTATTCAAGCTGCGGGCTTCTGATGATGGGGTCCTATGGAATGAAATGACCTATCCGGTCACAATTCGTATCAGTCAATATTTTTACAAATCAATTTGGTTTATCGTCCTGATCACTGTCTTAAGTGTTGTTCTCATCGCCATACTCATTTATTTCAGATACCGGATCAAGCTGCAACGAATTCTTTATGGACAAAGCATCAGGAATAAAATTGCCAGGGACCTTCACGATGATGTGAGTTCGTCGCTCGGCAGCATTTCTCTCTACAGTGAGGTAGCTAAGCAACGCGTGCAAAAAGATTTCCCGCAGGTCTTGGAATATTTCGAAAAGATTGGAGAAGATTCACGTGATATTATTGAAAGCATGAGTGACATAGTTTGGATGATTAATCCTAAGAATGACTCGATGGAAATACTGATGTTGCGAATGGAAAATTTTGCAACACAAGTTCTCCAATCTAAAAACATCGTCCTTCACTTTAACGCAGATGAAAAAATCAGAGCAATAAAACTCCCGATGGAATATCGCAGAAATTTGTATTTGATTTTTAAAGAAGCCATTAGTAATAGTGTAAAATATTCCGGATGCAAAAATGTGAGAGTGAAAATAGAAGAACCTGCCGGCACCATTCACCTCGTTGTAAGTGATGATGGAAAAGGATTTGATGCTTCGCACAATTATGCGGGAAATGGATTGCATAATTTCAAAACGAGAGCGGAGGAAATGAATGGAACGATAGCAATTGATTCAATACCTGGAAGCGGAACCACAATTCATCTTCAATTCAAAGTGACTTGAAATTTTATTCGGCATGGGCGGGATGAAATTTCGGGCAGGACAGAAATGATATTTCTTGAAGAAATGTCATTTCTCAGAAACAGTTTTTTGATAAAAACTACCTGATTGGGTAGGTAATTTTTCTATCCTTGTAAAAGACTTTTGCAAAAGACATCTTCAAATTTCCCATCCTTGTACTTACGCATCGCAATATTCGAAGACAACAACAAACTCCGCGACATGCTGTATCAGCTCATCAATGGTACGCCAGGATTTAGTTGCGTTGGTTCATTCGCCAATGCCAACGACCTGGAATTTGCTATTGAAAGCACAAAGCCGCAAGTGGTAGTCATGGATATCGAAATGCCGGGAAGATCAGGCATTGAAGCAACGCGCATTATTAAAGAGATGAATCCGCAGATACAGATACTCATGCAAACCATCTTTGAAGATGATGAAAAAATATTTGAATCTATTTGTGCAGGCGCTTCAGGATATATTTTGAAGAACACGCCTCCTGTAAGAATTCTCGAAGCAATACAGGAAGTGAGTGAAGGCGGCTCACCGATGTCTCCGTCCATTGCCCGCAAGATGCTCAACCTTTTTCAAAGACAGAACAAACCCGATAACCAGGAATATGATCTGTCAGAGCGCGAGAAAGAAGTGCTCGGCTGCTTAGTGAAAGGAATGAGTTATAAAATGATTGCCGATGCCTGTTATATAAGTTTGGATACGGTGAAGTTTCACCTGAAGAATATCTACACCAAGCTGCACGTGAATTCCAAATCGGAGGCAGTAATTAAAGCGATCAGAAGCAAGATTGTTTGAATGATAAGGACTTCAGGGGGACTTTGTTTAGTAAAACAATTCCTTCAAGTCATCTCAAATGCAACTTTAAATTCTTATTTTTTTTTCACAACAAAATTCTTCCAAATGAAACCCTTCTCCAACATTCTCAAGTACTCAATCATCATTGCAGTAGTTTTCATTTCACAATTTGCTAATGCGCAATGGTCCATAACGGGTAACAGCGGCATTAATTCATCAACAAATTTCCTCGGCACGACTGACAGCAAGCCCCTGATTATTCGCACCAATAACGTTGAGCGCTTCCGTATTACCAGCGCGGGGAAGCTTGGTTTCGGCACCACCTCTCCCGCGTCCACATTTGATTTGGTCGGGTCTTTCAAAGCGGGAGGCATCGAAGGCAGTTGCAAGATTGACACTTCAGGTAATTTCACATTCACCGGAAACGGAGCATTGCGCATTCAGAATAATAAATACATTTTTAAGCTGGCTACCGGATCCAATGGGGGCGGCTATTACAGCAAGGATAACAACCGCTTCGAACTGCGTGATACGTTTACAACAAGAATTTTCAGCGTGGGAATTTCGAGCGGTGACGGTTATTTAAAAGGCGGATTGCAATTAGGTAACAGCACCAACAACGTAGCGGGAAATATTCGCTGGACAGGCAGCGTCTTCGAAGGATACAATGGAAGCTCGTGGCAGTCTCTCTCAGGTGGCGGAGGAAGCGGATGGTCACTCACCGGAAATGCGGGCACAAATTCTTCAACCAATTTTATTGGCACCACCGATAACCAGGCACTCGTCCTCAAAGTAAATAATCAATTAGCCGGTAAAATTGACAACGGCAACAGCAACATTTTTCTTGGTTACAAGTGCGGTAACAACAACACCACCGGAAGCCACAATGCGGCAGTAGGCAGTTCAGCACTTTACAATAACACTACCGGATCGAAGATGGTTGCCGTTGGAGATTCTGCGCTCTTCAAACAAACAGTGAACGGCTCGGGCTTTTATGATAACGTAGGCGTGGGTTATCGCGCTTTGTGTTCCAACACTTCAGGATATTCGAATGAAGCCGTGGGTGCAAATGCATTATCATCCAATACCACCGGCTATTCCAACACGGCAAATGGTGATTACTCACTTGTAACAAACACCACGGGATTTGAGAATACTGCGCTTGGCAGAGATGCTCTTCACTCTAACACCACTGCATACGGAAATGTGGCACTTGGAAAAGATGCATTGTTTACAAATAGTACCGGGGCTAATAATTCAGCCACCGGCACGGCAGCGCTCAAGAACAACAGCACCGGCATTGGGAATGTTGCAACCGGAACTTACGCACTATATTCTAACACCACCGGAAGCACTAATGTTGGTTGCGGTGTGTTTGTACTCAATTACAATGACATTGGGACTAACAATGCTGCCATTGGAACTTATGCGGGGTATAAAAATACCTCTGGTAATGCCAATGTATTTGCAGGCGACTCAGCGGGCTATGCAAATACCACCGGAAGCAACAATACTTATGTCGGTTTCAAAGCAAAAGGGAATGCCACACTTACGAATGCTACCGCAATCGGTTCAAACGCATCTGTCACCGCCAGCAATGCTTTGGTATTGGGTTCAATTAACGGAACTAACGGAGCAACGAGTAACTGCAATGTTGGAATAGGGACAACCAGTCCCACACATTCAAGATTAGAAATAAATGGTAATGTAGGTGCGGCTGTTGCCATGTTTGGCGCTGACAAAACCGGTGTTGCAATACAGGCAGATAACCCCGAGATAGGATTCAATTATTATTATAACGGCGGAACAAAAACAATCCATTCCGGATATGCCTCAGTTGTGGGCATGGACCCGGTTAATGGAAATCTGTATTTCGCCAACTTCAATGGCAATCAATCCTCATCCAATTTCGGTTCTATCACCGGATATCAAACGGCGATGACCATTAAACAAAACTGCAGCATAGCCGGAGGACTAAATTCTTCTGCAAGCGGACCTAATTCTTCCATGGCTTTTGGATACGCGGTTACCGCAAGCGGCAGCAGCGCATCTGGCTTCGGCTCAAATACTATTGCAAGCGGTGATAATTCTCTTGCCGCGGGATATCTTTCTCACGCTGTAGGTAATAGCTCTGCAGCCATTGGCAATGGCAATGTTTCTGATGGAGAGAATGCAATGGCCACCGGCAACAATACTTCAGCCAATGGTACAAGTTCTTTTACTTCAGGTTTCCAAACGTCGGCTTTGGCGAGTAATGCTGCTGCATTCGGAAACACCAGCACAGCATCAGGTGAGAATTCTTTTGCGGTGGGGGATACTTCTTTAGCATCAGGCAATAACTCTGTTGCTTTTGGAAATAATTGTAGCGCTTTCGGAACTAATTGCTTTGCAATGGGAGATAATGTTCATATAGGAGGAACTAATAATATTGGCATTGGAACTAATATTAGCTATAACGGGGTAAGCGGATGTGATTCTCACTATTCACTTTTCCTTGGAGGTAATACTTTATTTACAATGAGTAGTTGTCATGGATTTTCTGGTTACACAATTAATAATAGAATTGTTGCACGCTTTGGTTCTTATGAATTTCAAACAGATGATGACGGTGCAACATATTGTTATTTATCTTCTGGTGCTGGTAGTTGGGATGGAACATCAGACAGAAACAAGAAAAGAAATTTTACAGATGTAAATACAGAAGATGTGCTGGAAAAAATTGGTAATCTTCCGATGCAGGAGTGGAATTATATTCATCAGCCGGAGACTCAAAAACATATTGGTTGCATGGCGCAAGATTTTTTTGCAGCTTTTCATTTGAACTTTCTTGAGAACGCAGAAAGTGAAACAAGAATTAACACATTTGATATTGACGGAGTAAACATGGCAGGCATACAGGCATTAAAAATCAGGACAGATAGTTTAAAAGAAACCAACAACAGACTGAGCAAAGAACTTCTCGCGGAGCAAAATACAAATGCAGGTTTGCAATCAGCAGTAAGTGATCTTCAAAATGAATTGGCAGAGATAAAACAACAACTGCAGGAGTTTGATCAGTCGCTATCGCAGTGTTGCACCAATTACCAATCATCAATGGTGAATGGACAAGGATCAATAGCCAACGATATACCTAAACTCGATCAAAACATTCCCAACCCATTCAATCAAACCACGATCATCAAATTTTACTTGCCGCAAATTGCAACCAGCGCCGTGATAAAAATTTATTCGCTCGATGGCGTGGAATTGAAATCGTTCAACGTAACGCAAAATGGCTATGGAGAAATTTCTATTGCTGCCCATTCCCTTGCGTCAGGTGTGTATGCTTACGCTTTGATTATTGATGGGGTTGCGATTGATACAAAGCAGATGATCATCACAAAATAGAAGCGATATAAAAGTATAAGACAGAATAGTTACAGCGCTCTGAATTGTTTCAGGGCGCTGTTTTTAGTAGCCCGGCTATATTCCTCCAATTTTATTTCTACCCATTTGAGTAGTTGATTTTGATTATTCGCACGGACATCTTTGCGTCATCAAGAACCTTTACAAACGGAGTAAGCTGAAAATCCGTGAAAGAGTAGGCAAACCAAAAACAGTGCGGAGTCAGCACTATAATCACTGACAAAAATAAAATGCCAAATCCAAATGTTAGATTTTTTGAATCCCCATCTAAAATTGCTGAATCGCACATTAATGCAAAACATGATGAATTAGGAGGTGATATTGGAATATTAGGGAAAGTTAGACGAGAAACTATCATGAGAAGAGGAGGGGGAGCTGGGGGTGAAAATGGGACACCTCTCAAACAATGTGCGGATAAGCATGGATTTTTTAAAATGTATGATCATGGATATATTTATTTTTCACCAGCCACAGGAGCGCACAACCTACAAGGAAAAATTCTTGAAAAATGGAATTCTCTTCATGCTGATCGAGGGCTGCTTGGTTATCCAATTGAAGATGTAAGAAACGCATCTGATAATATTGGGCAGTTTCAGCGCTTTCAAAATGGTATGATTTATTGGACGCCTTCAACAGGTGCTCATGAAATTCATGGAACTATTTTGGAAAAATGGTCTGACCTTGGATTTGAGCGATCATGGCTGGGTTATCCAACAAATGATGAGGGAGATTTTTCAGAAGGAGGCAGAGTCAGTACTTTTCAAAACGGCGATATTTATTGGTGGCCAGATGAAGGAGCTATTGATTTAAAAGAGATACGCATTGATTATACGGGTCTCATCTGCTTCGGAGAAACAGACGAAGACCAACTATCAAGTGCAGACGAACCTTATGTTATTATGTCAATAGTTTCTGCTGAAAATATTACTTCATCCTTCTCAAGCAAAATTTATGAGAACGTAAATGGTGGAGATGCCGTACCTGATCTTATTGAGATATATCGTGGCAAGCCTAATGGTGTACTCTTAAACATCACGCTTATGGAGCATGATTTAGGTGATCCCAACAAGTACAAAGATGCGATTACTGATACAGTAAGAGCAGCAGCTGGTGTCGCAGCAACAACAATAGGATTTCTGCCGGTTATAGGGCCAGTTCTCGCTATTCTCGCAGCTCCGTTTTTACAAGCAATTGTTCCTGAAATTGCAAATGATATAAACAATTGGCTTGACTTGGGTGATGATAATTTAGGTAATTGTACATTGAACATTACTCCAAAGCAAATGATACATAGTGCAGCAAGAATGGATAACCTAATAGGAAAGGGCGTCATCGGATACAAGTTAGAAACCCCGATATTTTCTGCTCAAGGTGCATCATACAAAGCTTACTTCGGTTTTGTAACCCTACGTTGATTATTGATGGCTAATCATAGAAAAAAATTATTCTATCGATGGAGGGGAACTTAAATCATTCATATTTGAAAGCGGTCTTGGGGAAATTTCTATTGGGAAAGGTACGCTTGCTTACGTATACATTTTGATTATTGAGCGAGTTAGTATTTGAAATTGAGCAGATGATCATTCCCAAGAGAAACGAAATAAAATAATAAGCGAAATAAATCCAGCACTCTGAATTTTAGAGTGCTGATTTTTTTACACTCGTCAAATCACCCACAGCAGATTTCACTTCTACCCGTTCGGGCAGTTGATTTCACTTTTTCACGAACACATTTTTGCGTCGTCATTTATCAAATTGACAAAAGGAGCCCGCCGAAAATCCTTACCAAGAGTAGGCAAAACTCAAATCAATACTCAAATGAAAACAACACACTTTAAAATCAAAATCATCAGCGCTGCACTGCTGATAGTAACTATTGCATTTGCAATTACAAGTTGCCAGAAGGATCAAACCATTACGCCCAATGATGCGTATAACAATTCATCTTCTGAAAAGACAGCTTCATACCTGTTTCCAAGCAACCCTCAGTTGTATGATAAATGGGTTGCTAAATGGTGGAAGTGGGATCTCCAGTTTGACTGCGCTCACTTTCCCACCTTTGATGTGGATGGCTCACTGCAAAATCAAAACCAAAGCGGTCCTATATTTTTTCTTGCCGGAAACAGACATAATGCAACTCTCTCTGTAAAGGTGCCTGCAGGGAAAGCA
>DASRAJ010000160.1:0-87917 GCA_035638255.1 Chitinophagales bacterium
GATTCACATTCTGTGTGCACTGTATCACAAAGTTCAGCACATGAAGCCAAAGCATCATCGTAAAGATTTTCGGCATCGAGTGTGTCCTGATGAGTTGGAGTATATCCAAGGTTAGTTAAATAATGATCGATAAATGCAGCACTTGAACCTATACCATTAATGCAATCCTGGCAATTCATATAACAACCTGAGAAATCAATTTTAGAAGTTATTGAATCCAGAAAGTCATTAAAGGTTTTATGACAGGTATCATGTGCCAAATAAGTTTGTAAATATTGTGTCTTACCGGCATCACTGACGCTAAGCGTCTTATTGATATGATATTCTCCCACTGAAAGATTTACAGAAAAGGTGTCGCCTAAAGCTGCGGTTGGATTACTGCATAGAGTGTCATAAAGTGCTCCTAAATTATAATTGTGATGAACGATTTTAATAGCTGTGTCTCCGGGTAAAGAAGCATTCCCGCATACATCAGATAAAGTAATAGTGAGGTCATAAAGACAATCGAAGCAAATGCCAGAATTATCGCTGCATTCATTTGAAAAATTTCCAGGCACCAAGCTATACCTAAATGTATGAAGCCCCGATTTCTCTATCAGAAGTCCATAATTAGAAACGAGAGACGACTCTATGGTATCATTATTCAATAAGTTTATCGTAACCGTATCGGCACCGGTATTCGACGCAAGTGCCTGAAGATTAGACGGAGCATCTCCTGCTAGAGCAGTTGCAATAGTATGACCTGACCCATCAAGATAACTAAGCGATATGCTACCGTTAGGGTCAACCACCATATTTTTAAAATATAGTGAATCATACCCTACATCGTTACCAAACAACCGATCTAATTCTCCTTTATCAGGCTTGCCATAATAATATTTTGTTTCGTGCCCATTTCCCATTCTTAATTCTTTACCTACTCCCCCTTGTTGGGAGATTCTTCCGGTGAGGTCGGGAGTGTAACGTGTTACGGCGAATGAATAGCCGTTGGCATCAGGAACGTATTTTTGTATGGCTGCAGTGTAATCGCTATTGCTGCTAGAGTAATATTTTGAGGAACCGATACTGCTATCCATCGGCGGGGGAGAAAAACCACATCCATTGAGATCAAAATCATCGCGGTTATATTCGTGATTCGACGTTCTGCTAAAGCGGTTATGGAATGCTAATTTATAATCTATCGCCGGAACCGGTAATGTTTGAACCGCCGGTCTGCCCTGGTGATCATACATTGTTTCTCCCACAATCGCCTCCCCAACAGCTTCGCTTATAGTAACTGTTTGACGGCTTCTCAAGCTACCGTCTGCATAGGTCAGTGAGGGAGATCGCTTACCGTCTTCTGCAAAGGTCACCTTCCCTTGCCAGTTAAGAGTAGAATCTAAAGCATTGAGACGATATTTGTACTTAAATAAGGCAAATTTTGCAGAGGTATCCTTTGCACTCCAGGGAGAGGTCTTTCTAAATCCGGCCATTGTGTAGTGCGCTGCTCTAACCCGGAAAAAAAGATAACCGCGAGTATAGATCAAAGGGATATCATATTCACCACCGGTTACCGTTACCCTGCTCGCATTGTTGCGATATAAGCTATCATAATTGTTATAGTAGGTAGTAGGATTGGCAAGATATTTTCTGATCGCGTCACTACTATCATGATAGACGGTCCATTCCAGATCATAGTCTTCGGCACCGGCCAGACTCTTCCAGGTTATTTTAAGAACATTGCGGTTTGAAGCAAGTGCTGCTTTCGGAAATGTTCTCCTTGCGCAGTAGAATTTATATTTCCTATCAATAATGATTAATCCCCGAACCCGAAATATTTTTGGTAGCACGCCACTCCATCCAGTTTGAGTGAAGGTGATGGTTTGAATGGTTATTTTGAACTTAAAGGCATTTGCAAAAACAAAGGAATTACGCATCGCATACTTTTTTACCCTCCCCGTGTCGTAGACAATAGTGAGGTTTTTAAAAATCGTGTGCGGTGAGCCTGGAGTTATGGAATCATAGTATTGGATCTTCACATTGATTGTACATGTGAAAGGGTATTTATAAACAAGATTCGTGTCATCATTAAGCTCAAAAATCACAAGGTCCTTAACGGAATAGGAAGATTCAATGCTATCCCATTGAGTGGTTTGAAATTTATCATCTTTAACTATAAAATTTTTACCAACTGCAACATTGCTACCAGTCAAACTTTGTTCATGTTCTTCTGTTAAAGCATAGCTTGGTAAAGAACGTGACAACCAAAAAAAGATGAAAGCGATGCTTAGGAGTTTTGATTTCATAGCTTATTGGGTATTGCCGGTTAGTTGATAGCTACTATATAAGGATGTTGTCCTTAAGGTATTTCCTTTTATTTGGATAAATCTATTTATGCCATAATCGCGCTTTGGAAAGGCAGAATGGCTGAAAGAAGTAGAGCTGTAAGTAATTTCAAGTTTAGAATAGAACACCTTTTTGTGCGCCCAATCAATATCTTTTTGATAACGTAATGTGCATTTTCTGATATAAAGATTCTGATCTATAATAAAGTCCGCCTGTACGACTTGACTACCTGAATAATAGATTCTAATTCCTTTAAACCCTTTGCCGGCGTCAAATGAAACAATCTTGGTACCGCTGTCTCCTAGCAAGGTATTAAGTAATCCCAAGGATTTTCCAATTGAATCAGCTTGATTATATCTGTAAACGCTAATCTGACGCTCGGTCTGATCGGTAGTAATGTAGTATCCATCCTCCCGCAACATCTCAACATCACCTAACTTAAAATAGTAGTCACTGCCATGCATAACTAAAAGTGAAGACATAGAGTCGGTAACATTTTTAGAATCAAAATCCGGATAGTAGCGATATTTCGCTTGTAGTGTAACAGTAAAGTTGCCTTGATAAACAGCTATCACTTGCCGAAATAGATCTTTCGGGGACTGTGCCTGTACAAATTGCAAGGCACCAAAACCAATTACTATGACAAACAATCTTCTCAATTCTATTGTATTTTAAGTTGGTTTCTTCCCTCTTGAATTGTGACAATACCTCGTTCGGTTTCTTTCTTGACTCTTATGAGATTTCCTTCTTCGTCGTATTCATAGAAGGTGGCATAATTATTTTCATCAAGTGTTGCCATTAGACGTAAGGTTCGCTCGTCATATACAAAGGATTTCATATTACCTTGCGTTGGGAAAATCCGCAAATCATCGAAATAAGTTACTCGGTTAGGGTTGGCATTCAGTTTCACCTTTATAGTGGTATCAGAGCCGGACACAGTTATCAATTTCTCAATTTTTTGCCAGCCATCAATAACGGGTCCTGACGGAGACGCGTTGAAGACATTGCCTGATCCCTGCATAGTGATTGTTACAAGATTTCCCCAGTACGGTTTGCAATTGCAGAGAGTATCCACCTTTACCCAACCACTAAAAAGATATTTTCCTGAGGTCGGAGAAAATTCAGGGATCAACGCGCCATCACCAAGTGTATAACCATGCGAAGATGAACTTACAATTGTCGACCCGGTACTGACTATTTTTTTCACTTCCTCAGCATGAGAATTTGCCACGATCCGCAAGGAATGATTTCCAGTATGTGCCGATGAATCTGAGATGGTAACTGCAGGACCAAGCACATCGAAGAAATCCCAATGATGAGAAATGCAGGGAGTAGTACAACTTAATTGAAATGTATAATCTTCAAAATTATCGTTCGCTGATTGATGAAGCGTCGAGTTATTAGTTACTGCAATCGGTAAACTTTCATTATAACGATATATAGCTGCACTGTGAATGTTTAGTGCATCCTTAGATTGTATTTCATTACCTTTAGCATCGTACAATTTTTTTTCATCTGCTCTTATCCAGGCAGTACTCGAACTGTCAACGACCCACTTATGATTTGTATGGTCATATTTATAGATCGGATTGAAAGATGCATAAGAACCATCATTCTGCACAGAGGGAACAAATTGAGCCAGGGAAGGGTTTCTCAGATCATGATAAGCATACGTTTTGACAGGACGCCATGATCCCAAGATATTTAAGTGATACGGATTAACGGTATCTCCCTGGGCTAAAGTATGACAACTGCTTTCACATTCAGAACATTGCATATAAACATAGCCGACGTATGTGTAACCAAAATGAGCTACGCTCTCATGCAAGTAAGCAGCGTTAGGTCCCTTATAAGAGACGGGATACTTACCTGAAGATATAGGTCCCAAAGTATAATAAGCATATCCCGGAGGAGAGATCGGTAATGGTCCGTTTACGGTATCTACAAAGTAGAATGTACAATTGCCTACCGCTGCAGTCACATCAAAAAATGATGGAATGTTCACATAAGTACTATCATAAGGAAGTCCAGGATATTGAGTCGAATCCTTTACAAAATATGGAAATTCTCCCGCTATCGGGCTTTCTATCCCGAAGGGAAGGGAAGCATTATTGGTAAAGAAACTGCTGCAAGCACTGGAATCAATCACATCACGAACAGTTAATTCTTGCCTGGGATAAGTAAAATAATTTTCATTTAAGACAGCATCGGCTATTGCAGAAATACAGGGAGTAACTGGCGTTGGAAGTGTATCACACTCTCTCGTTCTTACTTTCTTTTCTGTTCGCCATAAATTGTCGTATAACGTTGCATTTGCATTGAGAATTTTAGTACTTCCGGTGAATTTTATCGAATCACCTCCTGCTGTTACAGGATAATTTAGCGATGATATTGTTCCCATAGGAACGCTCGGCATGTTGCGGTAACCCGACCGTAAGATTTTAATCGTGATGGGATAAGAATAATTAACTCTTGTGCCATCTGCATTAAGAAAGATTAAACTTCCCGATGGGTTTGCTGCATAAATCTTAGGAGGTTCATTGTCTATTTTTATACCTTTTGAGAATGCAGCAATTTCATCTCCGGGATGAAAAAATGCATCTGGACTGGCAATTGATATAGCGCCATTTGTAAAAGTCACATTCTTAAACACCGCCCCTACATTTTTATAGGCAAATCCCATCTCAGTATTAAGCCAGTGAGCAGGATAAGTGAAGTTGTAAATTGGTTTACCAAACTCATTGGTTATCTTTGAAAGCAGTGCAACTCCTGTCTCTGAGTCATATAGCAGGTTTTCAGTAGAGACTATAGCTCCGTTTTCAGTCGCGGTTATTTTATCTAATATTCCATAGCGTTTGATTAATTTAGTAGTAGCAGAAGATCGAAAGCGATTTTGCAAATTCGTGATAGAGGGGTAAGCTGAGAAACCTGTAATCGGAAAAGGCGGTACAATAGAGAGATCAATATTAACTGCAAGCCCGCCTCCATTCGTATTCGTTTCTTGCTCCCTCATATCTTGATAGGCTTCGAAATCAATTCCTATATTTCCGCTACTGATTGAACCATCCGGATTTAACAATTGGCAATTGTTACTCAAATGTTTTTCTGTCGCATTATCATCATCCGACTTATAGTGATACGCTTTTGAAGAAATCAACGCTCCCTGTTCGTTATAAACACTTTCTTCTTTAGGCTTTCCGTGCATATCGTTAACTTCCACTGTAAAACCTTGAGAGGCATTCATTGATTTTTTAACATTCACATTAAGTATTTGAAAAATAGGGTTGGGTTTAATTAACAGCGGATTAATATCCGTATGGTCATATTTGACCGGAAAATCCCGGGCCGTATAAAACTTATCAATAGAATAGCCGGGACCCGTTACGGTAACATCTTCATGCTGTAAATTTCGAACTGTCACTTCGCTATATCCCACCGATGCTTCTGGAAACAATGATTCGCCTAATGGTTCTTCAGCATAGTAAAAATTGTTGGGAGCAGCCGCAATTTTATCTTCATAAAAGACCGGCTGACGAAAATTATTTTCTTCATTGCCAATTATGGGTTCATAGCTTGCTACTCCGCTACTGATGATCTTTCCATCTGGTGAGATGGAAGTATAGGTATATTCCTGACCGTAGTCGTAAGAATCTTGCAGACCACCAACCATATTATACCAATTATCTGATAAGGTAATTTTCTTTACTCTGGAGCCACCTCCGAATTTGTTGAAAGTTGGATTGTTCAGGCGAATAAAAGATTTTGCTGTATCTACATATCTTCCTTTACTTTGTCCGCGTGCAACGTTATTAAATCCAAATACTGTTTCCAGAAAATTTGGAAACATCGAAAAGGCAGCCCATACATAATCAACTGGTGAGGCGCCATCGGACAGATCAGAGCCAGGATATGCCTTTTCAGGTAGGTTCAATCTTAAATACTGCCACGCGGCAAACGATATAGGGTTCACATTTCCCATTACTTCTTCAGATTCATCCTTTAATTCTATCCATGCTACATTGGTAGAATCATGACTTGCAATATCAGTCTGATTCACTCCATACGAATCCCAGTTTAAGTATCCCTTCACATACTCATAAGAGGGATCACCGTTGTTATTTACATTAACTAGGAACTGATAATATAAATGCTCTAAACTGTCAATGTATAAATCTCTAAATTCATCCTTTGAGTGGACATATTTAGGGAGGTCGAGAAATACATAGTCGTTATTGTGAAAAGTTTCATCATATAGCTCATTGGAATAGCTTGCCGTTGATGAACTATTAAATCCACGAATCTTAATCATTTGCGCAGCGCGTTTCTGCTGGACATACGCATAGCTATCGGATTCATAATTGATTTTTATTGTCCCACCAGAGGGTAGATCAATTTGACGTAAAGACCAGGCAGCAGCGTACTCGTCTGCAAGAGTTTTATTTTGGACCGTATAAGGAAAATCGGTGGTTGAAAGATTGTCAACATAAGTGCCGAAATGATTGGTATAGTTACCCCATCGGTCATTATGCACCAAGGAATAGTTAGGGTTAGCAAATGAAGCCCCATCATCATAGGTAAACCTATACTTATTAAGTTTTCCCCTTGAACTTTTGCCATAGGTAAAATAAATATCTTTTAAAGTTAGTTTTCCTGAATCAATGTTAACTTCATTAGGCACTCCTTTACAAAGTGCATAGTTATATTCAAAATGCACAGATTTTATGGGAATCGCCTTGCCTTTATTTTTTATTAAGTCGGCTTTTGAATAAAGATCAATATGATCAATCGCTAGGAGTTTATGTATTGTATCAATTCCACCAGCTTCACTCATAACTCCCAGGCCATCCTTGCGTTTACTAAGGAAAAACACTGCTACATAATTCCTGGATTCGATGGCATGCGTATACCATATTTCTTTTTCTCCATATACAAAGGAACCTTTATTGTCATATTTGACAGACTTCATTCCTTCGTTGAACTGTGCTTTATTTGAATGAACGGGAGTTCTCCATCTAAAATTTGCAAACACCCGAGAATAATCCAGCTTATATGCCTGACCTAAATCATCCGGAGTTATTCCATCTCCTGTATTGTCTGAATAGTCAGGAGAGAGAATAGCGGTCAATAAATATGAATGGGCATACGGTGGAATTATTTTTGAATCGAAATAGTGATCCTTGCCTCTATTATTGCGCCTTGTAGTATCATTGCCGCTAAATGAAACTAAATTATTGGTATCAACGGTATTTTTATCACTATTGAACGTGACTTCCTTCTGATAATTATTATAAGCCGGAATTCCATAAATATACCTTTTGCCATCAGGCTTCAGTATAGTTACTTCTGATATGTGATGAAAGGGTTTAGTCTCCCGCAATATAGATGAATATGGCTTATGGATACAATCGGTATCGGGAAGCGTATTTAACGGATAGGTATTGATGTCTTGTCCAGTCCAAAATGTGAAGCCTCATAAGATGTTAAGAATGTGAATACTTGTTGACGCCGAATTCTATCAGTGTTCTTAATAGTACTCCCAATAGGAATAATTCCAGCACCCTTGGTACTAAAGCTATTTAATGCCACAGCATTGGTTCCTTGTCTTTCTATTGCTACTGTTGCAGGGTAAGAAGAGCCTGTTTGATTGTAAATTTGCCCTTGATTAACAGTCATTTCGCCTGCATCTTTAAAATATGCAGGCTCAAATAAAGATGTATTATCTGCCGTCAAGAACGATGCTTTTCCCTTGAATTCATTATTATCATCCCAGGAATGAGTAGTAGTGTTTGAGGATATAGCATTTACATTAACACCTATATGAACAACATTTCCAGGAGCAATGTCTAATCCCGCTGAAGCATTTATGCTTGAATTTTTTGAATAAGGGTCACGTAAAATGCCAAGATCATTTCTCGCAATATGAAATGAGCCATTAACGTCGTTACCACTTGCATTGAAAACATCGAAGGAAGCATAGGGTACCGCCAGATTTACGCTGCTTTGCCGAAATGGAATATCTTTTTCTCGTTCAAAATCAAGCAGAGCATTTTCATCCTGACTTCCAATTTGCTCATATAAAGTTCCATAGCTCGGTCTTGAAAGTTTATGCGTCTTTAAATATTCACTGCAAAAATATCCGCTATTGGAGAGATTTGGAAAAAACATAAGCATTTCGCCACCCACAAGCTTAAAGGTGAATGAAAAACTGAGATTCTCTTTTGGCAACTCGAATGATGGGTAGAAAACAGGTTTAGCGAATGAAAATGCTAAACTAGGATCAACATTCCTTGTCAGGAAAGTTTTTTCTGTGTTGCAACTCAGAGTAATGTCTTGTAACCCTTCCCTGGAGTTAATTCCGCCGCTAATTCCGAGCGAAGAGTGAGAATTTTCACTAAGAGATACGCTGAGACTCGGCGAAACGGTAAGCCCACCTTGACTCGAATTATTTATATCAAATGATGCATTTAGGGGACCACCAATACCACACTGTATACCGTTATCTATACCAAACTTGCGATAATTATTATATGAAAATCCCAATGAGATTCCTAAAGAAACGCTTGGCGAATTAGGATTGTCTGATGTAAGTGAATATCCCATGATTTCAGCCGAAACAGTTCCTCTAATCCCTAATGTCACATTTGGTTTTACATTTTGAGATTCTGTGGTCATCTCACCCTTGAAATCATCAGGTATACCGCGTACCTGCCGATTGATCACTCCTGGATTTATATTCCATCCCAATCCTACCCAGGAAGCCTCCTGGTCAGCAGTAGCCTCCGAATGATAGGCAAGATTTATGGGTAGACCTTCTACATCAAGCAATGGAATATTATAAGTGAAATCTCCGCTAAATAAATCTACATAATCCGTTGTTGTTATAGGAGTGAACTGTTGCATCTCAGGTTGAGAAGGTCCCGTAGTTAATGCCCATGCAACGGTTGGAATAATAATTTGGTTAAGAAGGGCAACCGTAAGAACGATTGACATAGTGCGAAATAGTGTCTTATTTCGGATCATGAGCTATATATTTATTGTTGGAAATGATTGAATTTGTTTACTGGAAATGGATAGCTTAATATTTCTTATTCCTAATTTTTGAGAATTGAATATAATTGCTCTGTCTGCTTGAGTTTTTGAATTCCATTGAGTCGAGTCAGTGACAAATGAAACCGTATACTTAAATTTATTGGATATTGATTCTGAAATTTCGCGATGCAGATAGGCGCAAGGAATGGTATCATTTCCTCTTAAGAGTTGTATCTCATTCTGAATTCCAAAGTCAATATATTCTTCAAAGGCAGATTGCGATGTATCTTGGTCGCTGTAAAGAGTTTTGAGATATTTCCTGGTACTTTGATCAGACTTTGATAACGTCAATTCAAAATAATCCGCATCTTTATAATTATTTATTAAAGTTTGATACTGTGACGAGAGGTTTTGAAGGCTACCAGCTTCGCGGAGCGCCAGGATTGCCGGAAGCAAATATTCAACAGAGACAATTATTCCTCTTGCAGAATCTCTTGTAGTTAAGCGACCTTCATTTTTATGGACGTAATCAAAATATTCTGACAAGGAAAGAGAGCCTTTATCCCCACACCCTGAAATGTACGGTGAGAAGAATAAAAAGAAGATAATTTTATTTCTTGCCATTATCCGTTTTTTAAGGAGCCAGGTATAAAAAATTCAGGTAGTAAGTTTTTCCGTTGCCATCGCTTATTTCAAGATTATAATTTTTTTGATTCACAAATAGACCTGTGGAAGCAAGATCAATATTTATTTTGTTCAGTCCTGCACGAATAGTTTTTGCTGGCAGTCCGGTCAAATATTGTTCAGGCTGATCAATAGGTGAAATGGTATAATTAAGCGTCGAATCAAACGCTACATTATTAAAGGCGATTTTTAATGTTCCCAGAGCAAGGTAGTCAGCCCCATAAGTCTGATCCGCAATGACTCTATAAGAATCAGTATCTTCAACAACGTAATCACTATCATAAGAAGTAGAATCCGCCCTTTCAGGATTATGTGAACCTGAAAAGTCATCAGATGTATCTCCAATGCTAAATTCCCACGTTTGACTCTTGCCCAAATAAAAGGAACCTGCAAAAGCAGATACTTGCCACAAGTATTGCTTTCCCTCGACGAGAGGCTTCAGCTCAACGTTATATTGGAAATTATTATCGGCTGTCTTAAGCGACGCAATATTTTCCTTGGCTATTCGATTATTAGATCCTGTTTCCCATATTTCAAGAAGGTATTCGAGTTGAGGAATGCCCTGTGGCATTACGGGAATCCAAGTTAATTGCGGCAAGGGTGTATTTATTACTTCCTCGTCATAAGGATAAGTAAGAATAGGTAAGGTGATGGTCGTTATGTTAAGCTCTTGACATGAATTTGCTACAATATTTCCCTGAGAAGATTTTACCCAAATGCAAAGAGAATAATTTCCTGCGGGTAACATTCCTGTGTTTTTAAAATAATTTGCTATTTCATCACCTGAATAATCTGTTGTAATAATTTTAGAGATCATTATTTGCCCTGAGTTTTCCCCGGGAGCAAGTGTCAAGGGAGAGGTTTGGCTGTGATAAATTAAAAACGATCCTCCTCTATAGATATAAACCTCAAGTGTGGAACCAACAGGTTTGTTACCAAGATTGAGTATGGAATAATTCCACGCATCATTAATTGAGAAAAAATAAGGGTTCGATGGGTGAAATACAACTTGAACTGTTTGAGCAAATGCAATGCTGATGGTCAGAATCAAAATCAAGATTATAGAAAGCCGTTTCATGATTTTCGAATTTTAAAGTTTAAAAGTCAAATCAGCTGTAAAGAGCGCTGTTGAAGAATATGCAGGTTTATCACTCTCGATATTGAAATATTTTTCCAACACAGCATTCAAGACAAAATGTTTTCCGAAGAACGTGTGAAGTTGCACTGTGCCTCCTGCCTGATCGCTATTAGACTTGAAACCTAACCACTTTGGACCTACTGCAAGAGAAATGGTTTTACGTTGAACCACCGTTCCTATTAATTCCATGCTATTAATAAATGTTTCAGGCGCACCCTTATGGTCGGGAATAAAATAACTTCCCAAGAATGCAATTTGCCGCTTGTGAACTGAAGTATTGAGATAGCATGTCACATGGCGGGTTGTACTGCTAAAGACTGTATCTGAAAAAGAGCTTTGATAGGCATAGTTGGAAAGATTAACATTGCCATTAAACAATTGCTTTCCGATTGGTATATTCAAGGCTATGTTGAGGTCAATAAAATTAGCATTGGAAATACTGGAAGTATTTGATTGTACCAGATAATAATTGAACTGGTATGGCGATATCATACAGGACATAACTCCGAATTTACCAAGACGATAACTGAACTGTGCTACCTGGTACCAAGTCCTGCTTCCCGAATTTGTTACACTAACAAAGTGGGCAAGATTGATTTTATAAGATATATTTAAACTGGAGTGAAATAGTTCTTGTTTCAAGCCCGCTGCCACGTTTACTGTTCCTGGCTGCAACAGTGGATTTCCACCGGTAAAATATCCTTCTCCTATATAGGAAGATTCAAGTTCAAGTTCAGACTTTGTTTTTTTGAATTGATAATCAAGAGTGGTAATCCCTGCTGACTTGTTGATGAAATCACTAATGCTTCCACTTTGTTGTGATTCATTAGGATGTGCAATCATCGTCTTGCCAACTTCGTATTGAAACTTGAATTGCTTGCTAATTGAAAACTTCTGGAGGTAAGAGACCAACCACTTATTGGTAGGATTGGGAAGATTTGTTTGTTGTCCATTCTTTATGAATGAAACAGTTACGATGGAATAACTTCCATTTATATCGCCTTTCCCAAGCCCGAGCAAAAAAACATTTTGCTTAGCATTCTCAGGGAGGATTATCGAGTCAGATAGCGATTGGGATTTGGTGAACCCCAAATTATTTTTTACAACTGCAGCTTTTAAAATGTAGTTGGCGTTATTATAGATTATTGATAATCCCTTGGAAAAATAATCGTGGAAGGTGAGCGGAGAATTTTCAAGCAACTGCGTACCTATGCTTGCTTGTCGAAAATTTAAGGCGCCTAATTTTTTCACAAGTTCATTTCCTAAATCCGGCGCTTGCTGTAATAGCTCCTTTTTTGAAGTTATTCCACGAATTTTGTCAATGCTTTGAATTGCTAAAAGAGAATCTTTAGTAAATTGGTTTTGGATTTCGAAAAACTTTTCCTGAAAGCGCATGAGACTCTCAATTGATCGTTGATATTTATCGTACCACGATAATTGAGTCTGTACTGAATGCAAACACGTAGTATCAAATGCTCGTCCCTGATCTAAGCTGTCCATCATTAGATGCAGTGAGTCCTTTAATTGGTTTATGTGAAGTTGATATTGAGGGTCGGCAAAGGTGTCTTTTAGCTCTGAGTATTTTTTCAATGAATCACTTGCATGAAACTGAAGTAATTTCTGTTTTTGATTTTCTAATTTTCTGCTTACCTGATCCACCATCTCACTCTTTACATTCTCAAGAAACTGTTCACAGTCAAATGACAAATGTGTCTGACGGTAATTAAATGTTTGAGGGATTACAGAAAAACTACTATATGAACTATAGCTGAAGTTAAAGGGAAGTCCAAAAATTTTCGCCGAAGATTGAAGCCAGTATGATTTTGAAAATCCCGATGTAAGAGAAGAACTGTCTATCATTGGAAGATAACCAATGCCTCCATTGAACAGAAGATTGAAATCTGAAAGGAACTTGGAATGATTCAAGGAAGTAAGCGACGGTAATGAATTTGCTTCAATATCAAGAGGTGATTGTTTGAGTGCATCATCAGAAAGACTTTGCGCAGTTGAATCAATAGCTAAACATGATACTCCGAAGAAAAATAAAACAAGAGGTCTGTACAATTTTCGCATGAGGAAACTTTTACAATACAAGTTTATTCTGCTAAAGGATAAACAATACTTGTTAATCGTCTTGCCTCTGTTAACACTCTTATTTCTTTCGAATTTACATTGTAGCTTGTTATTTCATGTAAAATCGTAAGTAATCCATCCTCCCTGATTTTATTTTGATGGCGTAATTTTAGGGTGCCACAATTATTCAAACAACCCCTTTTAAGGGTAATTTTCTAAATACCCTAATAAGGGGATGGACACTTTTATGGAGCATTTGCCTTATTTCTTATTGTTTTAGCCTATTTAGTAAGCATGAGAAGTTAAGGGCATATCCAACCTAAAATTGATCATAAGATTGTTTGGAGAATGCAATGACTTGATACTCTGGGGCACACCGCATATATATTCGAGCAGTATAGATGCTGCGAATGAACTCTTCCTGCTTTTGTGAGCGAAGTGCAATGGCAAAACTATAGTGGCTGCAAGGCAATACACACACCAATACCTCGGTGGATCTATCAATGTAGTGAAGTTTATCTCCTGCAAAGTCCACCTGCATTTGTTCACCGGGATTATGCGTGAAGTGCATCATGGCATCACTACGCTTGAGGTGCCGCATAGGTATTCGCAGAATTAGCTGTATCCATAGCCATCAGGATTTTCTTTCCGGTCTTCTTCCCAAAGCAGCTGTCGAGTTACTCCGCGCTTGTGCAGCTCTGAAGAAAAATATTCCATCTCTCGGCAATGGTGTGATAGCGTTCATTGCGGTGCAACACCGGAATATCTTCGCAGTATATAACCGCACTGAGCGACTCGTCATCGGCATCAGTATTTGTTCCAATGCAATGTTGCGCACTTTAATCCTCGAAGATACTCGCAGATCGTATTTCGGGCAATGCCGGTAAGCCGTTCTATTTGCCGGATACTTTTTTCCTGTAGCTGCAACTCAATAATGTGTTTGATTTGATGCAGATTCTTAGGTTTTGCTGCCATGTTCGTTTTGACCCCGATATTAATCGAGAGTGCGAATGGCTTTTGCATCAAATCCAAATCACTAAAAAGGGTGTGGGTCAATATACTCCGGAATCTTATTCCCAAGGGTGGGTCAGATTACTCCGGAATAGGTGGGTCAATTTGGTCCAGAATATTCATCCGAAGAATAGGGAAGTGTATAAGATATCGGCGGATAACCGTCCTCGCCAAAATCAATAGTAGCGGCAATGTGGGGATATTGTTTGATGATGTCAGACATTATTTGCCTCGCTTTCTTAAGTTGCTCGGTGGATACAGCCCGCAGATCTACTTTTACAATCACGTCGCTCGCCAATGTATGGTGCAAGTGTAGATACCTGGGAAGATGCTAGAAAGGAGTTGTTAAGTCCTTCAATGATTAATGATATTTTCAAACTCTTTAACGCAAAAGTGGGGTATTGATTGAAAACGCAAATCCTTATAAATCTAACCACTATTTTTAAAGAAAAAGGGGAGTAAATCCCTCGATTTATGATCGCATTCTACCCATTCTTATAGCTTAACAATTAATTCTGAAGCGCAATAACATAATAGTGCTGTCACTCGCTTTTCATTTTCTTGCATAGGTAAAACCCAATGGGGCACCACTCCTCCGAGTAATACGAGTGAATCACCTTGTTTAAGCCTTATTAGTGTGGCCCCATGTAGCGGTGTTTTTAAAATTTGGTTAAGAGGTTCCCAAGCTCTTGATGGATAAAGGCAAAGCATGCCTCCTTTGCTTTTGTTAGAACATTGATCATATAGCGTAGTAATAAGCGTGACATCGCATGAATGAAAGTCACGATGAAGACCAAGGTAATCGCCTTTATGTAAATAGTATGAATAGGATCCTTGCTCACCTGTTGGCTTTAGATTAAGGCCTGTGCAAGCCTGCAATTGACTAATAAGGTTAGCATCATGGTAAAATTCCTGTAAAGCCCTATCTCCCGAACCGGAATAAAGTTGCCGTGATGGCTGACCCCCGCGTTCTAAAAGGGGCAATTCTGCTTTAGATTTATTAGGTACAGCATGCTCAAACTGATTAGTTGATTCATTCTGAAGAGATACCAATATTAATGAAGGAATCAAGTTGTTTAAAAGTTGGTATCCTCCATTTGAAAATAATAGTGAATTATATAAGAACCCAGTATTCATATTGAAGCAGTTTACATGCTAAAAAGCTGCACCGGCTCGACAAAAGTTATTTGGTCTACATGCTCCCTTATCTCTTCCGGCAGGTTTTTAAGTGGCAATAACCGGCTATTACCGGGCGATATAAAAAGACCTGAATGTTTGCTCGTTTTGATGTTTACATTAAAAAACTTCTGGAAATTTTCAATGGATGAAGTGATAGAAAAACTATTAGCTACTATTTTTCCAACTTCGAAATTCTTCTCTGAAAAAAAGTCCATTACTTTTTTCGCTGTTGAAATATCAATCTTGTAGTTGTTGATGGAGTCAGAAGTAATAGGTATGTTCTTAGAGTTGGGCGGAGATTCAGACCATTTCAAAATCACTTGTGCAGAAGCAATTTCTTTCATGCTATAGATTGTTTTGATGATTTAATTGATGCAGGTTTTAACCCAATAGCAAGACTAAGGTATCGTCCCTTATCATGAATCACCAAATTGTTTGCCACTAAAGAGTTTAGAAAACTACTTATACTTTCTTCAGTAAATATAGATGGCTTGTATGTGTCCTCCAAATAACGTTTAATCATGGAAGATGTACGGATCTCATCGCAGTATTCAAAGATAGACTGCTCTATACCCCTTAATTTAATATTTTTGATCGAAGCATTGGAGCGACTATCAGTAATTAATAAAGAACCATCATCGAGATATTTGCAATCAAGAACGCCCCTTTCCGGATTCTTTCTCCAAAAATCAGTAAAGGCAATTACCTCATTGGCAAATCCTTGAGGGTTAAGAGCTTCTTCATAATCAAAGTCGAAATAATAACTAATATTCATTAAATTCTTTAAAGGGAAAGGGTAAATGTATTTAATGGAACTAATTGGTCTTAGATTTTTCAATCCATATTTTTCAGGTGAGTTGAAATAAGGGCTGAACCGGTCGAGCCTAATGGGACCGCAAACATTTGGCGGTGGGAGAAAACGTATAGAATGAAGCAAAGAAAGCATTTCAGAATAATCCTCTTGATTTTCTCCCGGGAAGCCATATAAAATATTCCATTCAGCACTTATTCCATATTCTTTACACAAACGTAACAGTAAAATATTTTGAAGTGCTGTAGTGCCTTTATGCATTAATTGCAGGATATGATTATTCATACTTTCTATACCAGGTTGAATATGCCTTATACCAGCAAGATGCATAAGCTCTATTTGCTTTCTGTTAAGATTAGCTTTTACTTCATAGAAGAATTGAAACTTATTGGGATTTTCTGCCAATTTCGGCATAAGATCGTGGAAATATTGCATGTCGAGAATGTTATCTACACATTCGATAAAAGTTATGTTCCAAGTGTCCGATAAATAATTGATTTCTTCCAAGACTCTTGTTGAAGTTTTACTTCTGAAAGCCATACTGCCTCCATTTAATCCGCAAAAAGTACAATGATTTTTTGCACCCCACCAACAACCCCTCGATGTTTCTAATAGTAATGAAGGAACTATATTGGAACGATAGGATGAGTGACGAAACACCTCAAAGTAATCTGAAAAATCAGGTATGGGTAAATCGTCCATTTGTTTAATCAACGGAGCTTTGCCCGAATAAGTTGTCTCCCCATTTTCATTTCTGTAAATAAGTCCCGGTATTTTTTTAATTTCCGAGAGAGGAGCATTATTAGAAACATGTTCAATGAAAGCAGGAAAACTCTCATCCGCTTCGCCTGAAAAGACATAGTCCACAAATGGAAATAATTTATGCAATTCCACCCCCATTTCCGCTTCCCAGTTAGCACCACCAAAAATAATTGTCAGCAAAGGATACAAAGCTTTTAGTGCCTTAGCCAATGCAAGCGACGCAATGTTCTGCTCAAAGGTTGATGTAAAGCCTATAATCGCGTATTCATCCCACCTGATACGTTTTAGACAGTGGCGTAAAAAAGGAATCACAGCAGTTCGCAATTTCAACAATCTTGTTACAGCATCGGAAGGTAAATGCCAAGTCTCAGACAAGATTTCAGTTATATACGTTTTATCTTCACCTGGCTGTTTGCCATATAAGGCTTCTGTAAAAAGCCAGTCTCCTGCAAAGGCTGTATAGGGCAAATCGTTTGAAAACCATTTATAATTTTCAAAACCGATAAAATCCGCAAAATCGAAGTTTAGATATTTTACATCAACCGTGACCTGTCGTCCTGCTATTGCTTTTAGCAAGCTGATTCCTAATGCTTGACGCTCCAAGGGGCCAAAAGGCATACTAATTAATAATACCTTTTGCATAAAGAATTATGGAAGATCCTTAAAGCCTATTTCTCCTTTATCTATCATTTCTTGAATTCCCTTAAGATCCCCCTCTGTGAGATTTGGGCTCGCCGAAGAATTACTCTCTTGTTTATCTGAAACCTCATACCAAGCTGCATTTTGTTCACCTGCACTCCTTTCTAGAGTAGTCACTGGTCCAATAGGGTCAATTGGTTTGATTGGTGGTATGATGGGGTTAATTGGCCGAATTGGGCTAATGGGACTAATAGGCCTAATAGGTGTGATGGGAAGAATTGGCGATATTGGACGTATAGGGCTAATAGGTTGGATCGGCTCAATAGGTCGAATAGTGATAGGAGTAATTGGCCTAATAGTGAGGCAATTCAATTTGGCGCTTAGTACAGCTTTGTAAGCATTAACCAGACCATTCCCTGTGGCGGTATCAGGACCAATAGTAGCTGGGTTTCCTCCCGTTGATGTATTGCACGTTCCTGTAGTGACATCAATCGCAGTATTCATCATGATGGACTTTACCTGTGCTGGAGTTAATTTAGGACAGGCTTGTTTTATTAAAGCCGCAGTGCCTGCTAATTGTGGTGCCGCGGCAGAGGTACCGCTAAATGCCGCCCATCCATCATTGTTTGGGGTCTCATCACCGTTTGGAAAGGATCCTCCGGCATTCCCCATATCTATTTCACATCCTGCCTGTAAAGGTAGCATAATATATATGGCGCGTGGCATCATGCCTACTAAACCAGATAAATCCGGAACCCTTCTGCCGCTGTAAATATTGCTATTGAATCCACTTGCATAGTTAGATGCTTGCAACATGCCATTCTGGTCCATATAAACTCCACCGGCTGAAATCACATCTGGATGTTGACCAGGGAAACCCCAATGACCATTACCAGCGGAAAAAATTACTATGATTCCGGTGGCAACGGCTGCAGCAATAGCCGCGGCTAATGCTGAATCAGCTGCTGAAAGTGGACCATTGCGAAGAGATGAGCCCCAACTACAGGTGATAATGGTAGGATTCAGCGCGACTGCAGCATTAAAGGCGCCAATGGTATTCACGAAATTCATCTTAACCGGAAGTAACCTGGCACTCGGAGCGATAGCAAATATATTAGCCGATTCACCAGTACCGTGTCCAACATCGTCTGATGCAGCGTCAACGGCTGCCGGACCAAGTGTTACAGGAGCCACATTATAACCCTGAGCAGCAAAATACGGATGTGCATACCAGCCGGTATCAACCATCGCAACTGTAATACCTGCTCCTGTTATACCGTTTACATGTGCTGCTGTTGCATTTGCGGCCTCAGCTATATCTCCAGGGATGCGTAAATGCCAATAAGATTTATGTGGTGCAAAAGCAGAAGGTGCCATAAAGTATCTTGGTTGCTCAATAGCTACCCCTTCTAGTACTTGCTCGAAAGGAGTATCCTTAACAGAAATTAATCCCGGCATTTCTGTATCTGGACATTCGAGAAAAGTAGCATGCGTTTTTTGAGGTCCACTTTTTAACGTCTCTCTTTCCTCGGCTGTAATCTTTGTTTTGAATGCTGTTTCATAAGTAGCTCTATCACCGGCTATGTTAATAGAGGTACGAGAAACCGACAGTACATCGAAGCCAGCTTTCTTAAGCATATCAGCTGCCTGATAAATCAAAGCATCTTCAGAAAAAAAGTTTCCCACGGTCTCTGAATTAATTTGGTAGCTAGCATCAAAAAGAGAAACTCCACCAATTGAATGAGGGCTAGCTTGCGCATAGATGATATCAGGCAGCTTCGGCTTAATGTTCGTTAGTATAATTCTATCTTCTGATTTGTTTTTTGATTGAGTTGACTTATTTTTTTTTGCTGCCATGGCTGTTAATTTTAAGAGTGAGAAATTATTTTTATAATCTTTTAATGTGCGTTTAAGTTGAAGTTTAGTTTTTGAAATTTTTTGTGCCTGGCTTATACCTATCAATTTCTTTTTAGCATCACGCAAAGATTATGAGTTTACTTTCTTATACAATCCCCTTATTCTGGTATTTTGCAAAATAGCCTTTAATGGGGATGAGTATAAAACAAAAGATCAATCAAGTGTGATGACTTGGATTTTGAGTGCGGCAGTTACACGGTTCACGAATACAGTAACCTTTGTAAGATATTTGTAGTGTGCAGCGGATGGAGAAGTGAAAATAATGAGGGGTGCTTACAGAGATTCTGCATAAGCTTTCATCTTTCTTCTCAAAAAAAATTAAACAACGAAGACAACTCATCTTGACATTCACTTATCCAGCAGTAGTAGTTTCAGTTTCCATCAGACCGGTGCCTTTAATCACGAAGTATTTTGCAGTACAACAACGTCACAATCAACACCGCAGCTCTCTTTGCGTCAATAAATAGATAATTCAGGTCAGCTGTTTCATTCACAGTATGTCCACCGGATCCTGCAATGGTTTAAAGAAAGAAAGTAAATTTGTTTGCTAAACAGATATTAGCTTTGAAATGCAAAAAAGTTTAAACATGGCAAAATCATTCTTACAGACTTACCCAAAAGAGGTAAAAGACAATTTTGATTTCCTGCCTACGTGGCTCCTTAACTACGAGATGCGTGCAAAGCGTCTGCTAAGAGAACTCAAGGAGCATTTAGAATCACTCGGAGGCGAGTGCCGTTTTAGGCACCTTTTGTATGTGTGGGTGCCTGAGATTGATATTACATATGGTCCGGTGATCGCACCTGGGCTAACTATACTTCGTTAAGATTTCAGAAGAGAAATATTTCCAATAAACTATGGTTGTGCGTTTACCCTAACTTGTAAAAGTAGCTTCGCAGTTCTCCAATTTTTCATTTGCTAGCGCTTATGTTTGATTGTATGGTAGGGAGCAGAGAATTTTTGTGAAATATCGGTAGTAGTAAGAGTAGAGGAGTAGGAAGAGGAGCGCTGCATTGGAAATTTATGTTTATAGTAGAATGAAAAAAAAATGTGAACAACTTCTCCTTAAAGTTTGCTTAAAAATTTTCCACACTCCCGAAATTAGCATCATGAATTTGAAAAACGACAGAGAAGTAGAAATAGCGAATCTGCTGGATGCAGGACAGCCCTATGCCTACATAGAGGCAAAGTTGGATGTTTATCCCTCCTTGGTATCGCGTGTTGCGTACAAGATGAAATTGATACGTCTTACTACCTCTATTGTCGTCGGAGGCTGGGGTCCATTGTTAAAGGAAGATGCACATAATTTCGAAAAAATGAAAGAAGAGGCAGAACGTGCAAACGAAGAAGTAAAACGATCAATGAAGAAGATCCAAAATTTTAGAGATTCTTATCCGCATTTCAGTAACTGAAAAAATCAGACGATAGGGCGAAAATTAGGCGGCATTAGGCTAAAAAGCTTTTACGTGACACTAAACCCTTCTTTTTTTATGCGATATATTTCTTCCTTTTTAGCCAATGTAAGCCAAGGTTAAAAAGGGATTCAAAGTTTTCGAAAATTTTCCCGGGTGATACCTGCAATGCGGGACTAATAATTAATCTTCCTTTCCTCCTGTTTTATAGATAATAATTCCATAGGGAATTAATTTGCGATAAAAAAATCAAAAGTATTTGACTTTACAATGTAAACATTTTAAAACCTTAAAACTCAAATAAAATGAAAACAAAAACGACAAATGAATCACGCGATAAATTATTTAATGGAAGAACTGATACTTATTTTAATTGGCTGCTTCTGCAGGAGAAAGAGTTAGATAACTATTGGACAGAGATATTTATAAAAAGAGAAAGAAGGTTTCATTCCATTCTTGAATTAAAAATTGGCAGTGAAGAAAAGAAGGAGTTCATTCTTGCTGAAATTAAAGAAGCCCAAAATAATCTCAGCGATGAGACGCTCACTACCTTATATTTGGATTTAAATCTTCCGTACAATGATTTGATTGAAACAGTGAACACCTACCGGAAAACTGCTACGGAATTCGCTACTGCTATAAAGGATGATGAGATACCGGGTGCAGAACATATTCATGAAACTGCCAAAATTCTGTCACAAGAGAAGGTAAATTTAAACAACAATGTGTTTTCCAATCTAATGACTGTTACAAAAGATAGTGGAGTAACAAGCGCTTTTTTTGTTCCGGTATTCGGTAAAAATCATCCAACCAAGGCAGTCTGTGCCGCTCTGTTTTTTTACCACCATGAAAAGGAGCATCTAAAATTCTTAGCAAAGAATCTGGATAAACTGAACCGACCAGAAAATATAGAAGCTGAAAACGAACAAATAAAAAATCAGTTTACAACTGGTCGGCAGGAGTTAGATGTGGATGCATGGAAAGTGGATGAGTCGCAAGATGCAATATTAAATATTGAGCAAGCAAGTCTGTTTCTAAATTTGGCGAAGCAGACTATTTATGGCTTGACGTCGGGTAATAAAATTCCTTTCATGAAACGTGGAAAGAAGCTATCTTTTAGAAAGTCCCGTCTCATGGCGTGGATAATGGAAGGAGAGAAGAAATCAATCAGTGAAATGGAGCGAGATTTAAAAGGCAGATAAAATGTATATAGGAGCTCATCTCTTTGCTGGAAACAAGGTCGACAAAATTATCCAAACGGATGCAGGGAAAAATCCCAATGTGTATGTTCTCAACCAGCTTAGGGGAAGATAAGGTGATTGTCGAGACAATGAAAATTACAGGACTATTGTGCAAGTTGCAACCCATTGCAAGTCTTCGCACGGTTACTTAGGGTCCAAACATGAATGAAAGTATGAGAATATATCAAACCCCATCTGTTCAAAATAAAAACCAATGGGGAAATGAATCGAACATAGATTTGACTCTCAATAAAGACTTTTTCTGATTTCGCAATGAAAAGGGAACTATCAATTCTGCGACTATCACTTATCAAAAGCATTACAAGATTGGTCTGGATCAATCTTGTCAATCCGAAGCTACAGCTTGTTTTTCAATTCTGCAATTTCATGATAGCGTAGAAATGTTTTTAAGATTAGTAGCTGAATCAAAGGGGGTGAATGCGGAAAACTTCAGATTCATGTATTACTGGGAAAAGATTATCGCAGCTTTTCTGTACGATAGAACGAAACATTTCGGAGTTCCTGAAACTCGCGCAGCCGCAACCTGTGGCAAGCGCAAACCATTTTATTCATGTTATTTATGGACTAACTTTTTTCAGATTTACGTAGCGCTCTTGAGTAGTTAAGCAACAATGAAGCAATGGGTTGAAGTCGTTTCCCTAACCAGATAATTTCGGTATTAGCCTCACTCTTTTCATATACAGAAATGATTGAGTTTTTTGGAACATGGTGAAAGCTAAATTGAAAACCAAGTATCTCAATGATCACTAAATCTCTTTCAATGTAAATCTTTGCAAAATCTACTTTTCTCTTAATTAAATCTGCCAACATCTCTGCTAAGTATGTTTTGAAATAGTACATATCTTTAAAAAGTTTTTCCTCCTTTAGTGTACTATTTTCCTTATTGCGATTCCTTGTCAGCCATGAATTTATTAGGTTAATAGCAGCGAGTGAATGAAAAGTATCAAGCTGATCTTGGGGTATGATCTTCATGACGCCTAAAGCCTCCATTAGTTCTGATTTCTTTATTTCATATTCAACTTGCTTCGGATGTTCAATCTCATTTTTTAATTCCTCAATTGTAAATTCTTCTTCGATTCTTAAATGACTTTGCAAAAAACGTATTTGATGTTCAAACTTTTTTCTTAGCTCAGGATTCAATAAGTGCGAAAACTCAAACAATGAAATTATCTGGGTGTCTGGATAGGTGCATCGATGATGACGTGTGTAGGTAGGATTACAAAACACAACAATAAGTTTTTCGCATTGATCTGCATTGAAGAATGCAATTCTGTGGGCTTTCTCTTCATAAAATGAATAACAAATCCAAATGTTCCTTTCAATCGAATAGAGCGGAAAAAAATCAAGTCCATTATTTGGGAATTGTGGATGTTTCTGCAATCGCCTTACACCTTCTTTAATGAATTTAAATTTTTTGTTGTGATCTCCACCGGGAAAATTTTCTTCTGATAAATGGAGGAGTAGGGTTTTGAAAAGGAGTTCTGAAATGGGGAGAGACTTGCTAAGATTTATTTTCTCAAAATTTCCCTTAATGAACCTTGCTACAAAGTCCTTTGATGGGTCTTCCTTTTTTGTGTATACGGTTATGAATTTGTAATCCGTACTGTAGATTATTTGAAAAGTTGTATTCCAAGCTCTTTTGTTCCATTCTTGATATTGAGATTTTGAAATTGTCGAAACGTCAAAAGTTGTTCGGTATCTACCGCTATCCTGTAATTCAATCCTTCCAATAGTAGCAAAATAATGAACATAGTTAAACTCGATTTTCTGTTCAAGATTGACTTTGTCAGAAGCGAAATTTATTTGCCGAAAAACATGGTAGGGATATAATTCTCTGCACCACTTTGAATCGTGATCATCCGAGTGGTTTTTACACCACGTTTCAAAATTCAAGTCGTGCAATCTCATTTTGTTTCATAAACATAATCGAAGATTACAGAGTCGCCCCGATTTGCCCACTTATCAAGTATGCTTTTATTGACTGAAGAAAGGTCACACTTAAACTTACCTACTGTTAAATCATTTTTTTCAGAAAGCCAAAGTGGACTTTTCACTCCCAAGTATCTTTCACGGATTGTGCAGTAATAATATAACCTAGGGTCTTCAAGATTTTCGAATCTCTTTGTCAGATTAAGTGATGCAGTGTGCTTAGGATAACAATCGTACAGAATCCCCAATGCATTCAACCCGGTGCGAGAAAAATCTTCTCCTCTGACAATTAATTTGGAAACATGGTTGGCGTTCAATCGGTCACCTTGTTCTCTTATGAATTTGTATAGCATCTGAGAAACCTTATTCCCCTCGTGAGTCGCCCAAATCGAAGTACCTAATTCAATTACTCTTTCAATTATAGAATCAAGATAGTTTGGATCTGAAATGGTTGCTGATTTACATGTTCCTAAATAATCAAAAAGGAGTCGAGATAATGGTTCATCATAAAGACGTAAGGATAAATTTGCTAAGTCTCTTAGTGCAATGTAGAGTTGCGTGGTATTTTCCCAAGTGGCAATTGAAACAATTTCTCGTTCTAAACCTGAAACAAAGTCATTGCTTTGGGGTATGCGTACCGTTAGCTTTTTTTTCTCACTACTATCATAGATCGAAGAAACATTGTGGGATTCAATCACCCACTTCTGTAACCAAATAAACCAAGTCTTGGAATCATCAACAGAGATTACAATCAAAATGACTGGAACTCGACACTCGTAAGCATAGCGAAGAAATGATTTGCCCAATTTCTCGGAGATAAAATCTGTTTCAGAAGAAATATGTTCATGAGATTTGATTTGCGCCTTAACAAATTTGCCACTTACATTTTCAGGAGTAAATTCCAGTTCAAGATCGATTCCATAATCTTCTGTCAAGTTCCGGGCAATCCAAAGGTTAGAACGCTTGACTTGTGTTTCAACTATACTATGCCCTAATGTTCCAGTTTTTTGCGATCTCGTTTGTTTCGGCATATTATTCCACGGTAATTATTAGGACTCTGATGCCAAACTATCATTGAACTCTTTTACAAATTTGTCAAGATCACTGATGAATTGTTTCTTATCAACATTCCTTCTTTGAAATTGAGAGTAAACAGTGAGCCTTTCATCAACCCCTCCTAAGGTAGTTTTGATTAAATTGTAAAGCGGGGTTACATTTCCATTCAGCGATTTTATCCTTGCAGAACAAATCAAAACCGTAGTTTGACCTAATACCTTCGTTCTCGGTTCAAGTCGGGTTGAGTATTCTAACTCTGCTTCATCCTTTACTTTTGTCTTTAGTATTTTTTCTGCTTCTTCAAATTGATTGAGTTTGAAACATGCTTCACCAAAGCCAAACCAAATCCATTTATTCTTTATCGGAGCACTATCAAATGCGGCTTTTGCTTTTTGAAAATAATCTGATGCCTTCGCGTCATTTGAAGAAATTCCTAATTCGTAATAAATATTTCCAAGCGTTCCCGCGATTGCACTTCTTACTTTTTGATAGTCTGAACTCTCAGGTGCGTCATTAATCTCCTTAAATAAATGTTCTACCTCACCAATGAGCTTGTCGGGTGTATACGTGGGATAATTAAAAAACTTTGATTCAATTTTTATTCTTTCAAACTCAAATTTCAATTCACCTTCAGCCATGCCAGAAGCCATTTCAAAATTTGAAGTTGCATTTTCAAAATCCTTCAAATTGTTTTGTTCGTAGCCAATCCAGTAGAGTGCCATAATCTTCAACATTGTAGAAGCATTCTTGTGGTCTTTGGCTTGCTTCCAGAATTTTATTGCAGGCTTGAAATGCTGGTTAAGATGAAAATCCATCCCTCTAATGAAGCTGCAATAAGGATGTAAAATAGTTTCCTCGTCAAGTATATTTTGATTATTCTGTAATCCTCCGATGTCTAAAGAAAGAGTTAGAAGATTGGAACGGAAATTTGAATCCTCAACTAAAATTTTAAAATTTTTGTCCGCTTTTGCTTCTTCAATTAGATCCGAAGATTCTTGCTCCAATTCATCGTGTTGTTTGTTCAATCGTTTTGCTAAAGATTCCGATGCTCGTTTGCTTGCGTCTCTTGCTAATCCTAAAGTTTGATTTACGAGGTTAAGAGTTTCAGACGATTGCTTGAAGATGCTTCTATCTCGTTCTGACGCTTCTTTTTCTTTATCGAGGGCAAGGTTGTAAAGTTCATCTTGCCTTGTATTGAGAACTTTTTCCCTTTCAGAAGTTTGCTTTTCTTTTTCAATAGCCAAGTAATATGTTTCATTTGATCTCTTTCTGTCGGTGTTCCAACTGAAGAGAGAAGCCGCGGTACTAAGTAAGAAGACTACTGAAATTATTGCAGCTATTATTTCAAGGTTATGAAGCGATGCCGATTGAGTGGCATTTTGAATCTTTAAATCCTGAACTGAATCTGATAGCTGTTCAATTTTCTTTGCATCCTCTTGAAGCTGATATTGTAATAACTGATTTGTTAGTATCGTGTCTTTCTGGGCATATGCAAATCCTGTAGAGAGGAGTATGCAAGTTAGAAAGAAGAGAATCAGAGAATGTTTTGCTGTCATTTTGCTTGAAAGGGTTTGAAAATGTTTTACAATTTGTCGGTGAATTTTAGTAACTTATCAAATCATCAAATGATTTAGCGGTTTCCAAATCGCTGTGTCGAATGTAAACGGATGACTGTGGTTTCTTATCAGGATTTTTCAATGTAATTGGTTCAATCTCTTTTGCTGGTCCTTTGAACTTGACCATATATTTCCCTGTGTTTTCATAAGGTACGATTGCTTCTACTTCAGCAACGTGAGTGATTGCACTGATTGGAGCAACTTGGTACGCTGCGATGTATTTTATTCTTTCTTTCATTGCAGCACCAATCCTAATTGCGAACCACTGGTTGTTTCCAAGAAACTGTCTTTTGAATCCATCTTCCCTTGCAGGAACAACTATTGTGTCACACTGTGCTCTACGTTTCATTCTTTTTTGTTGATCTTCACTCGTAGATTCTTTGGGAGACGTAGGAATTAGTATATCGGCTTCTTCATCATCATCGTACAATGTATCGAAATGAAAAGTGAATTCACCATCCCCGGAAATAAAGGTCTTCAATTCAAGAACTGAAATATTTGCATTGATCTTCTGAAGAACATTGTGCAATTCTTCTCTCGCTTCATCAATAACTACAATGGCTTTGAAATCACTGTAAACAGCAGCGTCGAGATAGCTGTCAATGTTTCTGTACTTTGAATTTGAACATGCTTGTTCAAGGCGAGAGAGACTTTTTGTATCCTCATGAATTACTTGCATCAAGTATTTGCGGAGATCAATTCTTGCTTCCTCAAATGAGGTTGCAAATTTCAGCAGTTGAATCCCAATGTGCTTGAAGGGATCGTGAGACACAATTTCGTTTTCAATGATGAAAAGTTTTGGTGAATCGGGTATTGTGAAGTCTATCAAATAGCCATCAGGAATGGAAATAATTTCTGAACCCTTTATCCTTTTTTTTCTGGAAACGTAGATAGAAGAGATACCAAAAATGTAATCAGCGAGTTGTTCAACTGATTTCTCAAAATCAGCTTCGCTGTTGTAGCGAAATGAATTGTAGATTTTCTTATCGAGTAGGATAGGCATGGAGCAAATTCATATTGTTGCAAAGCTATTAACTCTTCATGCTGGTACAACTTAAAATATGTTTGTGAAGTTACCTCCTCAATAAAGAATATGGGAGAGAAATTTTCGCTGCTACGCTTTTTTGTCTTCGTCCTTCTTGGGGATTACAAAGCCGATAGGAGTGCGTGGCTGAACTGATGTGTTCTGCTGATCAGAAGGTTTCGCACTTTGCGAACTGTTGCGTTGATTTACTTCAGTTCGAAGTAAATTAATTTGATTTTGCTGGTTAATCAGAATGAGTGCAATGATTACACAGCCAAGTGCGAAGAGAATCCAGAAGTAATTTTTGTTCATGGTAAAGCAGTTAAGGGATGAAACTATTCCAAAGATAGCATGATAGGAACAACAGCAAAAATTTTTCTTTCAATACTATTAATTGTTGTTAAGACCGAATGAGTTCGTACCCAATTTCTTTTTGAAAAGTTTTTCCTCGCTAATTGCTTGGTCAGCAGTAACCGTTTTGGGTAGCAACCTTAAAATTGAAAACTGAAAATTGTAAGCGTAATTCTCATCACCCCTTACTAACTCTTGTAATGTCTTGTTCCCACCATGTCCATTAGTTGAAGCGTAGGCACACCATCTACCCCAAATGCCATCTTCCCCATAAGCAGAACCAATATAGAGTTTTCCCGTTTTGGTGTCGTTGATCAGGTAGATTCCTTTTGTTGCTGAAAGCATTCGTTTCCAATCCGGATATTGCTTTGTTGCGATTTCTTTAAGTTGCATGAAATCTAAGGTGAACTCAAAATCAGTGAATTGCTGATAGTGAAGACCAGGTTGGATTTCGACTACTTCTTTATCGTTGTTAAGCCACTGTTCCCATTTGATTGCCCCTTTGCCCCAATCAATGATTACTCGTTCTTTGAGGTCATCAAAGTCGGAGATTTCTTCCATTTCATATTCAAATTGGTAAAGCCCGCCATCAACGCTCGGTTTTTTCTCTGCAAGTTTTTTGGCTCTCAAAACTTTGAACACTCCAATAAATCTTGAGAGCGTTCCCGCTTCACCAATAAATGACACAATGAAATCAACACCGTGGAAAATATCTTTTCCTTGTTGAGACTGATACTGTAAAAATTTTTTCTTGTCAGTCCGATAAAGATTGTAGAGGTCTGTCTGAGTAGCCTTGTGCCTTACAAGTTTAGTTCTTGACTTTTTATCAAGACCGCGATTGAAAAGTAATTCTTGAATTGTGATCATTGGTCTAATTCAATCCTTGATATGCTTCTTGTAAACTTCCAATCGCTTATTTAAGGTTTCTCCTTTTTTCGCTCTGTTTATTGGTGATGGCAACAATGTAAATTTTACTTTCCTATTTCCGACAACCATCTCATGGAATGTTCCGTTTTCAATTTTGTATTTCTTTAAACGTGACACTCTTAATGGAGCTTCGCCAGTTAATGAATGAAGAAACCATTTTGCAGCGATCTTATAGACGAAGAGGATTTCATTCACATCAGTTCCTTTAAGCAATTCTAATATGTTTTTGTACTCTTTGGGATCGATGTGTTTGTCCTTTGTAGAATCTTCCTGATCTCTTTCAAAGCCCCAGATAATATCCATAATTCCAAGGTTCAATTTTTCAAGGACTTTTCTTTTTTCCGCATCACTTAGCTTGTTAGAATTCTTAATCACGTTTTCAAGATTGCGCTCAATCGAAACAAGTAAATCCCATAGTCGTGTATTCACGCTATTGGAAAAATAAAACGGTGATGATTTGGGAGGCAGGGTTCCAACGAGAATTTTTTTGGTGTTCTTAAAGAAGATCGGTTGCCACGGATGGTTTTGCATACACCTAAGCTCATTTTAGTGGAGGAGTCTCGTTTAGAAACTTATAAAATTGCGGTATTTTAGATGTTAGTTCAATAGGAAATGTTACCGTTCCAAGACGTGTCAGTAAACGGTTGTACTTGTTTTTCATCCAACCATACTTAACTTTCAAATCCGGTTTATTCGATTTTCCTCCATTTACTATTAGTCTTCGTAGGTTTTTTAAGTATTCAATTATGTCCAAGCGATCTGATAATAAAAGAATGTTTGTTGGGAAGTAATCCACGTAATACTTGTCATCAGTATCCTTTTTTAAACAGGAGAAAAAATACTGTTTAGGCGATTTTATTCCACCAAAAAGTAATTTCTCTGTTTTCCGATTCTTTCTTACAACATCAATTACCGTTCTATCTAAGATTACTCTTGGATACAATGCAGCCTTTGTTTCCGTTTCATAAGCATCATTCAATGCAGGACCGAAAACAATTCTGTCTGTGTGAATTAGCTTTCCAAACGAAATAGCACCTCTGCATAATAAATTATTATAGATGAGGTGCATTACGAATTCCTGTATTGTCTCTATAAGTTTTATCAAGAGTTTTGATTCCTCCACAGAAAAACTAATGATTATTGAGTCGGAAAATTGCGTAATGGTTGCCGAAAGTTTTCCGCCAACAAGTTTATGGCTGAAAAACTCTTCAATGTAGTTAAGGTTTGAATATAGTATATCTATCTCATCACTTTTATCTATTTCACCTTCTACAGTTTGATCAACTATACTTCGAAAACCCAAGATGTCAAGAAATAAAACGATCCGATTTTCGTACTTCATACTTATCTACTTAGTTTGAAAATTGAAAACAGTGGAAGAGGTTTAAGTCTCAAGCCTATTTATTTCTTCTAATCTTATGATACACCTGAGATGCGAGCCAAGCAGTTACCAATTTCTGAAACTGCGCATCATTCATGAACCTCGCGAAGATTTCTTCATTCTGATCAATGCGCTCAACAAACAAATTCTCAAGAAGATTTTTAAAAACGAGTTTGAATTTTTCTTCAGGGTTTACCTCTGCAGCTTCGATGAGATTTTCATCCAGTGCTGCTTCTTCAACAATCTGATCAAAGAAGTATTGGTCGGATTGATTAAAGTCTGTTCCGAATCTTTCATTAATCAAATCAACAAGACGTGAAAGCGGTATTTCTTCTTCATGAACTACTGCTGTTCCCACTTCAGTAGGTCCGTCCAATTTGTTTGCAGATCCCTCTCTCAAACTAATTGAGCCTTCACTGATTTTTTGCAAACGATAATATTCGAGGCGAACTGAATCATCAAAGTCATACGCTGAAGTAACAACCCTGCGAGGAAGTTTTGATGATAGATAGCGCAGGAACACAAAAAGTTTTTCAAGATCACTGTCTTGAAAAGGAATAATCTGACTTAGGAAAGAATAGAGATTTTTGAAGGCAGTTACTTTACCTCTATCAACTCAGCTTCATCTTCATCAGTCTGCATCAAAACTGTGAACCTGGAAACTGGCGGGTCTAAAGCAGCGTTCATTGCTTCATGATCGAGAATCGGAGAGCCACTGAAAACAATTGCGAGGCGTGAACCAAATTTTTTGTTCTTCTCATCAACCTGTTCAAACTTGCTAATCATGTGCTGTATGAATAGCAATGCTCCATCGTTCACTCTTGGCAACCCCGTTCCAAACCTTCCTGAGTAACCTTGCTTTTCATTCTCACGAGTTACAAAGTCTTGTTGCTTTTTCCAGTCAACACCAAACGGAGGATTGGCAATCAGATAGTCGTACGTTTCATCCTGAAATTGATCATCGGTTAAGCTGTCACCAAACCGAATGTTTTCACCCGTTCCATTGTGTGCGACTTCTTTTATCAGCATGTCCGATGCTGCTGTTGCGAAAGCTCGCTTGTTGTAATCCTGACCATAGGCGTAAAGAGTTGCTTGTGGATGATGATCTTTTAAGTATGCTTGCGCCTCGGCTAACATTCCTCCTGTGCCACATGCTGGATCGAGCATTTTTCTAATAGTTCCTGGCTTAGAAAGCAGATCATCATCGTTAATGAAGAGGAGGTTAATCATAAGCTTGATTACCTCACGCGGTGTAAAGTGATCTCCAGCAGTTTCATTTGCTAATTCATTGAATCGTCGAATCAGATTTTCAAACATCAACCCCATCTCAATATTGCTTACGCCCGATCCGTCCTTTCTTCGAGGATGAAGATCAACCGTACTGAATTTTGAAACGATGAGGTACAGAATATTTGCTTCGTGCATTTTCTCTATCTCCTTCTCAAACTCGAAGTAGTCGAAGATCCTTTTTACGTTCGCTGAAAATCCATGTATGTAACTGGGTAAGTCGCGATGGATACTCTCGGGTGCGCCTTTCATCTTTTCAAATGAAAGCTCCGAGTGATTATGAAATTTTTGACCTGAGACTTTGTTTAATAGAGCGTCGAGAGCGTTGTCCTTTACTTTTCCTTTTTTTAATTTTTTGTACTTCGCTAAAACTGCTGGCTTAGTTCCTTCCAACAGACAATCAAATCTCCTCAATACCGTCATTGGAAGCATGACTCTTTCGTACTGCGGCGGACGATAAGGACCTCGAAGCAAGTCAGCGATTTGCCAAATGAGATTTGAGTGTTCCTGGTGCGATGACATTTGGATTAAAAAGGAAAACTGTGAAGCGAGATGACAAATGTAACAAGCAATTTATGAAACATACTGCGTCCAAGGTTTGAAACGCTCTTTACAAACCGTTCAAATCTCTTCATTCATTTTGTCAATTGCAATAACGAGATTTGACTTCTTCATTTACAATGTGAATTCGGAAAATACAACTAAGTCAAACGAGGAGGAACAAACAAATAATGACGACAAAGTTTCTGTTCTGACTCCCTCGCTTCAACAATTACCTATACTGCAATAGTTGAAGCCCATATTTCCCTCGAATGAAGAAACCATATTTGGTAACTGGAAGTCTCCAAAGAAGGCTACTGATCTATTCGAGGGAATTATTAAAGCCTCTGTGAAAGGAAATCCCAAACCAAAAAACAAGCGAAGAAAAAGTGAAATGAGAGTAATCCCTATTTCTTTCAATGAATCATTTTGAAAAAATAGAACGTATAGGTTAACAAGAATTTCGTCAAAATCGCGTTACATTACGTCCGATGTGGCCAGATTACTTTGTTACCAATACACTTATTTATCAAAAAATCCACTAATGCTTTAACACGGTAAAGTATGGATAATTACAGCACTTTTAAGCAATAAAGTGATGTTACTATCCATTAAGTTCATACACTTGCAATTTTAAAATTTGATTAGTTTTAAACCCTGAGAGCACGGAAAAACATTTCGCGCACTGTATTTGTTACCCACAATTATCACACACACACACACCGACACACCCATCATTGTCACACCCACACGCAACAGCTACGATGGAAAATCCCATGAATCAATCTATTCGCATTTTCGGAAATTGGGTAGAAGCGACCCTCCAAGTTCTCTTTTTACAGGAGAAAGGATTTATAATTGCTTTTTCCCCAGCCCTACAGCTATCAGCTTACGGCCACAATGTTGGCGATGCAAAAGCTGCATTTGAAACTACCATAAAAATTTTCTTCCAAGAACTCGTAAAAGATCACGAACTAACCAATGAGCTTGTTTCACTTGGATGGAAATCAAACGATCATGAATTTCATCGCGAAAGTTTTTTGCAGGATCTTTTTGCCAATGAAAAAATCCCCATTACCATTCTGCAGCAGCAATCAGAACATTTCCGTACTACAATAGCTTAATTCATCATCCTTAGTCAGGACACAAATCCATCAACAATTGTTTTGCAAGAAGGTATAAAATTCTTCCATGGCAATTCCCATTGATTTTAAATTCGTCCGTATGTGAAGCTCAGGAATTTCGCGTGTGTTTTGAAAAACGATAGGTCTTCTGCAATTGGGGCAATTCCAAATGTTATGATCACCTTCACATCGCTTGTAATGACAACCCTTTGAGTCAAGAAATTTTTCGAAGCATGATCGCTTTATCGAGCCAAATCTACCCATGGTTGCCTTTTATGATTTCGTTAATTATTTTTTTCCACACCTGTACCTACGTATAGGTTTACTGCTTACTTTTGTATCCAACAAAAAAGCCAGAGCCGTTCATTTACCCTCTTACTTTTTGTTGCTTGACTCTCAAAATGTTTTACGTGAATGCTCCATTCGTCGTGGAGCATTCGCATTTTGTACATCAAAGATACCGAATTGAGTGTGTTGTAAATAACAAATGTTAGTTTTTTTGAAATTTATTTTTCCACAGAGTTTGCCCGCCATCGCTACAAAAAAAATATCAATGAGGCAATAAATTTTATGAACAGATGGTAAGCCCATCCAAAAAATTCCTTACAATACAGTCAGCAAAAAAGATTGTATCATGACCAAGAAGGAAAAGAAAGAACTTGCGCTGCAACTCAAAGCAGAGATTGACGCGAAGAAACCGAAGCCGGAAAACACTGAGATCATTTCAAAGGAGAAATTGAAACGCGGCAACGAACAACGATACGCCAACGGCAAAGCGAAATCCATGAGAGCGGTGAAGATGTATAAGCAACCAAATAGAAATCATTGGGACACCGCCCCGTGGTAAAAGAAAAACCCTCACAAATTCCCCCGGAGAACTTACAAGGACTTTTCCTCTAATTCACTTCCACAAGATAAAAAAGAATCTTCACACCCCACCGCATGAAAAGCCGCTCCCGTCCCGAAAAGTTACCGAACTTCGCCCGCTCAATTACCCGCTAAGCTGTCAGGAATTTGGGTGGTCGTATAACAGATATATAGTATCCATAATATTCCCACAGCACAAAGACTTAAATACAGAATTGCTTCGTGCATTGTTAGTGCGAATGACACGTCCATCTGACAACATCAAATCCGCTGTTCTCTTTCGACTAAGAACATCTTTAAAAGTGAATTGCAAAGTGGAGAATTTTTGGTAGTCATCTGCATGAGTTGAATTCTTAAATCTTGAACTTTGCCAAAGACTTAAAAATGAAGGATATTATGGAACCAATTTTCTCAGATAATTTCTTGTCACACTACCTTTCAGAATTCAAACTGGCTTCCGTAACTGATGTGCGAGGCATTACTCAAATCGTCAAGTCTCTCATTTTGGAATTAGATTCCGGAAAACTTGAAACTCTAAAAGAGGAAGAAGTTAAATCCCGATTCATCAATAATTTATTCGGTAATGTTTTGGGGTTTAATTATGGTAACTCAAACGAGTGGCAGTTAAAGGAAGAAACCAAATCAAGAGTTGACGGAAAAAAATCAGATGCCGCGTTGGGATATTTCTACAGTAAGAAAGAAAAGAACAGTGATGTAAGAGCAGTGATTGAAATGAAAAATGCAAATACAGATTTGGACAAGCCACAAAACAGGAAAGGAAATCAAACATCAGTGGAACAGGCGTTTTCTTATGCGCATAAAATGGGCGGGACTTGCAAGTGGGTAATTGTTTCCAACATGAAAGAAACAAGGTTTTACGCTTCCAACGACAGTTCCAAATATCAAGTGTTTTTCCTTAGAGATTTAGCCAATGAAAACAAATTGAAGGAGCTTCTCTTACTCTTTCACAAAGACAGGATCATTAAAAAGTTAGACAAATCACGAACTGATGTACTCCTGGAAAGATCAAAATTGTTTACAGCAGAACAAGAGCAGCCGCTTCACATCATTGATAAAGTTGACAAGTGCGTGAAAAGATTTAAAGGTTTTGGTTTTGTTGATCCCGAATTTATTGTTACGATTTATCCCTTTAACATCTTAGATGAGCACGTGTGGCAATATTCAGGCAGAAATCTTTTTACGATCAATCCGGAGATCTTCAACTTGATGCAGGGTGTTAGCATTGAAAACAACGAAGTTGTCTTTACTGATGAGTTGAAAGCCGAAATTGAAGCAGCAAATATTGTGGACGCAAAGGCAAAACTTGAAAACGCCTTTCGGTTTCTCAATCATTCCCTGATTGAGGAGATAACAGCAATAAAAGATTACAAGCAAGTTGAGCAGAGGAATAAAAAAACGTTGGGTTTCAATCATAGAATTCAATTCAATTTCAAAGAAGGTGTAGAAGGAATTACGAAGAATATTCAAATCGTAAACAGCAAAGCTTGCGATTGCCTGATATGCAATTATCGAAGCCTGAAATTCAGTGCACTATTGGAAAAACTCAAAGTCGGATTTGGAAATGATGATTTGAACAATGGTGAATATGCGTATGGAAATTATCTTGCTGCTACGAACAATTTCAAAACTTCATATAGTATTTACAAGGCCATTGAAAAAGAAATTAAAGGCAAAGAAGGATATGAAGTTGAATACTTTCTCACCAAGCAAAACATCAGGTACTTGCACAATCTTATTTTGGATTATCCTTATGATGATGGCAAGGAGATTTTAAGTGACATCAAAGCAGTTGATCTGGATAAAGTGATTTATGATGAAATAGAGTTTAGCGTTGACAAAGAAGTGAAGGATTACCTGGTGGATGTAAAAGACGATTCTTTAATTTACAAAGTACAGGATAAGATTGAGGAAATCACTTTTAAAATTGATCAACTGAAAAAGCTATATGACAATGGAGGTGTTCAATATGCAGGACCCAATCTCCCAAACGAATTATTTCAGGCTTACTACTCACTCTATCTCCACGTCAATAGGAATTACATTGTGTACGACGTATTCACTCGGTACAAAACGTTGACAGCAAAAGTTTTCAGAGGCTTTATTGTGAGCTATCAAACAAAAGAAGTTGGATTAAAAAAATTCAATGAATTCCTTTTAACTGAAGCAATCTTGCACATAAACCCAAGCGATCTTCAGGAAATCTTGAAGGAGGTTGATGTAATAAATACTGATGATGAATGTGTAGTAAAGCTTTTGGAAAAACTAAACAACTTCACAGCCTCCTATCATAGAGATAGTTTCTTTGGTGATCCGGTCAAAAGCGATTTGCTTGAAGAATACTTAAAAAATTCCCGGTTCAAAGAAAATTTCACAGACATCTTCTCAAATCTTTTTACAGTTTTTACAAAGTTGGAAATATCAAAAGAGGAGTTCGGTAATTCAAAAAAAGCAGTATTGAAATATTTAAAAACAGAAACGGAGTTAGCTTGGTATGATATTAAACAGTTTGCAAAATTTCTTGCACAAAAAGGGTATCTGTTTGATGCGGGAGAGCTAATAGAGATTTTGAAAATTGCAATTGATGGTGATGAATTTGGTTTCAACAAATACAATGATTTAATTGAAACAACCTCAAGGGCAATCAGTAAGTTTTATCCCGACTACAGAATTGATAATGTGAAGCTGATTCAAACAGCAATACTGAAATGCAAGTCTGATAATGGCAATCAATCCAACTACATGCATCTGGTTCACTTAGTAAGAGTTTGCGCTGATAACTGTAGTCAGATTTTGCTGAACACTTTTGAAATTCAACTTGACAGCAAATTCAACAGTAATTTATACGAAGCCCTTATTGAGAACGCCGGTTACGACTGGAGTTCAAAAAATTACTTCCAGATTTATTCAGATCATGTAAACCGCAGCAAAGGCGGAAGAGCACATAAGTTTGGTAAGCAGGAATTGACAGATTTGGTTTTCATTCATTACGCTTACCTCGTGTACAAACTGAATATTGACTTTGGAAGAAATGAATTTAAATCATTTACCAATCTCAACAACTTTGAGACTTGGTTATTAAATCCTTCGGAGTTTGACTATGGAAAGTTTGATGCAAAATGGTTGACAGACCTTGACGACCCAATTTTCTTGAACAGATTAAAAAACAGCACTGAAATAAAAAGTGCTCTTGATATGGAATTGAAAAATTCATTTGAACCGATATTAGCCGGGATCAGATACAATCATTTCACCAATTAGTTTCTAATACTTTCTGCTCAAGAATGATACTCTACAATTTGAAACTTTAGGCAGTATGGGGGGTTTCTTCTTCGAAATATTTAAGACTCCGGAAGATCATTTTAAATGGGAGAATCATTTTGAGTTCATCCGAAGAAATCCTGAGATGGAAGAGTCCTTAAGAAGCGAGGTGCTTCAAGCATTTCTTTTTTTCAGGAAGGAATTCGGCAACGATTTAATAAAGAATCATTACTATAACAATCATCCTGTTGTTTCTGCGATTCAAAATAAAGCGCCCTGGTCACTGAAATGGTTGGTCAATCTTCATTCATCGTTGAAGTTTTACAAAGGAGTAAATTGTAACTACAAAAGAATATTGCCAAAGATGTTATCAGCGCAATATTGCACCCACGAGGGAATTCCATTTATTGGAATCGCGGATGATTATCGCAAGCGCGGATTGAATGTTGCATTTGAACCGGATGTCCTTTCAATCAAGAAACCGGACTTAGAAGTTAGTGATATTGCAAGTGAAGAAAGAATTTACTTGGAAGTTTCAATGCAGATCAAAAGTGCTCAGCGAAGTCACGATGGTAAACTCTATTCTACGCTCATTGATCAGTTTCTAATTGTTCCACCTGGTTTACCTTTTACCGGCAAGATGTTTCAAAGTTTTTCATTCGAGGAATTGAATTCCCTCTGCAGTGAAATTCATTTTAGGAAACAGACAGCGTTTGAAAATGAATCCATTGTCTCGTACAAAAATGAGATGATTGAATTATTTGTTGCTCACCCGAATCGTTTTTCTGAACTCCAAGCGATAGCAGATGAGAAAAATTATCGTATCAATAATATTCAATCGCTGCCTTTGGTGATTGATGAATTCGAAAGAATACGAGGTAGGAAAATCAAAGAAGAGGCGAAGCAGATACCTGCAGAGTCTTATGGAATTATCTACTTCATTATTGAACCAACTTACCGACTTGGATATGATCCACTCGATGATATGTTAAACATACAAAAGAAGCTTGAAGAATTTCCAAATATCATTGGCGTCTCAATTCAAAGTGAATGGCTTAATCAGGGAGAGGATATTTTAATTCATGAAGCAGATATCCTTTTTCGTAGGAAGATGTTTTGGAATGCTCTTCAACAAGAAACATTCTTCGTCATCAACAGGCAAGCAGCATCTTGCATTTCTCCTGAGATGTTTTCAAAAATTATTGAGTCATTCAAGTAGTTGTAGGAGTAGCTTGGTCGCTGTTTTACCTTCTTAACCTATTTGGAGTTCCATTAAATTCTCATGAATAAAAAAGTATCATAGCCGTATTCTCATCCAGTAATTCTCATTTCCATTGGAAATAAGCATGCTAGCAAAGCCGAATTTTTGTTCCAAAACTCATCAATTTAGCACGAATTGTATATCCTTTTGTATGTACATCAAAAAAGCCCCTGAAAGTAAATTACTCTCAAAGGCTTATCTGGTAACGCTCCCCGGGTTGGACTTGAACCAACGACCCTCTGATTAACAGTCAGATGCTCTAACCAACTGAGCTACCGAGGAATTTTCTCCCTGGATCATTTCTGATATTTCAGAATCATATTCTCCAAAGGGACGGCAAATTTAGACGATTGAGTGTAAAAAGAAAATTAAGCGTTCGTCGTGCGATTCTGATTCTTATGAGTGCAGTTATCTGAATTAAACAACTTGTTTAGTGATGTAAGAATGCCGCTAAATCCGGAGTTTTCCACTACAGGTAAAATTGAATCTAACTTTACTCCTGTTGATTGCATCAATCATTTCACTCAAACTCAATAATGTCGACAGAAAAAAATCGCCTCCTCGAACCCAACTCCGGAAAAATCCCCTGGAAAAAATGGGGACCTTATCTCACCGATCGCCAATGGGGAACCGTACGTGAAGATTACAGTGCTGACGGCAGCGCCTGGGAATATTCTACGCATGACATGGCGCGAAGCAAAGCATATCGCTGGGGTGAAGAAGGAATTGCCGGCATCAGCGATGATCAGCAGTTGTTGTGTTTTGCAATTGCATTGTGGAATAAAAAAGATCCCATTCTTAAGGAAAGATATTTCGGTCTCTCGGGAAATGAGGGCAATCACGGTGAAGATGTGAAAGAGTGCTATTACTATCTCGATAACACACCAACACATTCTTACATGAAAATGCTCTACAAATATCCGCAGCAGGAATTTCCTTATTCATTGCTGGTAGAAGAAAACCGAAGGCGAACAAAACAAGATCGCGAGTTCGAATTGATTGACACCGGAATTTTCAATGACGATAAATATTTCGATGTCTTTGTTGAGTATGCAAAGAATTCTCCTGAAGATATTCTTATCAAGATCACAATAGCCAATCGCAGTAACGAAGATGCGGCGCTGAATGTGTTGCCGGCAATTTGGTTTCGCAATACATGGTCGTGGGGTTATGATGACTATCGGCCGATGTTGTCTTCTTCACAAAAAGAAATCATCAGCATTGAGCACAGATCGCTTGGAAATTTGTTTCTCTGCTGTGAAAAAAATTCTGAATTACTTTTTTGTGATAACGACATAAATGCGCAGCGCCTGTACGGTGTGCAAAATCAAAAAGGATTTTTTAAAGATGGCATCAACAATTTCATTGTTCAGCATGATGTTTCTGCCGTGAACCATGAAATGAAAGGAACCCGGGCCGCAGCGAATTATGATCTCACCGTGAAGGCAAAACAATTAGCCACTATTCGCTTGCGATTAACTTCTGCTGCAGAAAAACCATTTGATGATTTCGATTCCATTTTTCAAAAAAGAATTGAGGAGGCAGATGAGTTTTATTCGGAGTTGCAACAGGGAATTGTGAGTGATGATGAAAAATGTGTGCAGCGCCAGGCATTTGCCGGCATGTTGTGGAGTAAACAATTTTATTACTATGATGTGGAGCACTGGCTCACGGGCGATCCCGGTCAGCCGCCGCCTCCGGAAGAAAGATTACAAGGCCGCAACCGGGAGTGGACCCATCTCAACAACACTGACATCCTGAGCATGCCTGACAAGTGGGAGTTTCCCTGGTTCGCGTCATGGGATTTGGCATTTCACTGCATTCCATTTGCCCTCATTGATTCTGCATTTGCCAAACAACAACTCCTGCTGCTCACACGCGAGTGGTACATGCATCCCAACGGGCAATTACCTGCTTATGAATGGGCGTTTGATGATGCGAACCCACCGGTGCATGCATGGGCTGCCTGGCGTTTGTACCAGATTGATCAGAAGAATAACAATGGAAAAGGCGACACCCATTTTTTGGAATCGGTGTTTCATAAGTTACTTCTCAACTTCACGTGGTGGGTGAACCGAAAGGATGACAACGGCAACAACTTATTCCAGGGAGGATTTCTCGGTCTTGATAACATCGGTGTGTTTGACAGAAATGCCCGGCTTCCAACGGGTGGCTACATCGAGCAGTCTGATGGCACCAGTTGGATGGCCATGTATTCTCTCAACATGATGCGCATTGCGCTTGAATTGGCGAAGTCGAATTCAGTGTACCAGGATATGGCGACAAAATTTTTTGAGCACTTCCTCTACATCGCCGGTGCCATTGCCAACATGGGCAGTGAGGGGGAAGGATTATGGGATGAAGAAGATCAGTTCTTCTATGATGTGCTCTGGCTTCCCGGAAATCGTAGCGAGAAATTAAAAGTTCGCTCCATGGTGGGGTTGATTCCTCTTTTCGCTGTGGAAATTCTTGATCATGAAATACTCGATCAACAAAAAGAATTTTCGTCACGACTGGAATGGTTTCTTAAGAATCGCCCCGGGCTTGCATCATTGGTTTCGCGATGGCAGGAAAAAGGAAAGGATGAAAAACATTTGCTCTCGCTGCTGCGCGGGCATCGCATGAAGGGTCTTCTGAGGCGCGCGCTCGACGAAACGGAATTCCTTTCTGAGTATGGCGTACGATCCGTTTCGAAATTCCATGATGAGCATCCTTATTCAATCAACATGAATGGCACCACCTTCAGTGTGAAATATGCGCCGGGAGAAAGTGATACTCCTTTGTTTGGAGGAAATTCAAACTGGCGCGGACCCATTTGGATGCCGCTGAATTATCTCTTGATAGAATCGCTTCAAAGATTTCATCACTACTACGGTCCGGATTTTAAAGTGGAGTACCCGACCAATTCCGGAAATTTTATTTCCCTCAATGAGATCGCTACCGAATTGTCAAAGCGTTTGTCAAAAATTTTTCTTCGGAATGAACGCGGTGAGCGCGCTGTGTTTGGGGACAATAAAAAAATTCAGAATGACCCTGACTTTAAAGACTATCCTCTCTTCTACGAATGCTTTCACGGGGAAAATGGTCGTGGAGTTGGCGCTTCGCATCAAACAGGATGGACGGGGTTGATTGCAAAACTTCTTATGCCGAAAACACAAAAGGAAAAATTGACAAAGAAAAAAGAAACGGAAAATATTCCCTCAACAGCTACTCCGTAAATGCTACAATTCCTTTCAATGGAACTTTCTTCCTGAAAAAATCTTTAATCTTGCTTATCAAGCTTCATGTATGTCTTTCATCTTAACTCTTAAGTCCACGAGTCTCATGTCCACGAGTCTCACATCCACAAGTCCTGCAAAATGAACTTACGTTTCACTCAATACATTCCTCCTCCCGATGGTGGCGATCCCTTTCGCAACCTGCTTAATCTTTTTCTTCAGCTCATTCAATATACCGGCGGCGATGTGTATGAGGCATTACAGTGGATGAATCAACTCGACAAAGAATATGGAATGACGAACGACCAGTATGGCATGGGCGATTTCATTGAAGAGCTGAAAGACAAAGGGTATCTCGAAGAAAATCCCGTGAACGGAGATTTTTCCGTCACTGATAAAACAGGGCAGGTGATTCGCAAAAGATCACTCGAAGAAATTTTCGGCAGGCTGAAAAAATCAAAACCCGGCAATCACAAAACCACATACAACGGAGTAGGAGATGAGTTGACTACAGAGTCGCGACCTTATGTGTTTGGAGATGCGATGGATCACATCAACCTCACAACATCCCTTCTCAATGCACAGATCAATCACGGTGTTGAGGAGTTTCAATTGACGGAAGAAGATCTCGAAATCCAGGAGCGTGAATTGAAGACGCAAACTTCTACTGTGCTCATGATTGATATTTCTCACTCGATGATATTGTATGGAGAAGATCGCATTTCTCCCGCTAAAAAAGTAGCGATGGCTCTTTCTGAATTGATCACCACAAAATTCCCGAAGGACACACTCGATATCGTTGTTTTTGGTGATGATGCATGGCGCATCGAGATGAAAGACATTCCTTACCTGCAGGTAGGCCCGTATCATACCAATACTTTTTCAGGACTGGAATTGGCGATGGAAATTCTTCGCAGAAAAAAGTCAAACAACAAGCAGATATTCATGATCACCGATGGAAAGCCCACGTGTTTGAAAGAGGGTGGTCGCTACTATAAAAACAGTTTTGGTCTCGACCGGAAAATTGTGAGCAGGACATTGACGAAAGCAGCGCAATGCAAGCGTCTGAATATTCCGATCACCACCTTTATGATCGCTGATGATTCATACCTGCAGCAATTCGTTCGCGAGTTCACCAAGGTAAATAACGGCAAAGCATTCTACAGCTCACCCGATAATGTGGGCACTTTTCTCTTCGAAGATTTTGTGCGCAACCGCCGCAAGCACGTTCAATAAATTTTTAGTTTTCTTTTTTTTCATAGAGCATTCTTCCACGAATGATTAGCTAATTTTGTTTTCCTATCTTAAAGAACGGATATTTGAATCATGGAACCTAAGAAGAAAGCGAAGAAAGCGGTAAAGAAGACTGAGAAGAAAGAGCAGCAGATCATCGCATCTGTCCGTGAGGACTCCCCCGGAGAAGAAGTGAATCATGATGCAGAACGTTCTCCTGATGCAAATGATTTGGAAGTGAAGCCCGACTTCATGGTGGATGAACAGAAAGAAATTTCTACTGAGGAAATTGATCAGATATCCGCGCAATCAAATGAATCGCCCGACGAATCCCCGGAATTTATTGCACAGGAAAATAATGGGAATGATTCGGAAATGAAGTCTGAAATCACGACGGAAGAAGAGAAGGAAACTTCTACCGGCGAAATAGATCAGTTGTCGGAGCAACAAAATGAATCGCACGGCGAATCTTCCGAATTTGTTGCACAGAAAAATAACGGGGTTGAAGAGAACCAGGATGAAATAATTACTGAACCGCAGGAAATTATTTCTGTCAGTGAGGACTCCTTTGGGGAAGAACGCACTGGTATCCCGGAGGAAACAGACAACACACTCAACGACTCACCGGAAATTATTTCTGTCCGTGAGGACTCCTTCGGAGCAGAGAACGACGATTTGAAATCACAGCACGATGAAGCACCTGTAGAACTTGAAGCAGTTTCTTCTCCGAAGGAGTCCTCGCGGACAGAAGCAGAATCATCTGTAAATACACCGGAAGAAAAAGCCGCGCCGGAAGAAAAAAATAACGCTGCATACCTCAGTTCCCAGGTTGATAAGCTCATCAGACTAAAAGATGAACACAATTTTGTTGACTTCTGGTTTTATGTGAAGGAGCTGAACAAAATGATTTTCACGCTGCGTGGCTTGCAGAAAGATGAGCGAATGAAATTCAAAGAGCGCATCGGGGAATTGTGTGAGGATGCGAAAAAAATGCAGGATGAGCTGAAAGCAAAAATTGCGAAGACTTCTCACCTAAAGCTTGATCGGATTCAGCAGATGGTGGATGAAGCGATAAGCTTCGGCACGTCGCATGAAGAGATGGAGAAATCTTTTCATAAAATTGAAGAAGCCAATAAATTTTTAAGAGAAGGAAAAGTACAGGCGGAAGATGGCGAGGAATCAGCCGACATGAGCCGGGACCATCGTGAGAAAGCAAAAGAGATTATTAAAGGTGCAAAGGATAAAATCTTTGACCGCAAAAGAGAAATTCGTGAAGGGAATTTTAAAAAGGTAACACAGCGGCTCAATGCAATTTCCGATTCATTGATGTCACAGGGACGACCTCAAAAAGTTTTTGACGGAATAAAAAGCCTGAGAAATGAAATGCGCTTGATGAATCTTGACCGCTCGCAACTGCGGGAGATTGATAACGTGATTGAAACCATCTGGAAAAAAGCGAGAGAGAAAGCAAGCACGGGCAGAGTGTATGAATCGAAGAAAAGAATTACCGACATGCAGGATTTAGCAAGACGGAAAGAAAAATTTATTCAAACACTTGAAAGCGAAATCAAGGAACTAAATGTTAAATGGTCATCAAACGTGAAAAATGACTTCTTCAAGAACCGCGTGAACGAATGGATTGAAGAGAAGAAGCAAAAGATTGAAGAAACCAAAAAAGAAATGCAAAGTATTGACGAGAAAATAAAATTCCTTACGGAACAGTTGAATCGGACGTAGTGCAGTATGAGCATCCGTGTCCCCAACCTTCGGAAGGGACACGGAGGGGGTACAACGAAAGCATTGACGAGAAAATAAAATTCCTCACCGAACAACTGAATCGCACCTGAAGCTGTCTGAAAAAAAACTCTGCATTCGTCATTTAAGCCCACATATATTGCTTACTCTTTCAAAGTACATACATCTCATTTCGGTTTCATCGGTGTCTGCCTGAAATTCCTCTTCTAACATTTCCGCTTTTGAATTGTAGGTATCTATAATGTTCTCTATGTAACTACCGGTTTTATTTTCCATGATCGCTGCAAGCAGTTCACTAATTAATGCCTCGATGTTTTCCGAATAAGCCCTTCTTTCATCAGGATTCTTGCATCCTGTATATCCCTCCCATCCGCAACTGCCTTCAATAAATTTTTCCTCGGCTTTAATTGCATTAAGTTCTGTTATCATTTCCAATTTTTTTGAGAGCAGCTTTCCAAAGATACATGCCGGATGTTTTTGGTTGTCTTTCCGCTTCATAAAGTAGAACAAGAACCAGCAAAAGGCGACAAAAAAAATCCCCACCAAAAATTTCGCTGTTACTTTGCTTCATGAATATCTCATCAATAAAAACATTCAGCGAGCTGAAGCGAAGCGGTTATCAAACTAAAGCCATAAAAGACGAATTGCGCGACAATTTAATTCTGTCACTCAAGTCGAAAAAAAATGTATTCGAAGGAATCCAGGGTTATGATGACTCAGTAATTCCTCATTTACAATCTGCGATTCTTTCACGGCACAACATCATCTTTCTCGGTTTGCGCGGGCAAGCGAAGACACGTCTTGCCCGGCTGATGATAAATCTCCTTGATGAATACATTCCTGTGGTCGAAGGTTCTGAAATGAATGATGATCCTTTTCTTCCAATCTCCCGTTTTGCTCACGATGTGCTGAGAGAAAAAGGTGATGACACTCCAATCACCTGGCTGCATCGTGATGAGCGCTATGCAGAAAAATTGGCGACACCCGATGTGTCTGTTGCTGACCTCATCGGTGATGTTGATCCGATCAAAGCGGCAACATTGAAGCTTCCCTACTCTGATGAGCGCGTGATTCACTACGGAATTATTCCTCGCTCACACCGCTGCATTTTTGTGATCAATGAATTGCCGGATCTGCAGGCACGCATCCAGGTTTCACTCTTCAATATTTTGCAGGAAGGCGACATACAGATTCGGGGATTCAAAATGCGGTTGCCACTCGATATTGAATTTGTCTTCACTGCCAATCCTGAAGACTACACCAATCGCGGCTCCATTGTAACGCCATTGAAAGATCGCATTGACAGCCAGATTCTCACGCACTATCCGAAGAGCATTGCTACGGCAAGAAAAATTACCGAGCAGGAAGCAGAAATTACTTCATCGCAAAAAGAAGCCATCACCATTCCTTCCCTCATGCGTGATCTCATTGAGCAGGTGGCGTTCGAAGCGCGCACAAGTGATTATGTAGATAAGAAGAGCGGCGTTTCCACACGCCTCACCATTTCTGCCCTCGAAAATTTATACAGCACCATCGAGCGAAGAATGCTCAACAACCGCGAGCCGAAAGGCAATGCGCGCGTGAGTGACATCTATGGCATTCTTCCTTCCATCACCGGTAAAGTTGAATTGGTTTATGAGGGAGAAGTAGAGGGCATTGCCGGTGTTGCTACACTCCTCATTGGAAAAGCGATGCGGAAAATGTTTGCCGAAATTTTTCCCAACCCTGATAAGGTGAAGAAATCGAAAACGAAAAACCCGTACGCTGAAATCATCAACTGGTTCAATGAAGGCAACACGGTTGACATTCTGCAGAATTGTTCGCAGCAGGAATATGAAATACAGCTTTATGGAGTGACCGGATTGCAGGAATTGGTTAAATCTTTTCTTCCGAAGGCATCAAAGCAGGAGCAACTCTTCATGATGGAATTCACGCTGCACGGTCTTTCCGAATTTTCGCAACTCAGCAAACACAAATTGGAGACAGGAATCCAGTTTAAGGATTTATTGGGCAGCATGATGAACCTCGGTAATGTGGAGGAAGAAGGTGACGAAGCGCAGTTCAATTAATAGTTCCAGGTTACATTCAATTCGCAAGCGCCACTGCTATTTGTCAGGGTAATCGTGTTTCTTCCTTTCACATAATAATCATTGGGAATAAAACTGAATGCAGAAACAATATCATCATCATTGCCATTATCAAAATCCCAAAGTGAGAGTGTCCACGCATCGTGAATTGTGGTGATGGTGTAAGGAAGGTCGTGAGTGAAGTTTACCGGAACAGTAGCATTCTCATAATATGCGGAGCTGACAAGAAGGAAATTACCAGGATTATCTCCTTCATTGATTGCAAAATATAAATCTGCTCCGTCAACAACATCCCACTCATCACCGTAAGAATTCAACTGCGGAAAGCCATTTACAGTAATTGCGTTGATAGTCACAGAAACCGGCGGCGGACCTTTATCACAGGAAGTGAACGCAACGGCGATTACAATAAGAGAGGCAATTAATTTTTTCATTAGAGTACGAGCCATCTCCGGGAGTCGAACCCGGGACCTTCTGATTACGAATCAAACGCTCTAGCCAACTGAGCTAAGATGGCAATTAAATTTTTGGGCTTATCTCCGAGAGTCGAACTCGGGACCTCCCCGATACAATCGGGGCGCTCTAGCCAACTGAGCTAAGATGGCAATTAAAAATGCGTGGCGAATTTCCTTCTTTTCTTTTTAAATCCAAGTTGAAAAATCAGTGCGCTTATCTTTATTATTAATTTCATTGCCGTTCTCCAATTTGGTCTATGAGTTCAAAGAAGCAGAAGAAAGAAAATAAGAAGGTTGTGCAGCACCCAACTGCTGCCATAAAAAACAGTTCGCAGGAGAAACTCACGAGAGTGCTGGCGATTATTGTCGGGGCAGTCGCTGTTATTGAATACATACAAACTCTCAGCTATAGTTTTGTATTGGACGATTACTCATCAATTATTGAAAACAGCGTGACGCAGGGAGGTTTTCACTCAATCCCCACCATTTTTAAAACAACATATCGCTTCGGTTATGCTATTCAGGGAGATGATCTCTACCGGCCCATTCCCAAATCTGTGTTTGCAATCCTGTGGCAACTGTTTCCAAACAATCCCTTCCCGGGCCATTTGCTTAATGTGTTGTTGTATGCAATTACCGGAATTCTGTTGTTTACCGTACTCACGAAGTTTCTTCCTCTCCGGCAGGAGTCCTCCGGACAGAAAATTTATCTTGCTTTCATCGCCGCGCTGCTCTTCGTTGCTCACCCGATACACACTGAAGCAGTAGCCAACATCAAAAGCATGGATGAGATTCTGAGTTTTTTCTTCTTCGTGATTTCACTTTTTTGGTTGCAGAAGTTTTTGGAAACAGATCGAAAGCGATGGATGATGCTTGCTGCGATCAGTTATTTTGCATCCCTACTCTCGAAGGAATCTGCAATCACCTGCCTTGCGATTTATCCGCTTGCAATTTTCTTTTTTACCAAAAAATCAATAGCCAAAAATTTTCAAATCAGCGGACTGATGCTCATTGCTGCTGTTATCTTTCTCATCATCCGATACAGGATTGTTGGAGCCACCGCTCCGCCCAATATGGCTGACAATGCGTTGCTTGGAGCGAAAGATTTCCTGACTCAGAAAGCTTCCGCCATATTCATGCTGGGTTTGTATCTGAAGTTACTTGTGTTTCCGTACCCCCTCACGTTTGACTATTCGTATAATCAAATTCCTTTGGTCGGCGCGGGTGACTGGAAATTTTGGATTTCAGCAATCATTTATGCTTCGCTGCTGGTAATTGCCCTGTGGCGATGGAAGAAAAAAGATTTAATCGCCTTTGGAATCCTGTTTTTTCTCGTCACTATTTCCATCTCTTCCAACCTTTTTATCCTCATCGGCACACACATGGCAGAGCGATTACTCTATGTGCCGTCATTCGGATTTTGTTTTGCAATAGCTGTTGTGCTGGAAAGATTTATTCAGAAGAATACTGTTTTGAAAGCTGATTCTCTCAAATCATTTTTTCTGAATCGCGCAGTGTTGAGCAGTATAGCCGGGGCCATTATCCTTCTCTATTCATTGCAAACATGGTCGCAGAATCCGGTTTGGAAAAACAATTTAGCCCTGGACGAAAGCGGAGTGTTGCGGTCACCCGATAGCCATCGAACACATTTTTATCTCGGCAATTCTTTGCTGAAAAAGGAGTATTACTCAAAATTTTCTGACGCTGAGCAAAAGCAAATCATTCAGCGGGGAATTAATGAGTTGAGAAAGTCTGTTACAATCTATCCTGAGTTTGGTGATGCCTGGCTGCAAATCGGAAATTATTTTTCAGGTATTCATCAGAATGATTCCGCCATATATTATTTTCAAAAAACGCTTCAGCTTGAACCGTATCTCGCCACGGCACACAACAACCTCGGCACTGTATATTTTGATCAGAAGCAATACGACAAGGCGATTGCATCATTCACTGACGCCCTCCGCTATGATCCGAATTACCACGATGCGTATCGCAATCTCGGAAGTGTTTATGGCACCATTGGAAGATTTCAGGAGGCCATTCCCTACTTCATGAAATCATTGGCAATTGCACCTGCAGATGGAGAGACCTGTTATTATCTTGGTGTCACTTACAAGAGTCTCGGCGATATGCAGAATTCTAAATTTTATCTTGACAAAGCCGCTGAGCTGGATCCGCGATTCAAAAAATAAAAAAGACTTACCGATTGATGATAAGTCTTCTTATTGTCGGGGTGAGAAGACTCGAACTTCCGACCTCCACGTCCCGAACGTGGCGCGCTAGCCAACTGCGCTACACCCCGAAAAAAATAAGAGCGACAAAGTTAACTTTCACTCTCTTCTGCTCAAAACTTTATTCGATTTAAGATACCATAAAAATGCAGGGATGATTTCTTTCTGCAAGTACGGGGATTTTAAAACGTTTTTTTTAAAGTGAAGTTGTAACTTTGAATCAAACAATTTTCATGAATCTTACTGAAGAAAAACAGAAACCGGAACCTCCGCTCTCTAATGTGCAAATGGAATTATTGAAACTTTTTTCTACCAATGTTCCAGACGAGGAATTATTAGAGCTGAAGAAGATCATATCTCGTTATCTCTTTGAGAAAGCACGTGACAAAGCTGATAAAATTTGGATTGAAAAAGGTTATGACGAAAACACCATTACTAATTGGCTAAATGAAGGTTAATGTATTGGTCAGTTGTTCTCGATACTAACTGCGTGATTAGTTCTGTATCCCGCTTTTCTCCCAAAAGAATTCTTTTAGACAAATTATTTGAGCAACAATTTGAAGCTGTAATTAGCAGCGATATTCTTCTCGAGTATGAAGAGAAAGTGTCAGAAAAATTTAATGATGAGATTGCCGAAGAATTTATATCAGCATTAATAATGCTTCCCAATCTGAAGAAAATTGAAACATACTTTCGCTTTTCATTGATTGAAAGAGATCCTGATGATAATAAATTTGTTGATTGTGCCTTTGCTGCAAATGTTCATTGGCTTGTAACAAATGACAGACACTTTAATATTCTCAAAGCAATTGAATTTCCTAAGATCAACATTATCTCACTTGAAGAATTCATCAAGTTGCTCGACGATTAAGCTCGTGTACTTTCTCTTTCAAGACTTCCAACAAGATATCTATGGTCTTCAAATGCGTTCTGAAAGCAAGGATCGCCGCACGCAAAACAAATTTTCCATCGAGCATCGTGGATGAAATAAAAACTCTGCCATCCTTCTGCACTTCTTCCACCAATCGTTTATTGAGTTCATTGGCAGCTTCGAGCGCTGAAGTTTCCGAAGCCGGGCTATTATTCTTTGGAACGTAGCGATAGGTTACCACTGATAACTCGGGCTCGGGTCCAACTTCAAATCCAAGCTTCTGCACTTCATCATAAAAGTATTGTGCAAGCAGAAGTTTTTCTTCAAGGCAGGCGCGAAACGGTTTTACTCCATGCAACTTCAGCGGCAGCCACATCCGCAAACCGCGGAAATGCTTTGTCAACTCAGGAGAAACTTCTGCAGGAGAAATTTCTTCGGTGGCTGTATTCGCATCCTGCATGTAGTTGGCCTGATAGAAATGCGATTGCTGTAAAATACTTTTGTCTTTCACCATCACGACTCCCGTTCCATAAGGGAGAAACAATCCTTTGTGCGGGTCCACCACAATGGAATCGGATGATTCAATGCCTTTGAGTTTACGCTTCCCTTCATCCGTTAAAGCAAAAAACCCTCCGTATGCTCCATCAATGTGATACCACAGTTCATGCTTTTTCGCCACAGCGCCAATTTCTTCGAGCGGATCAATGGCACCTGTATCCGTAGTGCCTGCGCTTGCGATCACGAGGAACGGAATCATCCTGTGCGTTTTGTCCATCTTGATCATCTTGTCCAGCTCACCGGCATTCATCCGGTAATGATCATCCATGGGTACATAACGGATCACGCTCTCTTTCAAACCAGCGATACGGATTGCTTTGTCAAGAGAATGATGTACCTGCTTTGTGAGATAGATCACGGCCTTTTCATAGTCGCGCGACTTGATGAGCGATGCATCGCGGGCGCACACAATGGCAATGAGATTGGCTATGCTTCCGCCGGATGTGAGATTGCCTGCTGCATCGGAAGGGTATCCCATCACATCAGCGATCCAGCGAATGAGCATGTTCTCCATGCGCACGGCACCGGGTCCTGCGAAGTACACGCCTGCATAACGGTTGAAAACATCTGCGAGATAATCGCCGAGTGCGCTGTAATAAATGCCGCCGCCGGGAATGTAACCGAGATGCCCTCCGCTTGCAGGATTGAGTCCGGGAGTGTCAACGTGATTTTTTAAAAGTGAAATGAGCAGCGCCGGATCAGCAGGATGTTCTGTGATTGGAAAAGAAAGCAATCCGGTATCATCTCCATTATTTATGTTGAAAGCATTAAGGTTTTCAATTCCATTCAAAAAAGTTTCTGCGTAATCAATCACGTGCTTGCGAATCTCGTCGCGCTTGCCCGGGGATGGCTCAAGCTGCCGTGAAATTTTTTCGAGCTGAAGAATCTGATCGCGCATGATGTGCGAACAAAAGAAGAAAAATCTTTTTGTAAAGTGAAGCGAGAATCAACAATGCATGTTCCTGTTACAAGGTTTACCGGTAAACAAACTTGCCGGAGAACAAAATCTTTTGTGCATTTCTCACTTGAAAAAAATACATTCTTGACGGAAAAACCCTCCAATCAAGAGAAACGGCGTCACCATAAGTCTGCCATGACTGAATCATTTGTCCCTGTAAATTGAAAATAGAAAGGGTGAGATTTTCATGATTAGGGTTGGAAAAAAAAATTGTATTCGAAACAACGACAAATTCATTTCCATAATCAACATACCACAGTTTGATTACCTTAGAATACCCGAACTGCCCAAAGTTGATTCGATAGTAGTTGAACTGATTTTTCACAGGGAGGGAATCATCAAAAGAATAACTCACATCAAAATTGCTGCTGCCGCAAACACCGGGTATGGTGCCGATGGTTTCGAAATGAATGCTGTCAGTTGATCGCTGCACTTCTGTTCCTGAACATGTGATTCCGCCATGAACGGTGAAATCAAGGTGAATGTAGTTTTCAATTTGCCGTCCGCTGAAGTGCGCGAGCAAATCAGATTGTGCAAATGCAACAGAAGTGTTGATTGTCAAAACAAGTACTAGCAAAATTTTTTTCTCCATGATAGTTCAATCCATAAAATTACCACAAACATATAAGTGACGAAGAAATTGCGCGTCAGACTGATTAATGACGAATACCTTTAACCTTTGACCATCGTTAGCAAATTTGTAAACCTTTAATCATGAGATCAGAAAGAATTTCCATACTCAAAGTCAACCTGATCTTTACAATGCTCATTTCAATTCCTGTTTTCTCTTCTGCACAAAATTGGGAATGGGTTAGGCAAGAAGGAGGAACAGCAGGTACCGAGAACTCTAATTCAATTGCCACTGATCCCTGGAGTAATTGTTACATCGCTGGCTCAATAGTCGGTTCGAATGGATTTATGTCGAAGTATAATTCTATGGGTGAATTTTTGTGGACTAAAGATCTTGCGACATCCCTTGAGAGCGTCACTATTGACGGAACAGGAAAAGTTTATGTTACCGGTAAAAACAATTCCCATTTCATTATTGCAAAGCTTGATTCTTCTGGTTCGCTTTTATGGATAAAAGAAGCAGCACAGGATTCATGGGGGAAATCACTTTCAAAAGATGCTTACGGAAATATTTATGTAACCGGTACCTTTTCTGACACGCTTCAACTTGATTCGTTTCATCTGAGTGAAGGAAGTTCTTTTATTGCTAAGTATGATTCATCAGGAAATTGTGAATGGGCAAAAGTCGCCAGTTACGGTGGCTATTCTAATAGTATTAGTACTGATGCTTTTGGTAACGCTTATGTTACAGGACGATTTTATGGAATAAGTTCTTTCGGTTTATTTCAACTTACTTGTCTTGGCGCGGTTGATATTTTTATTGCAAAATATGATAGCGGAGGAAATTGCCTTTGGGCAAAACGTTCCGGTGGAGCAAGACCATTCATCAATTCCACCATGGATAATGGATATGCTGTAGCGACTACAATACAAGGAAATGTTTACGTAGCCGGTTCATTCACTGACACTGCTACTTTTGGTTTGGATACTCTCGTCAATTTAGGCTCCGGGAACGATGTTTTTATAGCCAAATATGATGGAGATGGAAATATAATTTGGGTTAAGCAGGCAGGAGGAGTTATTGATGATGAGGGACGCTGCTTAGCGGTTGACGAAGAAGGGAATGTTTATCTTGGAGGGTCTTTTGTAAATTCAATTGCGTTTGGGTCTGCGACACTTATTGGCTATGGTAACTATGATTTGTTTGTTGCAAAACTGGATGCTTCAGGAAACTCTCAATGGGCAATTAGTGCCGGTGGTCCCGCATGGAATGAATTTGTAAACGGAATCGCATTAGATGCAAGCAATGATATCGTTTTCACCGGTGAATTTTGTTCCCCGGCATTTTTTGGATCAGATACTTTAATCAGCGCCGGGCAACCTGATATTTATATTGCTAAGCTGGGAAACATTTCAGGAATAAATGAGTTTTCAAATTTTGAAACTGTTGCACTGTTTCCTAATCCCTCTGAGGATTTTATCAATGTTCAAATTCAATTGCATCATGCAGCATCTATTTCTGTTGAATTATTTACGATCTCCGGTCAATCCCTTTCACAAACAAACTTTAAAAATCAAACAGGCATAGCGAATTATTTTCTCGATATCTCAAAATATCCGGAAGGAATTTATCTGATGCAAATACGCGGAAGCCAGAATTTCCTTACTCGGAAAATTATTAAACAGTAATCTCATTTTTTTTGTAACCTCTTTTTCTTCTTCTGCCTCGCCACCTCTTCATCCACCATTATCGCTTCATGAATAATTTCCAGCAACAGCTCTTCTTTGATTTCTTTCACATTATAAAAACGGATGAGTCCGAATCTTTTCCTGTTGCCCATTTCAATAATGCCTTGCTCATTCGATAGTAAATTGCCACGGCAAAAACCAATGAACACTCCCCGCTTTGGGCCACCCCAAACTCCTGCCGGCCATATACAAGTCACGGGACGGTGTCGGAAATAATAAGGAACACCATAAAAGAACTTCTCCTCGAAATCAGGAGCAGCGCTTAGGATAATGGTGCGCAGCCGCTCACAGATTTCACGATTTTCTTTTGGGAGATCAAAAAAGAATTCTTCAACTGTGGTCATAAAAAAATTCACTGCCGCTCCTGAAAACAGCAGTGAAAATTACAAAGTGAAATAAATCCTTCAGTTTGGCTGATTCGTCTTTTCCTTTTCTTCGTAACGCCTTTCAAAAACATAGCTGATTACTAATCCCAATCCTCCGAATATGGCGATAAGTCCAAAGTAAATGGCAGGAGCTTTTTCATCGGAAGTCATCAGCACATAATTCGTTAAGTAGAATGACAGCAACAAACCCAGGCCAACACCACAAACAATCAACCCCCACTTGAGAGTTTGCAACGGACGGGATCTTTTTTGAGGCTGAACGGGAGCCATGCCTCTTTCAATCATCGCCATGCGCTCCTTGTTGGATAAATAGCGAAGACCAAAAATCATGGCGAAAGCGCCCAGGGAAATTAAAATCGGAATAAGAATAGCACTCATTGTAAGTTGTTTTTAGAGTTAAGAAATCTTTTAAAAAATCGCATCACACCATTTGACAACAGCAAAAAACATTTGGTTACACCTCTCCAAAAGTTTTTATTTAATTATCTTTCATGAACGTGTAACCTCTCCTCAATAATTAACGACTTATTGCTGCATGCCCGACCAAACCACGGACTTAGTGCTGATCGAAAGCGTGATCGCAGGCAATCAATCAGCGTTTGCTGAATTGGTGAAGCGGTACCAGCGATACGTTTTTACAGTAGCATTAAATTTTGTGAAGCGGAGGGAAGATGCGGAAGAGATTGCACAGGATTGTTTTGTGAAAGTGTATCGTTCATTGGCAACTTTCAAAATGGAATCGAAATTCTCGACATGGCTCTACGGTATTGTCTATTACACCTCGATGACTTTTTTGAGGAAGAAACAAGTGGACAAAGTTTCGATTGATGATGAAGAGACTTTTTTGCAGTTGGAGAATAAGGAATCAGACTTTAAAGCTGATAAAGCCGAGAAGAAATCGAGAAGTGAATACATTCAGCTTGCAATGAAGAGTTTGTTGCCGGATGATGCAATGGTCTTAACTTTGTTCTACCAGGGTGAGCAATCGTTGGAGGAAATCGCAAAGGCCACTGGCTATGAGGCGAACACGGTAAAAGTGAAACTGCATCGCGCGCGATTGAGGATGAAAGAGAAATTGGAGTTGATGTTGAAAGAAGAAGTGAAGGACTTGATTAATTAAAATTCCAAATTCCAAATCACAAATAAATAACAATCTGAAAAAATTTCAAACCCAATTCCCGGCATGTAAAAAATCGCTCGTGCAGACAACATCCAGTTTTTGAAAATTGAACTTTTGGATCTTATTTGGATTTTGGAATTTGGTACTTGGAATTTAAAACAGAAAATATGAAACCAATTGAAGAACGCCTCTGGGAATTCATTGACGGCACATGTAGTGCCGGTGAAAAAATCTCTATTGAAAAATTGCTGCAGGCTGATCCTGCTGTGAAACTGTTGTACGAAGAATTTCTATCGCTCTCAGGAAACTTGAAAGCGATGGAGTTGGATGAACCTTCGATGCGCTTCACGCAAAATGTGATGGATCGGATTGCACTTGAGCTTGCCCCCAAACCTCTCATCACTAAGATTGATAAACGTATCATCAATATCATCGCCGGATTTTTTATAGTTACTCTTTCTTCTCTGGTGATTTTTACGCTCACACAATTAAAGTGGACTTCCGGTGATCAGAATTTTTCTTTCAGCATGCCGCAAGTCAACTGGTCAATACTTAGTGGTTCGGCAGTTGTTCAGGGATCACTGATAGCCTTTGTAATTATTGGCTTGTTTGCGCTTGACAGGTTGTTGCAGCATCGCAGGCGCATGCGCGCGCCTCTCTAAACTTCACCGTTTACGATGCGCTAACTTTACCAGGCATGCGTGGATAGTGCGGTTAAATTTCCTTCCATGAAAAGTATTTTGGTTGCAGCAGTTTTGATCATCGCATCGTTGGTTATTGGCAGGGCACAAAACCCACCCTCTCCGCAAGGAGTCCTGCGGACCTTAAAGCTTGAATCGGCATGTGCCCAATTGAAATTTATCGCGCAGGACTACACTTCACTTTCGTTTGATGAGATTTCACAGTTTGCAAAAAACCCTTCACAGTTCACGACTATTGATTTGAGCGATTACCATCCGTTTATTATTTCCTTCAAGATAACAGACAACGGTGAAATAGTTTTTCAATCACCCTCTGGTCCTGTGAATGATGATCGCATCCGGAGTTTTGTGCGGTATAATGTGAGTGCATCTTTCTCCATGCTGAATCACAAAACGAATGAGTACCGGAATAATCGTGAACTCCAATTCGGATTGTTTTACCAGCCGTGGCGCTATCACCAATCGCCTTATGCAAGAATTGACACGATCACTTCTGACTCATTACAATTTAACTACGCATACTATGATGAGTGGTCGCCGATGCTCGGTGTGCAGGGCGCTTATCTTTTCAGAACCAATCCTGATAAATGGATCAACGCCTATGCGGGTGCAGGATTTGGAATTGGAGCATCAGTGCATCCTCAGATTGCGGAAACCTTTGGCGTGATTGCAGTCAAAAATATTTTTGACACAGCTTCAACCGCTATACCCCGGAATACTTTTCATCTTCTTTCCAACACGCAAAATATTTTTCCGGCAAAGCCATCCATTCTTTTAGAAGGACGAATTCCTTTCGGTGTCGACTTCAAAATCATAAGAGGATTGAATTTGTTTCTTGAAGCAGAGGCAGTGGCTTCCAAACAAATTTATTTGCAGAATGCTCCTTCTTTTCCGGTCAAAATTTCTTTTGCTGAATCGGTGGGATTGAAATTGAATTTTTGACGGATCTTTTGTCCCCCATCCAACCACTGACAGGGCGAAAAGCCACTGTCAGGGTTTTATCAACCCAACCACTGAAAGGACGAAAAGCGACTGTCAGGGTTTTATCATCTTCTTCACCATTTGGTAATCGAGATAGTAGCGAATTCGAATGGAGAAATTATTATTAGTAGGTGCATCGAAGGTGTGATTGAAGTTGTGTACGAAATCAAGATCCGTGATGTTATCAAAATTGGTAATGGCATTTTTCCAAACCACATCCATTTCACTTCCCGGCAAAAACCACCAGGTAAAAATCATGTCAATGTTCCATGCATTGAAGTTGTAATCGGCGCTGCCGTTGTAGGTAGTTGGAGTGAGTGTGCCATCATTCTTCAGCAAATAGTATCGATCGTATATGCCTTTGTTAGTATAGTAGCGAAGCTTTGCGCCGAGTGATACAGTTGCATTGAAGTAGTAATTGACATTGAGGATGTTGTCAACTTCTGTTACGTTTCTTCTTCCGAAAATAATATTCGACGCTGAGTCAATCGCCACAAAGCCGACATCATTAATATAGATATGTGTGTGGCTTGAAGGAACAATATAGATGTGATTCCCGATGCGAATGCGCGGTGAAATGAACCAGCGATATTTTATTCTTCCTCTCTCATTCCAAAAAGCCGGCCCACCTTCAATATCCAGCGCAAAATGTTTTCGATAATCAGTGCTCAGTCCGAGGCCGGGTTCATATATTGCAGGAACCTTGTAGTAGCGGCCTTCCACTCTGGGCTCATAGTAATCATGCTCACCGAAGGGAATGATGTTGTAATAGGTATAAAATCCCCAGTAGTGTTTATTCAGGATGTATGCATTGCCACTGAGAAAAGTGGAAACAAAATCACCATTGCTGTTGCGGTAATTGTAGTCAAGGGTATTGCTTGAATGAAACTCATTGAATTTTCCAAAGGGCTCGTAGATATTGTAATTCAAATTTACTTCTGCAGTACTCTGATTGTTTATTTCAAGAAAACCCAAATCGTTTTCATCAAACTTCTCACCAATGCTGCGATGCGAAATCTCAAATGTGAAATTGCCCGAGAGTTTTTGAATCCCGATTTTCGAAAGCGTTCCATTGGTAAAAGCAATGCTGTCATTCTCATACATATTCATCAGCGTGCTAACTGCGATGTAACCCAAAGCGCCATACGTGTATTTTTTATTGGCAATAAAGGCGAGAACATTTGCCACGTTCGCATCTCTCCCTCTTGAATCGCGAATAACGCTTGTGTTAGTGAGGGTGATGAAAGAATTATTTTTTAATGATTGATCAAGCACCAATACGTTGAAGTTTGTAAGCGGGTCAATCAAGACTTTTTTTGTTTCTCCCTCTTCAGTTCTTCCTTCAACGAAAGTATTTCCGGTAACAGCATTGAATACTCCGATGCCCAGCCCGCCTTTAGTTCTTCCTGAAAACTTAGTTGCATTTAGCAGCTTCGTGTTTGCAGGGATGTTTTGCAACAGCGTAACATTTGTATCAACATGTGATTCATAGTAATCAGAAACGAAACCAACACGCCTCGAGTAAAACAACTCTGCTTTGTTGAAGAGCTCTGTTCCCTCTGTGAAAAAAAGGCGTTTCTCATCATACTGCACTTCGAATGCAGTGAGGTTGTAAACGATGTTATCAGACTGCACCTGGCCGAAGTCGGGAATTAATGTTGCATCGAGTGTGAAGCTTTGACTGATGCCCCACTTTAAATCCATTCCTCCCTTGAATTGCAACTGATCCTGAATAAGATCAATTGATTTATCGCGGTACAAATTGTAGTACAGTGTGCCGTAAGGTGAAAGTGAAAGACGAAGCGGGGGAATAATATCACTTAACCCCTCGAGTGGCTGCCATTGCGAAACAACGCCGCTTACTTTCGGATCGTAATTGCAGGAATGGTACTCATAACGGCTGCTTCGAATCAGGCGGTAAGCATCCATCGTCCAGTTTTGCTGCGTGATCTTTGGAAAGCGAAGAGCAGAGTAAGGGATTTTCATTTCAACATACCATCCATCATCATTTATCGTGACTTCACTTTCCCATACCGCATCCCACGTATCATCTGAGTTGGAATTCTGGAAGAGCTTAAAATCACTCTGCACACTTTGCGGTGACACGCCGAAGCCAAATGCATTTTGTCCATCATGGTACGTATCGAAACCGATGTAAAATGCATCCGTGTATCCCATCAACTGATCGCGTTGCGTGAGTTGCATCCAAATGCTGTCACGCTTCATAAAGCATTTTGCGCCGATGTAAATCGCATCGTTATTATACACGATGGTCAATTCCGTGTTGTGAGAAAGGATTCCGACCTGGGGCACTCCCTCAAAAAATTCAGAGTATGCTATTCCCTGCTTCCAGCAATCATCATCAAGCTTGCCATCAATTTTGGGCGAAGAAGAAATTCGTGTGGCAGTAACAGGAAGTTTTTGTTGCGCTGTAGTTAACTCATAAGTACAAATACAAAAAACAATGAAGAGAAATTGCTTCAAGAGCTGCAAGTTATCGTGTAAAATTATTGGATTGAAGGAAAGCAAGAATAAGAAACATCAGGAATTGAAATTCGGAATCTGGATTTGCTTTCACTTTTCACCTCCGGTGCCGTTGTTGGTCTTTGCGTTGGCGACAAGTGAAGACAGACCAACAACTGGAGTTAAGCCGCCAATGTTTCAGGTTGTTCCGTCGTTCATGCAGCCTAAGTATTTCCATCAGGAAATTGAAATTCGAAACTTGCGTTCCCTTCACGTTTCACCTTTCACCTCTCACGTTAAAAAATCGGTTGTAATTTTAGCACAAATAAGAAAGTAGTATGAGAAGGACCATTTATCTATTCACGGTTATTTTCTGTATTCAATTTTTATGCGGTACCTATTTGAGTGCACAAGAAATCCATCGCTGCGCAACGGCGGAGTACCTGCAATTGCAGGAGGCAAAACATCCCGGAACCATTCAACGATTAAAGGATGCGCAATCAGAAGCGCAACTATGGGTGCAAAATCACCCGGGCGAGTCACGATCCCAAATGATTATTCCTGTTGTTGTTCACGTGGTATACAACACTCAGGCGCAAAATATTTCCGGTGATCAAATTCAATCGCAGATTGATGTGCTTAATGAAGATTTCAACCGCCTGAATGGTGACACATTCAAAACCCCTGATGCCTGGGTACCTGTAGCCGGCAGTTTACCTGTGCAATTTTGTCTTGCTGCTTATGATCCTAATGGTGATTCCACGAGCGGCATCACCCGAACCCATACGGATGTAGAAAGTTTTGATTTGGGGGACGACATAAAGCACAGCAACCAGGGGGGAGAGGATGGCTGGCCATCGACTCATTATTTGAATATCTGGGTTTGCAATTTGGGTAATAACACGTTGGGCTACACATCGTTTTCTCCCGGCTTTCCTGATGATGGTGTAGTGATATTGTATCATGCCTTTGGTCGCATCGGGAACGTTCAACAACCTTATGATAAGGGTAGGACATGCACGCATGAGGTTGGCCACTGGCTCAGTTTGTCGCATACCTGGGGAGATGATGGTGGTGATTGCACGGGGGATGATGGCTGCAACGATACTCCCCGCGAAGCCGATAGGATTTTTGGGTGCGAGGTATTTCCATTCATTGACGCTTGCAGCGGTGCACCCAATGGCGTGATGTTTATGAACTATATGGATTATACGGATGATGGCTGCATGAATATTTTTACGCAATGCCAGGCTGCAAAAATGCAGGGCGTTTTAAACACCTCGCGGCAATCTATTTTGAGTTCACCCGGTGGATGCCAGGGGCTTCAATTCAATCTTGATGCAGCTATCAGTACTATTGTAGCACCAACAGACACTTTATATACCCAGGGATTTCTGCCGCAAGTACAACTTACCAATCGCGGTATTGATGATATTACCTATGTACAAATAAGTTACCGGGTGGATGGACAGCCCGTAACCACGTATGATTACACAGGCGTTCTCTCGTCACAAATATCGACACTGGTGACGTTGCCCCCGTATTTCACGGGTGAGTTTGGGCATGTATCGTATGCCTGGACTTCCAATGTCAATCATAGTACTGATCAGTTTGTTTACAATGATTCAGCCAGTGCGGAGTTTTATGTGAAAAGCTCCGTAGCAAAAAATACAACCACTTTTTCTGTTGAGTTTGACGATCCCACTGATAAGCCCGTAATAACTGTTCAAAATCCTTCTGATGCCATCCTTCATGTACAGGTAGTGAATGTGCTGGGGCAAGTTGTGCAGGAAGGAAATTGGCCCGTCATTAACAATTCTACTTTCACGATTGATCTTTCTAATGCTCCCAACGGCGTTTATTTTCTATATGGAAAAATCGGGTTTGATTATGTGAAGAAGAAGCTGATGGTGGTTAGGAAATAGTTTCCCGAAAAAATTCCCGAAAAAAAATCGGGACAGGCGGGACAGCCGGAACAGGTTGGGTTTCGCGTTTACAGTTTACAGTCAATTCACTGTTCATTCCGTTCACCTCTCACAGTTAAAGCCGGTTGTAATTTTCGCACTAACAAAAAGCAGGATGAGAAGAATTACTTTTCTATTCACCGCGCTGTTCTCAATTCACTTTTTGTCCATGACTATTTTGAGGGCGCAAGAAATCCATCGTTGCGGAACGGCGGAGTACCTGCAATTGCAGGAAGCTAAGCATCCCGGCACCATTCAGCGATTGAAGGATGCCCGGGTAGCAGCGGAACAATGGATGCAAGATCATCCTGGTGAACCACGAACCCAAATGATTATTCCGGTAGTGGTACATGTGGTATATCATACAGCCGCGCAAAATATTTCCGATTTGCAAATTCAATCGCAGATTGATGTGCTGAATGAAGATTTCAACCGCCTGAATGCTGACACATTCAAGACTCCGGGCGTCTGGAAAACCACGGGTGCTGGTTTGCCGGTAAAGTTTTGTCTCGCCGTTTACGATCCCAACGGTGATTCCACCAGCGGCATTACCCGAACACAAACGGATGTTGACACTTTTGATTTAGATGACAGAATGAAGTACAACAACCAGGGTGGCGAGGATGGATGGCCTTCAGGCCATTATCTGAATATCTGGGTTTGCAATATCATTAACGGAATATTGGGTTACACATCTTATTCTCCCGGCGATTCTTCTGATGGTGTTGTTGTATTGTATCATGCTTTCGGTCGTGTTGGCAATATTCAACCACCGTACGATAAAGGCAGAACGTGCACACATGAAGTCGGGCACTGGCTCAGCTTGTTTCATACCTGGGGTGATGATGGCGGTGATTGCAGCAACGATGATAATTGCAACGATACTCCCCGGGAAGCCGATAGCATTATGGGTTGCAGGGTATTCCCATACCTTGATCAGTGCAGCGGTGCGCCCAATGGTGTGATGTTTATGAACTACATGGATTACACGGATGATGGCTGCATGAATATTTTCACGCAATGCCAGGTTTCAAGAATGCAGGGAGTTTTGAACACCTGGCGGGATTCTATTTTGAGTTCCCCCGCAGGGTGTCAGCCGCTTAAATACCATCTTGATGCAGGCATCAGCACCATTGCATTTCCGTATGAAACAATTCCGACAGAAGCATTTCTGCCACGGGTGCAACTCACCAATCATGGAATTGATAACATCATGCATGTGCAGATCCATTATCATGTTGACGGGCAGCCCGATTCAACCTATGATTATGAAGGCAACTTAGCATCAGAGCTTTCAACACTGGTTATTCTGCCTCCCTACTTTACGGGTGAAGGCGGGCATCTGTTCTACGCATGGACTTTAAATCCCAATTACGGCAACGATCAATTTCTTTACAACGATACTTCGAACGAGGAGTTCTTTGTGAGAAGCGACATACCAAAGAATACAACGACCATTTCAGTGGAGCAGGAATCGCCGACTGATGATCCAATGGTGACCATTCACAATCCTTCTGCCCCCATCATGCATTTACGTGTGGTGAATATCCTCGGACAAATTGTGCAGGAAGGAAATTGGTCGGTCATTGACAATCCTGCCTTCAGAGTTGATCTTTCCAATGTCCCGAATGGCGTTTATTTTCTCTATGGAAAAATCGGGTATGATTATGTGAAGAAGAAAGTGATGGTCCTGAGAAATTAGTTTCCTCAAAAATCGCTAAAGAAAAAAACGGGACAGGTTGAATAGGCGGGGTTTAAAGTTTCAAACTCTTTTTATTCTTCCGTCCATAAGTCTTCCGTCCACAAGTCTTCCGTCCACAAGTCTTCCGTCTTACAAAACGCACTTCGCAAGCTTCCGCTCAAACAATTTTTTTTCCTGCTGTGATTTTGTAAGCGAGATTGCTTCTTCAAAAAAATTTCTTGCTTTTGCAAAATCATGTTCTCTGAAATACAATTCGCCCAATGTCGCAGGTAGCAAATAATATGTTTTCAGTTTTTCTTTTTCAGGAATGGCATTGACAGCTTCAATTGCCCTCAATGGTCCATGCACGTGAGCAAGTGCGATCGCGCGGTTAAGGGCGGCTACCGGTGAAGGGTAGCGGTCACATAGCAAATCATACAACTGAAGAATAACATTCCAATCCGTTTTCTCAAAGGATGGCGCGCTCACATGCTGAAATGCAATTGCCGCTTGCAGGTGATAAATGGTCAGGGATGGTTGTCCGTTTAGCCCGCTAACTTGTCCGTCGGGTTCAACATGCATAGCTTTTTCAAAAAAGAAAATGCCGGCATTTATCAGCGAGCGATCCCAACGGCTGCGATCCTGTTCTTCGAGCAACAAAATATTTTCTTCTTTATCGAGCCGCGATTCAAGGCGCGCGGCATGAAACAACATGAGTGCTAAGAGCGCATTCACCGGAGGCAGGTTGGTAGCTTCATTCTCAGTTAGAAGATAACACAGCCGGACGGCTTCCTCCACCAAATCATTCCGGATGATTTTTGAATGACTCGTGGAATTGTATCCTTCGTTGAAAAGCAGGTACAAGCTCGTGAGTACATTCTCTAAGCGATGCTCAATCTGTTGTGAAGAAGGAATCTCAAACTGAATCTTACTCTCGCGGAATTCCTGCTTGGCGCGGTAGAGTCGCTTGCTGATGGTTTCATCATGAGTGATAAATGCTTTTGCTATCTCTTCGATGCTGAAACCGCACAGAGTTTTCAGGATGAGTGCTACCTGCGATTCCGGTGGTAATTCAGAATGGCAGCAGGCAAACATCATCCGCAGCACATCATCCTTGATTTCAGTTTCCGAAAACAATTCTTTGATGATGGGAACGAGTGTGTACTCTGATTTCAACAGCGGCGAAACATCTTCTGCAAACTTGTTGTGAATTTTTTCGTGGCGAATTACATCGAGCGCCTTATTCTTTGCTACCCGAAACAACCATGCCGATGGGTTTTCAGGAATGCCGGAGAACTTCCATTGCTCGAGCGCTTTCAGCAGTGTATCCTGCACTACATCTTCTGCCAGTTCAAGATTGTGTGTTCCAAAAATTCTCGTGAGCACGGAAACCAATTTTCCATACTCATGGCGAAAGAGGTGATCAACAGTTTGGGGAACGGAGGAAGCAGGCAAGCAAATTAACTTTCAATCAAACGTACTGAGAAATGGCTTAATGGCTAAATTGTTAAATGGCTAAATTGTTCGGGGACATCTCATCTCCCTCGCGAATAAACAATTTAGCCATTTAGCCATACAGCAATTATTTTAAGCTACATCTCCAACTGCTGAACCTCGCGCACTTCCACAATGCCATCATGTTCGAAGATGGGACAACCTTTGGCGATTTCTGTAGCTTCATTCATGTCTTTCGCCTTCACTGCGAGGTAACCGCCGATGATTTCCTTGCCTTCTATAAAGGGACCATCTGTCACCTTCTTGTTCTTGCCGGTTAACACAGTACCTTCTTTGTTCAGCGGTTGCCCGCCTGTCATTTTACCTTGCTTGGTGAGGGATTCCATCCATTCTTTCCATTTCATCATGTGTTGCTGCCATTGCTCCGGTGATTGTTGGGCATTTAATCTGCCGGCATCGCCGCCGCGGAACAGAAAAAGAAATTCTTTCATGTTGATTTAAGTTTTGAGTGAAAAAATGTTTTGACTATTGACGCTTGAAAATAATCAATCAGGACAAAGGCAAAAGAATTCATCCCGCACTTCTTTCATTTCCTCCCAAAACGTGCACTTTCCAGATGTGTAAGTGTCGAATGCTAAAAAAAATTTCTTCCCATTGAAAATTTTTGCGGAGTTGCTGAGAGCGGCAGGATTTCTGTGATATATAATTGACCACCCCTCTATTAAAGTCCACCAAGGTTTTTCCTAATCATTTCAAAATTCTTTCCTATGAAAAAAATTCTTCCCACAAGACGAATCTTCAATTCAGTCAGCTTATCATTCATCTCTCAATTCCTTGTGATCAATTTTTCATTCTTAATTGTCGCAGCACAAGTTCCCTCCACATGGAATTCAGTTGGCATCGGTGGTGGTGGTGCTCTCTTCAATCCAAGCATCAACCCCGGGAACACAAGTGAATTCTATGTTGCTTGTGACATGAGCGCCTATTACCATTCCACTGATTTCGGCCTGAGTTATTCCATCACAGATTTCCACGCTATACAAAGCGGCGCAAATGGCGTGATTCGTTTTACAAATAATTCTTCCATACTCTATGCGATTGATGATTCCGGTGACTATGCATTGCCGGTGAAGAGTACTGATGGCGGCGCTACGTGGAGTCTTCTCCCGGGAAATCCCGATCCGTCAGAATGGACATACTACCTGTACGCAAACTATGATAATTCAAGCCAGATGATCATGAGCTACTACAACCAGCTATACATCACGAACAATGGCGGCACTTCATTCACGCTCATTCACACAGCAAATAACAGCGGCAGCGGCATAGTAATCGGCGGAGTTTTTTTTGATGGAAGTAATATTTACATCGGTACCAATGATGGACTGTTCGTCTCTGCAAACAGCGGCACTTCATTCACACTCGATAATTCAACAGGACTTCCAACAGGAAAAGGGATCTACTCTTTTGCCGGTGCGAAAAGCGGAACAACAACAAGATTTTTTGTGCTGCTCGGTACGAGTGGAAGCATTTACGCAGGCATGCCCGGTTATGATTACTATCAACTGGTGAAGGGAGTTTACTCGATGGATTATGGCAGCGGCAACTGGGTCCAGAAACAAACCGGCATCAGTCTCAGTGTAGATTTTCTTATGGAAGTTGGAATGGCGGAGAACGACATCAACACATGTTATCTCGCAGGAAGCAATACCACTGGTTATCCGAATGTGATGAAGACGACAAATGCAGGAAGCAACTGGTCGCACGTATTTAATGCACAGGGAAACATGAGCATCAGCACAGGATGGCAAGGCACCGGCGGTGATCGCGATTGGGGTTATGGTGAAGTGTTCTTTGGTTTTGCTGTGGCAAGAAATGATGCAACAAAAATTCTCTGCACCGATTTTGGATTCGTCCACAAATCTTCTGATGGAGGAGCAACATGGCAGCAGGCTTATTTGAATGCAGCCGATCAGAATGCGCCGAACGTAAATATTGTGAAGGGAAGAAATTATCACGGCATCGGTTTGGAAAATACCACGTGCTGGCAAGTTTTCTGGGTTGATCAGAATAATTTGATCGCGGGATTCTCTGACATATATGGTGTTCGCAGCAATGATGCCGGCTCATCGTGGAATATGAATTACACAGGTCTCAACCAGAACTCAACGTACCGCATTGTAAAAAATCCTTCGAATGGGTATTTGTATGCAGCCCTCTCGACCATACACGACATGTACCAGAGCACCCGCTTGCAGGACGCTCAACTCGATGTTTCTTCTTCAGGAAAAATTGTGTACTCGACAGACAATGGATTGACGTGGTTGCTGCTCCATGATTTTTCTCATCCTGTTTTCTGGATTGCCCTTGATCCGAATAATTCAAACACGATTTATGCAAGCGTGATCAACCATGGTAGTAATCTCGGAGGGATTTACAAGTGCATCAATCTTCAAAACAACAGTACTTCCACGTGGACGCAACTTGCTGCTCCTCCGCGAACAGAAGGGCATCCCGCCACGGTGATTTGTTTGAATGATGGGAAAGTTCTGTGCACCTATTCAGGAAGAAGAGATGCGGCCGGAAATTTCACCGCAAGCAGTGGTGTGTTTCTCTATAACGGTTCAACATGGAGTGACTTAAGCGTGAACAACAACATGTACTACTGGTGCAAGGACATTGTAGTTGATCCCAATGATGCAACACAAAACACGTGGTATGTTGGTGTGTTCAAAGGATGGGGAAGCACTACGGTAAACAATGCCGGCGGCGGATTGTGGAAGACAACAGATCGTGGCATAAACTGGACGCGAATCACTTCACTGGATCGAGTAACATCGTGCACATTCGACCCCAACGATGCAAACAGGATTTACATGACTACTGAAACAAAGGGACTATGGACATGTGCCAATGTCAATGATGTAACGCCGGTATTTTCACAAGTCACTTCATTTCCATTCCGGCAGCCTGAAAGAGTTTACTTCAATCCTTACAATGCGAATGAAATTTGGGTGACTACTTTCGGAAATGGAATGAGAGTAGGAACTATCACGGGTTGCACTTTGCCCACAGTATCCATCTCAGCAGGAGGAGCAACTACGGTTTGCAAACCTGATGTGGTCACACTCAATTCTACAACTACCGGCAGCGTAACTTCCTATCAATGGAAAAAAGGAGGAACGAATCAAAGTGGTGCAACTAATTCATCTTACACTGCTACCAAAACAGGAACATATTCCGTAACTGTTACCAATGCTTGCGGCACTGCAACATCAAATTCAATTTCGGTCACTGTGAATGCAAAACCTGCAGCAACAATTTCACCAGGCGGAACCGTGAATATGTGTGCAGGGCAAACAACTACTCTCACTGCCAATTCAGGAAACAACCTGAGCTATCAATGGAAAAAAGGGTCAGCAAATATTTCCGGTGCCACCAATCTAACGTATGGAGCCACTGCAGCAGGCAAATACAAAGTGACGGAGACGAATACTGCTACAGGATGCACAAAAACTTCTGCGGCTACCACAGTAAACATCACCTGCAAAGAGGAGTTGGCAGTTGGTCCCGCAGTACAGCGGGATCAGTTTTCAATCTTTCCCAATCCGTCAATTGATGAATTCATAATTCGATTTGGGGATGACAGTGAATTTAATCTTCGCATTACTGATTTGCTCGGAAGAACGGTGAAAGAATTCCAGAACGTAAAAGGAGAGTTGATTTTTGGAAAAGAGTTTCATGAAGGAGTTTATTTCGTCGAAGTGAAAGCTGAAGGCCAAACATTTGTGAGGAAGATTGTTAAGGAATAATTTTCGCCCGGGATTTACCTTTTCCAAATTTCAAAACTTTGGAAAAGGTCTGTGGATCTTTTCATCTTCGTTTTATGAAACCATCACACTTTTCTCATGCAGTTCCGTTTCTTCCAGTAAAGGATTTGAAAGAAACCATTCAGTATTACAAGGAACAGCTTGGCTTCTATGAAGAGTGGTTTTGGGAAGATTCTGATGCCGGAATCCGTCGTGATGATTTGCGGTTGCTGTTCAACAGAAATCCTGAACATTTATCACAGATCAATTCGAGCTCACAGACACTTGAAATTTGCTGGTTTGTTACCAACGTGAATGAGATTTATGAAGAGTATAAAGGCAAAGAGATAAAGATCATTAAGGAATTGTGGGACGCGCCGTGGGGCATGCGAGAATTTTCTATTCTTGAAATCAATGGCTATGTGATAAGAAATTGGTGAAGGAATTGAAAAGAAAAAACAATAATTTCTTAAGCGTGGATGTACAGGAATACTATCACCGAAGAGCATCGCACTACGATTCACTCTACCATCGTGAAGAGCGGAAAGAAGCCCTCGATGAAGCGGCAAAAATTCTTCAGCAGATTTTCTCCGGCAAAGAAGTCTTGGAAATCGCCTGTGGTACCGGTTACTGGACGAAGGAAATTTCACTCACCTCGAAATCCATTCATGCAACGGATATCAATGATGCGATGCTTGCCATTGCATACAAGAGAAACTATCCGAAGAACAACGTCACCTTTGAGCGCGCAGATTTCAATTCACTGAATCCCGGCCATCGTTTCGAAGCACTGTTCGGCGGATTCATTTGGTCACACATTCCAGTTGAAGAATTGGATCCGTTCATTCAGCAGATGCACAACTATGTTCAGCATGACGGAACTGTAGTTTTTATTGACAATAATTTTGTAGAAGGCAGCAACACACCAATTTCTCATGAAGATAAATCCGGCAATACCTATCAGCTTCGAACTTTACCTGACGGAGAAACTTTTTCCATAGTTAAAAATTTTCCGGATGAAAAATTCATTCAGAGAAAATTAGAAGGCAAAGCGAAACCGGTTAACTTCATCAAACTGAAATACTATTGGATTCTTAACTACAAAACACTTTGATCACTATGGAAAAAGTAAACCTCAATGAAAAATTTTCGCTCTTCAAAGAACAATGGGATCCGCGCATTGCGGGTGAATTAAATGGTCAGATGGTGAAGCTTGTGAAGTTTAAAGGACCCTTCACGTGGCACAAGCATGACCAAGAAGATGAAATGTTTTTAGTGGTAAAAGGAAGCTTCAACATGGAGCTTCGGGACAAAACCATCACGCTGAATGAAGGCGAATTTCTCATAGTGCCGCGTGGAGTAGAGCATCGCCCGAATGCAGAACATGAAGCGCAGGTGCTCTTGTTTGAGCCTGCATCAACTTTGAATACCGGCGATCAGCGTAATGAATTTACTAAGGCAACGCTTAAAAACATTTGAGTGAATCGGATCTCTTCTTTATAAATCAGCTACGGGAAATATCTTCTTACATTTTCTTGAAGTTATTGAGGACGAAACTGTCTTCACACCTTATACCTTCTATTCACAAAAAAGAAGTTTAAATCTCCCCAACATCAAATTAATTGCAAGTTGATCAGACGCATCTATCTTTGAAACTTTCAGAAAATTTTAAGTTGAGCTTACAGAACATCACACAATCAATTTATACGTGGTTGAATGCCAATTTCAATTCAACGATCGCATTGCTCATTGAGTTTGTGATGGTGGGAATCTGCGTGATCGGTTTATTCGCAGTTCTCGGTTTGGTTTTGATCTTCATGGAGAGAAAAGTTTCAGCATACATGCAAGTGCGGTTAGGTCCTAATCGAGTGGGACCACAGGGAATATTTCAAACTCTTGCCGATACTCTGAAGCTCGTGGCAAAAGAGGGACTTACTCCCGACGGAGCTGATAAATTTCTTTTTAACCTCGCACCGTTTGTAGTGATGATCACGGCGATGCTGATTCTTGCGCCGATTGCATTCGCAAAAGGATTCCAGATGTGGGACCTGAACATCGGTGTGCTGTATGTTTCTGCAGTCTCTTCTATTTCCGTGATTGGAATTTTGATGGCCGGCTGGGCAAGCAACAATAAATACTCTTTGCTGGGCGCGATGCGAAGTGGCGCACAGATTGTGAGTTATGAACTGAGTGCAGGAATGGCTGTGCTCTCGATTGTGATTCTATCAGGAAGCCTGAGCATCGGTGACATCATTGCATCACAACAAAATGGCTGGTGGATCTTCAAAGGGCATATTCCGGCGATCATTTCATTCGTCATCTTTATCATTGCCGTGACTGCAGAAACCAATCGCGCGCCGTTTGATTTGGCAGAAGCGGAATCAGAACTCACAGCAGGATTTCATACGGAATATTCAGGGATGAAATTCGCATTGTTCTTTCTGGCAGAATACGTGAACATTTTTATTGTGTGTGCGATTGGCGCAACTTTGTTCTTCGGAGGATGGATGCCCTTTCACATCGGCACCTGGCAAGCATTCAATCATATCATGGATTACATTCCGTCTTCCTTATGGTTCTTCGGAAAAACATTTTTTCTGATTTTTCTGATCATGTGGTTTCGCTGGACGTTCCCCCGATTGCGCATTGATCAGTTGTTGAATTTGGAATGGAAATATTTGTTGCCGATCAGTATGTTTAATTTGTTGCTGATGACATTCGTGGCGATAATGGGGTGGTACTTTTAAAATGAGATCCGTAAATTTTGATCCGCCAATTTGGTGGATCAAATTTGAAACTAAAGCTTTGAATCTTTAAGGAGCCAAATTGGCACCTTAAACGGAAACAGTACTCTACATGAAAAAAAGTAAAATGAGCGTGGGTCTTCAAATCACCGATGAAAAAATATCGAGTAAAATTTATTTGCTGAGAGGAAAGCGTGTGATGATGGATTTTGATCTGGCAGAATTGTATGGAGTAGAGACCGGGCATTTGAAGAGGCAAGTGCGGAGAAACATGAGCCGCTTTCCCGAAGATTTCATGTTTGAAATTACGCGTGAAGAATACGATTCTTTAAGACGCCAATTTGGCATCTTAAAGAGAGGCGAGCATTCGAAGTATCTTCCTTTTGCATTCACCGAGCAAGGTGTAGCAATGCTTTCAACCGTTCTTAATAGCGAAGCAGCAATACAAGTGAGCATTCAAATCATTCGGGTGTTCACACGTATGCGGGAATTTCTTTCCGAAAACAAAGACGTTTTTCTTAAGCTCGCGAACTATGAAAAGAAATTTTTGAAACACGATAAAAAGTTGAGCAAGCACGAAAAAGAAATTCAGATCATCTTTGATGCATTGAAACGACTGTTAAATCCACCTATTCCGCCGAGAAAAAGAATTGGATATAGAATGACCAAGGACCCTGATTGAAAAATGTTCTTAACTAATTACATAAAAGAAGTTTTTACCTCGGTGAGATCACTGCTGAAAGGCATGCGCATGACCGGCTATTACTTCACACATCCGCGAAAAGAAATCATCACCCAACAATATCCTGAAGCCATACCTCAGTTGCCTGAGAGATTCAAAGGCGAAGTGGTATTGATTCACGATGAAAACAATGAACATGCATGTACAGGATGTACTGCGTGCGAGCTTGCTTGTCCGAACGCAACTATCAAGATCATCACAAAATTTGACGTGGGTGCAGATGGCAAAAAGAAAAAAGCGCTCGACACATTTGTGTATCACCTTGAACTGTGCACGATGTGCAACCTGTGCATCATCGCTTGCCCGACTGATGCCATCAAAATGGCACAAACATTCGAGCACAGTGTTTTTGATAGAAATCAATTGGTAAAGAAACTGAATAATCCCGGATCAAAAATCAGGGCAGGAATAGAATGATTTCCCGATCGAATCGGGACAGGTCGGATTTCGGATTTACGATTTCGGATTTACGAGAAGTCAAAAATTCAAAAATTAAGTCCGACATCCCAAACCCGTTCACAGAGTCTGTGGAACATCCGAAATAACTTAATGAACGCAAACACCATCATCTTTTATTTGCTATCTGCCTTCCTCCTCGTAACGGGGTTGTTCGCAGTCACGGCAAGAAAAATTTTCCGCTCGGCAATCTGGTTGCTCTTCTCTTTGATTGGTGTTGCAGGTTTGTATTTCTGGATGGATGTACAGTTCATTGCGGCTGTTCAAATCATCGTCTACGTTGGAGGCATTGTCGTGCTCATCATCTTCTCCATCTTCCTCACACAAAAAGCGGGAGATGAAATGCCACAACCGCTTCGGACCCGGACCATCTTTTCAATTCTCTCCGTAGTACTTGGTTTTGCATTGGCGTACTCACTCATTTACCGGTACAACTTTACAGCAAGATCAACAGATGCATTGCAGGTAAATGTTGCAGACATAGGCGCACAAATGCTGAGCACTACTGAGCATGGGTATGTACTGCCATTTGAAGTCGTAAGTATGTTGTTGCTCGCTGCGATGATTGGATGCATTGTAATCGCAATCAAAAATAAACCTACTGATAAATGAGCGACGTTCCATTGACACACATTTTGTTCGTGAGCACAGGGCTGTTCTTCATCGGCATGTATGGGTTCTTCACGCGAAGAAACATGATCACCATGCTGATGGCAATTGAATTAATTCTGAACAGCGTGAACATCAACTTCATTGCATTCAACAAATACCTGTACCCGGATAAACTTGACGGAATTTTCTTTACCATTTTCATCATCACTATTGCCGCCGCAGAAGCAGCAGTGGCAATTGCAATCATAATTAACTTGTACAGGAGTCATCACTCCATTGACGTGGAAGATGCGACGGAAATGAAATTCTAACGAGCTTGAAAAGCTTGAAGGGCTTGGGTTTAGCAAAAGTCCTGCAGGAACACAATGTTTATAGAAAGAACCAAATAAAAATCAGCATAGTCACGTCGTGACGAAATGATCATGATAAATCAATTCTCCTGGTTGATTCCTCTCCTGCCATTCGCAGGATTCCTCGTGCTTGGAATTTTCGGGCGGAGGTACTTCAAAAATTCCTCCGGCATTGTTGCTTGTCTGCTGTTGTTCATTTCAACCATTCTCGCGTTCGATGTGGCTTACAATTATTTTTTTGTGAATGGTCAGGTGAATGGTGTTTATCAAAAGATGATTGCAATCAATTACACCTGGCTGCAATTCTCGCCAAATGTTTCCATTGACATGGGCATCCTCCTGGATCCCATTTCGGTGATGATGCTTGTGGTGATCACGTTTGTTTCGCTGATGGTGCACATCTATTCACTCGGTTACATGAAGGGCGAAGAAAGATTTGCAACCTACTACGCATTCCTCTCGCTGTTTACTTTTTCCATGCTCGGATTAGTGCTGTCATCCAACATTTTTCAGATCTACATTTTCTGGGAACTGGTCGGCATTTCATCATACCTCCTCATCGGATTTTATTATGATCGTCCTTCTGCTGTGGCTGCCGCTAAAAAAGCATTCGTCGTTACACGCTTTGCTGACCTGGGTTTTCTTATCGGCATTTTGATTCTTGCCTTTTATTCTGAGACGCTCGATTTCAATACACTCATTACGCGACTCACTACGCCGTCATCGCAACTCACAAATATTACATCAGCATCCTTCATTGGAATCTCAGCACTCACCTGGGGATTGACTTTAGTATTCATCGGTGGTGCAGGAAAGAGTGCCATGTTTCCCTTGCACATCTGGTTGCCCGATGCGATGGAAGGACCTACTCCTGTGTCTGCGTTAATTCATGCCGCTACCATGGTAGTTGCCGGAGTTTATTTGGTGGCAAGATTATTTCCCGTGCTGGCTCTTTCTGATCCTGCAGTATTACACCTGATCGGATATGTGGGCGCATTCTCTGCGTTGCTCGCGGCGGTAATCGCTTGTACGCAAACAGACATCAAAAGAGTATTAGCATACTCCACCATGTCCCAAATTGGTTACATGATGCTTGCACTTGGTGTGTCAGGATTTGGAGTTTACTACACCCTTTATCCTCCTTTATCAGGTGTACCAATAAGTGTCGGACAAGTTTTGGAACATGGCTATGCAGCTTCGATGTTTCATCTGTTCACTCATGCATGGTTCAAGTCTCTGTTGTTCCTTTGTGCGGGCGCAGTGATTCACCTCGTACATAGCAATGATATGAAAGACATGGGCGGGCTTAGAAAATTTATGCCCATCACTCATATCACTTTTTTGATTGCCTGTCTTGCAATCTCGGGTGTCCCGCCATTCTCCGGATTTTTTAGCAAGGATGAAATTCTGCTTGCAGCTTTTCACTCGAGCAAACTCATTTATGGAATTGCACTTTTCACCTCGGGACTCACTGCATTCTACATGTTTCGATTGTACTTCTCGATTTTTTGGAAGAAGGAATTTCATTATCCTTCGACTCCGCTCAGCATGACACGCGCACACGGAGAGGGAACTGCAACCATGAAAATTCCGCTTGTAATATTGGCGGTAGGTACGCTCCTTGTGGGCTTTATTCCTTTTTCAAAATTTGTCTCCGCAAGCGGAGTTCCATTCGAGTCACCTCTTGATATTACTTTTTCTGTTGCACCTGTTCTGTTCGCTTTGTGTGGAATTTTTATCTCTTCAACTCTTTACAGAAAAGAAAATAGTCGTCCCGAAAAACTTGCAGCATCACTCAGTGGCTTGTATCGCACAGCATACAACAAGTTCTACATTGATGAACTGTACCTCTTCATCACGAAAAAAATTGTTTTCAATCTTGTTGGAAGACCCGCTGCTTGGTTCGACAGGAATATTGTGGATGGATTTATGAATCTTCTTGCAGCAATCACTCAGGAAATTTCAGCATTCATCAAAGGAATTCAATCGGGAAAAGTGCAGGGGTATGGACTGTACTTTTTCGCCGGCATTTTTGGGTTGGCAGTACTGTTCATTTATTTCTGGAAATAAAAATTGCGCATGAATCTTTTATTACTCATCCTTCTCCCTTTCATCAACTCCCTCGCTATTCTTCTCTCGAAAGGATTGAAGCAAGTTCGAGCCATTGCATTAGGGGGAGCGGTATTGCAATTCGTGATTGCCGGTGTTTTATTGTTTTTGTATTGGAATGAAAGGGCGGCAGGCAACACCTCACAATTTCTTTTTGAATCGATTTACACCTGGTTCGCTCCACTCAACATCAACTTCCACATCGGGGTAGATGGAATTTCCATTGCAATGATTTTGCTGACAGCATTCGTAGTACTCGCCGGTGTGCTGGTTTCGTGGAGTGAAGAACAAATGAGCAAAGAGTTTTTCTTCCTCCTCATCTTCCTTTCGCTTGGCGCTTATGGATTTTTTATTTCACTCGATCTCTTCACGTTGTTTTTCTTTCTCGAAGTCGCGGTGATTCCAAAATTCTTACTGATTGGAATCTGGGGAAGCGGAAAGAAAGAATACAGCGCGATGAAACTTGCTCTCATGTTGATGGGAGGAAGCGCACTCGTATTTGTTGGCTTGCTTGGATTGTATTACAACACTGATGCAGGAGGTGGAATGCACACATTTGATCTTGTACAGATTTCGAAAATGCATATTCCAATCAAAGCTCAACTACTTTTTTTTCCATTGGCATTCGTTGGCTTCGGAGTATTTGGTGCTCTGTTTCCCTTTCACACATGGGTTCCTGACGGACATTCATCCGCGCCTACTGCCGCTTCCATGTTTCTCGCAGGTATCTCCATGAAACTCGGCGGCTATGGTTGCCTCCGTGTTGCAACCTACCTGATGCCACAGGCCGCGCATGAATATTCATGGATCATCGTGCTGCTTGCAACCATCGCAATTATCTACGGCGCATTTGCAACCATGATGCAAAAAGACTTGAAGTACATCAATGCATACTCATCCGTGAGTCATTGCGGATTTGTTTTACTGGGAATCGGCATGCTCACACAAACCGCGATCACAGGAGCGGTGATGCAAATGGTGTCGCACGGATTGATGACGGCACTTTTCTTCGCTGCGATCGGAATGATTTACTCCCGCACTCATACACGAATGGTGGCTCAACTCGGCGGCATGATGAAAATTATGCCGTTCATTTCCACGGTGTTTGTGATTGCAGGATTGTGCTCCCTTGGCTTGCCGGGTTTTTCCGGATTTGTTGCGGAGATGACAGTGTTCATGGGTTCGTGGCAAAACCCTGACACATTTTATCGCATCGCAACCATTCTTGCATGCGCTTCGATTGTGGTGACAGCGGTTTACATTTTACGCGCTGTTGGCTCAGCAATCATGGGTGAAATTCCAAGTGCGACATTTTTGAATTTGACGGATGCAACATGGAATGAAAAATTTGCAGGAGCAATCCTGATCATCGGAATCGTCGCGATTGGGGTTGCGCCATTTTGGTTGTATGAGTTAATTACACCGGGAACGGAATCTATTATGAAAAATGTGGTTGCAGCGATTTTTTAAAAATGAAAATTAAAAGATGACGAAGGAATTTTTTGTGCTGATGAAATTTGAGCTGATCGTAACGGTCATCATCTTCATTCTTCTTTTTCTTAAAATCGGGAGAGATAATATGAAGAATGATGCGGTGCTGAACCTGGTCAACATTTTATTGCTCATGAATTTTGCCGCAGGATTTTTTTTGAATCAGCAAGGAACTCTCTTCAGCGACATGTTCAAAACAAACCCATTGATCGCTCTTGAAAAAAATATTCTCAACCTTGGCACGCTCATCATTTCACTGCAGGCTTCTTCATGGCTAAGAAATCATAAGCATGTGATGGAGTTTTACATGCTGCTGCTCACGACGCTACTGGGAATGTTTTTTATGATCTCCAGCAACAACCTGCTGATGTTTTTTCTTGGATTGGAAATGTCAACGATTCCGCTTGCAGCGATTGCAAATTTCGATTTGGAAAGAAGGCAATCATCGGAAGCAGCGATGAAATACATCATGTCCTCTGCATTTTCATCAGGGCTTTTGCTCTTCGGTATTTCGATGGTGTACGGCGCCACCGGAACCATTAGCCTGACTGACATCTCACAAAAATTAGATAGCAGCGCTTTGCAATTGTTCGCCTTTATTTTGCTGCTTGCAGGATTTGCTTTCAAAATTTCCGTAGTGCCGTTTCATCTGTGGACGGCTGATGTGTATGAAGGATCGCCCGTGGCAGTCACTTCTTATCTCTCCGTCATCTCCAAGGGCTCAATACTTTTTGTTTTTATTTCCGTGCTCTACACCGTTTTCAAACCAATGGCAGATGAGTGGTACAATATGTTATTCCTGCTTTCGGTGCTGACGATGGTCATCGGAAATCTTTTTGCGATCCGGCAAAATAATCTGAAACGATTTCTTGCATTCTCTTCCATTGCCCAGGTTGGTTTCATTCTCATTGGTATTTCAGGAAGTTCACAGGCGGGCACTGCCTCGGTAATTTACTTCGTGCTGATTTACATCTTCTCCAACCTTGGTGCATTCGGAGTTGTTGCTCTGGTGAGTGCGCTTACAGGAAAAGAAGGCATTGATGATTACAAAGGATTTTACAAAACGAACCCGCTGCTTGCCTGGGTTCTCACGCTCTCACTTTTTTCTTTAGCGGGAATTCCGCCGACAGCAGGTTTCTTCGGGAAATTTTTTCTGCTGATGGCAGGTGCCGGAAAAGGAAATTACTTGCTCATCACCATAGCGGCATTGAACATGATCGTCTCACTCTACTATTATTTGCGGGTGGTGAAAGCGATGTTCATGGAAGAGAATGAACGGCCAATCGAAAAACTACAAGTGAGCTTGCTTCCAAAGATTTCTCTGCTGATGTGCCTGGCAGGAATTGTTTTGATTGGATTTTGGAGTTGGATTTATGATTACATTTTTTCACTGAGTTAAAAGGTTGAAATTTGAAGTTGGCAATACGCAACCCTTTTTACACAGTGCTAACTTAAAACCGCAATGAAAAAATGTTACACTACTCTGATTTTACTTTTTTTTGTGAAATTAATTTCCGCGCAGATGGGAGAATGGACTTGGATGAACGGAGATAGCACAATAAATTCGTTTGGACATTTTGGAACACAAGGAGTATTTCATCAATTGAATTCTCCACCTGCTTTCTACGAAGCTTGTGAATGGACTGATAAGGAGGGAAACTTTTGGTTATTTGGAGGAGTAAGTCCTTTATATGAATACGGTGATTTATGGAAATTTAATCCGGATATTAATCAATGGGCTTGGATAAATGGAACTGGACTGCCTGCCCAACCACCTGTCTACGGAACCCAAGGAATACCATCTCCAACAAATTCACCAGGCTCAAGAGGTTGGGGAGTGCCTACTTGGGTTGATACAAGTGGGAATCTCTGGTTATTTGGTGGATATGCAGGAGATTGCTTTGCTGACCTTTGGAAATATGACATCGCAACTAATGAATGGGCATGGATGAAAGGCCCGGCAAATTTCAGCACGCTACATCATTACGGAACTATGGGAGTTGCTGATCCTGCCAATTTTCCCTGGAGAAAGACAGAGACAAATATTACTTGGACTGACAATAATAATAACTTATGGGTTTTTGGGGGAGGCATCGGTGGTTCGAGTTTCAATAATGATCTTTGGAAATATAATATAGGAACAAATGAATGGGCCTGGATGAAGGGAGATACTCTTTTTAATCAGCAAAGTGTTTATGGAATTAAAGGTGTTTCAGACTCTGCAAACAAACCATCAGCAAGATGTTGTTATGCTAAATGGAAAGATAGTGATGGTAATTTTTATTTTTTCGGAGGAAATGATGGAAATGGTAATCCCAGTTTAAATGCCTCGTTTAACGATTTATGGCGATACTCGCTAAACACAAATGAATGGACATGGATTAGCGGTGACAGCACCGTTAATGACTCTATCTCAAATAGCACGCAATGTATTTCTACAACTGATGATCCTCCTCCGGCAAGATTTGAAAATAGAGCTTGTTGGACTATCGGATGCGATCTTGAAAATTTTATTTTTTACGGAGGCATTCATAGAAGCTTTGGCAATGCTTGCTACGGAGATTTATGGGATTACAACTACGTTACAAATGAATGGACTTTAATGGATGGTTCATATATTCCGAATCAATTTCCTTCATACGGAATAAAAACTGTGTCAAGTCCACTAAACCATCCGGGTAGTAGATTGGGTGCAATTGGATGGAAAGACAAGAAATGTAATCTTTGGTTGTTTGGGGGCGGGGGTTCTTTAGGTAAGTTGAATGACTTATGGCGATTTGCTCCTGATACAGCTTGCCCGCATTTCTGTAATCTATGCAAACCAGCAGTAGGAATAATTGAAGTTCCAATTTCCCAAATTAACCTTTTAGTTTTTCCTAATCCTGCTAATTCATACTTGGATATTTCATGCGAATTATTTTCTAAGCAGAATATCGAACTATGTATTTATAATTTGTTAGGCGAGGAAATATTTTCTTCAAAAGAAGAACCCACCCAAGGAAAGTATGGGAGGAAAATCAATATACAGAGATTGAGTGATGGTGTATATTTCTTGTTGCTAAAGACAAACGGAGAAATTGTAGCTAAGAAATTTGTAAAACAATAAATGAAATTGACGAGAACATGGCAATCAACAAGAACCACGAATTCGAAGATCTCAACGGTGTGAAGTGCGCCATTGTGGAGAAGAATGCTTCGCAGGCACGCGTTGACTTTCTGAAATCACTTCTTGAATTCAATCACTACATCGTCATTGTAGTTCCGTCTCCTCCGCCAAAAGTTGCACCTGTAAAACCGCCGGCACCCGCCCCTGCAGAAGTTACTGCAGGCAAAGAAGCAGAAGCGCCGCCGCCTGCTCCTCCACCGCCTCCTCCACCACCTGAAACTTTTACAATTGGAGTGACAGATGTCATGTTCAATCCCACCAATGCGATATTCGGAAGATTGCTTCGAACACCTACCGGGCACTTTGTAACACTTGCGTACTGGGAACAAAAAGAATCCGAATCACACGATGAGATTCCTTACTACGAAAACAAATTCAGTTGAAATATAAGTTTTCGCTGCTCACAAACCGACCGCGGTCCCGGAGACCGCGTCGGTTTAGCGGACCCGATTGAACATTCTTCACCACATCATCGTTGTTTGAATTGCATCAACACAATTTTCTTCAATGGCTTTAGAGAAATGGTTTACATCGGAGGTAACCAGGATAGAAGATGAAACAGAAAATGCCAAAAGGTTCTTCATGAAGGTTCCGGAGCTGGAAGTGCTGAACTTTAAGGCAGGGCAGTTCGTCACGTTCGATCTTCCCATTCATGAAAAGAAAAATCGCAGATGGCGGAGCTACTCCATTGTGTCACCGCCTTCAGCCAGCAATGAATTTGAATTGCTGATCGGATTTGTTCCCAATGGGCCGGCTTCAAAATATTTTTGGAATGACGTTCAGGTAGGAACCACAATCCCTTTCAAAGGCCCTGCGGGAATTTTTGTTTTACCGGGTATAATTGAAACCGATTTATGTCTTATTGCTACGAGCACCGGCATTGCCCCCTTTCGCTCCATGTTACTTGATTTGGTGAGCCATCCCCGTTCTATAAAAAATTTGTACCTGGTTTTCGGAACACGCTACATAAAAGATATCTTTTACCGGGAGGAATTGGAACAGCTTCAAACCAAAATTCCCGGTTTCAAATTTCTTCTAACCTTATCGAGAGAAGATTCGCCTGAATACACCGGACGAAAAGGTTACGTGCACCCGGTTTATGAGGAATTGTTTGCTGATAAAAGATCTGCACAGTTTTATATCAGCGGCTGGAAAAATATGATTGATGATGCGAAGAAGAGAATTCTTGCTATGGGTTATGATCGCAAATTAATTCACGTAGAGATTTACGGATAGATTTTTCTCACATAAAAAAACCGACGCATCCCGCCTTGGGCGAATGCGTCGGTTTAGCTTTGCGAAATTCACTATTATCTGTAAACTGTCACCTTCACAAACGCACTTCCGCTATCACCGTTGAATCGAACGAAGTAAATTCCTGCAGGCAACGCGCTCACATTCATTTCCACTTCCTTCTCACCACCATTCCACTCGACATACGTTTGCTGAACTGCAATTCCCAACTCATTATACCATGAAACTATTCCTGCTTCCGGGGTGCTTGATGAGAATCGCAACATTACGGCATCGTGAGCCGGATTCGGTGCTGCATTCATTGCAACACCATCATAAATTGGCTGAGGGTTATGTTGAATTGGTGCCTGCACAAGCTTTTTCACATTAAAGGTGAATGAACATGTCTGGCAGTCAATTCCACCGCACACGGGCGCAATGGTGACTACAAATAATGCCACTGCATTGGGAGTAAATGTGATCGGCAGCCCTGTACCCGACGAGAAAAAGTTGCCTCCCTTGGTGATAGTCCATGCGTAGGTAGCAGTGCACGAATCACCTCCGGAGCATAAATAGCTTCCACTAATGGTGATCGGGAGGCCCTTTTTCGAAACGTAAGTTCCGCCGCAGGCTTGATTCGAGTAAGATGCATTGCTCGTTGTGATGTCAAATGGTTGCCAGCTTCCGCATGTACAACTATCTGCTGCGGTAACATACGTGAACGTACAGGAGTCACACAAATGTCCGCCGCAGTATCCATAAAGCGTGAGTACGTACGTGCCTGCACCACCGAGTGTGAAGGTTGGAAGTCCGCTGCCTGATGATGGTGAAGCACCACCCGTCACGATCCATGTCAAATCAGATGCACAAGTCGCAGCATCGCCATTGCAAATAAATCCTCCGCTATAGAAACTGATCATTGAGTTCTGAACTACATCCTGGTAAACAGTACCACATGCCTGATTCGGATATTGTGCATCGGAGTTCGGTGTTGATTCACTGAAGCTAAATAAATCCCAGTGCCCGCACTGGCAAGAATCAACGATAAAGTTAATCTTGCACGAATCGCACAAGTGCCCGCCGCAGTAACCATACATGGTGAGGGTAAATGTTCCTCCGCTGTTGAGCGTGAATGAAGGCAAGCCCGTTCCCGATGAAGGTGTTCCGCCCGGAATGTTCCAGGTGAGTACTGAGGTGCAGGAAGAATCGCCGGTACAATTGTAACCGCCGCCGGTAAACAAGACTGAAACTCCGGCAGTGAGAGAAGTAAAGTTAGTACCGCATTCAATCGTAGGATAGTGTGCTGCTCCGGTCGCCGGATCAGTAATGTTTGCACTAAACAAGCTCCAGCTTCCGCAGGCACAGGTGGAATCACATTCCGGCAATGTGAAGCACACTGTATCAACAGCATGGCAGCAGCAGCCGATGCTATCCAGCAACGTCATGTGGTAACAAATTACAGAGCCGGGAGAAAGCGAAGAGGTAAACGTAAATGTTTGCGTTGCACTGTCGCCCGGGGCGATTGCAGGATTGAAGAAGAAAACAAGACTCGGGAAGTTGACACCCGACTGCGGATTCATGTAATCAATCGCTGCAGTTGGAATTGGATTCGCGCTGTAGTTGAAAACAGTGAAGGTGTATTGATATGTTCCGTCGCCGAGGCACACAATGGAATCTTTAATTTCTCCGCAAGGATTTTGTAATGGGGGATCGCAATTGAACACGAGTGTGTCAGTACAAACCACGCTATCTGTACCATCCGAACCGGGAACAAACCAATTGAACACGACTATTTGCGGAACGGCGGCACCGATCTGCAAGTTCAAACACAGGGTGAACAAATCCGTTATTGTTCCGACAGGAATCGTGCTGTTGCCTGGAGGATAGAAGCTCATGATGGATGAATTTCCTGCTGAAGACCAGCCTCCTCCGCCGCCTCCCAAAGTCGTTGAAGCAATCGAAGCGCCTAAGGAAATCGGAACTACACTAACACCACTGAAGTAGTTTCCTAAGAAATTATTGGTGATAGAAATCTGCTTACAGCAATCAGTTGAATCACTGGTGGCGCTCACGCTGATGTTATCACACGGATCGCAGTTCGGTAATTCAATACACAACGAATCACAGCAACAGGTGTCGCCATAAATTACTATAGTGTGGAAGCAGAACGTAGAGGGAAGTGTTTGATCAAACGGAGGACTAAGTATTAAGGGCGTTGGAGGAAACCATCCCGAATTTCCATTCGCAGGAACATTCAGGAACTGATAGTAGTACGACATTCCGTTCACTTGATACGGCACCGTGAAATTATCGAGCATGATGGATGCTGTTGCTGTTGGATTGTTATTCTGCAGCATGAGCAGGAAGGAATACGTCCCGTCAACGTTGCACCATATAGTATCTGTCAGCGTGTAGCAATGTGATGAAGAAGTATCGCATTCGTGTGGTGTGTATTCAAACTTAGTGCTGTCAACACATCCGTTGCATGTAGTTCCAATGAGAGTGATTGTATAAGCAATACCGTACACCGGCATATTCGTAGGATTCAAACCGAGGTTCTGCAGCGTGGTTACAGTAACTCCATTGATTTGCCAATCATAATTGCACAAACCCGGAGGGCCATGAATAGTATCCGCAAACGGGTTTATACAACTTGAATCACAGCCAATAGGCAGCATGCTTAGATCAGGTAACGGAAAGATGATGACATTATCTGTTGCTGAAGCCATGCAACCATTCGCAGGGTCGGTAACGGTAACTGTGTACATTCCACCGCTGTAAACTGCGAGCACTGATGTGGTAGCTCCGCTGCTCCATAAATAATTTACCGTAACAGGGCTTCCTGTTGCTGTTAAGGTAACAGGATTCGGCGCACAAATACCGGAAGGATTTGAATTGGAAATAGTAACTGATGGTGCGGGATTCACTGTGAAGGTAATTGTAGCAGAGTCTGTGCAGGTTGTGGCATTATCTGTCGCATTCACATGATAGGCGTAAGTTCCTGCCGGCAAAATTCCCGGCGAATACGTGAATCCTGTTGCGATCTGATTGTAACCGGCATCCTTCCATATCACAGTATAATTTCCGGTCAATCCCGAATTCAATGTGATGGCTTGATTGGAACAAAGCGGCTGCGGGCTTGCTGTCACATTCAGTGCAGGCAATGGCAATACCGAAATATTTGCAGGCAAGCTCATGATCTTGCAGTTGTTTGCATCAATCACTTCACAGGTGTATGTCCCTGACTGAGTCGCGATGTAAGTTTGAATCGTTGCGCCGGGGATTATACTTCCATTCATATACCATTGGTACGATGCATAACCACCCCCGGCATCGAGCGTGTCATTCCCACAGGAGGGAGTATTGTAAGTGAGCGGGAACGGTGCAGGAGGAGGAACAACAGTAATGCTTCCTATTACAGTGTCCATGCATCCGTTGCCATCAGTTACAATCAGTGTCCAGTTGAAAGTAGTAGTGGTGTTGACTGAATAGATGTGTTGTGCTATTGCAGCATTCGATGAATAAGTATCACCAAAATCCCAACTGTATGCCGTAATGTTTGAAGTAGATGCGCTTGCATCAAATGTCACAGGCTGATTACATGCTGTGGCTGCAGAAACATTTGCCACAGCATTCGGACCGCTCACGGTAACTGACTTTGTAATCTTCGCCTTGCACCCTGAGTTTGTTGTTACTTCAAGTATCACGCTGTAAGTCCCGGGCAAAGAATAATAGTGACAAGGATTTTGCTGATTGGAGGTAGCACTTAAATCCCCGAAATCCCATGTGTATCCGGTGCCACTAAGCGGATCTGCGGGCAGTGCAACCGAGGCATCTGTAAAACAAACTGTATTGCATGTAATTACAGGAGTGAAGTTTGCAACAGCAGGAACCGTGATCGTAAGTGTCGTTGATGCAACTCCGCAACAACCCGGATCACTGGCAACATAATACACAGTATAAATTCCGGGTGATAAATATTGATGAGTGACCGAAGTACCGCTTCCGGAATATCCATCTCCGAAATACCATGTAAATATTGTGCAGCTGCCAGCACCTGTAGATGCGGTAAAAGTATAGTTGTCGCAATACACACCGTTTTGCGTGGCCGAGGGCGTCCCTACAACGCATGTACATGTCGGATCAGTGCAACCGGTACCGCCTGTACCACACACTACCACATAATAGGCAGTATCCGTGCAACCATGAACAGGTTCAGTTACAATAACCTGGTAAGAGCCGGCGGAAGAAATTGTAATCGGGTTGGAATTAGTAGGATCCACAAAAGCTCCTCCTACAGTTGACCATAGGAATGTGTAACCTGATCCTGCGAAGGTTTGAAGTGTAATGTTTGAACTCAGTGTGTTATTGTTGGTATTACACATTACCGGGCCCGATGCACTGATGCCTACGATCGGTTGCGGAAATGCATTCACCTGCACGTAGTCTTTCGCCTTGCATCCGTTCACATCAGTTTCTTCCACATAATAATTCCCCGGATTGTTAATCGGGATGGTGCTTCCGCTAGCTACAAATGAACCCAATGATGTGTACCAGTTGAAAGTGGAACCGCCACCTCCGGTTACGCTGATATTTGCTGATCCACCGTAGCAAACACTTGCTCCTGTGGCATTGGGAGTGGGTGAAGGATTAATCGTGATTACTGCCGTGCTGCTGTCTTTCAGATTGCCGCAAATAGCTTCCACCACTTTTAAGTAAACGGGAGATTGAATCGTGTTAGAAATATTTCCATGCCATTCGATTGTAACGGTTCCTGTTCCTTGTCCTGAAAGAACTGTGCCGGCGGCTGCAGGAATAACTGACCATACCACTGATGATGATCCGCCATAACTCAGCGTGGCAGTGTAAGTGATTTTTGCATCAGGGCAAACGGTGAACGTGTCACTCTGTATTGAAGGCGCAGGGGCTGTGTATGTATTTACACTAATGGTTTGCGATGGTCCGGGACAACCGACAGTACTCGTTGGAGTTACTGTAATGGTTCCTGAAGAATTTACTGTTGCCACAAATGGATTTGAATTGGAACTTCCGGGCGTTATTCCTCCCGTTGTTGTCCACGCATAAGTTACTCCGTTGCCCGAACCGGATGCAGTGTAAGTGTATTGATTGCCGGGACAAACAAGATTCGGCCCTGCAATAGAAGGTTGCGGCGGCGCAGCAATCACTACCAATGTTAAGGTTTTAAATGGTGAGCATGCTGTACCCGGAAGCGGGGTTGCAGTAATGGTATAGGTTCCTGGTGTGTTGAAAAGAAAAGCAGCATTGGGGCTGTTCAGCACGGTTCCAGCTGAGCAAGTCCAGTCAACATTGAATGGATTGTTGTTTTGTGTGGCACTGAAGTGAGCTGAGTCACCTACACAAATGGAATCATCTCCGCTGATATTGAAATCACCAAGCACATTGATCGTAAGGGTTGCATCTCCCTCGCATTCGAGCACATCGTTCGACATGTGACACGTAAGAACATACGTTCCGAGTTGATTGAAGGTGATGTTTTGAAGATAAGGAGGCGAGGTTGGAATTAAGAGGTTATTGGGTGTGAGCGTCCATGTGTATTGTGCACCGGGAATGTACGGCGCAGAGTAGGTATAAGTAGAGTTCAAACACGCAACGATGGGACCACCGATTGTAAATGGGCCGTTCGGCATAATGGGCACAGTGACCACCGTGGGCGTGGGGCAGGTGGCGGGAGTGCAATTCATTGTAGAAAGTGAAAGACTTCCTGCAGGGCCTGCGCCCCAGTTTACGGTTACACAACTTGCATTGGTTGCTCCGGGAATGGTTCCCCCATTTACACTCCAGCTATAGTTAGTGCAATTTGCATTCGTACAATATTGAACGCCGTTCGTGTTGCCGCAAACTGCTG